>JAGALA010000002.1 GCA_017625935.1 Clostridia bacterium
ATGGGGTATGATCTTATATGACAGCTTGTTTTTTTATGCCTACTCGAAAAGGCATACGCTAATTTTTATTTTAAGGAGGTTTTTATGCATCAGGCGTTATATAGAAAATACAGACCAACCGTTTTTTCAGACGTGCACGGACAGGAGCATATCACCTCTATTTTGCAAAATGAGGCGAAAAACAATGCGGTTTCCCACGCGTATCTTTTCTCGGGCTCTCGCGGTACGGGAAAGACAACCTGTGCAAAAATTCTTGCCAAGAGCGTCAACTGTCTTGACCTTCAAAACGGCAATCCGTGCGGCAAGTGCGAAAGCTGTCTTGCGATAGATAACGGCACAACGACAGACGTTATTGAAATGGACGCGGCGACCAACACGGGCGTTGACTACATCCGTGATTTGCGCGATAACGTAATGTACACGCCGTCAATGCTCAAAAAGCGCGTTTACATAATTGACGAGGCGCATATGCTCTCCGATAGCGCGTTTAATGCTCTCTTAAAAACCATTGAGGAGCCGCCCGAGCACGTGCTTTTCATTTTCGCCACGACCGAGCAGCACAAAATCCCCGCGACGATAATTTCAAGGTGTCAGCGCTTTGAATTCCGCCGTATTTCACTTGATTCGCTCGTTTCACGCCTAAGCTATATTGCCAAGGCGGAAAATATTTCTATAACTCCCGATGCTTTGCGTGCAATTGCAAAGGTTGCACAGGGAGGAATGCGTGATGCTATAAGCTTAATGGAGCTTTGCGCGGGCGCACACGGAGAAATCACGCTTGAGTACGTAAACCGCGTGCTCGGCACAAGCTCGTTTGAAAAGATGGCATCGGTTGCCAATAGCGTTGCCAAAAAGGACTACTCTGCGCTCTTTTCCTACGTAAACGAGATTGTCACATCCTCAAAGGACATCCTTGTTTTTTTCCAGGACCTCACCTCGTTTTACCGCGATATGATGGTTTATACGTCGTTTAACGATGCAAAGTTTTTAGAGCTTAGCGAGGGCGAGAGCGAGCTTATTGCCTCTGTCGCTTCTCAATTTAATATGGCTACGCTTATTTATCACGCGTCGCTGCTTGACTCCGCTTATGCAAGCATGATGAAAAACCCGATGAACAAGCGCTTAATTGCCGAAATTACACTTATGAAAATGTGTGAGCCGAAGCTTTCCGACGATAAGGATGCGCTTCTTTCGCGCCTTTCAAGCCTTGAGGACAAGCTCCGCTTAATTTCCGGCGGTGCGCAAATTTCCTTATCACAGGGCAAGGAAGCTGAGGGCGAGGAAAAATCCGCGGCTAACGAGCCGAAAAGCGCACCAAGCGAAAAGCCGCAAGCTAAGGCACAGGAGTCAGCCCCAAGCAAGCCACAAGTGGCTCAGCCAAGCGCACAGCCTGCAAAGGCACGCCCGCAAGCAAACGATTTTGTCGATATTGACGGTTGGGACGACGTTAGTGCCAAGGTGTGCGAGCTTAAGCCGATGATTGCAAGCTTCTTCACCCGTGCGTTTGCAAAAAGGCGCAAATCCGACTCAAAGATTTATATTTACACCGACAATACGGTAGCGTGCAAGATGCTGAACGATAATAAGGGAATAATCCACCAAGCTATTTTGCTTTGCGAAATCGAGGTGGGCACGCCAAACGATATTATAATTTATACAAATAAACAGGACACACGCGAAAAAAGCGGTCTTGAAGAATTTTAAGAGGTATTTATGAGAGCTAACATTCCAAAGGCACCAAGCCAGAATGAAATGATGAGACAGGTGCAAAAGATGCAGGCAGATATGCAAGCAAAGCAGGCTGAGCTTGACGCACGCGAGTACGAGGTGAGCGCAGGCGGCGGTGTTGTTAAGGTTAAAATCAACGGCAAAAAGGAAATTTTGAACATCGATATTTCCCCTGAAATCGTTGACCCTGACGATATTGAAACGCTTTCCGATATTTTAGTTGCCGCAGTTAATGAATCCATAAAGAAGGTTGACTCCACAAACGAATCCGAACTCGGTCAAATCACAGGTGGACTCTCAGGCCTTGGACTCTTTTAATGGAAACACCAATCAAGCCACTCAATACACTTATTGAGAAGTTTCGCTCCTTAAACGGGGTTGGCAAAAAAAGCGCAATGCGTATGGCGTTCTCTATACTTGATATGGAAAACAGCGACGCCTACGACTTTGCACAGGCGATTTTAGACGCGAAAACACAGATTGGGCTCTGCTCTGTCTGCCAAAACCTTTCAAGCGAGGAAATCTGCCCTATTTGCGACGACGAGGCGCGCGACCACAGCGTTGTTTGCGTTGTCGAGGACTACCAGGCGGTTATCGCTTTTGAAAAGGTGAAGGAATTTAAGGGCGTTTACCACGTTTTGCACGGTACAATCTCGCCTATGCGCTCGATAGGTCCCGACCAACTCAAAATCAAGGAGCTTCTTCAAAGAATCAATAATGACGATATAAAAGAGGTTATCGTTGCCACCAACTACACCGTTGAGGGCGAGGCAACAGCGATGTATCTCTCCAAAATACTAAAGCCACTCGACATCAAGGTGACGCGCCTTGCAAACGGCTTGCCCGTTGGCTCCGACCTTGAGTATGCAGACGAGGTTACGCTCTATCGTGCGCTTCTTGGCAGAAGGGATATATAATGGACTATATATTTTTCGATATTGAGTGTGCCAACTGCTTTGGTGGACACGGAAAAATTTGCTCCTTCGGCTATACTATAACCGACGAGAAATTTAACATCAAGGAAAAGAATGACCTTTTGATGAATCCGCATTCAAAATTCCACCTCTACGGCTCGGGAAACCGCCCCGGAATTGTCCTTGGCTACGACGAGGATGAGTTTTATTCCTCACCCGATTTCAAATTCTACTACCCTGTTATAAGGGACTTACTTACGCGTGAAAACGCCATTGTGTTCGGCTTTGCGGTTATGTCCGATGCGAGCTTTCTAAAAAGCGAGTGCGAGCGCTTCCACCGCGAGATGTTCGACTATAATTTCATTGATATTCAAAGAATTTTTACCGACCATAAGGAGCTTGAAAACACCCCTGCTTTAATTAAGTGTGCCGCGGAATACGGCGTGACGGAAACGCAGGACGTGCATAAGAGCGACGATGACTCGTATTTTACAATGCGTGTGCTTAAAGGTCTTTGCGACGAAACAGATCTTTCCCCGCGCGAGCTTATCGAGCGATATCCGCTTTCAAAATGCTGGTGCTTATACGGCGAGCTTGATTCGGAATACATACACTTTAAGGAGCGCGAAAAGGCAAACAAGCTTTCAAAGATGGAAAAGCTCACAGGCTCACTCCGTGCAAACTGGATCCACTCAAACGAGGAGCACGCAAGCGAATTTACAATGTACCACAAGCGCGTTTTCGTAAACCGCGAAGCAAATACTCCCCTTTCGGGCAAGCGCGTTTGCGTAAGCGTTTTATACGAGGAATACCATTTTAACGAGATGATGAACATTGTTTCTCTCCTTGCAAAAATGGGCGCAAAATACACGCGAAACGCATTTAACGCCGACGTTTTCGCCAAGTACGACGTTATAACGCGCGGCGGCACAAGATACAGATGCTACCGTGAGGAAAAGGCGCACAAAATCAAGGGCGAGGGCAAGAATATCGATATAATTGATATATCGGACTTGCTCGAAATCCTCGGCACGGACGAAAACGAAATCAAGGAGCTCTCTCGCTCACAGCTTTCACCGATAAAGGTGAAGAAATACGCAAGCCTGTAATTTTGGCAAAGGCGGCCGCGCACCGCATAAAAAACGGCGCAAGCACTAAATAAAGACACCTTAAAGAAGCACCCACATGGGGCACTTGCCAAGCAAGTCAATTTATTGAGGTGTCTTTTTTTGTTGCAAAAGTGCAACAAAAAAATCACGCGAAGCGTGTATGGAATCACATCTTGGATGTGTATGGCATCACACGAAGTGTGTATGGAATCAACCGAAGGTTGTATGGCATCACGAAAAGCGTGTATGTCATCAACTGAGGGTCGTATGTACTGCCAATCCTTCCACCACCCAAGGTGGTCCCCCTCCCTTTGCACAAGGGAGGCTAAACGCGAAGCGTGTATGGAATCACGCGTAGAGCGTATATGTTGCAAAGCAACAATTCATGAAAGCACCGTCTTCAATTCATGACCGCAGGTCAATTCATGTTGCATAGCAACAATTCATGCCGTAATCATCTTCACCACGGATTTCCCTTTGAATCCGTCACTATCACCTCGTTTTCCGCCTCGTGTTCTCTTGCTCGTCTGCTTATGTTTTCGGCTGAGCGCTTTACTGCCGCCTCAAAGAACTCGTCAGTATCAAAGCTGCTCATATCGTCGCTCTTTCCCCTGTTCCACGAAAGAATCACGGCGTAATGAGATTTATATTTGTCACCCTTTGATGCAATGTAATAGCTTAAATCGTCTATACATTTCTTGTAGCTTTTGGGAAATTTCTCCTTTAACTGCTCATACTGCTTTTCCGTCAGCTCCACGTTTTCAAGCTCACCGTATTTATTCTTTTTTATGCTGTTTTCAGCTTCATTTACAGTTTCAGTTTCAGTTTTAGTTTTAATTTCAGTTTTAGTTTCAGTTTCAGTTTTAGTTTCAGTTTTAGTTTCAGTTTCAATATGCATTGCACTTGCATCTGCATATGTATTTTTGTTTTCATATCTTTTTTTGGCATTTCTCTGTCTGCTTTCGCTATATTTTGCTCGTCTTATAACCTCATCATCAAGACGCTTGTTATAATATAAGCCGTTCTCGTCAAGCTCAAAAAACCCAAGAACGTCGCGGCTCACCGTGCCTACTGAAAGCTTGATAGATTTTTTTGTAAGATGTCCTATTTGGTGCTGCACACAAATCAGCTTGATAAGCTGCCCTATTTCAGCCATTGTAAGCCCTTGTGTTGCTGATAAAAAATCAGATGTGTAAAATAATACCGCCGGATCCTTTCCCATAATTTTTTCCTCCTTTTTCGGTTTACACCTTGATTATAAAGGAACAAAAGCGGTACGAAACGGTAAAGTTTTCCCCATTTGTGCAGTTTCTTTTTTCCTAAAGTCTTTCTCCTACTCCCTCCGTCGCGCACAATTCAAAAAATACGCACCGAAGCCGGTTCTGCGCGCCACCTCCCTCCAAGAAGGAGGCTTGTTTGGTACGAAACGGTACAGTTTTGCAAAGCAAAAAATGAATTGTGCTTTGCACATAAATTGACACAAGTTGTCATGAATTGTTGCATCGCAACATGAATTGCGTAGTACGCATATCAAATCAACCAAAAATCTCATTTTATTGTTCGAGAATTTTGGCGAATAAAAAAAGGACAGAAATTCTGTCCTTAATTATTTAGTTTAGCGGTATTAGGGTTATATTTCCCGAAACGGTATCGACCTCGATATAGGTTGTTGTGCTGCCAACGCCTGCGGCGTGAATGAGCTGATTGCCCTTACTTGTGGTTTGGAAATCACTTTCGATATTTCCCGACACGGTATTGTACTCTACCACAAACGAAGTATCTCTCGGAAGCTCAAATTTAACGTTTCCCGAAACGGTTTCTATTTCGCACGGATTTACATTATCGCTTGTTTTTACCGAAACGTCACCGCTCACGGTTGCAACGGATAATTCATCTCTTATAATTGAATTGATTTCCACGTTGCCCGAAACGGTGTTGACGGACATCTCCTTTAGCTCCATATCGGGTGCATTTACATACACGTTTGCACTGACGGTATTAATCTCAATATCATAAGAGCCCTGCCTTGGCACCATCAAAACGAGCGTTTTATACTCATTTTTTATTTGCATGACTCCGCTTTTGGCGTATTTTATCTTCAAGGTAGTGCCGTCAAGGTAATAATGAAGCTGCTCACTTTCACGGATTTCATGCTCGGATTCATCCTTGAAAACAATCTCGTCCCCGTCGTATTGCTCAATCTCCACCTTACAGGTGAGCCAGTCAATCTCAATTTCGGTGACGGGTGCGGAAATAGCTGCTCCGCCCGCGGTATATTTTAGCGCATCGTCATAGCTATAGCTAATTTGACAGGACGTCAACGACAATGTAAGCAAAGTAATTACCGTAATTATAACGATAAATAATGATACCTTTTTCATTTTATCACCTCACCTGAACTCGCTAAGGTCGCTCTTTAGCATTCTTTCTCTCATTATAGAATAATGCTCGTCTATTCCGTCGCTTGTCATAATACCGAGGTATTTGCGCATTGCTTCAACCAAAATTTCGGGGCTGAGCGTTTTTTCGGCACTCGAATGTAAAATCACGATTAATGTAAGCTCGTTTCCGTCTGCCTTGGCGGAAATTTCCTTAATGTAATCGCTCACGTTTATTTCCTTTACGCCGCTTTTCGTCTTTTTCTCAAGCAGGCACTCGCCCGTAAAGAGCTTTTCTACGTCCTCTTGGGTATTTTCGCCTATTTTGTCGGAATAAAGGCTGATTTTATACTCGGTAAACGCGATTTCCTTTATCTTTTCTTCGGGTGTATAAACGTCCAAAACGCGCATTTCGCGAGGAAAATTGCGGTTTAAGCGCTCCTTGATTTCCTCACAGTCCATATAGGAATTGAGCTTGATGTCAAGAAGCTCGCAAACGCTCTCAACGCCTGTTGGCAGCGGCTGTGCAAAGACCATTTTCGGCTGAGGATTAAAGCCCTCGCTATACCAAATGTCAAGCTCTGAGCGCAAAATAATGCGTTGCATCGTCCTTGCCAAATCAAGGTGGGAGATGTACATAAGGTCGCCGACCTTGGAAAACTTGATTCTAACCTTTGTTATTTCCTGTGTGGGCACCATGTTAGCTCCTTTCCAAGCTTATTTGCGCCACAGCCCGAGCATTTTTCCTTGCAGTTCGGTGTTGTCACGCTTTCGTAAGCCTTTTTGTTTTCGCTTATTAAGAAGCTCTTTGACACGCCAATATCGATAACGTCCCACGGCAAAATCTCATCATAGCCCATTTTGCGCGTCGCGTAGAAATCCATATCAATTCCAACGGAATCAAAGACGTCAAGCCAATTTTCGTAGCTGAAATACTCATCCCACGCATCAAAGCGCATTCCTCTTCTCTGCGCCTCGTAAATCGCTTTACTTAAACGCCTGTTGCCCTTTGAGAACACGGCTTCAAGGCGCGAAACCTTTGCCTCGTGCCAATTATAGCGAATTTTATGGTCGGTTATCTTCTCGGCTAAGAAAATTTGCTTATCTCTTAGGCTTTCAAGGCTGTCCTGACCCTCCCATTGGAACGGTGTGTGCGGCTTTGGCACAAAGCAGGAAACGGAAACAGTCACCGACACAGGACGGCGCGGGCGCCCCTCTGTCTTATAGTACTCATCAACAACGAGTGAGGCAAGGGTTGAAATGCCCTCAATATCCTCATACGTTTCAGTTGGCAAGCCGTTCATAAAATAGAGCTTCACCTGGCTTTTGCCGCCCTCAAAGGCAAGATGCACGGCGTTTAATAAATCCTTTTCGTAAAGGTTTTTGTTAATAGCATCGCGCAAGCGCTGTGTGCCTGCCTCAGGCGCAAAGGTAAGACCGCTTGAACGCACGCCCGAGATTTTACGCATAAGCTCACGCGTGAAGCTGTCGGCGCGAAGCGACGGCAACGAAAGATTTATCTTTTTCTTGTCTGTCCAGTCAAGGAGCAGGTCGGTTGCCTCGTGCAAGCAGGAATAGTCACTTATCGAAAGTGATGTTAGTGAAATTTCGTTATAGCCTGTGTTTTTGTAAATCGCCTGTGCCTGCGCGTTTAGTACCTCCGCGCTCTTTTCCCTGACAGGGCGATAAACCATACCCGCCTGACAGAAGCGACAACCGCGGATGCAGCCACGGAAGGTTTCAAGCATAATTCTGTCGTGTACGGTTTCAATATACGGCATAACGGGCTTTAAGGGAAAATATGAGGTGTTTAAGTCGTTTACTATACGCTTTACAACCTTTTTCGGAACATCGTCATATTTCGGCTCAAATTTACTTATTGTACCGTCCTCATTGTATTCCACGTCATAAAGTGACGGCACGTAAAAGCCCTCTAAGTGGCTTGCCTCACGCAAAAATGCACTTTTGGTATATGTGCCGTCCTGCTTCATTTTTGTATAAAGCTCGGCAAGCTCGACAAGCGCTTCCTCACCCTCACCGATGCTGAAAATATCAAAGAATTCAGCCACGGGCTCAGCATTATAGGCGCAAGGACCTCCACCCAATATAATTGGGTCGCTCTCGTCTCTTTCACTTGCCCAGACGTTAAGCCCGGATAGGTCAATCATATTTATAGCGGTGGTATAGCAAAGCTCGTACTGCATTGAAATTGCCATAATATCAAAGTCCTTAATTTCGTCCTTTGATTCAAGCGTAAAGAGCCCTATACCGTTTTTGCGCATCTTCTCCTCCATATCGGGCCAAGGGGCGAAGCACCTTTCGCACCATACGTAGTCAAGCTCGTTAAGTGCGCCGTAAAGGATTTTCATACCAAGGTTCGACATACCTATTTCATAGGTATCGGGGAAGCAAAACGCAATTCTTGTCTTAATTTTTTCTTTATCCTTGATGATTTGTCCGAACTCACCGCCCGTGTATCTTGCGGGCTTAGAAACGGATTTTAAGATTGTACTGATATTTTTTTGCATTATTTTTTACTCGGCATCATCAAAACGGTGATTACGTACATAATTACGGCTGTTAATGCGTAAAGGAGCGATACAATAGCGGAATTAAATATTCCGATTATACCGAAAACGCCAAGACCAACGTATATAGTGCCCATAAGCGAGCATAAAACACCGACTGCCTTTAATACCTTTCTGGTTCTTACTATTCGACGGCACATTGTAATTGCGCGAAGGAGCGCCGACGAGGTTTGCTTTGAAACAATTTTACCGTCGCATCTGTGTGTGCTTGACGGAATATCGTCATACGCCTCAAGCTTGATAACGCGTACTTCTTTTTTGGAGAAGCCGCCAAGGCGCTGAATTAAATCATTGTTGATATTTGGGTCAAAGGTTCTGATTCCAATGGAAAGAGATTTTGAGTTCATCTTCTTCGTTGCCTTGACAAACTGCTGATTAAGCTCATATTTTATATACATTTTTGAGCACAAAACGCCGTTGCACGCCATATACATAACCGACATATCGCTTTTTTCCTCGCGCTCGTTGCCAACCTCAATGCCCTGCGCGGTCATACCGTATTTATCGGCAAAAATCACGCTTTGACCGTCAACGCTAACGCTCAAATAGCTCCTGCCCGAGCAAACGAACTTTGTCCTTTGGCTCTTTGGCATTGCATCGTTCAAAACGGCATCGAAAACGTCAGCAAGTGGGCCGCCGATAACGGAAAAGCCGCTTGCCGCAAGATATGTAATTTTCTCGATTGTATAGTCGTTATAGCCCATAATGTTCTTGATTTTAACATTACGCGGTGGGAATGCGGTTGTATCGTTAACCACAATAGCGCCAATCTCGGCAAACTCGCCAATCGCATCCTCGCCGATTATGGAAACGCCGTCATCGTCAAGCGCGGTGTTTGCAAGCAAGAACGGAACGCTGTATATAAACATAATTCCGACAGGCAAGATAAGCAAAAGCCCCACAAAGAACACGTTTAGAGAGTCATAGGCTGCAAAGAGCGGCTCAAGTGCGTGCGCCTCAATCTGCTCCTTGACCGTGATAAACGCGAAAATCAACGCAAAAATAAATGGCAAAATAAGCGCGATAGCGTAATACGGCTTCAAAAACCTCGATGTCATAACGGGAGAGTTTGTGTTTAAGAAGTAGTTTTTAACAAACGGAGTTTTTGCCACGCGTGCAATTTTTCCTGTAAACTGACCGCTTGACGTGGTTGTAAAGGTGTCGTACTCCGCCTCGGCAGTATTCTCATTTACTCTTTCAAGCACGAATTTTGACCTGTTTACGCTTAAAATATCAAAGCCGTAGCGCTCTCTTTTAATGTTAAAGAGCGTGTAAATCAAGCTGCCAAGCATTGTAAGCGCGGCAGGGAACGCAAAAAGCGTTACGTTAAAATCGTGCAAGATAAGCTCGCAAACAAGCGAAACCGCAAGCTGAACGAGCGAAACGAGGAACACGATAGGAACGCAGCTCTCGGGCAAAAATTCCTTTGTGAAAATTGAGCGCGTGCCGTGATAAAGCTGCTCTCTTGCACAAACAGCAACTGCAACAAGGAGCGAAAGGCTCACAAGCATATGTATATATGGGTGCAAATTTACGTTTAGATATTCGGGGAGCCACGATGTATTCTTAAAGAGCGGGAAAACAATCTCCCAAAGGAACAAAAACGCGGTGAAAACTAACGAGAAAATAAACCTTCTTGTCACGCCGCGCTTTGCGTAGCGATACATATCACGTATCTCTGCTCTTTGCGCAATATCCGTATATTCGTAGTCATTTGAGTGAATGTTGTCCTTGCCGAAATCTCCCTCCTCGGCAGGCTCAGTCGAAATAGTCTTATACGAGCCTGTTTCGCTAATGCCAAACGCCTTTTTAAACTGCTTGTCGGCATCGGTGGAGCTTGCATACTGCTCGTCAAGCTTAAAGCTTTCCTTCTCCTTTTCTGTGCCGTGGAAGGTCGCCGCGTAGCCATAATGGCGCTCGGGCTTATTTAATTGCTTTGTAACCTTGGTAAATATGGTTCTATCGGGGGAAACGAGGTCGTCCGTGTCATCCATTGTGTCGTTTATCTTAACCTCATCGCCAACGGAAATCTCGTCCGAATCGTCAAACGTAGCCACGCCCGAGTTTTCAAGGTCAATTCTCTTTTCGTCCATTTCTTCTCCTTCCTTATTTACCCCTTTGCACGCGCGCCACGTGGCAAAGAATAACCGATGCCGCGGTGGAAACGTTCAAGGAATTTACCTTGCCGTACATTGGGATTGATACTATATAGTCGCTATTCTCTTTTACAATTCTTGAAACGCCGTTGCCCTCAGAGCCAAGTACAATGGCACAGGCGCAGTCAAAATCCGTTTCGTAGTACGGCGCGCCGCCTGCTTCAGCTGAGAAAATCCAAACGCCCTTTTTCTTTAGCTGCTCAACCGTGGTTGCAATGTTTGAAACCTTGGCAATGAGCATATGCTCAATTGCGCCCGCTGACGATTTGTAAACCGTTGGGGTGATGCCGACCGCACGGCGCTTGGGTATGATAACTCCGTGTGCGCCCGCACATTCCGCGCATCTTATCAGCGCACCGAGATTGTGTGGATCCTCAATTGAGTCGGCAATTACAAGAAACGGCTTTTCACCGCGCTCGGAAGCAAGAGCGAGCATATCGTCAATCGTTGAATATTCCTTAAGCGAAGCAATTGCAACAATGCCCTGATGGTTTGTCCCCTCGGCAAGCGCATCAAGCTTTTGCACCTCTGCCTCGACAACGGCAATGCCGCGCTCAATAGCCTCTGCCACCAAAACTGTGATGGAGCCCTCGCGCGCACCGCCCTTCTTTACGTATATTTTCTCTATTCCGCGCTCGCTTTTGAGCAGCTCACGCACAGCGTTTCTGCCAACGACAACTCCGTCGTCCTCTTTTTCAAATTGAGCATCACCACCGCCAAAGGAGTACTGCTTTTTCTCAAATTTTCTGTTGTTCCCCTTAAAGCCGTCGTTGCCCTTAAAGCCACCGCGGCAATTATCGTTATTGTAAGCCATGAATCTAACCTCACAAATTAAAGATTATAGTTATAGATAATATATTATAACATAAAATCGCGCGTTTGTACAGTATAAAAAATATTTTTGCGCGATTATTTTGCGAAATTTTTTGCGTGCGAGTGCGCGATAATAATGAATTGCGACGAGATTGCAATTCTTTTGCGCGGAGCACAAAAAAAGAAGGCTCATCGCCTTCTTTTTTATATGCTATTATTCCTCAACAGCGGCTGTCCTTTTAGCGTAGCATTCGCTACAGTAAACAGGCTTCTCGTTGTTTGGTTGGAAAGGAACCTTTGCTTCTTTTCCACACTCAGCACAAACTGTTGTAAAAAGCTCTCTCGGTGCTTTCGCAGCATTCTTCTTGGCATCGCGGCATGCTTTGCAGCGCTTCGGCTCATTTACGAGTCCCTTTTCAGCATAGAACTCTTGCTCACCGGCTGTGAAAACGAATTCGTTTCCGCAATCCTTGCATACCAATGTCTTGTCCTCAAACATCTTTTCTCTCCTCTAAAAATTTAATATACAAAGCTTTCGCTGAGTATTCAACCAATAATTCCTTTAAGCTTCGACCTGATCCTGAAAATTGCATTATTCACGGATTTTTCGCTCTTACCGACATTCTTTGAAATTTCACTTGCCCTTTTTCCTTCAATGTAGAGGGCAAATACATTTTTTTCGTATGGAGATAAAGAGTTTTCTGCAAGTGCAAGCAGCTTTGTTCCAAGCTCTTTTGTCAAGTATGCGTCATCAGGTGACGTCACGCCCGCTTGGATTTTAAGCTCGCCCCTTTTGCGCTTTTGTGATTTGAATTTCCTCACTAATGAAACAAGGCGGTTTCGTATGCACGCCTTTGCGTACGCGCCAAAGGTAACTACCGAATTATTTATATCATATGATTTAACCGCATCGAAAAATGCCATTTGTGCTTCCTGCAGAAAGTCGTCACCGACCTCGCCGTATTCACGGCACATAGAAGAGTATTTTTGGGAAAGACTATTGATAAGCGGCTTATATTGCCTTGCAAGCCTCGAAAAAGCGATGCTGCTACCGTCTCTTGCCATCAAGATAAGCTCCGAATTTTCCTCCATAATACCTCATTTCCGCGGTTTATCACTACGATAATCTAATTATAACAGTAATATTACCTTTTGTCAAGTGTTTTTTGTCAAAATCAATAAAATATTTTACACATACTTGCTTTTTTTGTGCATTTTAACAAAATTTGCTATATTTTGTAAAATTTACGTAAAGCAATCAGCGCTCGAAAATATAATTGCGCTCGCCCGATACAAGTGCCATTGTGCCCTGGAAAACAACCTCGGGACGGCGGCGGAAGTTTAGGAGCATTGTGTCTGCTTCCTTTTCGCTATCTACGTCTATATTGATTTCAAGCACGCGTCTGCCCTTTTCGACAATTTCGCAGTGAACGCTGAATTTTGTGCCGTCAATGGGTGTTTTGTGACAATTTATTATCGCGCCGCGCTTCTCAAATGAAAGATATCTTATTGCGCTGCGATAGCTCGCTTCCTTAATCGAGCTTGAAATTTGGTCGCTAAGCGCCATTTCAATTCTCTTGCCCGATTCCGAAACGCAATACGTCACCTCGCCCCTTTCGTCAGGCTTGCCCGAGTCTATAAGGTGTCCCGCCTCAATAAGCTCCGTGAAGCAGTCACCGCACTCAAAGTAGCCCGCTATGCTCTCTTGAGAAAGAATGGAGCAAATGTCGTTACAGTTCACCGCGTAGCCTATTCTATCCATCAAGTGAAGAATAAAAATTTTAATTTCGCTCTTGTCCTTCATATTTCTCCTCTTGCCACAAAAGTGGCTAAAATTAAATTCGTACATATTATTCTATCATATATAGAAGAATTTATCAAGAAATATTTTAGGAGAAAAATGAATTTCGACAAAAAAATGCTCGCGTGTGAGTGCCTTGGCGAGATGGGCAAGGAAGAAAACGGCGGAATTATATCGAGTGTGATAAACCACGAGGGAATTGATATTGTCAAAACGGTAATTACAAGCGAGAGTGCATCAAAAAAATACGGGCGCGAGATTGGCACGTACTTAACCGTGTGTCAGGGTGAGCTATATAGGGGTGGGGACTTTCTCTGCGACAAGCTTGCGCGTGCAGTTTCCTTTTCGCTCAGCTCGCTAATTTCAGAGCTTGAGCCCAAGCCAAAAAATTTTCTTTTCGTCGGGCTTGGCAACCGCGAGCTTTCAAGTGACAAAATAGGCGTTGGAATTTGCGATTACCTTGCGCCAATTCAGCCAAAAAACAGACACTCCCCCACCCTTTCCGTAATTTCCCCCGGGGTTTTGGCTTCAGGTGGAATTGAGGCGACTGACCATATAAGGGGGCTTATTTACGCCAAGCATTTTGACTGCGTCATAGTTGCGGACTCGCTATTAACCGCCAAGCCCGAAAGACTGCTCACCACTGTTCAAATTTCAAACACAAGCATCACTCCCGCAAGCGGCACACGTGCCTATGACGGTGCAGACGCGCCGAAAATGAAGGAAATCTCGCGCAAGACGCTCGGTGTGCATGTTGTTTCCCTTGGCGTTCCGACAATAATTTCCTTTGATGAGAGGCTATATACGCCATATACGATAGATTTG
The DNA here is from genome assembly GCA_017625935.1 of Clostridia bacterium. Taxonomy (GTDB): domain Bacteria; phylum Bacillota; class Clostridia; order Oscillospirales; family CAG-272; genus RGIG2000. The sequence continues at coordinate 14,313 of JAGALA010000002.1, forward strand.
GAGATTGAGCCAATCGCAAAAATAATTGCGGATGCAATTAATATTTTCCTTACCGAAAACTGACACACTCCTCACTTCTCTGCGTCTTACGTGCATATTTCAAAATTGCTTGTCATACTATTTAACAAAAAAGGAAGCGAGGAAGAAATGGAAGGCAAGGATTTAATTTTAGTTAAAGGCGAGAACGAGGTTTATTTGGAAAAACGAAGGAATCGAGTAAATTTGAGGCGCACTCTGGCGCGTCTTTTCCTTCTTGCTTTGGTCGCCTGCGTGATTTTGTGTGCGGTTTTTCTTTTGCCAAGGGTGAAGGCTTTTTGGGGCTCGGGCGGTCTTGACATGATTTTGGAAAATTTGAAAATTAGCGCTCTGAAAAAGCCAAGCAATCAAGGCGCGCAAGGCAATCAAGGCGTGCAAGGCAATCAAGGCGGATCACAGAACAATCAAAACAATCAAAATCAGACACAGGGTGGGCAAAATGGGACACTCGACACGGAAAATGAGGACGAAAAAATCCCCGGCGGCGCTTACAAAATCGAGATCGCAACAAAGGAATATAAAATAACAAATGAAACAAAAATAGAGCTCGACACGTCTGCGCCGAGCTTAGTTTCACCGTTTGAAATTAAAAACAAATACGGCGGTGAAGCGCCGCTTGTTTTGATAACCCATCGCGCACCCAAGGAGTGTTATTCAAACGGAAAATACTACACCGAAAAGAGTGATTTTTACAGCGATAGCGAAAATATCGCCGCGCTTGCCAAGGAGCTTTCGGGCAAGCTGAACGCGCTCGGCATAAAAACGCTATATTTAGATGAGGAATATGCCAAGGGAACTATTTACGGTACACTAAACGAGTACGAAAAATCCTTAAACGAGGTTCTTTCTCGCTATCCGAGCATTAGCTACGTGTTTTCCCTTTCGCGCGGCATTTACATAAATGACAGTATGTCGCTTGAGCGCGAGGCGGTTTCAGTAGGCGGCGAAAAATGTGCGCAAATCCGCATAATAAGCGGCACAGGCGGCGAAAAAATGAGCGAGGCACAGGGGGAAAACGTGTCCTTTGCGCTCGATTTTGCAAGCAAGATAAACGAAAGCTCCCCGAATTTTGTGTGCGAGAGCAAAATTGCGCGCTTCCCTCTTGGGCAAAACATTTCCCCTTTTGCGCTCGATGTTGAGCTTGGCACTTACGCCAACACGTATGACGAAGCAAAAGAAAGCACCCATCGCCTCGCGACGTTAATTTTTGAGTATCTGAGTGCGGTGGGCTCTGAATAATATCACGCCCTTTCACTTAAAAAAGCGCGGCTTCGAGCTTATCAAATGCGGTGAGTCTTATGCTTCCGCACGTTACGGCGCGATTTTCTCCCCATAGCCTTGTATGTATTTTATGGCGCTTTGGCGCACGGGCGTTGCAAACTCGCCAAGGAAAGCAAGGGCAATATCTCCCTTTTTATAATTTTTCAAGATGAGGTAATAATTTCCCTCTTTTCCGTGTGAATATATTTCGTAGTCACGCGCACCTTTGTCAAGATGCTTCTTTATATATAGCAGCGAATCGTGAGAGTTTACAAAAAAGGCGCACCTTTGCGTGTTTGGCGGCGCGCACGGTGTCCCCGAAGCGCAAAACGCGCCCGTATCATCTGATGCTTCACCGTCGCCCTTTATGTAGCTGACAAAAATTTCATAGCCGCCATCACGTGAGGAAAAGACCTCGGCAAGGAGCTGTCCCGACGGCAATTTTACGCCAAGTGCGCGCTTTGCTCTGTCAAGCAACCGTGAAAACGAGCGCTTTATCTCCTGTGTGTCGGCAACCATTCCCTCTGTGATGTTATATTCTGCGGCTTCCTTAGCCCCCAAGCTGATTTTAATTGAAGAGTCAGTAATTTTCATAAATTCCATAGACTTCTCCCTCCATATAAGGAACGTTTATTCCATTATATGCGCAAAAATATTTTCTGTTCAAGCGGTATTTTCGGGAGAAATTAGCAAAAAATTGCAAAAATGCTTGTGTTTTGCAAGCAATTAACATATTTAGAAAAAATTTAGGAGGTTTTATGAAGAAGATTTTTTTCTTTTTTACCGTTTTTATGATGCTTTTTACCACGGCGGCGCTTGCAAGTGAGAAAATTTCGCCCGCGCTCGATGTTATTGCCGAGGGGAGCACAATGATAAAAAGCGCGGTTACTACCGATGGCGAATTGAATTTCGAGGTTGGCGACTTTGATGCGCCCCTGCTCTGCCACGTCAGCTCAATTGTGATTACCGAATTGCCCTCAAAGGAAGCGGGCTATTTAATGCTTGACAATCTTTACGTTGTGGAAAATCAAGTGATTTACCGCGAGGATTTTGACTCGCTCCGTTTAGTTTCAAAGAACGCAAGCCCAAGCGCGAGCTTCAAATTCAAGCCCAACAATCAGGAATACGAAATCGAATGTGCGCTCATTTCCTTAAAGGAGAAAAACCTCTCGCCAACTGCTTCAAACGGCATTGTCGTTTCCGCTTCAACCATTAGAAATATTGCATGCTCGGGCACGCTTTTGGCATCCGACCCCGAGGGTGAGGAGCTGATTTTTGAAATAACAAAGCAACCGAAAAAGGGGCTTGTTTCCTTAACTAATATAAATACGGGCGACTACGTTTACACGCCTTACGAAAACAAAAGAGGGCGCGACTCGTTTTGTTACCGCGTGCGTGACAGTCACGGAAATTACTCCGACGAGTGCAAGGTAGAAATCAAAATTGAGCGCAAAAAGTCAAGCTTTGTCTTTAACGATGTTGAAAACACCGACCTTTGCGCGGTAATTTCTGTTTGCGAAAGCGGAATAATGGAGCCGACAGTCAACGCGGATAAAACGCTCTCCTTCAGCCCCGACAAGGAAATAACGCGTGAGGAATTTATCTATCTTGTGATGCGCACGCTTGTTTCAAGCGATGCGCCAACGGTTGAAAAAACGCGCTTTGCCGATGACTCCGAGATAACCGACAAATATAAGGGCTACCTCGAAAGTGCGTTTTCGCTTGGCATTATCGAGGGCACGCGCGAGCACGACGGCGTGCATATTCGCCCCAAGGATTCGGTAACGCTTGCCGAGGGCGCGGTGATAATAAACAACATAATCAAGCGAAAATCAGACACTCCCCTCACTGTTTTTAGCGATAGCGACGAAATTCCCGTTTGGGCAAAGGAGGACATCGACGCACTTTGTGCCGCGGGAATCATAAAGAAGGACGAGGGCAAAATCTCACCGAACTCACCCCTAACCCGTGCACAGGTGGCGCAGATTATAATGGCTCTTATAAAGTTGAAGTCAAAATAACAAAACTACACCTCATCCGTCTGCAAAGCAGACACCTTCCCCTCAAGGGGAAGGCGTGTTCCCTCACCCGTGCGCAAGTGGCGCAGATAATTATGGCGCTTATTAAGCTAAAATCCAAATAAAATGTCAAAAGGGTGGCACATTAAGTTACAACGATAAACCACAAAAAAGCAGAATTTCGCGATGAAATTCTGCTTTTTATTCGTTAAGGGGTCCTCAAACCGAAGTATGAGGTTTGGGGTTCTCGTTTAAGGTTGTGCCTTAATGTGTCCCCCCCTCTTTTCTATTCATTATTTCACTACTTCAAACGAAAGCTCAAATTCCGTCACTCCGCGCTCTAATTCGTAGTCAATCAGATATACGAAGTGTGGGCGGCCGCCGACGTGGGCTTTGACCTCGCGGCGCGAAACGGTTGGCACTGTTCCGTCTGAGGCTGTCAGCTTGACGTCCTCAATGTAGAGATCATTTCCCTCTGCACGCGGCTCGATAAGGGAAACGAAGTGCTCCGTCACCCCTATTTCCTTTGTGAAATCAAAGCTATCGCAAAGCGTGATTTTTTCGTCCTCAAAGAAGAACTTGCGCTCGGCTTTATTTATAAAGTCAACGCCGTATGCTTCCTTTATATCCATATACGCACAGCTCTTTTCGCTATCGTAGTGAATGATAACGTCATCGCGCCTGATTCCGTCCTCGCTTATGCCGTCGAAAACAGGAATATTGTGTGCACATGCGCTCGGGTGGAAGAAGGTATAGCGGCGGTCGGAGTGGTAGCCATCCTCGTACGGTCCTGCACCCGTGTCGCAAATAATCTGCTTGTTGTTTCTTGCAATTATGAAGCTGCCAACGTCAATGTGGTTGTGGCTCTCACCGTTGTTGCCGCCCTTTGCGCTGAAGCCGAAGCATTTGGTGCGCTTTATTATATAACAGGAATTTGGCGCGGTATAGGTCACGTTGTCCGACATTTCATCGGAGAAATTGTCCTCATTATAGTACAAAACCGCGCGCAAAAGGAAGTTTAGGTGTGTGTTGTTCTTGGCAACTATACCGAGGGACTTAGGCAAGCGCTCTATTTCGTCACCGTAAACCGAGCGCAAAAGTGACGGAAGCCCAATCGCGTAGTTTTGTGTTACGCTGCAATCGCCGTAGGTAACGACGATATTTTTTTGAAGGAAGGTTTTTTGCAAAAATTTAGCGATTTCCTTAACCTTCGGGCGCTTAAACCAGTCAACCTCGCCGTTTGTGAGCTCTCTTTCAAGGAGTGCAAATGAGGAGAAAAAGCCGAAGCCGAAGCCCCAATAGCCAACGCCCTCAACGCACATTCCGTCCTCCTTGTAGCTTGCAAGGTAGCATTCCATAGAGTCGTGGAGGCGCTTTTGGCACTTATAGTATAGCTCGGGATCCTCGTAAATCAAGATGCCGCCGACAGCACCCGTGCAAACCGCCGTCCAGTTGTTGTCGTGCTTTTCCCAGAAAAACTTGCGGCTCAGGTACGGCTCGATAATATGGCGTCTTATCTCATATGTAATTCTGTCGGTTAAGAGCTTTGGAAATCTATCCTTAAATAAATTCTTGATCTCCGCCAAAGCAAAGCCCGCTGAGGCGGCAAAAATGTCGATAAGACCGCAGTCAAAATCCTTTGGCGTTCTTTGGTAGTAATACTCGGTATAGTGCCCGAGCGGAGCCCAGCTGTAATCGTTCAAATATGCCCAAACGGACTTAATGAGATTATTATAATATTCCTCGTTGTCGGGGTAAATGAGTGCAAGCAGGCACGAGGACTGAAGGTGGTCAAACTGTAAGCGCCAAAGCCCCTTGTCGTCATTGTTTAGTATGTCCTCTGCGCTATGGGCGCGCGGCTCAGTCTTAAACGCCTCATCATAAACCGCCTTGATTTCCTCTATGTGCCACTTGTATTCTTCAGCTGTGCGCACTCTTTCCCAAAATGCTTTATCCTTTGCAAATTCTAACATAATTCTCTCCTTACCCCCAAAAAGTGCGGGGGAGTGTCTGTTTTTTACTGCTTTTGCATCATTTTTTTGATTTTTTCCTCGTTAGGAGTAACAAGCGCGCTCCAGTTAACGTGGTAGATAACAAAGCCGGGCTTTGAGCCGTTTGGCTTCTTTACGTGCTTAGCAAGGGTGTAGTCAACCTCAACGCTGCCGCCCTGTGCTTTGGAGTAGTAAGCGGCAATCTCGCACGCCTCGGTAAAGTCCTCGGCGGGCGGCTCGTCAAGTCCCGCACATTGCATAAGCACGTGCGACCCCGGTGCGCCCTTTGCGTGGAACCACCAGTCCCCCTTCTCTGCCAGCTTTGTGGTAATATAATCGTTTTGCGTGTTGTTTTTGCCGCACAAAACCGTATAGCCGCCACTCGTTTTGAACTTTAAGACCTTGGGTGCTTGAAGCTTTTGCACGCTGTAATTTTTCATCCTCGAAGCATATCCGCTATAATATAACTCGTTTCTTATCTGGTTAAGGTCGGATTCAACCTCTGCCTTGGAAAGTGCGTCAAAAACCGTTTCAATGTATTTTAGCTCACCGCGTGCAAGCTCAATCTGACGGGCAAGCTCCTCTTTGGCTTTTTTCAGCTTCGTGTATTTTTTGTAGTATCTTTGCGCGTTTTGCGACGGTGAAATCATTGTATCAAGCGGAATTTTCACCATTGGCATATTATCGTCATAGTAGTTGACAACCTCGCAAACGGACGCGCCCTTCTTTATCATATAAAGGTTGGCGGTGATAAGGTCAGCCATTTGCCTATATTTCTCTGCCGCTTCACATTCCTTCAGCTCCGAGGTCTGCACCTCGATTTTTTTAACAATCCTTGCTTCGGCATTGGTAAGCAAGCGCAAAATATCGCCCGATTTTTGCTTGATGCGCTCATTCGTACCCTTTTTTGAATAAAATTCATCAACCAAATTTGAGAAGGAATCAAGCTCTATTACTCGGTAGTCACGCCCGAAATAATTAAGCGGAATATAGGAAAATTCCTGCGGCTCTCCGCTTGGATTTAAGACCATATACGGCTTGGCACACCCGTCCTTAATATCACCGATAATTTTGAAAAATACCCTAACCAGTGTCGCTTTTTCGACATTTTTAAGGGGTGAATCGATGTCGCCCGTCAGCTCATACGCAATACCCTTCGCCGTTGACGGTGCAATTCCCGTAAAATTGGAAATAATAAAGCGCTCTATTTTCATCTCCCCCGAGGCGCGCTCGTATGCAGAGATAAAATCCTGTTCGCTCACTCTTTCGGTGGGGAGCTTATCCTGCTTTGGCGGCAGCTCGTATTTCATACCGATAAGGAGCTGCCTTTGTGTGCTCAAGGAAAAATCAACCGGCTTGAGCACCGCCGTGATTTTGTACTCCGAGTCGGTTAAGATAATATTTGAAAACTTGCCCATAATTTCGGAAATTAAGTGCTTTCTTGACTTAAAGCCCATTTCGTCATATGCTTCAAATTCAATATCTATCGCGCGCTCAAAGCCGAAGGTTGTGCACGAAATCAGCTTGCCCGCCTGCAAATGCTTGCGAAGGAGCATACAGAAGTTCGGTGCCTTTTGCGGATTTTCAAGCTGTGCGCTTGTTATATGGATTCTCGGGTAGTTTGAGCCAGCGTTAATCAAAATTTTCGAGCGCTCCCTTGCCGAGTGAAGCATAATTACAATTTCATCGCCGCTTGGCTGATAAATCTTTTCAATGCGTGATTCCTTTAAGCTGTCAAGCTCGCGCGCAAGACAAATCAGCATAGATGCATCAAATGCCATACCTTCCCCTCCTTGTCAAAAGTCATAGTAAACACCTATATTTTACACCAAAAATCAGGCTAAGTCAATAAATTTTATAATATTATAAAATAATAGTGGAAATTTCGTTTTGCTTGTGCTATAATATATTCTAATATAGTATGCCCTTACCATCATTAGCTAAATTCACATCGCGTATACACAAGGAAAGGAACAAAAATGGCTATCAAATCAACACAAAAATGCGAAAGCTTTACTCTCCCCTTAATCCCTTTGACGGGATCAGTTTTTGCATTTCCGCAAATCTCAATTTCTGTAAATATTTCAAATCCCGTGCTTCTTAAAACGGTTGAATATGCGCAAAAAACATCATCACTTGTTTATCTTGCCACCGAGAGAAATCCGTTTAACGAAAAGCCCAGCGCTGATTCACTCTTCTCTGTCGGCACCGTTGCAAGAATAAAGCAGATTACAAAGAGGGGACACGGTGAGGCGTTTGCATCCCTTGAGGGCGTTTGCCGCGCCGAGCACACGAATATTTTCGGTGAAAGCGGCAGATTCAGCGCTGACATTATTGTCAAGACAATTGAATACGAAAACGAGAGCGAGGCGCAGCTTTCCGCTTACGCGCGCGCACTTCAATTAAAGGCAAGAGAAACAATTTCTCTTTTCTCATCTCCGTCAAAGGAGCTGCTTACGGAGTTTCAGCAGATTGACGATATTGAATTGCTCTCCGACCTTTGCGGCGCGCTCATTTTGACGCACAATTCCGACAAATATGCACTGCTTCACGAGTACGACAAGTACAAAAGAGCCGAGCTTGCCCTTGACCTTATGGACAGGGAAATTAAGATTGTCAAGCTCGAAAACAAAATCAAGAGAAAGACAAGCGCAAGGATTGACGAGAGCCAGCGCGAATACTATCTGCGCGAGCAACTAAAGACAATTCAAGCTGAGCTTGGAAACGAGGCGCAAAGCGAAAGCGAGGAGCTTTACGAGCTTATCACAGCGCGTCACTTCCCTAAATACGTAGAAGACAAGCTTTTAAAGGAGCTTTCAAAGTTCAATAAAGCGCCGTTTGGCTCACCCGAGAGCGCGGTGCTCCGCACCTACATAGAAACCTGCCTTGAAATTCCGTTTGGCAAGTTTTCAAAGGATGAAACGAGTGTTGTAGCGGCGCGCAAAATTTTGGAGCGCGACCACTACGGCCTTTCCAAGGTGAAGGAAAGAATCCTTGAATTTATCGCGGTTAAGGAATTAAACCCCGATATTAAAAATCAAATTATCTGTCTTGTTGGCCCGCCCGGTGTTGGTAAGACCTCTCTTTGCGCGTCTGTTGCAAAGGCGCTCAAGCGCAAATACGTGCGCGTTTCCTTGGGCGGCGTGCGTGACGAGGCGGAAATCCGCGGTCACAGAAAGACCTACGTGGCGGCAATGCCGGGTAGAATTATTAACGCGCTTTGCGAGGCAAAAACCTCAAATCCGCTTATGGTGCTTGACGAGATTGACAAAATGTCGTCCGATATGAGGGGCGACCCTGCCTCCGCTATGCTCGAGGTGCTTGACGGTGAGCAAAACAAGACCTTCCGCGATCATTTTGTTGAAATGGACGTTGACCTCTCGCACTGTATGTTTATTGCAACTGCAAATTCGCTTGACTCTGTGCCGCAGCCGCTTATCGACCGTATGGAGATTATCGAGCTTTCATCTTACACGCGAAACGAGAAGCTTCAAATCGCGAAAAACCACCTAATTCCAAAGCAACTGAAGCGCCACGGAATGACAAAGCGCCAATTCAAAATTACCGACGAGGCGATTTTGGGCGTTATTGACTCCTATACTGCAGAGGCAGGCGTGCGTAACCTTGAAAGAGAGCTTGCTTCCCTTATGCGTAAGGCTTCCAAGGATATTATCGAAAACGAAAAGAAAAACGTTTTAATTACATATGAAAACCTGCCTGGGTATCTTGGCACGCTTAAATTTGAGAACGAAAAAATCGACGAGATGAACGAAATCGGCGTTGTAAACGGTCTTGCCTACACCTCACTCGGCGGCGATCTTCTCAAGGTTGAGGCGTCAATTATGAACGGCACAGGCAAGCTTCAGCTAACGGGCAAGCTTGGCGAGGTGATGAAGGAATCGTGCGAGATTGCCATCAGCTTCATCCGTGAAAACGCAGAGAAGCTCGGTATCGACCCCGATTTTTACAAGAATAGTGATATTCACATCCACGTGCCCGAGGGTGCAGTTCCAAAGGACGGCCCAAGTGCGGGCGTTACCGTTACTACTGCCCTTGTCAGCATGCTAACAGGTAAGGCGGTTAAGCGCGATGTTGCAATGACGGGTGAGATCACCCTTCGCGGTAAGGTGTTGCCTATTGGCGGACTTAAGGAAAAAACCTTGGCAGCTTACCGTGCGGGAGTAAAGACCGTAATTATTCCAAAAAAGAATGAAAAGGACTTAGCCGATATTGACCCTGAGGTGCGCGCGTCGCTTAATTTTGTGACCGCCTCAACCGTTTTTGAGGTTCTTGAAAACGCTTTGACGAGCGACAGCGAAATTATCGCTATAATGAATCCGAGCACGTCCGTGTGCACAAAGCAATGCAAGGGAGGAAAAAGGAATGAAGATAAACGTAAATAACGTATCTCTCAAAATCAGCGCGGGTCACCCGTCACAGTTTGTACGCACTCCGCTTCCTCAAATTGCTTTTTCGGGCAGGAGCAACGTGGGCAAAAGCTCCCTTATAAACACGCTCCTAAACAGAAAATCAATGGCGAGGGTGTCCTCAAGCCCGGGAAAGACAATAACAATCAACTTTTACGACGTTGATTCAAAGCTTTATTTGGTTGACCTTCCCGGATACGGCTACGCAAAGCGAACGCTTGAGGACAAGAAAAAGTGGTCTATGCTTGTTGACGGCTACTTTACAAGCAACCCTAACCTTGACCTTATTACACTCGTTTGTCAGCTTGTTGATTCACGCGTGGGTCTAACTAAGGATGACTGCGATATGGTCAGCTTCTTGAACGAGGCGGACATCCCATACGTTATTATCGCAACGAAAACAGACAAGCTTAACAAAACAGAGAGAGAGAAAGCAGTTAAATCACTTGTTTCTCATCCTCTTTTGCGCCCAGGCACTCAAATTATTCTCTTCTCAAGCGAAAGCAAGGAAGGGAAAAACGACGTTTGGGACGCTATAACAAATTCGGCTAATTAGGAGAATTTATGTTAGATATTTCCGCAATTGATTTTGTAATGGGCGTATTAAGAAGCTTTTTCGGCTATTTTATTGATATTCTTTTACGTCTTCCGGGTGTCGTTATCGCCGTGTCAGTCCACGGCTTTGCACAGGCGCTTATCGCCACCGCGTTTGGTGACAAGGGTCCGAAAAAGGCGAAAAAGCTGACCCTCGACCCGATAACTCATACTGACCCGATCGGTTTTTTGTCACTTCTTCTCTTCCGCTTCGGCTGGGCATATCCCGTTTCGGTAAACACAAGGGATAAAAAGTACCCCATGCTAATGCGCTTTCTTGCGATTTTTGCAGGTCCGCTTTCCAACCTTCTTTTGGCGTTTATCGGCTGTCTTATGCTGATTCCCTTGTCAATTCCGCAGGTTATTGCTTTTTTCAACTCTCACACAGCGCTCGTTTGGACTTACGGTGTTATAAATACGACTATTCAGTCCTTCTGTATCATCAATGCAAATATGGCAATATTCAATATGATTCCGTTGCCGCCGCTTGACGGCTTCCGTCTCTTATCTGTGTTTATTCCAAGGCACGCGTACAAGAATCTTATGCGATATGAAAGCCATTTTTCACTTGGATTTATGATCATTTTGCTTGTTGACTACTATTTCTTCGGATATATAGGCGATGCATTCCTCAAGATTACAAGCTTTATTTTGAACGATTGCTTTGCAAGCTTAATTAACTTCATTTTCTTTTAGAGGTTAGAATGGAACAAATTATTTATAAAATCGAGCTATTCGAGGGGCCGCTTGACCTCTTGCTCAGCTTGATTTCAAAGAACAAAATGAGCATTGAGGATATTAAGATTTCCGTAATATGCGACCAATATATGGAATACATCAATACGATGCAAAAGCTTGATATCGAGCTTTCCTCGGAGTTTATCGTTATGGCATCTCAGCTTATGCTGATAAAGAGCCGCACGCTCTTACCAAGAATGAACGATGACGACGGCGAGGACCCTGCCGAGGAGCTTGCTCGCGCACTTTTGGAATACAAGCGCGCAAAGGAGGCATCGGGAAAATTAGGCGGTCTTTACTCGCAATTCAGCGGCAGATACCAAAAGGACACGGACGAAATTTCGCCCGACCGTACCTACGTTGCCGACCACAGCGTTGACCTGCTTTCAAAAGCCTTGATGAGCGTAATGAGCAATATAGAGGTGAGCGACGAGGTGGCATCAGAGAAAATCAAGCCGCTTATCTCGACGCGTACCGTTTCCGTTGGTGAAAAGGTGTTTGCCGTTTTAAGAATCCTTGTTGTAAACGGCGGCACGGTAAATATTATCGACTGCTTTGAGGGCGTGCGCACAAAGCACGAGGCGGTTGCAACCTTTATGGCACTACTTGAAATGCTCCGTGCAGGCAGAATCACGCTTGAAGAAACCGATGAGGTGTTAAACAACGGCGTAATTAATATCGAAAATAACGTATATATTAACCTCTATGAAGGCAAAATAAGAGGTAAGGAGGAAAACAATGGATAAGCCCGAGCTTGATACAAAAAATATAGAAAGCGCAATTGAAGCGATTCTTTTTGCGGCGGGACACCCCGTTACCTACGAAAAGCTTGGTGAATCACTTGACCTTTTCGAGTCTCAGGTTAGAAAAAAGGTAACTGAGTTTGCAAAAGAATACAATGCTGACACGCGCCGCGGAATTATGCTTCTTACCTTTGAGGACTCGTGCCAGCTTTGCACAAAGGAGCAATATATTCCGTTTATTAAGGATGCGCTCGGCATTAAAAAGGGCGGCAACCTTTCAAATTCCTCGCTTGAGGTGCTTGCTATCGTTGCTTACAACGAGCCTGTTACAAGGGCGTTTATCGACACGGTAAGAAAGGTTGACAGCGCGTACGTTGTTTCCTCTCTTTGCGAAAAAAATCTTATCGAGGCGTGCGGCCGTCTTGACGTGCCCGGCAGACCTCATATTTACAGAACCACACCCACGTTTTTAAGGTGCTTTGGAATTGAATCCTTGGAGCAGCTTCCGTTTGTTGATATTCCGCGCGCCGCACCCGAGGGCGAAATTATTCCGCTTGATATTGAGGTGCCCGAATCAGAAACAAACTCAAACAAGGAGCTACTTGAGCAGCTTATTCCAAATAACGACGCTTCCGAGGCAGATGATGAGGCGCAAGCGCCCGAGCAGCTTGAAATTATCTAATTTTCTCAAAATACACCCACACGTGTCTGTTTTTGAGTAAATTTTTTACCAATCACATATAAAATTAATTCCCCTTACATATTCTCAAATTGCTTTATGGGCGTGCGCTCGTAAAATTTCACGGGGGATTTATGATATTTTATGTTTTACTCGCATTAGCTTCTCTTTTTGGCTTGTTGCTTTTTTTGCCCGTCAAGTTTATTATTTCCTATAAGGACGAAATTTCCGTTTCCTTTCGATTTCTTTTTATTAAAAAGAAAATCCCCATTGACACACCGTGGAAGGGTAAAAGCGTATCGTCCTTTTTAGGCGAGTTATCGGGCGTTAAGGATAAAATATTTGACCTTTATGGCAAGCTAAACGGTAAAATAAAAATAGCAAGGCTTGAAATTTCAGCAAGCGTCGGTATAGGTGATGCGTTTTTCTTTCCGCTCATTTTCGGCGCGGTAAACGGTGCAGTCGGTGCATTTTTAGCTACGCTCGACTCGACGATTGGCATAAATAAAAAAAGGTGCCGCGTGAGCGTAAAATGTGCAAATTTAGACACTCCTGCCGCTATTTTTGGCAAAATCATTCTTAAAGCCTCACTTTTTAATTTCCTTTTTGCCTCTACATATACCTTTTTTAAGGCATTATTCAAGGGAGGAAAAAATGGAAGAAAGCAAGCAAAGTGAAATAATAAAATTGGCGCTCGAAAACGCGAAATCAATTCTCAAGGAGGATACCGCCTTGGGCACACCTATCACGGTGTCGGGCGGGACAACTATAATTCCGATTTCAAAAATTTCGGTTGGAGTTGCAAGCGGCGGTCTTGACTATTTCGGAAAATCACAGGGTGGGTCAAACAGCGAGGAGAAAAAGAAGAACTTCGGCGGCGGTGGCGGCACGGGTGTAAACGTAACGCCTCTTGGCTTTCTGGTTGTCAGCGCACTTGGCAACGTGGAGCTGCTCACCTTAGACTCCCCCGCCAAGGATCTTACGTCACATATTTTTGAATTTGTTTCAAATTCACCCGAATTTTTTGAAAAGATAAAAAATAATTTTTTTAGTGGCAAGCAAGGCGGCTAAAAACAAAAAATTAGTCTAATTCAGACTAAAACCTTTTATCCGCAATTTTTGAATTTTTTGACTTAATTTTATATTGATTTTTTGCACACAATAGTAAAAAAGGAGCTTTTATGTGCAGAAAAATCAGTTTTTTACTATTATTTTTAACGGTTTTTTCACTTTTCACCTTGCCTCTGCACGCACTTTCTCTATCGGCAAAGAGCGCAATATTGATTGAGGGGCAAAGCGGTGAGGTAATTTACGAAAAAAACGCGTGCGAGATGCTTTCTATGGCAAGCACAACCAAAATTATGACAGCAATAGTCGCGCTTGAAAGCGGGTGCGACCTTGACAAAAAATATAAAATACCGCCCGAGGCGATAGGAATTGAGGGCTCAAGCATATATTTAACCAACGATGAGGAGCTTTCCCTGCGTGAGCTGCTTTATGCCCTTATGCTTGAGAGCGCAAACGATTCAGCCGTGGCTATTGCTATCATAACCTATGGAAGCCTTGAAAATTTCGTTGAAAAAATGAATGAAAAGGCGGCGGAGCTTAACCTTTCAAGCACACATTTTGAAAATCCGCACGGGCTTGACGCTGAAAACCACCACTCAAGCGCACTTGATTTAGCCACTCTTGCCAAATATGCTCTTGAAAACGAGCTTTTTGCTAAGATTGTTAAGACAAGGACGTACAAAATCGGCGGGGAAAACACCTTGCCTCGCACGCTTGTTAACCATAACAAGCTGCTCCGCCTCTATGACGGTGCAAGCGGCGTAAAAACGGGCTATACCAAGAAAACGGGCAGATGCCTTGTTTCCTCAGCATTTCGGGACGGTGTCAGCTTAATTGCCGTCACCTTAAACGCGCCGAGCGATTGGCACGACCACGCCGAGCTTTTTGACTACGGCTTCTCTCTTTACGAGTCGGTTAGCTTGGCTGACATCGGCGACTACACCGTGGAGCTACCTATCTTAAATGGAAAAAAATCAACCGCCTTAGCGGTAAACGATAGCGCGTTTTCCTTTACACAAAGGAAGGGCGAGGGTGATTTTTACGCGGTTTTAGAGGTAAATGACGAAATAAGCGCGCCGATTTATAAGGGTGACTCTCTTGGCAAGATAGTATTTTACAAAAATGACGAAAAAATTGGCGAAACTAATATTGTTTCGCTTGAAAATATAAAGAAAAAGGAAGAAAAACGCTTCCTTACAGGACTGATAGACTATGGAAAAAATAAGATTGCAAAAATATTTCACCGACCTTGGAATAATGTCGCGCCGCGCGAGTGAAAAAGTAATTTTGGCAGGAAACGTCAAAATCAACGGCAAAACAGCGCAGCTTGGCGACAAGGTTGACCCCGAAAACGACACGGTTGTGTATAACGGTAAGGTGATAAAGCCCGACGGCGAGAAAAAACGCTATATTATGCTTAACAAACCGCTTGGCTACGTCACCACAACGAGTGACGAAAAGGGGCGCGAAACGGTGCTTTCACTCCTTGGCGGGCTTGACACTCGCGTGTACCCTGTCGGCAGGCTCGATATGTACAGCGAGGGGCTTTTAATTCTCACCAACGACGGCGAGCTTACAAACCGCTTAACACACCCGAAGCACAATATGATAAAGACGTACAGCGTTATTATAAAGGGAGAGATTTCTCCCGACGCGCTACATACCTTAAATTCACCGATGGAAATTGACGGCTATAAATTAAAGCCCGTTAAAGTAAGGGTTGTATCGCTCAAATACGGCAATTCAAACACCCTTTTTACGCTAAACGAGGGCAGAAACCGTCAGATAAGAAAAATGTGCGATAAATGCGGGCTGACCATTATGCGCTTAACGCGCATTTCAATAGGCAAATTAAAGCTCGGTGAGCTTGAAAGAGGAAAATACCGCGACCTAACGCCCGCCGAGGTTGCATACCTAAAGGGCGAGAGCGAGACAATTTAAGGAGGAAGCAATGCTAACAGTTTTACCTATACAATCAAAGGACGAGCAAAGGGAGCTTTGCCAAAAATGCCACGTAGAATACGATGTAGAGTCCTTCTGCTACCGTGCAGACGACGGCGATTTTATCGGAATTTGCCAATTTAGCTTTGAGGGCGGCGTTGGATACATAAAAAACCTTGCATACAGAGACGGCGCGGACGACACCGAGGCTATGATAATTATGCTTCGCGCAACAATGAGCTTTATGCACCGTTGCGGGCTTGATACCTCAGAGCTACTTCCAAACTGTATGCCCGAAAACCTACGAAATATCTCGGGCTACCAAAAAAACGAAAACGGAGTTTATACCGTGGACCTGAAAAAATTCTACGGTCATTGTCACTGATATGAAAAAGAAATTTACCGTATTATTTACAATTCTGTGGGTATTTTTGGCAATCACCTCACCAATAGTTCTATTGCTTGATTTTATACAGGATGCACTAAAGATACAAATTGTTTCGCCGCCGCTTTACTACGTTATCCTTGGTATTATGGCGGTGCTTTACATTTTGTTCGCCATCGGAGCAATTATTGCCTGCAAAAAAGGCAAAATGTGACAAAATAAATATTATTATTTGTTCATATGTGAATATGTAGATATATTTCCAAGGAAATTTTAATAAGCAAAAACGGACACGAAATTCGTGTCCGTTTGTCATATTACTATATACTTTGCTGGTTTTTTCTACCAATGAAGCGGGACGCCGAGGGCGTCGTCCCCTACAAAACGTCCAACATGCAAAGCGGTAATTCATGCCCTCAGGCATTTCACGATTGTCCAAAACAATCATTTCACGACCGATAGGTCATTTCATAAATTCGCGTTAGCGGATTTTTTTCATTGCGTTACACTTGTTAAAGTGTCACGCACTATTAATACATTCCGCCCATTCCGCCACCCATTGGCGCCTGCGGTTGTGGATTTTCTTCCTTCTTATCTGCCACAATTGCCTCGGTTGTAAGAACCGTGGAAGCAACGGAAGCTGCATTTTGGAGTGCACTTCTTGTTACCTTTGTCGGGTCAACGATGCCTGCCTCCATCATATCGCAGTAAACCTCGTTGTATGCATCAAAGCCGTAGCCGATTTTGCCGCTGTTTTTAACCTTATCAACGATAACAGAGCCGTCAAAGCCAGCGTTTTCGCTGATTTGGCGGAGTGGCTCCTCAAGTGCCTTCAATACAATCTTAGCACCTGTCTTTTCGTCACCCTCGAGCTTGCCTGCAAGCTCCTCAACCTTGCAAATAACGTTGATGTAAGCTGTACCGCCGCCTGCAACGATACCCTCCTCAACGGCTGCGCGTGTTGCGTTGAGCGCGTCCTCAATTCTAAGCTTCTTTTCCTTCATTTCGGTTTCGGTAGCCGCGCCAACCTTGATAACCGCAACGCCGCCTGAGAGCTTTGCCAAGCGCTCTTGGAGCTTTTCACGGTCGAAATCAGAGGTTGTAACCTCAATTGCGTTCTTAATTTGTGCAATTCTTGACTTAATTTCAGCGGTATCGCCGTAGCCGCCGACGATAATTGTGTTTTCCTTATCAACCTTTACTTGTCTTGCACGGCCGAGATGCTCAATTGAAGCATCCTTAAGCTCAAGTCCCAATTCCTCGGTAATAACCTGACCGCCTGTCAAGATTGCGATATCGCGGAGCATTTCCTTGCGTCTGTCGCCAAAGCCCGGAGCCTTAACGCCAACAACGGTAAATGTGCCTCTCAATTTATTAAGAACGAGAGTTGTGAGTGCCTCACCCTCAATGTCCTCAGCAACGATTAAGAGCTTTCTACCAGCTTGAACCACCTGCTCAAGAAGCGGCAAAATGTCCTGAATATTTGAAATTTTCTTGTCTGTAATTAAGATAACCGCATCGTCAAGCACGGCTTCCATTTTATCCATATCGGTAGCCATATATGCCGAGAGATAGCCGCGGTCGAACTGCATACCCTCAACAACCTCACAGTAGGTTTCCGTTGATTTTGATTCCTCAACGGTGATAACGCCGTCGCTTGTAACCTTTTCCATAGCGTCGGAAATGAGCTGACCTATCGTTTCGTCCCCTGCGGAAACCGTACCGACACGGGTGATGTCCTCCTTGCCGTTAACCTTCTTTGAGTTAGCGGTGAGTCCCTCTACGCAAGCTTCAACAGCCTTCATAATACCCTTGCGAAGTACAATTGGATTTGCGCCTGCCGTTACGTTTTTCATACCCTCGCGAATAAACGCCTGAGTTAAAAGCGTTGCGGTTGTTGTGCCGTCACCTGCCGCGTCGTTTGTCTTTGACGCAACCTCCTTAACGAGCTGTGCGCCCATATTTTCGCACGCGTCCTCAAGCTCAATCTCTCTTGCAATAGTAACGCCGTCGTTTGTGATAAGCGGTGAGCCGTATTTCTTATCGAGAACTACGTTTCTGCCCTTTGGGCCGAGTGTGATTTTAACTGTGTTTGCAAGCTTATCAACGCCTCTGAGCATTGCGTTTCTTGCATCAATACCGTAAAGAATTTCCTTTGCCATAATTTGCTCCTTTATTCAACAATTGCTAAAATATCGTTTTCGGAAACAATAACGTAGTCGCTTCCGTCAAGCTTCACCGTTGTGCCAACGTACTTGGCGATAATAACTTTATCACCGATTTTTACAGTCATCGGAACAAGCTCGCCCTTATCGTTTTTTGCGCCCTCACCAACTGCGATAACCTCTGCAATTTCGGGCTTTTCCTTTGCGGCACTCGTTAAAATGATGCCGCCCTTCGTGGTTTCCTCGGCCTCAAGATTTTTGAGAACTACACGGTTTGAAAGTGGTTTTATATTCATTTAATTATCCTCCTTGGTCATTTTAGCACTCTTTTGGTGTGAGTGCTAATTACAAACTATATTCTACATTCAATTATATTAAAAGTCAAGGCATATAGAACAATGTTCACAAAATCTTAACAATTTAATATAAATAGCCCGAAATCCCTTGAAATACAAAGATATTCGCGCTTTTTTGCGCGTTGTATTTGAGCAATTTTTTTCAAAAATCAACCGCTTTTATTATCATTTAAGGAAGCATTTTTGAATAGTATATTCTAAATAATTTTGATAGCGGCGGTGAAAAAATGAACCATTTTACTGATTTTATATGCGGAATAATTTTGCCGCTTTTGCTTTTTGGCGGCGGCGTTTTTTATCTTTTTAAGCTCCGTTTTTTCTTCATTCTGCACCCGCGGCGATTTTTTCGGGCGCTGAAAGGTGCTGACGGCGGCTCTCTCAAATCTCTTTCGGTTGCGCTTGCGGGCACGCTCGGCATTGGCAATATCGTCGGTGTCGCCAGTGCGATTTTGGCGGGCGGATACGGCGCGGTTTTTTGGATGGTTGCCTCGTCGCTTCTCTCGATGGGCTTGAAATACGCCGAGGTTTTTCTCGCAATGAAATCGCAAAGGAGCAAGAGCGGCGTCCTTTACGGCGGCGCACCGTACTATATTTACGACGGAGCACGTGCGCGCTTCGGGTGCAATGCTGCATTTGCCCTCGGCTCATTATTTGCCGTTTTTTCAATCATAAATTCACTCACCACGGGAAATTTGGTGCAAATTAACGCCATTTCATCTCTTTTCCCCATCTCACCCCTACTCCTCGGTGTCATATTGGCTTTGGCGGTCTTTTTCATCATTTTACGGGGGCAAAAGAGCGTTAGCGCGGTATCTTCAGCATTAATTCCGCTTCTTTCCGCATTTTATATCGTCCTTTGCTTAATTATTATTTTCAAAAACATTTCAAGTGTACCGCTTGCGCTGCTTCGGATTTTGCGCGACGCGTTTGACCTAAAAAGCCTGACGGGCGGTGTGCTTGGCTATGGAATTTCAAGCGCGATACGGTACGGGGTAAGCCGAGGACTGCTTTCAAACGAGGCGGGCGCGGGCACTTCTCCTCTTGCACACGCAACGTCAAGCTCGGAGCCGCACGCACAAGCCTGTCTTGGAATTTTTGAGGTTTTTTTTGATACGGTTGTGCTTTGCACCCTGAGCGCTCTTGTTTTGATTCTTTCGGGCGCGGGGGGCGGCGGTGATGCATTTTCCTTTGTTATCCGTGCGTTTGGAGGCGAGCTTGGTGCGCTCGGAAAATACGGCGTGTCCGTCTCCTGCCTGCTTTTTGCCGTTGCCACGGTGGCGGCGCAGTATTTCTACGGTGCGGAGTCGCTCCGCTTTATCACGCGCTCACGCCTTTTGCACGTAATTTTCAGCATTGTTTTCTTCTCCGTCACCGTTTTCAGCGCCGTGATTCCTAATAGCATAATGTGGCAAATCTCCGACCTCGCTCTTGCAACAATGACTATTTTCAATTTAATTGCGATAATTGCGCTCAACAAAAATGTTACCTACAAATAGTGCGTAAATGTACACCTCATCCACCACAATGTGGTCCCCCTTCTGCACAAGGCACGCCACAAGGGTGCCCTCCAGGGGAAGGCAATTACCTCGCCCTTGCCACTATGACCATTTTCAATTTAATTGCAATAATTGCGCTCAACAAAAGAGTTGACTACAAATAGTGCGTAAATGTACACCAATTGAATTTTTTGCGGACAGTCGGGGACGCCTGTCCCTACGGTAAATTGTTCGTTGTTTTGTAGGCGGACGTTTTGCCACCCCGTTTCGTTTGGTACGTATCGGTAAAATCTGCCACAACACAGGCATCTATAATATTGCGCTAAAAAGCCGTGCAGTTTTCTGCACGGCTTTTGATATATTTTTTGATTTTTATTTGAATAAGTCAAACGCGCCCAATATTACGTTACCTATCGAGTTGCCGTTTTCGTCCTTGGTTTCCTCGATGGTGTATTTTATCTCGCCCGACATAAGTATATCGCTTATTTCAAGCTCGGTGCGCTCATATTTTGGAGAAATATATTTCATTATACATTATCCTCGTCGCTTGGAACCATAGTAAGCACGTCGTTATATGAAGCAAAGAAGTATTTTGCGTTCTCAGCAGGAGCTTCAATTTGCAAGTATGCATACTCAGTTGATTCGTCCTTGGTTATACCAATAAATGCACCCATTGCAAGGTCGGTGTCCTTTTGCGTTTCGTTAAAGCCCTTTATCTTCAAGCTAAAGAGGTTAAAGCCCGCGTCTGTGATATCAGCGGCGATAACGCCTGAGAGCGCGTTCCCTTCTGCGTCAAAGATATCATTTTCGCCGATTTTTTCTGCAAGAACGGCAAACACGCCGTAGTTTATCTTTTCGCCTGTGAGGCTTTCATAGCTTGCGATTGCTTGTGCGTCAACCTTGTAGTTTACGGACATTTCGCCCTCTCCATAGAGTGATGCCGAGAAGCCAAGGTTTACAAAGAGTGGAGCTGCCTCGTTTACAGTTATCGTCTTACCACAGCCGTTGCCACAAACACATTCCTCAACGTATTTTGATAAGTACATTTCACCAACGAAGCCCTTTGAAAGTTCACCGTCAAGCTTGTGGTTACCCTCGTTATATACCTCGCAGTGGTTAGCGTACGTTACAGTTGCCTTTGTAAGAAGAGTTAATATATCCGCTAAAACAGCATCGCCCTCATTACCTGTATATACTATCTCGGTAATGCCTGTTGTGCCAAAGAAGCTGGTGTTACCTGTTGTAACAATTGAAGTAAGTCCCTTTGGAACAGTTATCTTCTTAAGTGATGTTGAATAGTCAAATGCCTTACTGCCAAGAGACGTTACACTCTCGGGAATTACAAATTCCTCGAGTGATGAGCATTTGATTACACCAATTGATGTTGTTGAATTGGGGAATACAAGCTCTGTAATTTTGCTGCTGTTAACTCCGGAAATAGTCTTAAAGCCCTCCGGGAAAACAAGTGACGTTGTTACACCGTATGAGTTGTTTGAGCCAATGCTCTCTAAGCTTGTTGCCTCGGATAAATCCCATAGAACATTGCTACAGCCATTTGTAACATAGTTTGCAATTGTCTTGCAGGAGCTTGGCACCTTTAGATACTCAAGATTAGAGCAAGCGTGGAAGCAGTCCTGTGGAATAGAGGTAACGCCTGACGGCAAATCTGCTCTTTTTAGTGAGATGCAGTTTTGGAAGGCTCTGTTACCTAATCCTGTCAAGGTGCTTGGGAAAACCACAGTTTCCAAGCTTGTGCAACCGTAGAAGCAGCTTGTTGGAATTGTGGTACAGCTATTTGGAAGTGTAATTGTTGTAAGAGATGAGCATCCGCTAAATGACGCGTAGTGTAGCCATACTCCGTCAGGTAAATATACATCAATCAATGACGTACAGCCCTCATAAAGATGATCGAGTCTTGCATCAGCAAAAACCTCTACTCTTACAACTGACGCACTTGTGTATTTTTCCGCATCGCTCAGGGCAAGTGCTGTATTGAGTGTGGTCATATTAATTCTCATACCTGAGCCTGTGCTTCCGTTGTAGATGTAGTATGAGGGATATGTTGTGAATGTGCCGTCAGCATTTTTTAGCACTACTCTTGAATCGTGATCGCTATATGTTTTGGCAAGTGACTCCATACCACTAACCTCTGTAACCGAGCCATACTCGTTTGACGCTGAGCCTGTAACCGCACTTACACTAAGTGCAAGGACTACCACCATCAAAGCAGCCATAGCTACAATAAGAAGTAATTTCTTTTTCATATTTTAATCCTTTCAAGTTTATTTTGTATTATATCTTTATTTAACTGTGCGCTCATATTTCGGAGAAATATATTTCATTATACATTATCCTCGTCGCTTGGAACCATTGTAAGCACCTTGTTATATGAAGCGAAGAAGTATTTTTCACCGTTTTCGGGTGCTGAAATTTGCAGGTAGTTATAATCTGTCGTGCCGTCCTTGGTTGTGCCAACGAATGCGCCCATTGCAAAATCAATTCCCTTTTGTGCTTCGGTAAAGCCTGTTATCTTTAAGCTAAAGAGGTTAAAGTTAGTGCCTGTGATGTCAGCGGCAATAACGCCACTAAGCTCGTTTCCGTCTGCATCAAAGATATCGTTTGTGCCTATCTTGTCAGCACGAACTGCAAATACACCGTAGTTTACCGCCTCGCCTGTGATTTTCTCATATTCCAAAATCGACTGTGCATTAACCTTATAGTTCACGGACATTTCGCCCGCTCCATAGAGTGATGCCGAGAAGCCGAGGTTTGTGAACATTGGGTCATAACGCTTACTTACGGTTTCCTTCTCGCAGTTTGTGCATTGTGAAGCAAAATAGAACTCGTTTTCGTAGCCTGTGAAATTAAATTTCTCATCACCTAAGATACCGTTGCACTTATCGCAAAGCTCGGCACCGTAGAAGATTGTTCTTTGGGTGTACGTCACGTTAGGGTCATATTCGCTAAACGGTAAAGCATTTGTATAGCCCCTAAATGATTCGATTGAGCTTGTAAGGTCGGTGTAGTCATCACCCTCATATATAATAACGGTTGGGTAAACGTCGTGGAACGCGCCGCTATGGTAGCTGTGACCGTTTGAAACGTCAGGAAAAACTACCATATACATAGGAATTTGAGCAATTGCATCGTTTGAAAGCGTGGTAAATGTGTCGGGGAAAATAAGCTTTCCAACAAGAGGTGTGCCCTGAATACAGTTGCCACCTATGCTAACAAGTGTTACAGGAAGCTTAAGTGATGAAAGGCTTGAGCAACCGTTAAGCGCCCAGCTTCCAATCTCGGTAACCGGGAAATCCACAAGATTCAAGCTTGTAAGTGATGTGCAGCCTCTGAATGATTGGGAGCCGATTTTCGTCAAGCGCGGCGGGAGCTTTAAGCCATCAGATGTAAGCGCCTTACATTCAAAGAATGTATATTGGTTAAACGATGTGATATCACTCTCACTCATATCTATGTAAGACAAGTTGTAACACTTATAAAATTCAGCGTCACCAAGGGTGATTCCATTCGCATTTTTTGCTTTAATTGTAACCGACTGAATGCTTTCGCATTGACGAAGGATGTGACCACCGATGCTTGAAACCGTTTCAGGAACGTAAAGAGTTTTGATTGTCTGGTTTTTGCCCCAGCCGTCACCTGAAAAGGCGTTTGTATCAATCGTATTTACAGTATAGGTTGTTCCTTCATATGTAACGGTTGACGGAATAACAACATTTTCAAGCGTGCATTTAGTTGCGTTATCCTTGTTTACCGCTGCGGTTGCGTTTTCTCCCGAGCCGCTCAAGGTGTAGTAAATGCCGTCAATTTCAACCGCAAGTGCGCTGACTGCAAATAGACAAATCATCAGAAAAGCAAGTGAAATTGCAAATAAAATTTTCTTTTTCATTGTGTTTCTCCTTTATATTATTCTATTGAAGCATTTTTAATTGACTTCTATACAATTTTATTGTACAATAGTAATAGAAATATATCAATGGATTATTTTTTCATTGTAATGGACTTTTTTACTGCATAAGAGGTGGAAAATGGCACGAACATCACATCATTTGAATATAGAATGGTTGAATTTCAGGAACAAAAGCTCCCTTGATTACCCTTTTCTTGTCAACATCACAGGGTATTGCGATATGCGCCTTCCGTTTGAAACGTACAATCACGTTGGCAGGGACGATTATTATTTAATTTACCTGATAAGCGGCGAGCTTTCAATTGATATTGATAATATTAAGCGCACAGTAAGCAAGGGAGATGGATTAATTATTCCGCCAAAATGCGTATATAAGTATAGCGCAAGCTCACCTGTGTATTATTTATACGCCCATTTTACAGGCTCGTACGTCGCAGATTTCTTGAAGGAATGCGGCTTTGATAATTTGCCTTGCGTTATCGAAAATGATTTTAGCGTGGAGATACAAAGCAAGTTCAATACAATGATTGACGCGTTTTTGCGTGGCGGACGTCTAAGTATTCAAAAATGTGCTTGCCTTTTGCAGGAAATTTTACTAAATATTTTTGAAAAAACATTAGAAAAGATAAATGATAAATCGCTCAATGAATCTCTACAATATATACATAACTTTTTTACTACAAAAATCTCTATTCCCCATCTTGCAAGCTTGGAAAATCTAAGCAATTCGCGCTACGTAACGGTTTTCAAAAAGCAAATGGGAAAATCGCCGAACGAATATATAATTGAATTAAAGCTTCAGCTTGCAAAAAATATGCTCGATAGCACAAATATGTCAATTAAGCAAATCAGTGAGCATATCGGCTATAACGACCAATACTTTTTTAGCAGACTATTTAAGAAGCATTTAGGGATTTCGCCTCAAAAATACAGGAGCCGACAGTTACATTAATTACTGTAAAATATATATGCACACAAAAAAAGCAGAATTTCGGTAAGAAATTCTGCTTTTTGTCATTGTTTAGACGAAACCTATTGATTTTACTGGATTCTCAATGAGCCAGCCGCTTTGCCATATTTTTTGATTTTTATTTGAATAAGTCAAATGCGCCCATTATTACGTTACCTACCGAGTTTCCGCTTTCGTCCTTGGTTTCCTCGATGGTGTATTTTATTTCGCCTGACATAAGTATGTCGCTCGCTTCAAGCAAGGCTTTTTCGTACATAGGAGAAACGTATTTCAATGTGCATCCTCTTCGTCGCTTGGCACAAGCGCAAGCGCGTCGTTATATGAGGCAAAGAAATATTTCTCGCCGTCATTCGGTGTGCCGCCCTGCAAATACGAATACTCAACCGCACCGTTTTTATCCGTTGCTTTAACGAATGCGCCCATTGCAAGCGGAGTCTCCTTTTGATTGTCAGCAAAGCCGACTATCTTCAAATTAAAGATAGCAAAGCCGCTATCGGTGATATCTGCGGCAATTACGCCTGCCTGCAAGCTTCCGTCCTCACCGTATACGTCCTTATTTTGAATGTTTTGCTTGAGTGATGCAAACACGCCGTAGTTAACGGTCTTCTCCGTTATTTTTGTGTATTTTGCAATCGCGCCCGCATTTACTGTGTAGCCGATTGAAATTCCGTTGTTGTCATCTTTGGGCACTGAGAAGCCCTTGCTTGTAAAGAGCGGCTCCGCTACCTCGCTCGATAAAAAGCTTTCACCGCAGAAGCATCTGTCATATACTCTGCCGTTTTCAAGGTAGCTGTCGTACTCTATATTAACGCTCCTTGATTCTGCCAAATGAGCAAAGCCATCACTTGTATAGCTGTATTGTCTTGCAAGCGGTGAGCGTGTGCCGTCAACGCATCTGTACATATACGCGCCCGTGTTGGTGTAATTACCGCCGCCGTTTATAGTATATGTAATATCACCCTGATTCGGATTTGCAAAAACTACAGAAACGTAATTCATTTCGTTTGAAAATGCAAAATCAGTCATATTGCCCAAGAACACAACCGTTATTGCGGTTTCGGGCGTTCTTGCAATACCCTCATTGTTGGTGGCAAAGGTCCAGCTGCCCGTTATTCTCGTTACGTTTTCACCGAACACCAAGCATTTATTGATGCTATTGCAGTTTTTAAACGCCTCGTATTCAACTGTTTTTAGGCTGTTCGGGAAATAATAAACGTCAGATTTTGTCAGCTCGTTTGGCTCACTAACAAAGTAAAGTGACGTGCATCTTACGAATGCGGCTTCATTTGAAGAGCTTTTACCTGTGAATGTCTCAAAGCCCTCGGGCAAATAAAACGCTTCAAGTGAGGTGCAAGCAAAAAAGCTCTTTGCCTTGATTCTCTTGAGCTGTGAGTTTTCGGAAATTACCACTCTTTTCAGAGCCCCACATTCGTCAAACGCCCAGCCGCCGATTTCCGTTATGCTATCCGAAAGCTTAAAATACTCAAGGGCGTTGCAGTTGCCAAACGCCTCGTGGTGTGAAGTGTCATCAAGTCTTGTTGCCGTTGTGCAGGTTGTCGTATCGACGAATTTTAACGAGGTTGAATCTCTAAGTCCCGCCATATAAGATTGGCAGCCTGATTGAGTGCATCCGCCGTCAATAACCTTATATCCGTTGGGAATTTCGATAGCTACAACGCTGTTTTTGTCATACTCCGCACCGCACGGATTTTTCGCGTTTATATCGTCAAAGCTAACGTTGAAGATTTCATTTCCGTACAAAGTGCAATTATCGTGCCCCCATTTTGTATCGGCATCATAAAGCTTGGTGATGTAATAGGTCGGGTAAACGTGGCTCTTTTTTTCGCAGGAGCAGCTTAACTCAACCCTTGCATTAACCGCGGTGCTTGCGTAGCTTGCATAAATTTTAGGATTGATATGCTCGCTTGCCGAAATTTCGTCAATGCTTTCCACCGTCTTCCCATCAAAATATCCCTCGTAGGTATCAATTGACTCCTGCATGGTGATAGCACCCACACTGAAAGCCAACGCACACACGAGCAACGATACAAGCGCAAGTGTTAATAAGATTTTCCTTTTCATTGTTCTTCCTTTCATAATTTATTTTATTAAAACAGCTACTTGGCACTCGGCGCTAAAAGCCCCTTATCTCTGTGCCAAATTGCTAAGTTAACCGTAAAATATAACGCGAAACACATAATTTAGGCATAAATGAGCTAATGATATTCGGCTTTTATGAGGCGCGTTCCTTTTTATTCTTTATTCATCATCCGACGGCGGCGCTATCACAATCTCCTGTGGAATTGCCGCATCATTAATCGCCTTGTCGCAAACGTAGCTTATTGCGCCCTCGGTGCCGATATATGCGTTGCAGTAAACGGTTGTGCTCTTGTTGATGTTTGTGAGCTTAAGGCTAAGAATTTCAAAGTCTGTTCCTGTGAAGTCAACCGCTATGGCGTTATCCTTTGTTGAAAGAACGCCGTTTTCGTAGCTTATGAGCTTATCTGAATAGCCGTCCTTCTTTACGCCCGCAACAACGCCGTAGTAAAGCTTCTTGCCGCTTAATTCCTCATATCTTGCAAGGGACTCCGTGTTTATGCCAACCGTGTGGGTAACGCCCGTTTCGCTGTATTCACAAACGGAATAGCCCTTTGAGGTAACGATTTTTGCAATAACCTCGCTAACCGAGTTCATTTGGCAAACAGGGCAAGAAACGCAAACGTAAATATCGCCAAGGTATGAAAATGCGTTTCCGTTTTCGTCCTTAAACTCAACCGTTGCGCCCTCGTGCGTTGGGTTTTCCTTTAATTTGGTAAGACCGCAGCGTGTGCAAGCCTCAAAGCAGCTGTTCTGCGATTCAATGTCGTGTGAGGTATAAACGAAATCGTCAACGCCGCCAACGTCATTGAAATAAACGTTTTGTCCCGATGCCTCTACAAATGTTTTGCCGTCACAGTCTTTTTGTGCAGGATTTGAAAGAATGATGCACACAAGACTTGAATACGGTCTTCTTTGTGCGCTGTTTGCGCCGAAATAGAATGCGCCGTTATTTGCGGCACTATCACAGTTTGGGAACGAAACCTCTGTTACGTCACACTTAAATTCAATGTAAGTAACCATCGAGTCCGAAACCTCACCGTTTGAGAAGGACTCGGTTGCCAAGGTTTTAACGTTCACATCAAAAACAATGCTTTCAACGTTGCTCATTGCATTGTCAAACGCCTTATTTTTAATAGTTTTTGCACTTATGTAAAGCTGAGAATTCTCGTCACCCTCAAGGTTTGAGCACCAACGGAAGGCGTTTGCCTCTATTGATTCGAGATTTTTCGGCATATTTTTAAGTCTTATCAGCTTTTTTGCGTTCTGCATAAAGCAGTACGGAATTGACGTAAGGCAAGAATTTTCGCCAAAATCAATGCATCTGATATTGCCGTTACAGCCGTTTGAATCATTTGTTTTTGTCATAGATGACGGAAATGCAAGATATCCGCAATTTGTAAAGTATTTTTTTGTCTTAAAGGTTTCGTCATTATTGATATCAACGTACGTAACCGTGGTTCCGTTTAACGTATCGGGGAAAACAAGCTTGGTTAAAAACTTAGTGCCGAGGTCGCTTGCAGTATAGCCGAGTGCATTTAATGCGCCGCCCTCAGCCTCTAATTTTGCAATCTCCTCTGCAATTTTATCCATATTGAAGCTGTTTACCGTTGAGCCGCTACCGCCGTAGTATTCCTCGCCCTCGATAACCAAGAAGTGAGTAACGGTGTCACCGCTTATAAGTAAATCCTCGGGAATTTCTTCAAGATAAAGCTCTCTTGCCGAAACGCCAACTACCAAAAGGCAAGAAAGAATTACTGTAAGTGCCAAGGAAATAAAAATCTTTTTCATATTTCTCTCCTTAAAATATTGTTATTCCATTTTATTGTCAAAAGTCTTACAGTGTTTGCTTAAATGCGGTTAATGTGTTTTGGAGCAGCATTGTAATTGTCATCGGACCGACACCGCCCGGCACGGGGGTGATATAGCCCGCAACTCTCTCGGCGCTTTCAAAATCAACGTCACCCGTTAATTTTCCGTCAGCGCGACGGTTCATACCGACGTCGATAACAACCGCGCCCTCTTTAATCATGTCGCCTGTTACAAAGTCCGCCTTGCCTATAGCAACGACCAAAATGTCCGCGCGACGTGTAACCTCGCTTAAATTCTTGGTGCGTGAGTGACAAATTGTCACCGTTCCGTTAGCCTGCAAAAGGAGCATTGCCTGCGGCTTGCCTACAATATTGCTTCTGCCTATGACAACACATTCCTTGCCCGAAATTTCGACGCCCGTTGACTCAATGAGCTTCATAACACCCGCAGGCGTGCAAGGGAGAAAGCTATGGTTACCTATCATAATCTTGCCCGTGTTTACGGGGTGAAAGGCGTCAACGTCCTTATTCGGATTTATCGCCAGAATAACCTCTTGCTCATTTAAGTGCTTCGGAAGCGGCAATTGACATAAAATGCCGTTTATTTTATCATCGTTGTTTAATTTTTCAATCAAGCCGAGCAGCTCGTCCATGCTTGTCGCCTCGGGCAAGCGGTAAAGCTCGGAATAAAAGCCGACCTCGGCACAGCCCTTTTCCTTATTGGCTACGTAAACCTTGGAGGCTGGGTCCTCGCCGACTATAATTACGGCAAGCCCCGGGCGTTTGCCATATTTGGCATAAAGCTCCTCTGTTTCTCTTTTAATTTCCTCACGTGTTGCGCGTGAAACCTCACGCCCGTTAATTATTTGTGCCATTTTTAACCTCTGTCTTTTTGCCTTTTGATATTTTTTCCTTGAATTTTTCCCAAATGTCAACGCCTGTTTTTTGCTTTATCACAAATTTCGTCACAAGGAAGCCCATAAGAAGTGCTCCTGCTACAAAGGTGATAACCGCAACAAGCACGGAAATTCTGATAACGCCGGGGATGAGCCACAGGCTGTCGGTTCTGAGCGTTTCGATAAACATTCTGCCGAAGCCGTACCACATCATATAGAAGGCGAAGAAAAATCCGTTAATGTGCTTCTTTTCGGGCACCTTTATGATTAGCGTTGCAACAATAAGCGTGCCTATCATTAGGAAAACGCCAACCAGGTTCCAAAGCGATTCGTATAGGAAGGTCGGATGAACGCCGACTGCTCCGCTTGCAATTTCCTCCATTGAGTATCCCTCGCTGAGCAAGTAAGTGGTGAACGCGCCCGAGCACATTCTCCAGGGCAAGGTCGTTGCCTCGCCGTACGCCTCGAGGTTAAAGAAGTTACCCCATCTGCCAAGCACCTGTGCAAAAAGCACGGCGGGCACGGCAATATCAAGGATTTTCATTGTGTTCATCTTTTTAATTTGCGAAACGGCAAAAATAACAAGTCCGCCCGCAATTACGCCGCCGTAAATGGCAAGACCGCCGTTCCAAACGGCAACCACGTTATATAGGAAGCCGATAACCGAGCCAACCTCCTTGCCGCCAACCGTCGTTACGCCGAAATAGTTTTCGGGGCGGTCAATCATATCAAAAATTACGTAGTAAAGGCGCGCGCCGACAACGGAAAGAGGCAAAATCCAAACCGCGTAGTCAAGCACGGTGTCCATCTTGATTTTGTTCGCCTTAAAGCGCCAAAACGCGTAAAGAACCGCAAGGGTCATACCGAGGGCAATAATAAGCGAATAAAAGTGAATATCGAATTTACCGAAAAGAGTAAATCCGTTTGCTATATTTATTTTCCCGATTCCGAGGCCGGGAAACCATACGTATCTTTCCATTATTTGTCCTTTCCGTGAGGAACAACGATGCTAAGAGCGTAGTATTCCTCCTTGAACGTAGACTCGAAAAGCTCGCAAACGTAATCGTATGTTATGGAACTTATAATTTCGGGCGTGTCAAGAATATCCGCGCCGTCAAAGTAGTTGAAAATAAAATTATTTCCGATATCTTCAACGGAGTCAAAGGATTTGATGTTCGAGGCGTAAACTGTACGCTTTGAAAGCTCAAAGGCTTCCTTATCAAGTCCCTCACGCTTCATTTTTTCAACGTAGTCAAGGAACAAGGAATATACCTTATCGGGGTCGCTTGACTCGGACGAAATTACGTTAAACGAGTAATTTTTGCCGATTTCGCAGCCGCTGGAAAGATCCTGTCCGATTAAATTCTTTGAATAAAGGTCGTTATAAAACTCGGACGATTGGGAGAACAAAATCTCGTCAAGAATCTCGGTGGCGTACGCCTTTTTCGTTCTCTTTCTTGCTTCCCTTGGAATGTCCATATCCTTAATTCCTATTGAGAAAAGCGGCTTTGACACGTCAAGGGCGCAAACGGTTCTTTTTACGTTTACCTCTCTTGGCTCGTCCCCGTCCTCTGTGTCGCGCACGATGTTAAACTCCTCAGCGGTGGTAAGCACCTTGTCGCAAACAGCCTCAACCGTCTGCGGCTCAACGTCGCCGCACACGCAAAGCGTCATATTGCGAAGATTATAGAAGATATTATAGCATTTATAGAGCGTTTCAGCCGTTATTTCGGCAATTGACTCCTTCGTGCCTGCAATATCAATGCGCATCTTATTCTTTTTATAAAGAGCCTTCATAAGCTCCCTGTGCATTCTAACACCGGGGTGGTCCTCGTACATTTTAATTTCCTGACCTATGATGCCCTGCTCCTTTGCAACCGTCTGCTCGGTGAAATAGGGGTGGGTAACAAAGTCCAAAAGAACCTCTAAATTCTCCTTGAAATTCTCTGTGCAGGAGAAAATATAGCCCGTTAGGTTATTACCCGTAAAGGCGTTTGCGTTGCCGCCCGTCTTTGCGTATCTTTCAAACGCGTCAACTCCGCTCTCCTCCTCAAA
Source organism: Clostridia bacterium (assembly GCA_017625935.1). Taxonomy (GTDB): domain Bacteria; phylum Bacillota; class Clostridia; order Oscillospirales; family CAG-272; genus RGIG2000. Next base: position 45,964 of record JAGALA010000002.1, read on the forward strand.
CATCTTATGCTCAAGGAAGTGTGCAATTCCGTCGGGCACAACGGTAAATTCCTTATCGTTTGCGTGCTTGAATTTATTGTCAACCGCGCCGTAGCGTGTGGCAAAAATCGCGTAGGTATTAGTCATTTTTTTAGGGAAAACAAAAACCTCGAGCCCCGATTTGTGGGTGAAGGTATAATATTTTTCGTCAAGCATTTTGTTTTCTTTTAGCAAATAGGTGCTCATTATTTTTCCTCCCCTGTTAAGAAATAAACCGTATCAAGTGTTATTCTTTTTGCGATTCTTTGAATGTCCTCTACCGTGGTGTTTTCAATCTTCGCAATTTCCTTGTCAGGCGTTGTAGAAATACCGCAAAGACCGCGATAGAAAGCCCACGCCTCAAGTGATTCCGCACCGTCGTAAACGGAGAGGAAGCCGTTCTTTATCGACTTTTTCGCATTGAGAAGCTCCTCGTCGGTGATATCGCCGTTCTTGATAGCCTCAAGCTGAGCCAAAATGGCATCCTTGGCGATTTCCTTGTTCCCTGACTCAATGCCCGAGGAAACTATCATAATGCCGTTTTTCTGATTGATAATTGAACGGCAATAGTAGCAAAGGCTCATCTTTTCGCGCACGTTTAAGAAAAGCTTTGCCGTAGGTGAGCCGCCGAAAACCTCGTTAAAGAGCTGAAGCAGATGGTACTCGTTTTCCTTGTAGTGGTAGCCCGTGCGGAAGCCGAGGACAAGCTTGCCCTGGTTTACCTTCTCAACGTCGGTTACCTCCTTAACCTCGTTTGCTGTGAGCTTAATTGGCGCCTCGTCAATATCTATCGGTGCGCGCTCAAGTCCCGCAAAGCGCGCTTTGAACTGCTCTGCAACCGCGTCGATATTCGTTTTACCAACGAAATAAATTTGGATTTTGTAGCTTTTAAGGGCGTATTTATACGCCTTGTAGAGCGATTTTGGCGTGATTTTCTTCACGTCCTCGACCTCGCCCATCTTTGATATGCCAAAGACCTCATCCTTGCACATCTCGCTCATTAAGCGTTTAACGGCATACTGTCCCTTGTTGTTTACCTCCGCCTCTATAACGTCGATAAGTGAGGTCTTTTCGCCCTCGCAAAACTCGCTGTCAAACTCGCCGTTGACAAGATACGGATTGAAAATCATTTCAAGGAGCAAATCAACCGTTTCGTGCGTTACGTCCGTGCCTTGTGTATATTTATCATTCAGCATATTCACGCGCATACCGAAAATCTGATGCTCGCCAAAGGATGTATTTTTCGCATCGATATCGACAGAATATAAGTACTGAAGGCGTTTGTTGATGAGCGCCTGATTTGGATATTTTTGGCAAGCTCGCATCAAAATCGGCGGTATCATCGCATTAAAATGAACCTTCTTACGTGAAAGCGGTGCCAAAAAATTAAACGAAAAATAATTCGTCTTAAATTTTTCGGTCTCTATATAGTGGAGCTCTACTCCGTTTGCTATGTTAAAGGATTTTGTTATCATTGTATTCTCCATTTCGTGCCTGACAGGGTAAAAATGTGCCACATCGAAGAATGTGAATGCTCCTATCTCGGCATTTATATATTTTTCCATTATAATTCTACTACATTATTGACACTTTTTCAATATTTTTCTTTACTTTTAATATTAATTATGATAAAATATTATAAATAAATTCTTTTAGGAGTATTTTATGATCGATATTTTAACCGCAGCACAGCTGTTTTTTCCAAACGAAAAGGATATTAAGTGCGAGCCGCTTGGAAACGGACATATAAATTCAACCTTTTTGGTTACAACCTCGCGTGGCAAGTACGTAATTCAAAAAATCAACACGAGCATTTTTAAGGATGTCAACGGGCTTATGTCAAACGTGCAAGCTGTTACACATCACATCAGAAAAAAAGCAAGAGCCGAAGGTTGCGACCCTGAGCGTGCAACGCTTCACTTTATGCCAACGCCAAACGGCGACAGATACCTTAATTTAAACGGTGACGTTTACCGTATTTACGTTTACGTTGACAACGCCTACACCATTGAAAAAATGGAAAACGAAGAGGACTTTTATTGGGCGGGTGTTGCGTTTGGCAAGTTTGCAAACGACTTATCCGACTTTGACGCCTCAAAGCTTTCCGAAACAATTGCAAATTTCCACAACACCGTTTCAAGATACAACGATTTTGAAAAGGCTGTTGAGGCTAACATCTCGGGCAGACGCGATGAGGTTACTGACGAAATTGAGTTTGTTCGCGCAAGAAAGAGCTTCACTTCATTGTTTGTTGACCGCTTAAACGACGGCTCATTGCCTGTTCGTGTTACACACAACGACACTAAGATTAACAACGTTCTTTTCGACGAAGCATCAAACCGTCCGTCAACGGTTATTGACCTTGATACCGTTATGCCGGGCTCATATCTTTACGATTTCGGTGATGCAATCCGCTCGGGTGCAACTCACGCGGCAGAGGACGAAAAGAACCTTGATTTGGTTGATTTCGACCTCGGTCTTTACGAAGCGTTTACAAAGGGCTACCTCTCACAGTGTAAGGATTCACTTACTGAGGTTGAAATTGAGCTGCTTCCCTACGCTTCTATCATGCTCACGCTTGAGTGCGGTATGCGCTTCCTCGGTGACCACCTAAACGGTGACGTTTACTTCAGAATTCACCGCGAGGGACACAACCTTGACAGATGCCGTACGCAGTTTAAGCTCGTTTCCGAAATGGAAAACAAAATCGAGGAAATGAAAAAAATCATAGAGAAATATCTCTAATATTCAAAATAATTACGCCACCAAGGAAAACCCTCGGTGGCGTTTCTTTTTTAATATTCATTATCAACTGCTCTATTTATCACTGATCATATTCTTTTTAAAGAGAATAAAAGACAAGATTATGTTAGCAATCATAAATAAAGCTATTGGGATTAAGCCTAAAATAGCTATTCTGTCAAATGCATAAGTGATTCCTAAGCTGTTTTGAGCGCTTGTAATTACTCTGCCAATATAAACCGATGGATAAAATGGCAAAAATCTACAAAACAATTCAAATTTTCCCATAGCTTCAACAGGCATCCAGCAGCCTCCCAAGATACCAACAAGACTAATGAAAGCCGAACAAATTCCGGGGGCGGTTTTATCATTAAAAAGAGTTCCAATCAAGATGCCAAGAAAAACGTTAGTGATAAGCATTGGTAGCTGAGTAATAATTAAAAGAATTATTTCCGCAAAAGATATAAAGCTAACATTAGATATTAAAGAAATAACAAAGCCTGATACAATACAGATTATTGTTTGAGATATGCCTATAATTAAACCGACAAAAAAATATCCTAAGATAAAATGATAAGATTTCATAGGGGAAGAATATAATCTTTTTAAGAAAAACGTTTGTCTGTCTTTTGAAACCATAAGCGCCAGTGTTAGCATAACAAATGTAAAAGAAAACATAATTATCGCCGGTAATAAAGAATCTATTTCAAACATTGGAGTATTTCCACCGGTGTATTTATTTATAATTTGAAATAATATGAACATTACAAGTGGAAATCCTAAGCAAAAAATATATATTATCGGGTCTCTTAAAATTTCTTTCAAATTTCTCTTCGAAAAATTTAAAATTTTATTCATTTTCATCCTTTAACAATTTTATAAAAGCATCTTCAAATGTATCGGTTTTTGTTGACTGCTTAATTTCCTCAATCGTTCCTTTCTTTAGTAATTCGCCTTTTGACAATATTGCAACCCTATCACACAAATTTTCAATTTCTTCTAAATAGTGAGATGTGAGGACTATAGTTGTACTTTTTTGTAGTTTTTTAATAATTTGCCAAAGCTCCCGTCTGGAAAAGACGTCAAGTCCGAGTGTTGGTTCATCAAGAAATAAGATTTTAGGCTTTGAAATTAGCGCTATTGCAATTGAAAGCCTTCTTTTATAGCCTCCGGAGAGTGTTTTTGCCCTTTGATTTAAGACTTCATTTAAATCGAAAATATCTACAAGCTCTTTTATAATTTCCAAAACATTTTTATGATAGATATGTGCAAAAAATTCTAAATTTTCTTTTACAGTTAAATTGTTTGCTACTGATGTTTCTTGTGGGGAAATTCCTATTATTTCTTTAATCTTATCAATTTCATTATCTAAATCAAAATTATTTATCACAATTGTTCCGCTTGATTTTTTCGAAAGTCCACAAAGAATTTTGATTAAAGTTGTTTTTCCCGCACCGTTGACGCCTAAAAGACCAAATATTTCGCCTTGTTTAATTTCCAAACAAACATTATCAAGCGCCTTTTTCTTTTTATAATTTTTGCAGACATTATCAATAGTAATAATATTCATAATATAACTCCCTTTGTTTTAACAATTTCCGCAAAATCGAAACCGTATGATATTTTTATCAGAAATAAAACAAATCCTCAAATTTAACGTCGAGGGCGATTGAAATAAGAAGCGCGAGCTTGGCTGACGGGTTAAACACGCCTTTTTCGATGGAAATTATCGTTTGGCGAGTTGTGCCGACCGTTTTAGCAAGCTCGTCCTGCGAGAGCTTTTTTTGCTTTCTGAGGGCTTGTAAATTGTTTTTTAAGATAAGCTCATTGTCCATTATAGCACCCCTACGCTAAAAAGAATATATAGCACAATCATTGTTATAGCGCCAATTGCTTCCAAAGAGGCACCTATAAGCACCTGCCACGGTCTTTTGGCAACGAAATATTGGCAGAAATAAAATACGCTTGCCCAAGTAAAGCAAATGGCAGCAAAGGCGTAAACTGCGCATCTGTTGCCTCGAAAGCCCTCGGTGAACATAAATACGATTGCAAGAACTGCGGTTGATATCACCGCGATCCAGTTTGCCTTTGATGTTTTTTTGCGCTCCATTTCACCGATTTTGTCGTTATCAAGCTGCGCCTTTTTCAAAATCTCGTCTTTATTCATAGTATAATTCTCCTTTTTAAGATTAAAGCTGCTTGAAAAATCCTCCGAACGAATTTTGTCAAGTTTACTTTACATTTTCATTATATACCATAGAAATCAAAATGTCAAGTATTCTTTACATTTTTCTTTGCTTTTTTACTATCAAAGAGATTTTAAGCACAAAAAAGCACACCGTTTGGTGTGCTATAATTATTTTGTTTTGCAAAAAATGCTCATTAAAAACCGAACAAGGTAGTGAATTAATGAAACTCAACGATTGTCTTGAATGATTGAACCGTAAAAAGTAGTTCAAGCTTTCGGTCTATTAGTATCGGTCAGCTGAATACATTACTGTACTTACACCTCCGACCTATCAAACTCGTAGTCTACAAGTGACCTTATCAACTTAATGTTGGAGATATCTAATCTTGAGGTGTGTTTCACGCTTAGATGCTTTCAGCGTTTATCACATTCGCACGCGGCTACCCAGCTATGCCCTTGGCAGAACAACTGATGCACCGGAGGTGCGCTCGACCCGGTCCTCTCGTACTAAGGTCAACTCCTCTCAAATATCTTACGCCCACGAC
>JAGALA010000009.1 GCA_017625935.1 Clostridia bacterium
ATTTATAACAAAATTTGCAACAAAATTAATAAAAAGCTCCCGAAAATCTACAAATGGTGGGCAAAAATGAGCAAAAAATAGAGAATATTACTTTGAGATAAAAGGAGAAAGCTTGTGAATATATTCTGTGCGATTTTATCAATAATCCTAACTCCATTGGCTATTTCTATAATTATCCCGTGGATGTACGGGCTTTCGAAAAAGGAAGAAGCACAAAACAGTTTTGTTTCAAAGACGAAATTTCCCAAACGCTATACGGTATGTTCACTTATTGCGTTAATTATTACTACTGTATTATTTATTGTCGGCACAATACTAATAAGTATCTTTGAAAAGGATTTTCCCATTCATTCTTGGATTGCATTTATTTTGGCTATGCTGTTTATAGTTTCAATACCTTTGCTAATGGTATTGATTTCGTTTTTTACTTGCGAGATCATAAGAGATGACGGAATACTTTTAAAAGGACTGTTCAAGAAAAAATTTATTACATATTCGCAAATGGCTTCATATAAATATTCGTTTAATCAGCTTACAGTTTACGACTGTGAGCATAAGGTTCTTTTCGGTGTTTATGATAACAGAGTAGGAATGAAATCATTAATAAATCAGCTTGACAGTAAAGGAATATTCAGAGAATAAGTTCTTTTGTTAAGGAGGACACAAAAGCAATGAAAAATAAGAAAGAAATAACTAAAAAAGAATACATTTTGTATTTTGTTATTGTTTCATGTGTGATGGCTTTAGCTATTGCGCTCTTGGCGGTGGCGGCAATTCTACAAAAAATCGGTGTTAATAATGTCGTTTATACGGTAATTGGGCTTTCGAGCTTCCCGATTTTAATATTTGGAGTCGTATTTGCAGTATTAAAGCTTGGAAAAATGCAAAAATACGGGCTGAACCAAAAGGTAGAAAAATTAGAAAAAACAGAGCTTATTTGCTTGGACGGTGCTTCAAAAACGAAAATAATCGATTATTGCGAGCGCAAAAAGTATAATTTGATAGAAAATAAGTATTATCATAAGCGTCGCTTCTCGCTATTTAACGATTACATAAATTATTTTATTAGATGTGCAGACAAGGACGGACGCGTAGGCGAATGCTTAAAAAGAGAGATAGACCTATTCGACGGTGATAATCGCAATGAAAAGCATAAATGCTTGCTAATTGTGTTGTTTTCAGATCAAATAACAAAAGAAGATTTAAGCGATCTAAAGGAGCTTTCACTTCCTATCGTAGCGCATGAATTGTACGCAAAAACGGTAGGAGTAGGATATGATTCCGTGGTTGTTGCCTTGGCAGATGACAATAGCGGAAAGCTTTATGCCTTTAATGAGCATAAGCATAGCAGTACTATGAATAGCAGTGGTGTAAATTTATTAAGAAGGATATTAAATTAACTAATTCAAGGAGGAGAGGGCGCAAATGAGAGCTTGTCCGTATTCAAGAAAATGTAGTGGCTGTCAGCTGCAAAATTTATCATATAGCGAGCAGCTGAAAATGAAGCAGGTTAAGCTCATTCGCTTGCTTGGGCGCTTCGGGCATATCGAGGAAATTATCGGTATGGAAAGCCCCTTAAATTACAGAAACAAGGCACAAGCGCTCTTTGGCTACAAAAACGGCAAGATAATTTCGGGCATTTATCAGTCAACAACGCAAAAAATCGCAGAGGTTGATTTCTGTATGCTTGAGGACGAGGAATCACAAAAAATAGTAAAAACCGTAAAGAAGCTTGCAGGAAAATACAAGATAAAAGCATACGATTTAGAAACAAAAACAGGTAGTTTGCGCCACGTTTTAGTCAGAAAAGGACTAAAAAGCGGTGAAATAATGGTCGTGCTTGTTACAAAAAATCAAGATTTTCACGCAAAGGAAGAATTTGCAAGGGACTTGGTATCGGCGCATAATCAAATCACAACCGTGGTTTGGAACGTAAACCCAACGGACACGCCTCTTTTCCTCGGCAAAAGCAGCGAAACGCTCTTTGGAAACGGATACATAAAGGACAACCTGTGCGGTCTTGATTTTAGAATAAGTCCTGCTTCGTTTTATCAGATAAACCCCGTGCAAACCGAAATTTTGTACGGAAAGGCAAAGGAATACGCCAAGCTAAAGGGAGATGAGGTCGTGCTTGATGCATACTGCGGTACGGGCACAATAGGTCTTACTATGGCAAAATCCGCTAAAAAGGTAATAGGCGCTGAGATAAACACCGATGCAACAAACGACGCAAGGGAAAACGCGCGCTTAAACGGTATTACCAACGCGGAATTTTATAACGAGGATGCCGCGGACTATATTGCATATTTAGCAAGCAAAAAAGAGAAAATTGACGTGGTGATAACGGACCCACCGCGCGCGGGCTGTAGTGCTAAATTCCTTAAAAATCTTGTAAAGCTCTCGCCAAAAAGAGTAGTTTACATCTCCTGTAACCCCGAAACGCTTGCAAACGACCTAACCGTGCTGACAAAATCGGGCTACCGCGCAACAAAAATCCAACCTGTTGACTTATTTCCATTCACCAAACACATCGAAACCGTTGTTGCGCTAACAAGGAAATGAATACACAAAGGAGAAAAAATGAAGCATAATATGAATCTAAATCCCGCTCCGTTTGAAATGATAAAAAGCGGAGAAAAGACAATAGAGCTTCGCTTATACGATGAGAAAAGGCGACTTCTCAAGGTTGGGGATGAGATAATCTTTACAAATAACGTAACAAGTGAAGAAATGAGCGTAAATGTTACAGGGCTACATATATTTAATTCGTTTGACGAGCTTTATTGCGCGTTGCCACTTCTGAAATGCGGATATACAGACAAGGATATCGAAAGCGCTTCAGCCGCGGATATGGAAAGCTATTATACAAAAGAGGAGCAAATGAAATACGGCGTTGTCGGAATTGAAATTTCAAGGAATCTTAAATGAATTACATAATTAGAGAAATAGAAAAAAGGGATAATAAAGCAGTTGAGGGCGTTATCCGCTCGTGCTTAATTGAATATGGCGGAAATCACGAGGGCACGGCGTGGCAGGACCCCGACCTTGGCAGGTTTTCCGAAATATATAACACCGAGGGCAACAAATATTGGGTTGCCGAGGATGAAAACGGAAAAATCGTTGGCGGCACAGGCATTGGCTACCTAACAAAAGAGGTTTGCGAGCTGCAAAAAATGTACCTCTTACCCGAGGCAAGAGGCACAGGCGTTGCACATACCTTAATGCAAACGGCGCTTGATTACGCCAAAAGGTACTATAAAAGCTGTTATCTTGAAACGCTTGACAATATGATAAGGGCGCAAAGATTTTACGAAAGGTACGGCTTTGTCCGCGTCCACAAGCCTGTTGTTATAACAGAGCATTTTGCTTGTGAGGTCAAATATCTAAAGGAGCTATAATATGAAAGCATACGAGCTATTTAACGAAATAATAAAGGGCGGAAAAGCCGACACAAAAACCTGCGACACATTGAAGGCAGGTGACCCAAACAAGGAGCTAAAAAAGGTTGCGGTTACAATGTTTGCAACCGTTGATACAATAAAGAAGGCGCAAAAGTGGGGCGCGGATATGCTTATCGTGCATGAGCCAACCTACTACGACCATTTTGAAGAAATAGACGAGCTGCCTGTTGTTGCAATGAAAAGAAAGCTTATTGAAGAAAGCGGAATGACCATATACCGTTATCACGATTATATGCATCACCGCGATGTTGACCAAATCCCCGAGGGCGAGATTTACTACCTTGGGCTAAAGGGCAGAACGGAGAAAACACCGTACAGCGCGTCGTATATGTTTTATTGCGACGAGCCGATAACCGCATATGAGCTTGCGACCAAAATGGAAAGCGAGCTTGGAATAAAAAGAGTTCGTATAGCAGGCGCACGCGACAAAAAGTCAACTAAAATTGCGCTATGCTTCGGTACACCCGGCGGAGTATTTGAGCTGCTTTCAAGCGAGGACGTCGAAATTGTCTTAACGGGTGAGGCGTGCGAGTGGAAGCTTGCCGAGTATGCAAGAGATGCCGATGCGCTTGGAATTAACAAGACGCTTATCGTAATGGGACACATTGGCTCAGAGCGCGACGGAATGCGCTTGCTCGCCAAGCGCCTCAGCGAAAAATACACAGAATTTGAAACACGATATATAGAATGCACGGAGGTATATACATACACAGATGAGTAATACGGAAAATATAAAACTGCAATTTTTAGGCACGTGCGCGTGCGATTATTCGCCAAAGCTTGAAAATGAATGCAAATTCTGCTTTGACAACGATGCGCGCCGTTCGTCCTGCATGCTGATAGACGAGTGCTTTTTACTTGATTGCGGAGAGCACACGCTTGATTCCCTTGATATACTAAAAATTCCTTACGATACAATAAGCGATATTTTTATCACGCACACACACGATGACCACTACAATGATAAGAGCATTGAAAAAATAGCTGAAAGCAAAAATGAACCGCTTAAGCTTTGGGTAAGAGAGGGTGCGCAGGTTCCAGAAATAACAAACGTGGTTAAAATTGAAATGAAGCCATACCAAAAATATCAGCTATCAAACGGAGCATATTTAACCTCGCTTTTGGCTAACCACGATGCACAATCGTTTCCACAGCATTTTATCTATGAAAAGGACGGAAAAAAGATGTTTTACGGCTGTGACGGCGCGTGGCTTTTGGCCGAAACATATAATTATTTGCGCGGACAAAGTCTTAACCTTATGGTGCTTGATGCAACGGTTGGCGACTATGAGGGGGATTACCGAATGGCGGAGCACAACTCAATTCCGATGATTAGATTAATGCTTCCGTCCCTTAAGACTAACCGCACGATAAATGATGACACAAGAATTGTTCTTTCACATATTGCACCGTCGCTACACAAATCACACGCCGAAACCGTGAAAATTGCAAGCGGATTTGGTGCCCAGGTGGCATACGACGGGCTATACTTGGAGATTTAATTCTAAAAATGAATTTAAGAAATAAATATTGACTATTACAGTAATTTATGTTAGAATAATTTTATAGTAATATAAATTACGCGCTATATAGGAGGAAATTATGAAAAGAGCTATAGCTATACTTCTTTCATTATTAGTTGTTTTCGCGTTAGTTGCTTGCGGCACGGGCAATACCGATACCGACACAAACACAAACACAAACACCGATACCAATACTACGACAGATACCGGTTCAGGCGGTGGTAACGATACGAATACGGATTCAAGCGGCAACCAGAATACCGATTCTTCAACAGGTGATACCGATTCAGATAAGCCCGCACCACCTGTTTATGAGTCAACAACGGTTGAGGATGCGTTAAAAAATGACCTTGGCGTGTTTGATGATGAGGACAAATACGGCAATGAGGGCTCGGTTATTGACTATGTTGCGGTTAACGAGATAGACGTTTCTCGCGAAGCAAACAATAAGCAAGCGTTTATTGGCAAGGGCGGCGCGTACAGAATTTACGGCACGTCAAATGACGGTCAAATTTACGTTTCTGCTCCTGATGAGGACGTTATTTTGATTCTTGACGGCGTTTCACTCACAAGCGGAAACAGTATAGTTGGTCCTGCAATTTTTGCGGTTGACTGTTCTTCTGTTACTATCGTTTTGGTTGAGGGAAAAGAGAACTATTTGGCTGACAATTCCGCAAATGACGGCGAGGGTGCTGTTATTCGCGTTAGATCCTGCGACCTTACAATTGAAGGTAAGGGCACATTAAAGGTAGAGGGCAAGGCGAAGAATGCAATTGCCAACACAAAGGAGCTTACAATAAATAGCGGTAATTTTGAAATTTCCGCGGTTGGTCACGGTATTTACGGCAAACGTGGTGTTAACATCAACGGCGGTAAATTCAATATTGATGCAGGCAAGAGCGGTATTAAGAGCGGTGACGGCGAAGATATATCAAGCTACGAATATGGATATATCAACGTAAATTCAGGAAGCATTAGCATTGATTGCGGTACAAATGGCTTTAACTGCGTTGGTCCTGTTACCGTTAAGGACGGTAGAATTAACATTGCTTCTGAAAACGGAAACGGCATTGATGCACTTGAGGATGTTGAAATCAGTGGCGGTACATTGATTTTCGATTCATATAAGTCAGCAATTGCAACGGATGCAAACGTTGAAATTACAGATAACGCAAACCTTAAGCTTATCGCAACAGGAAATGGTATTTCTGCGGAAAAGGTAACTCTTGATGCAGACGGTGTTATTTATATTAAGACAACTCCTACCTACGAAAAGGTAACAGCGGAAACATCCGAAACGAAGACAAGATACGTTTACAAGGATGGCGCATATGTTGAATATGACCCGACTGTTGACGGCAAGAATGCAACTCTTTATATCTTGAGAGATTCAAGAGGCTTTGAGGCAACCGAGGTGGTAATTAAGGACGGAACAATCGGCATTGATTCGTACCAAGATTGCTTCAACGTAGAAAAGCTTACTGTAACCAAGGGCAAGCTCGTTCTCTTTACCGTGGGCGATGCGATTGATGCATCGGTTCAAGCAGATATCAGCGGAAATGCAGAAATTAACGTTTTAGGCGCTGAAAAGGGAATTAAGGCGGAAGCACTTAACATTGACGGCGGTTCACTCAACATTGTAGCTGTAAAGGATGCCATCAATACAAGAGCGGGCATTATCTCAGGCGGAACGGTTTACTTGTTCGATAAAATTGACTTGGGCACAGATGGCACAATTACCGTTAACGGCGGCGTATTACTTATGGTTAGCACAACCGACGGTAAACAAACAACCGCAGGTGAGCTTAGCTTTGTTTCTGCTGTAATTACAGAAAGAGAATATGCTTTGGCTGGAAATTACCTCAAGATTACAAGCGGTGAGGATATCGTTTTGGTAGAGCTTCCTAAGGACTATACCGAGAAAATGGCAGTATATTACGCATCCTCGACCGTTGGCGAAAACATCACTGTTTCTATCGGCTCGTGCGATTCCGATGGAGTATTTACATCAATTTACACTCAAACAATAGAATAAACCCATAAATAGAAAATGGCTGTTGAGAAATCAACAGCCATTATTTTTCGAATTCTTTTCAATAACAACAAGTATTATCGTGTAAATAAACGCGGGGTAAATATTAAAGAAATGATTGTCAAGCAAGCTTGTTATAAGCAAGCTGATAATCGAAAGCGTTAAAAATACATTAGACAAGCTTCTTTCTTTTATAAACAGCTTGACTGTTTGGTATCTGTGAAATAAGTACGATAAAAGTCCCACTGAGCCGCAGGTTGCCATCATTTGAATTATTGTATTGTGGTATCGGTATGGCAGGAAAATTATAAATTGGTGCTCGGTTGCATACGAGGAATTAAAGCCGCCGCCAAAAATTGGATGGGATAGGAAATTTTTAAGGCCGTGCAGGTACATTTCAAAACGACCGTTATCATCTAAGCCACGGCTTAAGTAATCGCCTAAAATTGACGATATTTTGCCCCACAGCACTATGAAAGCGATAATTCCCAAGGTGAATAATGCGCCTGTGAAAATTCGGTTTATCAGCTTGTTTTTTCCAAAGAAGCACGAAATAACCACGCATATAAGTAAAATAAGTGAAGATGTGAGCAGCGATGAGCGGCTAAGTGTTAATACAATCGCTCCATATGAAATCAGCCCGGTTATATAGAAAATAGCACCGTAGCGCTTTACTGTTGTCGCATAGTAGAAATGAATTGGTAAAAGCAAGGTTAAAACACCGCCGATGTTGTTCCACATACCCCAACCAACCTTGACGCTTTCCTTTACAATCTCGCCGTTTGCAAATTGAATTTGATTTGTAAAGGCAATAAATAGCTCAAGAGTTACAAGTGCCGACATTAAAAATAATACGTACATTAAGTGGCTTGTTAATGTGGCATCTTTATTTAGATTCACAGAAAATAGGAAGAAAATGCCAAGCAAAGAAAAAACAAAGGCAAGTGCGTAAAGGATGTTGCCAAGCTGGTATTCCTTGAAATTCAAGCAGCCGTTAAGTAATGCGGAGGCGGAAAGTAGTGTGAAACCTAAAAGCAGCTTTGATTTTGCAAACCCCTTGAATTTTATATTTTTCCTGTAAATTATGAAATGTGCAACGAAAAATGAAATCAAAACTAACGAGCCACACGCAATTGCAATTAGATACGGCTTTTCGTAGTATTTTCCCGTGGCGACGCTTTTTTCTGAAAACATAAACAGAGAATAGGTCAAGGGGGCAATGAAAAACTTCAAATCGTCACAAACGAGTAATCCAAGTAAAACGGTTGATAAAACGACAGTAATTCCAAATTCCTCGACTGAGAAGGAGTGCGATATAAGAATTGACAAGGCTATGACTAACGGGTAAATTTTTCCGCTAAAAAGCTTGCGCAGCAAAAGAATAAATTTTGAAAAATCAGAGCTTTTTTTAACCTCGGTATTCATATTTTCCTCCTTTTTATATCAATTAAAAAGGAATTCGGAATTAGAGTTCCGAATTCCTTAAAAGAATTACTATTTTTGCTTTTTATCCTTTTTTGGTTTGCTTTCAGAAGCGTATCCGTAAGCGCCGTAGTGACCGTAGCCGTAGGTTGAGCCCTTCTTATACTTACCGTAATACTTTTTATAATAGTTATTGTAGTATGATCCTGCCTTGAGCGGAATTTTATTCAAAATTGCGCCGAGAACCTTACAATCGCTTCGCTCAAGCTGTTCTTTAACGTCCTGTGCCATTCTACAGTGAATTTCATTAGCAGAAATAATCATAATAGCACCGTCGCAGAATGCAGCGATAGCAGCCGCGTCAATAACGGCACCAAGAGGAGCCGCGTCGATGATAACATAATCATATTCATCACGCTTTTCTCTAACGAGAGCTTCAAACTTCTTTGAACTGAGAAGCTCAACAGGGTTTGGCGGAACCGCACCTGCAAAAATCAAATCAAGATTTTCATATTGTGTCTTATAAAGAACGTTATCGTAATCGGTTTGGCCTGAAAGATACTCACTTAAACCGAAAACCTCTTGCTCGTTAATTGTATACTTAGAGGTATAAATCGACTTTCTCAAGTCCGCGTCGATAAGCAAAACTCTTTTTTCTGCGAGAGAAAGTGATTTTGCAAGCTCAATTGAAATGGTACTTTTACCTTCGTTTTTAATACAGCTCGTTATAACGATTGTTTTATATTCGCTACCGCAGAAGAGAAGGTTGGTACGAAGTGCCTTAAATGCTTCGCGAACTGAATAGTCCTGCTTTGATTCATTAAATTTAGTAATATTCATCGCTTATCTTACCTTTCTTCAAAGTCTGGGATAGCACCTAAGATGTTTAATTCAAGATGCTTTTCGATATCGTCAGGAGTCTTGATTTTGTCATCGAAGAAGAATATGAAGAACAGTATTGTACAAGTGATAACAACACCGACAACAACCGCAATCGCAACGTTTTTAGGGAAGTTTTTGTTTGATGGGTCATCTTGTGTTGTACCGCTCTTGAATATATCTGTGCTGATGTTAGTTCCCTTAGGAACGATTTCAGTTTTTACATATTCCTCATAAAGAGTTGTAACAGCATTTGCGATAATGCAAGAAAGATACTTGTTTGTTGTTGTTGCAGTAACAGTAAAGGTGTTCTTTGCATTAGTAGATGTTGTTATTGTAAGAGCATTTTGTATGGATCTGGCAGTAATTGCCTTACCGTTTGTGTATTTTGTAACAGGGTAGTCAAGCGCTTCGTTTCCGCCAAGCTCCTTTAAAAGAGTTGGATTGGAGTTTAGAAGCTCCTTGTATGTGTCAACCACTCCGTTTCCGTTGTCAACCTCGTTGTTTAGGAGCATTTTTGCAACCTTCTCACAGAAAACGTTACCCTTAATAACCTCGGGAGTGTTGTTGATAATTTGCTGACCTGCACTAAAGTCTTGAGTTGTTGAGCCCTCATCTGTAATGATAAGCATACTCGATGTAGATTCATAGGTAGGTACAATAAAAGCAGTGTAGAGAATAGCGGCAACTAAGCAAACCGCCACTACAATTACAATAATCCAAGATTTGGTAATGAAATATTGCAAAACATCTCTGACGTCAATATCTTTAAATACCTTTTTTCTTTTGACTTTTTCGTTTTTTGTGTCCATTTTATGCTCCTTAATATTGGTAGTCTTATTTCTAAAATGCTATGAAATGCATAACTATGCAGTAGATTAATTAGGTTTGTTTGGTGCTTGATTAAGCTGCAAAATGTATGCTTGATTATCGTGAAAAATACGTTTTGCGTAATCCTCGCCGTATTTTTTTGCGACTTTATCGTGTGCCTTAGACAAAACAGGAGTTAAAGCCTTGTGGTCGTGTGCATCGGTTGCCACGATATCAACCAAATGCTTTTTAAGCGCCTTTTTTGCAAGCATAGACGATCTTCCTATTTTGAATTTAAGAATTGACTGCGCATTGATTTGGATTAATGCGCCCGAATCCTTACATTCTTTGAGCAAGGAAAAATCATCCGCGATACAATTGTATCTTTCAAAGTGCGCAAGAATTGGCTTGTATCCCTTTCTTGATATATTTGAAAGCGCGGTAATAAGGTCGTGCTTGCTGACATGAGGGGAAAATTCAACTAAAACGTAACGGCTGCCACCTAAGGTTGCACATTTGCCGCTAACGATTGAGTCAATAATATCGTTATGGTACATAATCTCGCAGGCAAGAAAAAGATTCATATCAGGATATTTTTCTTTAGCATATTTCTGCGCCTTTTCAAAATGAGATTTTAAAAGAGAATTGTACGCACCGATATCCTCATCGTCAGAAAATCTGTAAATTTTGAAGTGCGGCGTGAAGCAAATCGCTCTAATATTGTCTGAATAAGCAATATCAATCATTGAAAACATTGCTTCAATACTTGTTGCACCGTCGTCGACTTTATATAACGAGTGATTATGTATATCAATAAAGCTGTACAAAAAATCCACCCCTTACAAAAAATCATACATTGGTATTGTATCATACGAAGTCTAATTTGTCAAGTGAATAATATTAATAAATTATAAAATGTTTATTTCTAAATTTTTGTGTATGGTTGACAAAGCACGCGCATTTTGTTAAAATTAGTTGATAAAAGAGGAATGAAGGGAGAATATAATGAAGATTTTGTTTTTTGCATTGAACAGCAAGTATATTCATTCAACTCTTGCGCCTTGGTATCTGGCTGCATCCGTCGAGGATGCAGGAGCACAAGCAACGGTTGTTGAAGGAACAATCAATGAAAAAATTGATGATTTATATAGGAAAATCGAAGCGTGTGATTTCGATATAATCGGCTTTTCTACATATATTTGGAACAAAAAATACGTGCTTGAGCTTGCCAAAATTGTTAAGAAGAAGCTTAACAAAACAGTAATTTTGGGCGGGCCCGAGGTTAGCTACAACGCGCGAGAAATTTTGGAAGAAAATCCATATGTTGACGCGGTAATTTCAGGCGAGGGCGAGGAGCCGTTTTACGACATTGCAGTCGGCAAAAATTATGATGAAATCAGCGGTCTTTGCTTTAGAAAAAATGGTGAAATAATAGTAAGGGAGCCGCACGTTTCAAAGAAAAATCCACCGTTTCCGTACTCGCAAAAATATCTTGATTCCTTATCGGGCAGAATTGCCTATTTGGAGACAAGCCGTGGTTGTCCGTTCAGATGTGCTTTTTGTCTTTCCGGCAGGCAGGGAAGTGTACGCTTTTTTGATATAGAAGAGAGCAAACGGAAAATTTTACTCCTTGCAAACAGCGGCACACAAACTGTAAAATTTATTGACAGAACATTCAATGCCGACAGGAAAAGAGCAAACGAAATTTTCAGCTTCATAATAGACAAATATGGCAAAAAAATACCGACAAGTGTCTGTTTTCACTTCGAAATTGAGCCGAATTTAGTTGATGATGAAACAATAAAGGTGATTGAAAAAGCACCGATCGGACTGTTTCAATTTGAGATAGGACTTCAAAGCTATAACGCAAAAACTCTTCAATATATATATAGACGCTCTAACCTTGAAAAAACGGAAAACGTAATAGAAAAAATAGTTTCTCTCGGGAATATTCACGTTCACGTTGATTTGATAGCGGGACTCAGCTTTGAAACCTTAGAGAGCTTTGCCGATGGCTTTAATAAAGCTCTTAAGCTACGTCCGCATATGCTTCAGCTTGGATTTTTGAAGATGCTCCACGGGGCACAAATGCGAGAGGATAATGAGCGGTTTGAAGCGGAGTATTCAAGTGAGCCTCCGTATGAAATTATCTCGACAAAATGGCTCAGCAAGCGCGAGCTGAATATGCTTCATACATTTGAGGACGTGTTCGAAAAGCTGTACAACAGCGGACGCTTCCCGAGGACCTGTGAGTACATTTTTTCACTATGTGAAAATCAGTTTTCCGCGATTATGAGCTTTGGTGAATACTGTGAGGAAAAATGTGTTTCAAACACGCTTGATTCATTTACAGAATTGCTTTATAATTTCTTTGGAGAAATGCGCGGCTTTGACAAGAAAATTTTAAGAGACTGTCTTGCGCTTGACCGTCTCTCAACAAACAAAATGGGCGTTTTACCGGAATTCTTGAAGGTGCGTTCCCCCGTGATTAAGAAAATGCTAAATGAACTCGAAAAGGATAAGGCAACAAGAAGAGAAAAAAACGTTAAGCGTGCGGCTACAATTCTTCTTTCTCGTCCTGCTTTTTCGTACGTTGATTACAAAAATTTACATAAAGTGAAAAAAACATATAAAATTCACGAAATGTATATAAATATTGACGAAAATTAATAAATTTTAAAAAACTCTTGAATTTAAGTTATAAATGTAGTAAAATATATGCGAAATAAATTAAGGAAGTGAAAATAAATGGCAGAATGCTCGCACGACTGTGCAAATTGCTCTTCAAAATGCTCTGAGGGCATTCCAAAGGAGCAGCTCAATGCTTTAAGCTCTGTAAAGCACGTTATCGGCGTTGTTAGCGGCAAGGGCGGCGTTGGTAAATCAATTGTTACCTCAATGCTTGCGGTCCTTATGCAAAGAAAGGGCTACAAAACCGCGATTTTAGATGCTGATATTACCGGTCCATCCATTCCGAAAAACTTCGGCATTAAGGAAAGGGCAATGTCAAACGGAGAATATTTATTGCCTGTTCAATCAAAAACAGGAATTGATATTATGTCCGTTAATCTATTGCTTGAGGACGAGACAAGACCCGTTGTTTGGCGCGGACCTGTAATTGCAGGTACGGTTAAGCAATTTTGGACTGATTGCGTTTGGGACGATGTGGATTATATGTTCGTTGATATGCCTCCGGGAACGGGAGACGTACCGCTGACGGTTTTCCAATCGTTACCGATTGACGGCATCGTTGTTGTTACAACTCCGCAGGACTTGGTTTCCATGATAGTTGAAAAGGCAACGAAAATGGCGCAAATGATGAATATTCCGATAATCGGCATTGTAGAGAATATGAGCTACATTGTTTGTCCCGATTGCGGAAAGAAAATACACATTTTCGGCGAAGAAAAATTAAATAAGGTTGCAAGCAAGTACGGATATGAGTTACTTGGCAATCTCCCGATGGATGGCAAGCTTGCCGCACTTTGCGATAAGGGAATTATCGAGCTTATGGAAAATGATTTCCTTGACAAAGCTGCTGATGCTATCGAAAACAAATTTGTTCAAAAATAATATTTATATAAAGGAGTTCCCCTATGAAAAAGAAAATGACAAGTGTTGCTTTCAATGGTACGGCTGAGCAGCTTGCAAAGCTTGATGAACTCATTGCAAAGCACAAAGGTGAAAAGGGCGCACTTATGCCTGTTCTTCAAGGCGCACAGGGTATCTACGGATATTTGCCAATCGAAGTTCAAAAGCATATCGCACTTTCAATGGATGTTCCGCTCTCTGAGGTTTACGGCGTTGCAACATTCTACTCACAATTCATTTTGAATCCAAAAGGCGAGTACGCGGTTTCTGTATGTCTCGGTACTGCTTGCTACGTTAAAGGTGCAGGCTTGCTTATGGACAAGCTCGAATCCTTGCTCGGAATCAAAAACGGCGAAATTTCAAATGACAGAAAGTTTAGCTTAGATGCAACACGTTGCATCGGTGCTTGCGGTCTTGCTCCCGTACTTACCGTTAACGAAGAGGTTTACGGTAGACTTACACCTGATATGATCAAGGGAATCCTTGACAAATATAACTAATAGAAAGGCGGAAATAAGAAATGATTAAGAATATTCAAGAATTGACTGCTATCAGAGATGCATATGCAGGCAAGATTAATTTCCGTCAACACAATCCCGGCGTTGAGGTTTCTGACGGAAACATCAAAAAGCACGTTCTTATCTGTGGCGGTACAGGCTGTACATCATCTAAGAGCGTTCAAATCAAGGCAAAGATGGAAGAGGCAATCAAGGAAGCCGGCATTCAAGATGAGGTACAGGTTGTACTTACAGGATGCTTCGGTCTTTGCGCCCTCGGTCCAATCGTAATTGTATATCCTGAAGGAACATTCTATTCAAGAATTGAAATTAAGGATGCTGAAACAATCGTTAAGGAGCACTTAGTTGGCGGCAACCCTGTAAAGAGCCTTCTTTACTCACAAACCGTTAAGGGTGATGAAATCCTTTCACTTAACGAAACTGCTTTCTATAAGAAGCAAAAGAGAGTTGCACTCCGTAACTGCGGTGTTATCGACCCTGAATGCATCAATGAGTACATTGGTACAAACGGTTACATGGCACTTGCAAAGGTTGTAACAGAAATGCCACCGGACGACGTTATCAATACAATTCTTGAGTCCGGCATCCGTGGTAGAGGAGGCGGTGGCTTCCCAACAGGTAGAAAGTGGATGTTCGCAGCTGCTCAGCCTAAGGGTCAAAAGTATGTTGTATGTAATGGTGACGAGGGTGACCCGGGTGCATTTATGGACCGTTCAATCCTTGAGGGCGACCCACACGCACTCATTGAGGCTATGGCTATTGCAGGTTATGCTATCGGCGCTAACCAGGGCTACGTTTATGTTCGTGCAGAGTACCCAATCGCTGTAAACAGACTCCAAGCAGCTATTGACTCCGCAAGAAAAGAAGGTCTTCTCGGAAAGAACATTTTCGGTACAGACTTTGAATTTGATATGCAAATCAGACTTGGTGCAGGTGCTTTCGTTTGCGGTGAGGAAACAGCTCTTCTCACATCTATCGAGGGTAACCGCGGTGAGCCACGTCCACGTCCACCGTTCCCTGCAGTTAAGGGTCTTTTCGGCAAGCCGACTATTATCAACAACGTTGAAACATACGCTAACATCCCACAAATCATCCTTAAGGGTGCTGACTGGTTCAAGTCAATGGGTACAGAAAAGTCCAAGGGTACAAAGGTATTTGCTCTTGGCGGTAAGATCACAAATACAGGTCTTGTTGAAATTCCTATGGGTACTACATTAAGAGAGGTAGTTGAGGAAATCGGCGGCGGTATTCCTAACGGCAAGAAGTTCAAGGCTGCTCAAACAGGCGGTCCTTCAGGCGGATGTATCCCTGCTTCTAAGTACGACGTTGAAATCGACTACGACAACCTTATTGCACAAGGCTCAATGATGGGTTCAGGCGGTCTTATCGTTATGGATGAGGACACTTGTATGGTTGACCTTGCAAAGTTCTTCCTCGAGTTCACAGTTGATGAATCCTGCGGTAAGTGCGCACCGTGCCGTATCGGTACTGTTAGACTTCTCGAAATCCTTAACAAGATTACAGAG
Source organism: Clostridia bacterium (assembly GCA_017625935.1). Lineage (GTDB taxonomy): Bacteria > Bacillota > Clostridia > Oscillospirales > CAG-272 > RGIG2000. Next base: position 15,763 of record JAGALA010000009.1, read on the forward strand.
GGTAACGGTGAAATGGAAGACCTTGATAAGCTTGAGGAGCTTGCTAACTACATCAAGAGTGCCTCACTCTGCGGTCTTGGACAAACAGCTCCAAACCCAGTTCTTTCAACACTTGCAAACTTCCGTGACGAGTATATCGCTCACATCGTAGATAAGAAGTGTCCTGCTGGCGTATGTAAGAACCTCTTTACATATAAGATTGATCTTGACAAGTGCGTTGGCTGCGGTATGTGTGCTAAGCAATGTCCCGCAGACGCTATTTCAAGAACAGACTATGTTGCTGAGGGTCACAAGCTCGCTTCAATGACAATTGACGCTTCTAAGTGCGTTAAGTGCGGTGCTTGCTTGCCAACATGTAAGAAATTCAATGCAATTTACAAAGGTTAATGGAGGGACTAATGATGGAAAATATGGTAAACGTTAAAATTAACAATAAAGAATATTCAGTTCCTGCTAATTCAACCATTTTAGAGGCAGCAAGATATGCCGGAATTGATATTCCTACACTTTGCTATCTTAAAGATATAAATGAAATCGGCGCTTGCCGTCTTTGCCTTGTTGAGGTTAAGGGCGCAAGAGGTCTTTGTGCAGCGTGCGTGTATCCTGTAAACGAGGGTATGGAAATCCAAACAAACACACCTGCAATCAGAAAGGCAAGAAAGACAAACCTTGAGCTTGTTCTTTCTGCTCACAAGAAGAAGTGCTTGACTTGTGTACGTTCAACAAGCTGCGAGCTTCAAAAGCTCTGCCTTGAATATGGCGTAGACGAGGATCATTTCCAAGGTAATAACAACTCATATCCGATAGATTTCTCAACAGCTTCAGTTGTTAGAGATAACGAAAAGTGCATCCTTTGCCGTCGTTGCGTAGCTGCTTGTAAGAATATGCAAGGCATTGGCGTTATCGGCGCTAACGACCGTGGATTTGATACACACATCGCATCTGCATTTGAGCTTAAGCTCGGTCAGACATCTTGTATCGGTTGCGGTCAATGTATCGTTGCTTGCCCTGTTGGCGCAATCTACGAGAAGGACGAAACACAAAAGGTACTCGATGCTATCGCAGATCCAACAAAGCACGTTGCAATTTGTGCAGCTCCATCAATCCGTGCTACACTTGGTGAGTGCTTCGGTTACGAACCTGGTACAGATGTTGAGGGCAAGATGGTTGCAGCATTGAAGGCACTCGGCTTTGACGGTGTTTATGATATGAACCTTACTGCTGACCTCACAATTATGGAGGAGGCAACAGAGTTCCTTGGCAGATTTAAGGAAGGCAAGAACCTCCCACTTATCACATCCTGCTCACCTGGTTGGGTTAAGTACTGCGAGCATTACTTCCCTGAGTTTGTAGATAACATTTCATCCTGCAAGTCACCACAACAAATGTTCGGCGCTATGTATAAGACATACTACGCTGAGAAGGTTGGTCTTGATCCAAAGGATATCGTATTTGTATCAGCTATTCCTTGTACAGCAAAGAAGTTTGAGGTTAAGAGAGACTTCCAAAACGCTGCAGGCGTTCCCGACGTTGATATTGCTATCACAACACGTGAGCTTGGCAGAATGATTCAGCAAGCAGGTATCGACTTCAAAGCACTCGCTGACGAGAAGTTTGACGTTCCATTCGGCATTGGCTCGGGTGCAGGCGCTATCTTCGGTGCTACAGGCGGTGTTATGGAGGCGGCTCTTAGAACTGCTGCTGAGGTTATCGAGGGCAAGAAGCTTGAAAAGCTTGAATTTGACGACGTAAGAGGAACTGAAGGCATTAAGAGAGCAGTTTATAAGCTTGGTGACGTTACTGTTAGAGTAGCGGTTGTAAGCGGAACTGCAAATGCAAAGAAGCTTCTCACAGCTATTAAGAACGGCGAAGAGCAATACGATTTCATCGAGGTTATGGCTTGTCCTGGCGGTTGCGTAAACGGCGGTGGACAACCTACACAACCTGCAGTTGTACGCAACAACGTTGACTTGAAGGCACTTCGTGCAAGCGTTCTTTACACAGCAGACAAGAATATGGACCTCAGAAAGTCACACGAAAACTCTGCAGTTAAGATGCTTTACGATGAGTACTTTGGAGAGCCAAACAGCCACAAGGCACACGAGATTCTTCATACTAAGTACGTTAAGCGCGGTCTTTAATATTTGTGGGCTGTCACATTAGGGCAGAAACACAGACGAAAACATAAAAAGGGTGTATCATTTGATGCACCCTTTGCTTTATAACATATAATACGCATAAGCCAAAAGCGAAGCAAATCGGCTTATGCGTATTTTTTCTCAAACGTGTGTTTTTATATTGACAACAATGCTTTAGTATGCTAAAATTAAATTAAAGGAAGGAGTGATTTTCTTGAAAATGAAAATATCAAATAACAGAACTATCACAAAAATTATCATAGTAACCTTAATTCTTGCAATGCTTGGTATGGTTATTTGCGCTTGCGGAGGCGATGCTGACTACAATGGCGGTTATGATAATCAAAACGGAAGCTCCGTTTCTCCGGGAACTGTGCCCGATGATATGAAGGAGCTAAAATTGATTTACGAAGCGAGAATTACAGTAGAAACCGAGGATTATAACAAGTATATCGAGGAGCTTCAATTAAAAATCAATGAATATGGCGGATACATTTCATCTTCAAGTGAAAACACAACCGAAACTTATAAAAGAGGAGTGCTTACAATCCGTGTTCCGAGCGAGAATTTCAGCGAAATGAAGGCGGCAACCGCCAATAACGGCGTTGTAGTTAACAGCAGTCACGAGGTTTTGGACGTTACCGAAAGCTATATGGACATTGACGGCAGACTAAAAGCGTTAAAGGCGGAAAGAGATGCGCTTAATGCTATGCTTGAAAAAGCCGAGGACGTTAGCACAATGCTTCAAATACGAAAAGAGATAAATGCGCTTAATATAGAGATAGAATCATATCAGCGACAGTTAAATAAATACGATAGCCAAATTGCATACAGCACCATAACACTAACTGTAAAGCAAGAAATCGATAACGGCGGCTCAGGGCTTGTAATATTCCTTATTTTATTGTTTATATTGCCCGAATCATTCTTATGCATAGGAATAATTGTATTTATAATAGCGTTTACTAAGAGAAAAAAATCCAAAAAATTAAAAGGCGAATAAGGGAAAAATAATGCAAAAATCGAAAAATATTATTAAAATAGCCGTTGTAGCTTTGCTGATAGTAATTTTTACATTTAGCTTTTCTTCGTGTGCGGACAGTAATGTTGTGAAAGCACAAACCGAGAAAATGTTAGATGCCATTATAGCAAATGACGTAGATGCGGCGTACAGCTTGATGGTTGAGCAGGTTCAAAGAAAGGATTTTGAAAGCTCATTTCCAAAGCTTGTGGAGATTTTTGAAGGTGTGAGTACGTATAACCTCAAGCAAAGTGGGTACTATACGGGAATTCAAAATCTTTTGAAAATAACAAGAATAACATATACCGTAGAAACAAATAAGGGTGATTTTACGGTTGTAACTACTGTTTGTGAGCAGTACGAGGGAATATACAATTTTTATATTGAGCCCGCAAAATCAGTAGCCGACTAAGATCAATAGAAAAAGAACATACATGTTTTTGAAAAGTATTAACAAATTAGATGTGCAAGGAGCATTAAATGATATTATTTTTATCAAATATTTCAGATTTTTATGATTTTATTTTTGAAATCATGAAATTTATATTCATATTTGGAATACCAATAGCTATATTCGCGGTGGGAATAATTTTTCTGATTAAAATATTTTTCGCACCTGCATTTTCAAGCGGAAGAGTGCGTAAAAAGCAAACAGCTGTCGTTACGGTACTCGGCAAGCGGGAAGAGGTGCTTATGAACCCAAGCGGAATAGTTACGCTTTATTTTGTCACCTTCGATTTAGGCAACGATATTTTGGAGCTTATGGTGCCAAAATCTTACTACAAGGACTTAAGCTACGGCGACAAGGGCAATCTATCTCATACAGGCGACAGATTTAACAGATTTACCGTTACTGAAAAATCGGGCAATAAAACCGACGGCGCATCAGCCCTTGTCGGTGATACTATGCGCTCATCACTCAATGAAATAGCACAGAAAAAACGTGATGAGTGAACCCAAAAGCACAATTTTTGATGACATCTCAACGAATAAAAAATCGCAAGCGTTTGCTTGCGATTTTTTATATTATATAGCCGCCGTTTACACCCAAAATCTGCCCCGTTATGAACCTTGCATCGTCACTGCAAAGGAACAAAATTGCCTTGGCAACATCCTCTGTTTTTCCGATTTTACCGAGGGGAGTGTCTGATTTTAGCTGTTCTAAGTCGTCTTTTGAGAGATTTTTGTTCATATCGGTATCAATAACTCCGGGGGTAATACAGTTAACGCGCACACCCGAAGGACCAACCTCCTTTGCAAGTGCTTTTGTCATTCCGATTAGCCCCGCCTTAGAAACGGAATAATGCACCTCGCACGATGCACCAACCTCGCCCCACATAGACGAAACGTTGATTATAACGCCGTCCTTTTTCGAAATCATCGAGGGAAGCACCGCCCTTGATGCATAAAAAGCGCTTGAAAGATTTGTATCAATCATTCTGTGCCACATTTCATCGGTGATGTCGCAAAAAAGCGCAAATTCGTCAATCCCCGCGTTATTAATTAAAATATCAATATTGCCGAGTGTGTCATTTATTCTTGAAACCGCGTTTTTTACGTCATCGCTTTTCGATACGTCGCAATATACCGCAAAAGCACCTATTTCCTCGCTCAGCTTCATTGCTTGCTCCTCGGATTTATAGTAGGTAAATGCAACTTTATATCCATTTTTTGCAAGCAGTCTTACTGCCTCTGCACCGATGCCGCGGCTGCCGCCTGTTATAAAAGCTGTTTTCATTTGGTATACCCCCAAAGCCGTTTTTATAATTTTACCATAATAACAATTAAATGTAAAGATATTTATTGACTTTTTATGCTTCGGTGTGGTAAAATTGAGCTAACAAATTTGGTACACAAGGAGTACAAAATGAGATTTTACGAAAACCCTAAAAAAACAAGCGAAAACAGAGAAAAAGCAAGATGCTACTATATTCCAAGGGGAGTGGCAAAATACGTTTCCTTGAACGGTGAGTGGAAATTTGCATTTTTCGAAAACAGTGACGTTACAGAGGAGCCGAAAGGCTGGGACAAGATAAACGTTCCGTCCTGCTGGCAAATTGAGGGATATGAATATCCAAACTACACAAACATTAACTTCCCTCACTTGTGCGATATGCCGTACGTTCCAAACATCAACCCAATGGGTGTGTACGAAAGAGAATTTGAGGTTGATGATACATCAAAGGAAAGCTACATAGTTTTTGAGGGCGTTTTCTCTTGCGCTGTGCTTTATATCAACGGTCAATACGTTGGATTTACACAGGGCAGCCACCTTCAAGCTGAATTTAAGATTTCAAAATATGTTAAAGAGGGCACAAACACCATTCGCGTAAACGTGTATAAATGGTGCGCAGGCACGTACATTGAGGACCAGGATATGTTCCGCTTTAACGGTATTTTCAGAGATGTATATATGCTTGTTCGTCCGAAGGGACACATCAAGGACTTCGATGTAAGAACCGTAGATAATAAAAAGGTAACAATCAAGGCGGACAAAAATGCCTCCTATAAGCTTTATGACGGTGATGCGCTTATTGATGAGGGCAAGGGCGGCGAGTGCGAGCTTGCAGTAAAAAATGCACATCTGTGGACCGCCGAGGATCCTTACCTTTACAGACTTGTTATTGAGTATAAGGGTGAGGTTATTGAGCAAAAAATCGGCTTCCGCACAATTAAAATTTCGGATAAGCAGGAGCTTCTTATCAACGGAAAGCCCGTTAAATTAAAGGGCATCAACCACCACGATACAATGATTGGCAAGGGCTACTGCATGTCAGATGAGGATATGAGGCGCGACCTTGAGCTTATGCTTGAGCTTAATATGAACTGCATCAGAACCTCACACTACCCACCGCATCCAAAATTTGTTGAAATGTGCGATGAGCTTGGCTTTTATGTTGTACTTGAATGCGATAACGAGGCGCACGGCTTTGTTCGCCGTTTCCCGAATGTAAATTATAATTACGATTCAACGATTAAGGAGTGGCCCTGCAGCCATCCCGATTGGGCAAAGGAGCATGAGGAGAGAATGGCGCGCACCTATGAGCGCGATAAGAACCGCCCATCCATCATTATGTGGTCACTCGGCAACGAGGCGGGCTACCATCCAATTTCCAATGACCCCATGATCAACTATTTGAGAGAGCACGACGGTGAGCGCCTTGTTCACTTTGAAAGTGCTTGCTGGAGAGAAGACGGAATTGAAAAAACCGACGTATTCTCGGTTATGTATCCAAGCAGAGAAAGAATGATGGATGAGCTTGTTTACAAAAACAAGGGCAAGCCGTTCTATCTTTGTGAGTTCTCTCACGCAATGGGTAACGGCCCCGGAGATGTATGGCAATACGTTGATATGTTCTATAAGTATCCGAACTTTATCGGCGGTAACATTTGGGAATGGGCAGATCACGTTGTGCTTGACAACGGCGTGCAAAAATACGGTGGAGACTTCGAGGGCGAGCTGACGCACGACGGAAACTTCTGCTGTGACGGTCTTGTTTTCGCAGACAGAAGCTTCAAGGCAGGAACTTATGAGGTTAAAGCCGCTTACGCTCCGTTCCGCTTTGAATATAAAAACGGAAAAATCAAGATTACCAATCACTATGATTTCACAAACGTTAGAGATCATAAATTCTCTTATAAAATAAGAGTTGACGATAAGGTTGTTGAAGAAAAGGAATTCACTGTTTCCTTAGCACCGAAAAAGAGCGCATATATTGCAACCGATGTAATTCCGACCGAATGCTATCTCGGCGCAAGCATAGACGTTTCAATGTACGCACCAAACGGCAAGCTTCTTGGTGAGCTTTCCAAGACAATTCCTTGCAAGATTATTGCAAAGAAAAAGGAGCTTACACCTCTTGCACTAACAGAAAATGGTATCTACGTTTACGCAAAGGGTAACGGCTTTGAATACCGCTTTAACAAGCAGCTCGGCAACTTTGACAGCATTGTTGTAAACGGCGAGGAGCTTCTTTGCGAGCCTGTTAAGCTCAGCGCCTTCAGAGCCGCAACAGATAACGACAAGAGAATGATTTTCCTGTGGGCAAAGAAGGATGAATGGCAGGGTGAAAACCTTGACTGTCAGTTCACAAACGTATACGACGTTAAGGTTGAAAACGGTACGATAGCTGTAAATGCAAGCATAGGCGGCATTTCAAGAGTTCCTTTCTTTAAGTTCAAGCTAAAGCTTACCGTATATACAAACGGTCAAATTTCATATTCACTTGCAGGAGATGTAAGAAAAAATTCGCCGTGGCTCCCGCGCTTGGGCTTTGAATTTAAGCTTAATAAGAATAACCAAAGCTTTAAGTACTTCGGTATGGGTCCGTACGAAAACTATCTCGATATGTCCCACCATGTTAAGCAGGGCTGGTTCGAAAGCTCCGCTTCTGACGAATATGTAAACTACGTAATGCCGCAGGAGCACGGCACACACAGAGAGGTGCGTGTGCTTAACGTAGAAAACAAGCTTACGTTTACCTCTGACAAAGCGTTTGATATCAACGTTTCAAATTACAGCATTGAGCAGCTTTATAAGGCTAAGCATACTGATGAAATCGGTGAATCTTACGCAACACACGTAAGAATTGACTACAAAAACTCGGGTGTTGGTTCTTCATCCTGCGGACCTGACCTTGAGCCGCAGTATCGCCTTTCCGAAAAGAAAATCAAGTTTGATTTTGATATCGAGATAGCATAAGCTGCATCCAATTAAATAAAAGTGCCCTTAAACTAAGGTTTTTGGGCACTTTTTTGATGTTCACACAATTTTCATTTGAATATATTCCGAAAATGTGATACAATAATACCGAGGTGATAAATATGTATTTTTATATCGACTGGTATTATGTTGTTCTCGTTTTACCTGCGGTTATAATTTCGATTATTGCAAGCGCAAATGTAAGCTCAACCTTCAAAAAATATGCAAAGGTGCGCTCACGCTTGGGAATAACAGGTGAAAAAGCCGCACGTAGAATGCTTGATGAAAACGGACTTAGCGATGTCAGAATTGAAAGGGTCAGCGGAGAGCTGACCGACCACTACGACCCAAGGGCAAGGGTGGTTAGACTTTCCGCGGCAACCTACGATAATGCTTCTCCCGCGGCAATAGGAGTAGCAACGCACGAGGTAGGACACGCAATTCAGCATTCACAAAACTATTTTCCGATCAAAATTAGGCAAGCAATTATTCCAATAACGAATATTGGCTCAAAGCTTTCCGTTCCACTAATTATATTGGGAATTTTCCTTTCCGCATTCGGCGAGGTATATTCGTATATTGCATATGCGGGCGTTGCACTTTTCTCGTTCTGCGTTTTGTTTCAGCTTGTCACGCTGCCCGTTGAATTCAACGCAAGCAAACGGGCAATAAAATCGCTTAGTAACTCGTATATCTTGACCGAGGAAGAATTACCGATGGCGAAAAAGGTTTTGACTGCGGCAGCGCTGACTTACGTTGCTGCCTTGGCGGTTTCACTTGCACAGCTCCTTCGTCTTTTGGCACTTGTTTCGGGCGGCAGACGCAGAAAATAGCGATAAAAACTAATATATAAATAAAATTTACAAAAAATTCAAAAAAGGTATTGACAAGCAATATTACTTGTGGTAGAATACTAACGCCGCATAATGCTGATGGTCTAAAACGGAGTAAAATCCTACCCGGCTTAGCGAGTTCTGGTGAAAGAGAGGTGCTTTTCGTGTTCGCAATTATTTTAACAGGCGGAAAGCAGTACAAAGTAAACGAAGGAGACGTTATCTTCGTTGAAAAGCTTGGAGCTGAAGAGGGAGAAGAGGTTGTTTTTGATCAAGTTCTTGCTGTATCAAATGACAACGGCTTCACAGCAGGCGCTCCATATGTTTCCGGCGCTTCCGTAACAGCAAAGGTTGTTCGTAACGGTAAAGCTAAGAAAATTTACGTTATGAAGTACAAGGCTAAGAAGAACGAGAAGAAGAAGATCGGTCATAGACAGCCTTATACAAAAGTACAAATTGAAAAAATTGTTGGCTAATTCGGAGAAATTATATGACAAAGGTCGTATTTTTCAAATCCAAGGATGCTTTTTGGGGCTTTGAGGAGCAGGGTCATTCAGGCTTTGCAGAGAGCGGAGAGGACATTGTTTGCTCAGCGCTTTCAGCTATGACAATGCTTGTTATCAATGCAATCGAGGTTGCTTACGCTTCCGAGGCGGACTATGAATTTGACGAAGAAACAACAAACGTACGCTTGACTGCTCGTGGCGCGTTACCGAGCTATGAGAAGGATGAAAAAAAGAGATTTGCAATTTCAGGTCTTATAATGGCGTATTACTACCAGCTTAACGACTTGGTAGAAGAGTACTATGATTATCTTGAAGTAGAGGTAATCGAAAAAGAATATGACGGTAACAAATAAACGTAAAATTTAACGGAGGAACATATAATGTTAAGACTTGGTTTACAGTTCTTCGCACACAAAAAAGGTGTTGGTTCTACAAAGAACGGCCGTGACAGTGAATCTAAGCGCTTAGGCGTTAAGAAGGCTGACGGTTCCAATGTTATCGCTGGCAATATCATTGTTAGACAAAGAGGAACAAAAATTCATCCCGGTACAAACGTTGGTATCGGTAAGGATGATACACTTTTTGCTCTCGTTGACGGTGTTGTTAAGTTCGACCACCTCACAAAGGACAAAAAGCGTGTTAACGTTTTAGCGAAATAATTAAAAAAACACACCGAAAAGCGTGATGTTCTTAACGAAGAAATCACACTAACCGAGTAGGACTAAAAAACGTCACAG
>JAGALA010000010.1 GCA_017625935.1 Clostridia bacterium
CAGGACGACCGTCCTATTTAGAAAATTGTGGAGGCTGATACGGATGAGAACAAAAGATAAAGAGATGCTGCAAAGCATCAAACATTTTGTTAATGACTACTGCGACGCAAATGGACGAGGCCCGTCAATATCAGAAGTTGCCAAATTTTGTGGAATGAGCAAGAGCAACACGCAATTGTATTTGATTGCATTAAGAGAAGAGGGAAGAATAGCTCAATGCGAACACGGATACGAATCCTTGCTGTTGGCAGAGCAAAGGAAGACCCAAAACGTTCCTATCGTGGGAGCGATACCTTGTGGACCATTAGAAGAAATGGAAGAGTGTATTGAGGGATACGTAAGACTTCCCGAATCGTTTATCGGTCGTGGCAAATTCTATTTATTGAAAGCAAGTGGAAACTCAATGATAGGAGCAGGAATCAACGATGGCGACCTTGTCCTCATAAGACAACAGAACACCGCAAATATCGGAGAGATAATCGTAGCACTAGTAGATAATGAAGTTACCCTAAAAAGACTTGCATACGATAACGAAGAGCAAAGACATTACTTGCACCCAGAAAACAAGAGAATGAAAGACATATATCCAGAACGCATTGAAATCCAAGGCGTTGCAGTCAAGGTGATAAAAGATTTATGACATATCAGAGAATACCATTAGACGTCGTTGCGATGTTTACGAAAGAGGGGACATTTACCCCAAAAAAAGTAATATTCAATGATGAAGAGTTTGATATCATTAGGGTAAAGAGCGTGCGAAAATATTGCCCACCTGGAGTAGGATGCTTTGCTCCAACGGAATACACGGTCATTATAGATAACCAAGAAAAGAAGCTCTACCTAGAATCAAACACGAACAAGTGGTTCTCGGTAAAAGCAATTTAGGATATTGTGTATATTTGCGGTTCGTTGGGTCTAAACAGGCAAATATCGCCGCTTGTTAGACTGTGCTTTTTGCCTTGCTCGTATATTGTGAGCGCTCCGTGCTTAACGTAAATAAGCTGATAGTCAGCTCTGCCGCTCTCACGGTAGGTGGACATTGTTGAGTAGTCCTGACAGTATCCAAAATCATTAACAAAGATAAATCTATCGGTTTCGGTGCATTTGCCTAAGCTTAGCTTTCCGGAATAAAAGTACATATTTTCACCTCTTTCTTCTATAATTATATCACAAAAGGGCATTTTTGTCCATATTTTGTGAAAAAAATCCTATTGAAAAGAGATATATACAATGATATAATGAAAGTGAGAATGGTATGGTGTACTTACTGCGACATCACGGCTTTATATGTTTATTGTGTAATTAAAGTGTTTGCCAAAAGGGCTAAACCGATTAGCAAGGAGCGTTATATGAGCAGGCTTAAAGAAATAGATAAAAACTTTAAGATTGAAACGAATATAGATAAAAGCGACATCAAGCTTTATTCAGTACTTGAGACGCCGTTTAGTATTCACGGTGTTAAATATGAAAACGGGAAATTCCGTCGTATGCCTGAAAATATAGCGAAGTGCGTTAATGACGGAGTGGCATATCTGCACACCAATACCTCGGGCGGACGGGTGCGATTTAGAACCGATAGCTCATATATAGCAATTTCGGCTAAAATGTGTAATATCGGTAAAATGGATCACTTTGCCATAACAGGCTCAGGGGGCTTTGATATGTACGTCAGGGTCAATGGGCAAGACAAATTTAATAGCACGTTTCGCCCACCGTTCGATTTTACTGACGGATATGAGTCTATATTTGAATTTAACACAAGTGAAATGCGTGAAATAACGATTAATTTTCCGCTTTACAGTGATGTTTGCAGCTTATATATAGGGCTTCAAGAAAAAGCGAAAATCGAAGCGCCGACACCGTACATCAACAAAAAAATGATAGTGTATTACGGTCACTCTATGACACAGGGCGGTTGCGCCTCGCGCCCGGGCAATTCCTATCCGAGCATAATTTCACGAAAGCTAAATGCGGATTTTATAAATTTGGGCTTTTCGGGAAGTGCAAGAGGAGAAAGGGAAATAGCCGAATATATAGCCTCACTTGATATGGCGCTCTTTGTTTATGATTATGACCACAATGCTCCAAGCTGTGAGCATTTGCAAAATACACACGAGGCTATGTTCAAAATAATACGTGCGGCTCATCCAACCCTGCCTGTAATTATGATGACCTCGACCTCAATGCAAAGGTTTTTGGACGATCACGAAAGACGACGCCAAATAATATATCAAACATATAAAAATGCCTGTGACAGCGGAGATAAAAATGTATATTTTTGGGACGCAGACAAGGAGTTTGCGCCGTACGCGGAATACGGCACGGTAGAGGGCTGCCATCCTAACGATTACGGCTTTGTGGGAATTGCCACATCCTTAGAGCCGCTAATTAAGAAAATTATAAAGCAACAAACAAAAGCACAAGAGTAAGCTACCTCATTGAGCGTTTTAGCACGGTTTTTAATAAATAGGTCAGAGGGCTTTTAGGGTTAATGAATAAATACTGCATTTTAGCTTTGTCAACACTGTTGGCTACAGGAAAGGCTTTATTTTGCAAAGCCTTGGGAACGGGGCAATACTCGAAAAAGGAAACATCAATATTAAACTTCAAGGCACTTTTGGTTGCATTTTTTTGCTCCTTGCTTTTCGTTGCCGATGAAATTAATAAGCTATTTGAAATATCCGTATTTTCCATCGTCCTTTCCGTGTTTTTCGGTATATCGGTTGCATTGACACAAATTATGCAATCAAAGGCAATGGGCAACGGACCTGCATCATTGGTTTCTCTTGTATATTCCTGCGGCTTTTTAGTGCCTATATTTTACGGCTTGATTTTTTGGGATGAAGGCGTGTCCCTGTATCAATGGTTCGGCATTCTTTTGCTTGTTATAGCATTGTGCTTGATAGTATTAAAAAGAGAAAAGGGTACAAATTTGCTTGCGTGGCTTCCGTTTGCAGCCTTGGCTATGCTTGGCTCGGGTGCTAACGCAATATTTCAAAAGACTCACCAATATTCCTCGTTTGCTGATGAGTTGGAGCTGTTTTTGGTTTACTCTCTGTTTTTCTCATCAATATTTACAGGCATAGTGTCTTTAATAATCCGAAAAAAAGCGGAAAAAGAACCAAAGCTGTCCCAAAAACAGAAGATAATAAAAAAATTAATAGTTCCCCTGTGCCTTGGCGTATGTGTGGGACTGCTGAATTTTATAAATTTGAGCTTGTCGGGAAAGCTGCCGTCTATAATACTGTTTCCTGTTTATAATGTAGGAAGCATGCTTTTGTCAAGCTTCATATCATCAATTATATATAAGGAAAAGCTAACAAAAAGACAGAGCCTCGGCTTTTGTATAGGAATAGTAGCGATTTTAATAGTCGGTATTTTTTGATAGGAGAGAGCATATGAAAATTCCTTGGAAAACAAAGGGTATAGTGCTGACCGCACCGCTTAGCGAGGGAATAGATGACGTTATAAAATTCATTGATGAATATTTAGCTCCGCGTGGCTTTAATTTGATAGTTATGCAGGTAAGGTATCGCTATAGGTTTAAGCGTCATCCCGAGGTGTGGGGATATGACCCTCTATCCCTTGAGGGTGTCAAAAGGCTGCTTAATGTATGCAGAAAAAACAATATAAAATTAGTTCCAAAAATGAACCTGATCGGTCATCAATCGGGCTTTCCAAATGAGCCGACCGACGGTATACTGCATGGGCATAATCAGGTTTTATCCGATATACCCGATGCACTTTTGCGAGCATATCCGAGTTTTGATGAGCAGCGCGGTACAAATGAGATTCTTTATTCACGAAGCATATGTTTAAGCAGCATAGCGGCAAAGATCGTTGTTTGTGAGCTTATTGACGAGCTGATGGACGCCTTCGAAGCGGATGAGATACATATCGGCTGCGATGAGGTGTTTAATGCGGGACTGTGTCCCGAATGCTCGAAAAAGACAAGGGCGGAGTTGATTTCAAGCTGGATTAATTCGCTAAATGACCACGTAAAGAATCGCGGCGGAGCAACCCTTATATGGGGCGACAGGCTCCTTTCCACAAAGGAAACATGCTATAACAGATGGGAAGCCTCAGATGACGGTAGCGAAGGCGCTATTAATATGCTTTCTAAGGATATTACCGTATGCGATTGGCATTATGATAAATACGAAAAATATCCCTCGGTAGATATTTTTGCAAATAAGGGCTTTAGAATTATGGTAAGCCCTTGGAGAGATAAGGGCAATCTTGAAGCATTTATAAATTATGCAATAGAGCACGATAAGGGTCATATAAACGGTGTTTTAATGACAACCTGGTGTGGCTCCGTTGACTTAGCAAGGCGACTTTTATATGGCGAAAGGGGCAAATGGCTCCACACAGAGCAAATTGCCGATACGATTGACAAAACATTCACCCGGTAAAATAATTCTGCGCATAAAAAATATAAATATGGAGGAAATATGAAAAAGTATCTTTTAACAATGGTGCTTACAATATTGTGTGTGTTAGCATTTGTAATTACAATAAGTGCAGAAGCATACACGGTATCGAGCAATGAGGAGTATGCGGAAGCATACGAAAAGGCAGTAAACGGCGATACCATTGTAGTAGCTGGTAAGCTCACCTGCGATATCTATGCAAACAAGAGCATAACCTACATTCTTAAGGCAGACTGGGAAAGCTCCAAGCTTGTGGTAGACACATCAAACGTAGAGGTATCCTTTATTGCCGATGGCGGCGACTACAAAATTATGCCAACTAACTATTCCGAGACAGACGGTTGGATGAATATCAGCGAGATTTACGAAAATGTAGTTATCAATTTAGGCGGCAAAAACGGCGGTACAGTAACGATTAACGGCACAAACGCAACCCACGATAGAGTTAGCTATGTGCCTTCATTGGTAGAGAATACAACATATTATACAAACGTGTTCCCCGATATTTGCTTGAACTTATTAAGCGGCTCTGCGATTGCCAACTTCAATACAACGACAAAGGATGATAACGTAAACGCATGTATCATTTATGCAAAAACCGTTAATATGTATGACGGAGCTGAAATTTATGCAAACCGTGTAATAAGCGCCCCACTCATTAAGTCGTGCTTCTTCAATTTATACGGCGGTGAGATTTTTGGCAACCTGCTTACAAGCACGAGAATGAGTGTAAACGGCGTTGGCTTTATATATGCCGACAAGCGATTTATAATGTACGACGGAAGAATTTACGATAACATTTTCAACGCAAAGGCTTCATCCCAAATTAATGTAGCAGGCTTTATTTCAACTAATCAAGACTTCTATGGTGCAAGAGCAGTTGTTTACGGCGGTGAGCTGGGTGATCGTTATGTATCGGGCACCGGTAGTAATGAGATTAGTGCAATAGTTGGAATTTGCACCAAGGACAACGGCGCAACCTGCTTCTATTACAATACAGGTGCAACGGCAGGTACAAGATATACGTTTAAGGACACGCCACAGCTTGCACTTGACCAAAGCACAGGCAAAACAATATGGAAGGTAAGCAACGTTACATTAAATAGTTCAAATAACTACGGCTTCAGCTGGAATCACACAAAGAAGCCGGCAAATAAGGCGGCAGTATTCCTTAACGCGCAAAAGAAGACGATTGCGGGAGCTAATTTTGATACGTACACCGTAATTAACGCATATTTAGATGGCGTTTATGCTCACAGCGGTTCAACGTCAATTGCAATTCCAAGCGGATATGACCTTTGGTCAACCTCAGGCAGAGAGTATTGCCATACAGGCAAAGCATATACGTTAAACGAAATAAAATCATCTAATGCGATTATATATTATACTGCATACGAGGCAGAAATAGTAACCGTAAATGGTGTAACAGCCTGCTCAGGCTGCGGAAGGGTTTTCTCCTGCAATAATCCCGAGCATGAGCATGTAATTGTTTCCTTTGATTATGAAAGCTACGATAAAGAGGGCGAAAAGAAAGTTAACTGTAAAAACTGCAACGTTATCACCGCATTTTCAACCCCTGCACTCTTTACCAGCATTGGCTATTCAGCTAACGAGGAAGGAAATATGATGTCCGTAAACTATAAGGTAAACGCACAAGCGATTAAGGAGTATGAGGAAGCAACAGGCGAGAAGATAAACTACGGTGTGTTCGCAGTTCGCGCTGACAAGATAGGCACAAATGATATTTTTGACGCAGACGGAAACGCGCTTAGCGGCGTTATTGCCGCTGACATAACAGACGGCGGCTTTAACCTTTTCAGCTTGAAGATAATAGGCTTCACTGATGAGCAAAAGACAATCCCGTTTGCAATGGGCGCATACGTTGGAACAACCAAGGGGGACGTGACGGAGTATTCATACCTTCAAATTGACGCACCGGCTGACGGCGCAAAATATTTCTTCGCTTCATATAACGAGGTGATTGCATTACTTCCAAAGGAAAACGAGGTGGCGTAAATGAAATACATTACGCCAAAATATGAAATGTCCTTACTTGAGATAAGCGATATTATAATGTCGGGAGAGAAGCAATACAGCATTAGTGAAAGCAAGGACGAAAACGGAAACTCAGTAGGCAACGTAATTATGACCGCGCTTGACCTCTTTAGCTGAAAATCAAATCATATAGCAAAAGGGGGTGACACATTAAGGCACAACCATAAACCACAAAAAGAGAAAAACTACCTATATTACGGTATCGTTTGAAAAATAAAGTTGAAAAGCTCCGCTTTTCTTCGTTATTGTGGTTTATTATCGCCGATTTTTCCTCTGCCGTACGCAAGTACGGCGACGATAAAAAATCGACGATTTCTGCTCTTAATCTGTCAACCCCCGAGTCCTTTTGGGGCATCTCATTAAGAATAAAAAGCAGAATTTCACGGTGAAATTCTGCTTTTTGTCATTATTTAGACGAAACCTATTTATTTTACTGGATTCTTAATGAGCCAGCCCCTTTTTACCGCAATTTTGCAGGAAAACGGCGCCCTCGACGTCCAGATAAAGATAGAGTGCCCGTACTTTTGCCTTGCAAAAGCAAGCGGGAAGGCTCGCAAAGGGAGCTATTTCTGCCGAGGAGCCATATTGTAGGGGAGGGGCTCGCGAACCCCAAAACTCATACTTCGCTTTGAGGACTCCTAAAACCACAAAAAAGGACGAACCTACAAATGAAGAAAAACGGAGTTTTTCAACCTTTTATTTCAAACAATTAACGTCTTACGTTATTTTACACTTTTTGTGGTTTATGGTTGTGCCTTAATGTGTCACTCTCTTTTTGCTACTTGTAAATAGCGTTTTTATATGATATACTTTTATTAACTTAAGCTTTGAGAGGACGAAAGCATGGATAACAAGGAAATAAAGCTGAAATTTAGGGAAGACGGCACGTTTCGCGTGCTTATGATGTCGGATTTGCAGGAATCGGCGTGTTATGACCCGAGGTCACTTCGCTCGGTGGAGGTGCTGCTTGATGAGGCAGAGCCCGATTTGGTAATTTGGGGCGGTGACAATTGCGACGGACACGAAATAAGGAATGAAAATGATCTGAAGGAATTTCTTGACGTGTTTACCGCTCCTTTTGAAAAGCGCGGCATATTATGGGCGCACGTATTCGGTAATCATGACCACGATGCGGGAGTTGATATTTCACGTCAGCAGGAAATTTATGAGTCTTATCCGCACTGTATTTCAAGCCACACCGACGAAAGCGTACACGGAAAATCGAATTTTATGCTCCCTGTATATAATGCAAATGGCGAAATTGCCTTGGCGGTTTGGGGACTTGACACCAACCACGTGGTTGACGAGCTTGACTCCTTGCTTGGCGGTAACGCGCGCGAAAAAATCGCCTTGCCAAATCAACCTGTTGGCTACGGAGAGTGGGGCATGCTTTATTTTGATCAGCTCCTTTGGTACTACAATAAATCAATAGAGCTTGAAAGGGAAGCGGGTACAAAGGTGCCCGGGCTTCTTTGCATGCATATTGCACCGTATGAATATCGCACCGCACGCGCAAACGCCAAAATCTGTGTGAAAAGCGGAAGCTATGACGAGGGGCTTGACAGTACACCGTTTAACTCGGGTCTTTTCTCCTTGCTCATTCAACGTGGAGACGTTAAAGCAATTTCCTGCGGACATACTCATATGAATGATTTTGATGCAGAATACTGTGGTATACGCCTTTTTTGGGATGCTTGCGTTGGTTATAGATGCTACGGCGTTGATGAGCGCCGCGGCGGACGTCTTTTCGTTTATAACGAGAAAAATCCGTCCAAGGTTGAATCTAAAATGATTCGCACATTCGAAAAAATATAATAAAAAGCCGACACGGGGTCGGCTTTTTTTAATATTTCAGTCGGATCATATTCCAAGAATGCTTTTTCAGCGTTGCGTTTAAGGAATCAATCTTGACATTCTTTGGCTTGACGTTTTGTACGTCCTTGGTGTTTTGCGCGTTTAAGTCGTCGTGGTAGAGCATAATATGCTCAATTGGCGTTAAGCTCTCGTAGCCGTCAACCGACAAGACAAGCTCAATATCGCACTCGAGTGAACGATTGGCAAGGAACAAAACAAGCTCACCGCTTTCCTCGTTGTCAATGACGGAGGAGTAAACGTAGGGCACGTCCCAGCCCTCCTTTGATTTATAGGACGGGCAATCGATACCCACCTTTAGCGCTTTGCCGTTTCCGTAGAGTGAGGCGTAGAAATACGGATAGAAAATCGTTTGTACCCACGCGTCTGCCCCTTCCTCGGTCATAATTGGGGCAATAACGTTGACAAGCTGGGCAATACAGCCGATTTTAACTCTGTCACAGTTGTTTTGCAGGCTCATCAGCATGCAGCCAACCAAAATTGCATCCTCAAAATTGTATTTTTCCTCAAGCAGATGCGGCGCGTACTGCCATTTCTCGGCTTTCTTTTCCTCGTCCTTAGTTCTGTACCAAACGTTCCATTCGTCAAAGGAGAGGTTTACCGTCTTGTCGCTATTCTTTTTTGATTTGATTTCATCGCAAATATCGCTCGTTGTCTTAATGAATCTGTCCATTTCCTCGACACGTGCAAGGAAATTTTTAGTATCACCGTCATAATTTCCAAAGTAGCAATGGAGTGAAAGATAATCAACGTAGTCATACGTGTGGTCAAGCACGGTGCGCTCCCACTCACCGAAGGTTGGCATATTTGCATCGGCGCTTCCGCAGGCAACAAGCTCAATTGACGGGTCAACCCATTTCATCACCTTTGCCGCCTCGGTTGCCGCCCTGCCGTATTCCTCAGCGGTTTTGTGACAAATCTGCCACCATCCATCCATTTCGTTGCCCAGACACCAAACCTTGAAGCCAAACGGCTTATCGAAGCCGTTTTTACGGCGCATATTGGCGTAATACGTGTCTGTTTCCAAGTTGCAGTATTCCACTAAGGCGCGCGCCTCATCGGGTCCGCGCGTGCCGAGATTAACCGCCATCATAACGTCAGTGCCTGCGCGCTTTGCCCACTCCTGAAACTCGTCAACGCCGACCTCGTTTGTTTCAACAGAGAACCAAGCAAGCTCAAGCTTTTTCGGGCGAAGATGGCGCGGTCCCGTGCCGTCCTCCCAGTTGTAGCCCGACACGAAATTGCCGCCGGGATAGCGCACGATAGGCACGTTTAGGCTCTTTACTAAGTCAATTACGTCACGCCTGAAGCCAAGCTCGTCGGCACACTTATGTGTCGGCTCGTAAATTCCGTTATAAACGGCACGTCCAAGATGCTCGATAAACGAGCCGTAAATTCGTCTGTCTATTTTATCAATTACGTTATTTTTCTCTACGCTGATTTTCGCCTTCATTTGATTCTCCTATGATGTGTTTTCTTTATTATAAAGCATTCGGTGGGAAAATTAAAGTCTTTTTGTAAAAATATTTCATTGACTCGACAAAGCGCTTAGTGTATAATTGAATTATCAAAGCAAAACGAGGTAAAATATGAAAGCTATTTGGGCAGATTACGAAAATAAAATGAATACCACCGTGGCGTTCGTGCTTGACCTAAAAAAGAAAACGAGGGCAACTCTTAATTTGGCGGCCGCCTCGCTGTATAAGGTGTATTTAGACGGTGAGCTTTTCCTTTTCGGTCCGCAAAGGGCGGCAAAGGGATATGCAAGAGAGATAAAAAAAGAAATTGAAGCGCGCTATGTAGCCGTGGAGGTTGAAAGCATTTACGTCGAAACCTTTTGGGTTATAAAGCAGGAACCGTTTTTTGCGTGCGAAATTACTTGCGAGGACGGCAAAGAATATAGCTCAAGCGACTTTGTTTGCTACCGCCTGAACGATAGAGTGACGAGGGTACAAAAATACAGCTATCAGCGCGGCTTTGCGGAAAGCTACAAAATGAGCAATGACCGAAGAAGCTTATATATGGGTGAGGGCAATTTTCCGCGCCTTGCTACCAAGGAAGCATCACTGCCCAAGCTTCAGCCGTCGCTCGTTGATACGCCAACCTACCAAACGGTTACAAGTGATGTGATTTTGGAAAAGGGAAGCGCGTGCATAAACGGGGAAATTCCCGTATGGCGTGACCGCGCACATACGATGGCAGGAGTAGAGCTTGGCGGCTACAAAATTGAGGAGTGGGAGGACAGCGTCAGCGATATTCCGTCCCAGCTTGTTTTCAAAAAGGACGCACCCTGTGGCGATTTTTCGTATAATTTGATTGATTACGGCAAGATTGTAACGGGCTTTACTTCCTTGAAAATCAAAGCGAGCAAGCATGGCACCGTATATGTCCTTGGTGGAGAGATTTTATCAAGTGACGAGCGCGGCGAAAATTACGTTAAATTTGAGCGCGATGCAACCTCAAATGTTTTTAAATGGGAGATAAAGGAGGCGGGGGAGTATCTCGTTTCCACGTTTGAGCCATACGCATACAGATATGCTTGCATCGTCTTTACCGAGGGGCTTGAAATAAAGCATAGCGTTGTTCTCTTGGAGAACCCAAATGTAGATAAGTTTATTTTTAGGTGCGAGGATAAGCGCGCGGAAAAAATCATGGAGGCGGCAAGGACAACTCTTGCGCAAAACGCGGTTGACCTGCTTACCGACTGTCCGTCAAGAGAGCGCGCGGGCTGGCTCTCCGACAGCTATTTTTCATCGGTTGCCGAAAGGCTTTTTACAGGTGAAAATCAAGCGGAGGAAGCATTTCTTGATAACTATAAAAACGCAGACACCACGGGTCTTCCAAAGGGAATTATACCAATGTGCTATCCCGCGAATGTTTTAGAGGGTACGTATATTCCGAACTGGACGCTTTGGTACATAATGGAAATTGCAAAATATGCGCGCATATACGGAAAGAATGATACCGTCCTTGGTGCGCTTAAAAACGTGCGTGGCATACTCGACTTTTTTGCGGGCTGCGAAAATGAGCTTGGACTCTTGGAGGATTTAAAGAGCTGGGTTTTTGTCGAATGGAGCGTAGCAAACAATTCCGACCGAACAGCCGGTGTAAATGTGCCAAGCAATATGACGTATGCAAAGTGCTTGGAGGAGGCAAGCTGGCTGTTTGATGACGAAAAACTCAAAAACAAGGCGACACGTGTACGAAATACAATAAAAGAAATTGCCTTTAACGGCAAATTTTTCGTAGATAATCTTATAAGAAACGATGAGGGTAAGCTCCAAAAAACCGACCATTTGACCGAGGTTTGCCAATACTATGCATTTTGGTTTGAGTGTATAACCAAGGAGGAATATCCCGCGCTTTACCGTGAGCTTATGGATAACCTCGGCACAAACCGCCGCGACGGTTATTTACCCGAGGTTGGCGTGCCGAATGCGATGTACGGTCTTTATATGCGAATTGACCTGTTAATGCGCGAGGGCAAGCGTGAGGACGTTTACCGCGAATGTATTGCGCTGTTTGAAAAAATGGCAGAAAAGACGGGCACGCTTTGGGAGCATAACTCCACAGGTGCAAGCTGCGTTCACGGCTTTGCCGCATATGCTTCCCGTTGGCTTGTTTATGCGCTCACAGGCTATGACGTTATAAGCGGCGAGCAAGAGGGAAAATGCGGAATCGGCATCGATTGCGAAATTTCCATACCTCAAAAGGGAAAAGCACCTATCATTCTAAAAATACAAAATAACAAATTAATTTAATAAAAACGCACCCTGTTTTAGACACAGGGTGCTGTTTTTTGTTTTTTAATTAAAAAGATATACTTTTAACTCCGTGAGCCTTCCCGCTTGCTTTTTGCAACGATAATTATTTCCTGTTTTCAAAATTTTTATCTGCAAGTGCGCAGAATTTGCTAATTAATTCAGTTTCGCGCGGGTCGTACGGGCGCAAGCTCGGTCTATATAGGTCGTGAAACCATTTTGTAAAATCAATCGGCGCACGCTTGTCCTCACCGTACCATTGCCAATGCGCCTCGTACGGCTCGTAGGTTTGGTATTTTCCTGCAACAAAGCCCCAGTTGTAGCAGCCGATATTTTCAAGATAGAAAAGAGGGAAGTTTTCAAAAACGTTATTTCCCGTGCATCTTGCAAGCCACTCGGTGTTTATGAGCGGACGGTCGAATTTCTTTAAGTGCTTAATTACCCTTACGTGCTCCTCGTACGTCGAGTAGTTGTGGTACGTGATAATATCGGAATTTTCGATGGCGAAAACGTCCTCGGGCATACTAAATTCGTAATTTTTATCACAGCACCACGCTCCAATTGTCAGAGGCTGAGACGGGTTGATTTCCCTTACCACCTCAACCATTCTTTTAAGAATAGGCAAGGTGATTCCGCTGCGTTGGCTATTTCCGGGCTCGTTAAATAAATCCCACATCAGAATGCGAGGGTCATTTTTATAAAGCGTGACAATTTCATTTACCATCTCAAAATATTTTTCGCAGCTTTCGTGCTCGTCAAAATAGTAGTGAGGCGCGGGTCCTGCGTGTCTGCCGTGCTGAGAATGCTTTCTTCCACCGTGGTAGCCAACATCGTATGCTTGCTCGCCAATATCGGGCATTTTCCAAAGCTCGGTTTTCGGCGGCATACAGTCGTTTGCTAAGACAATCATAGCGCTAATGCCGTATTTGTCAAGCAATGAAATATATCGCTCAAATCGGGTTAGAAACGAATCGTGCTCCTTTTCCCAAACAACGTATTCAAGGATTAAGCGTACGGAATTGAAGCCAAGCTCACGCATTAGGCGTAGCTCCTCCTCCGTGGTTTTCATTCGCTCCTCAAAGTGTAGCGCTTGCCATTGGTCAACACGGTTGACACGGTCCGCGCTCATATAGTTGCAGCCGCGTATCCATGGGTGCGAGTTATACCATTCCCAAGCCTTTTCCTTGCTCCATCTTTCCATAAAAATCTCCTTTTCGGCGTCCTTATTTCAATTATAAAACACTCAAGTATATTTTTCAAGAAAAATATAGCATAGTTGACAAAAAAGATAAAATGGTATATAATATACAAGGATGAATTTCATAGCAAGGAGGGTTAAGATGAAGATTTGTTCGAATTGTAAAAAGGAGCTTATCGACGAAGCAAAATTCTGCTCGGAGTGCGGCTTGGAAATTAAAGAAAAAAAGCTCTGCCAAAATTGCGGCGGTGAGCTTAAGGATGATATGAAATTTTGTGTAAAGTGCGGCACAGCGGTGGCTTTAGTGCAGGATTCGGAAAATGAGCCTGCTCGGGAAGCTGAGCCCGTCAAGGAAGCTGAGCCTGTCAATGAAGCTGAGCCCGTCGAGGAAGCTTCAGCTGTTGAGATAAAAGAGGATACAGCTCCAAGGAAGGTGAAAAAATCCAATTACATTTTGTCGCTTGCGTTTGGAATTGCCTCGCTTGTGTGCGCGGTTTTGTCAGCAGATAACTTCCTTAAAACGATCCTTTTCTTCCTGCCGTCAATGGTTGTTTTCCTGATTCTTTCAAAGTGCTTTACAAGACAGTATTATAAGGAAGCAGACTCGGAAAACAAATTTATAAAGGCAGCGCGCATTTTGACAAGAATTGCATTGCCCGTCGGCATTGTCTTTGCTTGCCTTAGCTTTGTTTCTGCCGTTGTTTCGTTCTTTACGTCATCATTTTGGCAAGAAATATTGGTTTTTATTGAAGATCTTTTTTATGAAATCGAAACCGAGCTTTTATATGAGCTTGGCTTATCAAAATAATTTTAGGAGTGTACTATGAATTTTATTAAGGTAGATAGCTACGATAAATTAAGTGAAATGGCGGCAGAAATCATAGCCGACGTTATAAAGGGAAAGGAAAACCCCGTGCTCGGTCTTGCAACAGGCTCCTCGCCTCTCGGTACATACGCGCGCTTGGTAGAGAAGTACGAAAAGGGCGAGCTTGATTTTTCATCCTGCACGTCGGTGAACCTCGACGAGTACGTTGGGCTTGACGGCGAAAACGACCAAAGCTACCGTTATTTTATGAACAAAAACCTCTTTTCCAAAATCAATATTGATATGAATAAAACCTTTGTGCCAAACGGCTGTGCGTCTGACCTTTCAAGTGAGGGCGAGGCGTACGATAAAATGATTGAGGACTTAGGCGGAATTGACATTCAGCTTCTCGGTATCGGTCTTGACGGACATATCGGCTTTAACGAGCCCGAGGATTTTTTCACCAAGGAAACACATCTTGTAAAGCTTGACGAATCAACAATTGAAGCGAACTCACGCTTCTTTGCGTCTAAGGACGACGTTCCAAAGCAAGCAATTACTATGGGTATGTACTCAATTATGCAAGCAAAAAAGGTTCTTTTGATTGCAAACGGCAAAGCAAAGAAGGAAATTATCGAAAAAGCATTCTTCGGCAAAATCACACCTTGGGTGCCTGCGTCAATCCTTCAATTGCATAGTGACGTTACCGTGATTTATAGCGAAAATTAAACACTCCCCCCACAATTTTATAAAAACCGCCACGAAAATTTTGTCAGTTTTCGTGGCTCTTTTTATTGACATTTATGATATAGCTGTGATAAAATAGAATTGTATTTTTATTGCTTGGGGAGAAGGAAAATGAAGCTCGGTGCAAAAATAAAGGATTACAGAAGCTACATTATAAATTTAATCATGCCTGCGCTCGTTTTTGGCTTTATCACAGGCACGCTCACCGCTTTTACGGTTACACTGTATAAATTTTTGGCACATCATATAATTGATATATCAAAGCACGCGTATTCATTTTTCAGAACGCATCTTTATTTTGTTCCCATATTGCTCGGCGTGCTTTTCGGTATAAGCGTGCTTTTAGCATTTCTTTTCAAAAAATACCCTAACCTAAAGGGCGGCGGCATACCAACCTCAATCGGTATTTTGCGTGGCATTATCACCTTTAAGTGGCTAAGGAGCTTGCTTGGTGTTTTCACTCTTTCGCTTTTTTCCTTCCTTATCGGTGTTCCGCTTGGAAACGAGGGTCCCTCTGTCCAAATGGGCACGTCAATTGGTCGCGGCACGGTCTATCTTTTCGCAGGCGGCAAGCATAGGGCGTGGGACAGATACACAATGACGGGCGGTGCGTGCGCGGGATTTTCCGTTGCCACAGGCGCACCCATTTCGGGTATACTCTTTGCAATAGAGGAGGCGCACCAAAGAATCTCGCCGACGATTATGATTGTTGCATCATCCTCGGTGCTTTTTGCCAACATTGCCGTACGTCCGCTTTCACAGATTTTTGGCGTTTCAAGTGAGCTTTTTGAGGGAATTTCAATTCCGCACCTTGAATTAAAGGAGCTTTGGATTCCGTTGCTCGTCGGTGTGGTTCTCGGTCTTTTGGGCTCGCTTATCTTAAAATATTATCAAGTAATCAAGCGCTTTTTTGGCGGAACACTCAAAAAAGTTCCAAGCTTCGTTAAAATTTTCTTGATTTTTACATTAACCGTTGCGGTTGGTCTTATCACGTTTTCGGGCGTTTCAACAGGTCACTCGCTTATCATTTCACTCTTTGATAACAACCTTTCAATAGGAATTTTAATCTTTATTTTGCTCGCCCGCGCGACATTAACAATCGGTGCAAACACAAACGGCCTCTCGGGAGGAATGTTCATTCCGTCCCTTGCAATTGGCGCAACCGTCTCCGCTATAATCGGCAGATTATTGCTTATTTGCGGTCTTGACAGTCGCTTTTATTCCGTGATTTTAGTTCTTGGCATCGTTGCAACGCTCTCGGGCTTTATGAAATCCCCCCTTACCGCAATTATCTTTTCAATTGAAGCACTCGCTTGCCACGAAAATATAATTTCCGTTATTATGGTTTCCTTAATTGCATATTTCATCACCGAGCTTTTTGGCGCAAAATCGATAAACGATAGCGCAATGGAAGCGCACGTCGAGGACCAAAACGATGGTAAGGTGCCAACCGTAAATAACGTGACCGTTAAGGTTATGTCGGGGGCGTTTGCGGTAGGCAAGCAGATAAGAGATATCTTCTGGCCTGCAAATATGTTCGTGCTTTCCGTTCAAAAAGCCAAAGCCAACAGCGCTGAGGTGGACGAGCACGGCGGCAAGGAGCTCCGCGTAGGTGACATTCTTTGCGTGCAGTATTCAACCTTTGATGAAAAAACCACAATGTACGAGCTTGAAGGCATTGTAGGAAAGCAAAAAACGGAAAACACCTCGACCTGTATCTAAATTTAACAAAAAAAGCGTTGCATTTGCAACGCTTTTTTTGATGAATTGATGCTAACGCATCGTGAATTGTTTCTTTGAAACATAAATTGTGTCAAAGCACATGAATTGAATTGCAACGGGGTAATGCCCAGAGGGCAATTTATGCATCGTAGATGCAATTTATGACACACAGTGTCAATTTATGCCACAACGTTGCAATTCATTGCGTGTTCCACGCTTATCTTGCTTTTGTTTCAATCTCATTTACGAGCTTATCGAGCATTTCGTCAATCGACATAACGCCGAGGTTAATGCCGCCGCGCGCACGCAGAGAAACTGTGTTTGTTTCCTTTTCGTTTGCGCCGACAACCAAAACATAGTTAATTTTTTCAAGCTGAGCCTCACGGATACGCTTGCCCATTGTTTCGTTTCTTGTGTCAACGTTTACGCGGATGCCCTTTTCAAGCATCTTTGCTTGAATTCCCTTTGCATACTCGTCAAACTCGGAGTTGATGGGAACAATCGTTGCCTGTGTCGGTGAGAGCCATAGCGGCAAAGCACCTGCATATTTTTCAAGAATGAGTGCAAGCGTTCTTTCATAGCAGCCGAGTGAGGTGCGGTGGATGATATACGGAGTTGCCATTTGGTTGTTAGAGTCAACGTATTCCATACCGAATTTCTTTGCAAGAAGCATATCGATTTGGATGGTAACAATTGTGTCCTCCTTGCCGAATACGTTTTTGCATTGAATGTCGAGCTTCGGTCCGTAGAATGCCGCCTCGTCAATGCCAATCTCATATTCAAGGCCTATCTCGTCAAGCAGCCTGCCCATAATTTCCTGTGCCTCGTTCCATTGCTCGGGCGTACCCTCGTACTTGTCAGTACGGTTAGGATCCCACTGTGAGAAGCGGAAGGTGCAGTCCTCCCAAAGTCCAACGGTTTCAAGACAGTATTTTGCAAGCTCCAAGCAGCCCTTGAATTCCTCTGCAAGCTGATCGGGACGAAGGATTAGATGTCCCTCGGAAATTGTAAATTGGCGCACACGGATAAGACCGTGCATCTCACCGCTATCCTCGTTTCTGAAAAGAGTAGAGGTTTCGCCAAGACGCATTGGAAGATCTCTGTACGAGCGCTTCTTGTTTAAGAATACTTGATATTGGAACGGGCAGGTCATAGGACGGAGCGCAAAGCATTCCTTTTCCTCATCGTCGGGATCTCCCATAATAAACATACCGTCGCGGTAGTGATCCCAGTGACCCGAAATCTTGTAAAGCTCGCGCTTTGCCATAAGCGGTGTTTTTGTCAAGAGATAGCCGCGCTTTTGTTCGGTATCCTCAACCCATCTTTGTAAAAGCTGAATAACGCGAGAGCCCTTCGGCATAAGGATAGGCAAGCCTTGACCTATTGAATCAACGGTCGTAAAGAATTCAAGGTCACGTCCGATTTTGTTGTGGTCGCGCTTTTCTGCCTCCTCAACCATCTTTAAGTATTCGTCAAGCTCCTCGCTCGTTGCAAATGCAGTACCGTTTACACGTGTGAGCATCTTGTTGTTTTTATCGTTTTTCCAGTAAGCACCCGAAATCTTCGTTACCTTGAACGCCTTGAGTGCCTTTGTGTAGCAAAGGTGAGGGCCAACGCACATATCAATGTAGTCACCCTGCTGGAAGAACGTAATTGTCGCATCGGGGTCAAGGTCGGCAATATGCTCAACCTTATATTTTTCGCCGCGCTCCTGCATCAATTTAACTGCCTCGTCACGTGGAAGGGAATATGCCTTTATAGGAAGGTTTTCCTTCGTGATTTTCTTCATTTCCTTCTCGATTGCCTCGAGGTCTGAGTCGTTAAGCTTCTTCTCGCCCAAGTCAACGTCGTAGTAAAAGCCCTTTTCAGTTGCGGGGCCGTAAGCGAAAATTGCCTCGGGATAAAGGCGCTTGATTGCCTGCGCCATAATGTGCGCCGCTGTGTGTCTGATGATGTGTAGCTCCTCTGCCTTGTTGTCAATCTCGCAGGGAACACCGTTGTTTTGCATAATTTTCATAACAAATTATACCTCCAAATATGAGAAAAATTTTGATTTGGGCGTAAAAAATCCCTTAACGCCCATAGGACATTAAGGGTGCATAGCACGGTTCCACCTTAAATTTAACTCAATTACCCTTTAACGCAGGAATACGGCACGGCTTTTAAACGCCTGCAGCTCGAAAGTGGTTTTCACAAAATCCCAATTAATAGCTCGCACCAACCGCTATCTCTCTGAAAATCAAGAAGTCGCTACTGTCTTTGTCATCGCTTTTTAAGTATTTTAGCACACAAAAAAATAAATGTCAATAGATAAAATCTATATTAATTGACAAATTAATTCACTTGTGCTAAAATATATATGCTCATAATAAAATATGAAAGGGAGGGATATTATGCGCTACAAAAGATTTCATTTTATAATTGCGTGCGCGCACTCGGCGGTCATTTTTTCAATGTTTTTCCCTCTTATTAACGTAAACGCGTTAAGAATAGGTGCGACTGTCAGCGAGGCAGACCCGTATTTTATGAACGTGGTTAATTACCTTCAAAATGAAATATACCCGCTCACGGCTATTTTTATGATTTTGCTTATGGTTTTCGCCGCTCTTGGCGCTGCCAACTCTGTGATTGGGATTTTTTCAAAGAAAATTCGCTCAATAAACGTAAAGCTTGCGTTTATCTTGGGCTTTAGTGAGGCGACGCTTGCAGCGCTTTTGCTTTATTCAAGATCGACTGCACTGTTTATTATTTGCGCGGTATCCTTTGCGCTCATATCTCTTGCCGCAATAAAGCTTATTCGCATTGAGGAGCGCGAAAACGAACAAAGGTAATGGAGTCAAAAATGGAAATTAACAATTCAACCGTATATACAAAAGAGCGGCTTTTGAAATTTAATTATTACTTTGCAAGAAACCAAAAATTTATGTGGATTGTACTGTCGGTTGCAACTCCCATAGTTTATTTTGTTGCTCTTATGCAAATTATATTCGGCGAGCTTTCGCTCACAATCGCAATGTGTTGCTTGGCGCTTTTCTTGCTTGACGTGCTTATGCCGCTTATGCTTTTTGTTTTCTTGCCGAAATCGGTAATTAGGAAAACGAAAACGCTCGGTACAACAATAGAGTATGGCTTTGGTGAGGATGAATTTTCAATTAGCGTAAAAAACGATATACTTGAAGAAAAATCCACAATGAAATATTCAATGCTCCAAAAAGCCACAAAGAACAAAGACGAGCTTTACCTCTTTATCCAGCCAAACAACGCCTTCGTCGTTGACCTATCCGAGATGTCAGACGAGGATAAGGAAGCATTAAAGGTTGCACTTAAATCAAATCTTAAAAAGGTGAAATGGAAATAAAAGCAGAGCATTCCCCTTGAGGTGAAGGTGTCAGCTTAGCTGACGGATGAGGTGTAAAGAAGTCGGTTAAAGCTATTTATGCAATGAAATAAAAAAGCGTGCCTCTCAATTTAGAAGCACGCTATTTTTTATATACCAAGCAAATTAAGCAAAATTCCCGAAACAACCGCTACGGCATAAAGTGTAGCTACAATGCGTAGGTTTCAAGCCTCCTTTGTGTAAAGGGAGGTGGCACGACTTGTCGTGACGGAGGGATTGGTCATATACCTAAAAGGTTGAGTAAAATTCCCGAAGCAACCGCTACGATATAAAGTGTAGCTACTATACGTAAATTCTCTTTTTTGATAGGATTAGCCTTGAAAAGCACTGCAAGTCCCACGCCCGCGCCCGAGCAAAGTCCTGCCACGGCTGAACCAAAGGAGAGGGCGCCGTCAACGTAAAGCTTGGTTATTGCGGCGGAAACCGCACAGTTGGGGATAAGACCGACAAGACCCGTGATAAACGGCTGGAAAAAGCTGCCGCTAAGAAGTATATTGTTTATAAACTCCTCGCCAAGCAGGCTTGCCACGTTGAAGAGCACCATATTGACAATGAAAATGAAAAGTCCAACCTTGAGTGTGTGCTTGAACGCAGGCTTGAAAATTCCGCCGCTTTCCTCACAGCCGCAATCGCGGCACATATCAACGTGTACCTTTTTAATCTTTCTCTTTTTGTTTATTAAATCCACCGAGTAGCCGGCGATAATTCCGATTATAATCTTCGCCAAAATAAGCTTGCCGATTACCGCAAACGGCGCCATGGAGGAGAGAAGCAAGACAACCGCCTCATCGCTCGTTGAAAGAAAAACCGCAATAAGCGTGCCCTCGGTAATGATGCCTGCGGTAAATAAATTTGCACTCGCGCCCGAAAAACCGCATTGAGGCACACAACCAAGCAGAGAGCCAATGACAGGGCCGCCGCGACCGATTTTTGCAAGCGCGCGCTCCATTTTCGCCGACGCCTTCTTTTCAAGCCATTCCATAATAAGATAGGCAATAAAGAGAAGCGGCAATATTTTTAAGGTGTCAATTATCGGCTCGCCAAAAACCGACAAAAAGGCTTCCTTTAATACGTCCATTTTGTAAATCCTTTATCATATCAAACTTTAATTTGAGAATCGTTCTCAAATTCCTAAATCATTATATATAAAAAAGGCGAAATTGTCAAGGAATAAAATTGAAATTTTTGTTAAAAAATAAAAACATCTCAAAAAGCCTTGAAAAGCGAATATCAATGTGGTATTATATTAGCGTGCTTAAATATCGAATAAGCACTGCAGAGTAAATATGCGTGCGTTAAGTGTTTGGAGGACGGGGAGTTGCCTCTGAAACGAAAACTTTTGTTGCGGTTCGCATATTGCATCCCGCTGTGGCAAATAGCCGCCCTGTGTGGCTATAACCGAAACAGGAACGGCCGTTTTCGGCTCCCGATGCATCTGTACTTTCTATTTTTAGGAGGTGCTTTTTTTATGCAAAAAATTGAAAAGAATGAAAAAAAGAAGGGTGTTACCACAAAGCAAATTGTCTTTATGGCACTTATGACCGCGCTTTCAATAGTGCTTGGCAAGTTTCTCGCCATAAACGTCACCGAAATGATAAGAATAGGGCTTGAAAACCTACCTATAATTTTAGTGGCGGTCACCTTAGGTCCTGTGCGTGCTGCTATGGTGGCGGTAGTTGCGGACTTGCTAGGCTGCGTGCTTCGCGGTTATACGATAAATCCCGTGGTCACATTTGGTGCTTGCGCATTTGCGCTAATTTGCGGATTTTTGTTTAAGTATATAAAATCCCCTGCAAATATCGCGCGCTTAACTATCGCCGTTATCCCTGCGCATTTTATAGCATCGGTTGTGATAAAAACAATAGGACTTGCAAGCTTTTATTTAGCAAATTACAATATCGGCTTCGGCACACTGTTTTTTATAAGACTTACCGTGTATGCCCTAACCGCGGTTGTGGAAATTTTCGCTGTACTGTTCCTACTTAAAAGCAAGGCGATAAACAAGCAAATTCGCAAAATGCAAGAAGGAGAATGACGTGAACTATAAGGAAGCACTTGAATATATTCATAACGTGAGCTGGACGTTTTGCAAGCCGGGGCTTGAAAGAACGCGCGAGCTTTGCAAAATGCTTGGAAACCCCGAAAAAAGCTTAAAATTCGTACACGTGGCGGGCACAAACGGCAAGGGCTCGTTCTCGTCAATGCTCTCAAGCGTATTAAAAGAGGCAGGCTATAAGGTGGGTCTTTATACCTCACCGTATATATTAAAATTCAATGAGAGAATGGCAATTAACGGCAAGCCCATTTCAAATAAGGAGCTTGTCGAAATTACCGAGCAGGTAAAAGAGTATGCCGACAAAATGGTGGACAAGCCAACCGAGTTTGAGCTTGTCACCGCTATCGCGTTTACCTATTTTGCCAAAAACAAGTGCGATATCGTCGTGCTTGAATGTGGGCTTGGCGGCCGCCTCGACTCAACAAACGTAATAGATACACCTGTTTTGTCAGTCATCACAGGCATTTCCCTTGACCATACCGCGATTCTTGGCGACACGGTTGAGAAAATCGCCCATGAAAAGGCGGGAATAATAAAGGAAAACGTGCCTGTTTTATGGTGTGGCGAGGACGAATGCGCAAAAAAAGTAATTTTAGAAGCTGCAGAAAAGAAGCACGCCCCCGTTTATTTCCCAAGCCACGATGAAATAATAATAAAAAGAGCATCCTTTGACGGTACAATGCTCGATTACAAGAACTTTAGAAATGTGGAAATTAAGCTTCTCGGCTCATATCAGCCGATAAACTGTGCAAACGTGCTTGAGGCGATTTCGGTGCTTTGCGAGCACGGCTTTTACATCACGCATCCGCAGGTGATGGAGGGACTGAAAAAAGCAGAGTGGCATGCCAGATTTGAGCGAATTTCAGACACTCCCCTCGTTATTTTTGACGGCGCACACAATCCCGAGGGTATTGAAGCAAGCGTGAAAAGCATCAAAAATTATTTTGGATCAGCAAAGGTTTACATTTTGACAGGAGTTATGGCAGACAAGGACTACACCTATATGGCAAGCAAAATTTGTGAGGTTGCCGACAAGGTTTTCTGCCTAACGCCCGATAATCCGCGCGCTTTGCCTGCCGAAAATTACGCTAAGGTTTTTGAGTCGCTTGGCAAGGAAGCGCACGATTCCAAAACAGTAAAAGAGGCGATCCAGTGTGCGATTTTGAATGCAAAAAAGGATGGAAAAGCGCTATTTTGCCTTGGCTCGCTCTATATGTACGGTGAGATTGTCAAGGAAATCAAAAAGTGTTAACTTTTTGTGAAATAATTGTAAAAATCAATAATTTTTGTTAGTTTTTCGACACGTCTTGACAACGCGTGCGCGTTGTGATAAGATTATATCATAGCATATCAATTTAGAATGGAGTTACAATGAACACAAAGGAAAATATCTTCCAAAGGCTCCTTGCATTTTTGAAAAAGAAAGCACTAAGCTTCAAAAAGAATGCAAACATTGTAAGAGAGCTTGTAAAAAAGAATATCAAGGTTCAGTACCGTAACTCTGTTATCGGTGCTTTATGGACCGTACTCAACCCTTTACTCAATATGCTCGTTATGTTCTTCGTTTTCAGCGTGGTGCTTAACTACGGCTCGGAGAAAACGTACGCGCTATACATTCTCTGCGGTAACATTATGTTCTCATTTGTTCGCGCATCAACAACTCAGTCGCTGCCGTCAATTGTGCACAACCGCGGTCTTTTAACAAAAAATAAAATCTCACAATTCGTTTTCCCGATTGCAAACAATCTCGGTGCTGTTGTCAATTTTGCGTTTTCGTCAATTGCGCTTCTCGGCGTTATGGCGGTTGTATCGATTATTGCTAAGCAAAGCTTCTTCAGCTTTAACCTTTTGCTTGTTTTCCTTATGCTCCCCGCGCTTTTCCTTTTTAGCTACGGTCTTTCGCTTATTCTTGCCGCACTATACGTGTTCTTCCGCGATATTCAGCATTTTTATAACGTATTTCTGACGCTTTGGACGTACCTCACCCCCGTTTTCTGGAAGGTTGGCAACGTTCTTGATTCAAAGGAAAGCGACACACAGGCAATGGCACTTTTTATAAAACCAATGCTTAGACTCATCGTTCACGCAAACCCGATGTATCACTTCGTTACCTATTTCCGCGATATAGCGTATGGCTGTGTTGAAAACGGTGTTTCTGTTTGGCAAACCTTCCCGCTTCTTGGCACGCTTTATCTAATCGGTCTTATCTTTGCGGGCATCGGTACACTCATTTTTTCACTCACAAGAAGCAAATTCATTTATTATATTTAAGGTGGCAAATATGGAAGAAAAGAATCTTACTCAAGAAACCGAAATAGCCACCGCACCGTCCCAAATCGACGATACCATTATCGAGGTTTCGGACGTTAGTATGGAATTTTTCACACGTGACGAAAAAATTGACAATCTGAAGGAGCTTTTTGTGCGCCTTCTTAAGGGCAAGGCAAAGCGCAAGGTTGTCAGAGTTTTAAACAACGTTTCGTTTTCTGTGAAAAAGGGCGAATCTATCGGTCTTATCGGACATAACGGCGCAGGCAAGAGCACACTGCTTAAGCTTATTGCCGAAATATACAAGCCGACAAAGGGTACTGTCAAGGTGCGCGGCAAGGTTGCCCCGCTTCTTAACCTCGGTGCCGGCTTTGACCCTGAGTCAAGTGCGAAGGAAAACGTTTACCTAAACGGTGCAATCCTTGGCTATTCAAGGAAGGAAATTGCAAAAAAGTATGAGGAAATCGTTGAATTTGCCGAGCTTGGCGAATATATGCACATTCCAATCAAAAATTTCTCCTCGGGCATGGTTGCGCGCCTTGGCTTTGCTATCGCCATTGACGTAAATCCCGATATCTTGCTCGTTGACGAAATTTTATCGGTAGGTGACGAAAACTTCCGCAAAAAGTGCGCACGTAAGGTGAACGAGCTACGCGAGAAGGGCGTTACCTTCGTTATAGTATCACACAATATGGGACAGGTGAAGTCACTTTGTCAAAAGGCAATCTGGATTGAAAATTCCGAGGTCATGGCATACGGCGATGTAAACGAGGTATGCGAAAAATATCAGAAATATTGTAACGAACAGAAAATATAAAAATGGCCTCACAAAACTCGTTTTTAGTGGGGCTATTTATGAATAAATTATTGTAAATTTTGAAAATATCATCACAAGCCAAAGGAGGAAAAATGGGACAAGGTGAAAAAACGCTTGCACACTTTTTGAGTGCAACCGTTGATTTGATTATAAATTTAATATCGGTTTTTGTATCCTTGCTCGTTTTGAAGCTTGCCTTCGGTACGCACATTGGCGGCACAGCCGTTGCAATCTGTGTCGGAATTGCATTTTTGACAATTGCCGTTTATTTTGTTTTCGACCTTTATTCCATAAAGGTTTTCGCGCCTCTGCACACTCAGCTTTTGAAGCTTTTATTCGTTCAGCTCTTTATCGCCGCTGTTTTATTTGCGTGCATCGCAATTTTCGTCGGCAATAAGGAATATTACGTTGGCGAGCTTGTCGTAATTTTGCTTTCAAGCGCGCTCATTGCCACGAAGAAGATTATATCAACGAAGCTCATCCACTTAATAGGCAAAAAGCGCCGCATAAAAAAGGTTATTATTGTCGGTGCAAGCGCGGCAGGCAAGGACTACATAAAAGAGGTAAACAACAATAAGCACCTTGGATATAAGGTCATCGGCACGGTTGCATCCAAGCGTGCAGACATCCCCAACAAGCTCGGCACGTATTACGAGCTTGAAGCAATCATAAAAAGAGAGCATCCTTATGAAATAGTTGTTGCACTCTCCTCGCGTGAGCAGCATCAGCTCCAAAACATAATGGCGATAGCCGACAAAGCAGGCGTGCGCGCAGTAATCATTCCAACCTCAACCTACAAGTATTTCAAATCAAAATGCCAGGTTGATATGATAGGAAATTTGCCAATTATCAACACACGCGCCGTTCCGCTTGACAACCTTGCAAACGCATTTATGAAAAGGGTTATGGATATTATAATTTCCCTTGTTATGATAGCTTTGACGTTCCCAATTATGGTCTTTGCCTTTATCGGCGTAAAGCTTTCCTCAAAGGGCCCCGCTATTTTTAAGCAAAGGCGCGTAGGACGCTATGGCGAGGAATTTACAATGTATAAATTTCGCTCAATGCGTGTGAACGAAATGTCAGATACCGCTTGGACAACAGGAAGGGACACGCGAAAAACGCGCTTCGGCACGTTCCTTCGCAAAACGGGAATTGACGAGCTTCCTCAGCTTTTCAACGTGCTTTTCGGCTCGATGTCAATTGTCGGTCCACGTCCCGAGCTTCCTAAGTTTGTCGAGCTATATTCCGAGACCGTCCCGCTTTATAACGTAAAGCATCAGGTCAAGCCGGGAATCACGGGACTTGCTCAAATATACGGCTACCGAGGTGACACCTCAATAGAGCGCAGAATTGAGCTTGATATCAGCTACATCGAAAACTGGTCAGTCTATAACGACCTAAAAATCATAATTACCACACCGTTTAAAATGTTTAACAGAAACGAAAAATTTGTGAAATGAAAATAATTATCGCTGCATCAAATATGGTGCATATCAATAATTTTCACCGCGAATACATAGAAAAATTCAGACAAGAGGGTCACGAGGTCTTGGTTTTATCAAGCGGAGAGGGCGCAGACATAAATATTCCATTCAAAAAGCGCGCCTTTTCACTAAAAAATGCGTTTTTGTCGCTCAAAATCCGAAAAATCATAAAGCACTTAAAGCCCGACGTGATTTTTGTGCATACGACACTCTGTGCGTTTTGGGTGCGCCTTGCATTAAAGGGAATGAAAAACCGCCCTCGCGTTGTGAATACCGTCCACGGCTATCTTTTCGGAAACGGCTACGGAAGGCTTCACAATAAAATTTACTTACTCTCTGAAAAAATTCTCAAAAAACAGACCGACAATATCGTCGTTATGAACGCGGATGATGAAAAAATTGCTAAGGAAAACAGCCTATGTATCGGCGCGGTGTATAAAATTGACGGTATGGGAATAGACTTTCTAAAAAAGGAAATTCCGAAAGCCGCCCCAACCTTCCCGCCGAAAAAATTGATTTACGTCGGGGAATTAAACAAGCGCAAAAATCAAATTATGCTCGTGCGCGCACTTGAATTTCTGCCCGAGTGTCACTTAACGCTCGTCGGTGACGGAGGCGAAAGAGCAAAAATTGAAAAATATATAAAGAAAAAGAACCTGACAGAGCGCGTCCATATCACGGGCTTCACAAGGGACGTCGGCAGATATATAAAGGAAGCGGATCTTTACGTCAGTGCCTCGCTTGCCGAGGGCTTGCCCTTTAATATTCTTGAAGCGCAAAGGGCAGGGCTCACCGTCATTGCCTCACGTGTTAAGGGGCAAACCGACTTAGTTGCCAGCGAGTATCTTTACGAGCCAAACGATATAGAAGCGTTTGCTCAGCTTGTAAAGAATGCCAAGCAAACAAGCGTTGACGTGTCGAAATACGAAATGCAAAACGCATTTCCCAAAAATATAGAAATATATAGGCAGTGCGCAAAAATCAGTGAGCCAGCGCACAGAAATATGAAAGAGGTGATTTAATGGAATGGATATGGCTTTGCTTGATGATAGCACTTGTCGTGCTTGAGCTTGCAACGACACAGATTATTTGTGTTTGGTTCGCCCTTGGCGCTATGGTAACGTCAATTCTGACTGCGATTTTCGGCGATATGGGCTATGGCATTGTTTGGCAAATTGTCACGTTTGTTATCGTCTCCGTCGCACTTCTTTTGGCAACAAGACCGCTTGTCAAAAGGCTGCTTAATAAGCGGACGGAAAATCAAAAAACCAACCTTGAATTATACATAGACAAGGAAGCAATAGTAACCGAGGATATAAGCAACATCAAGGGAGAGGGCGCAGTAAAGATAAACGGAATAGTTTGGAGCGCAAAATCCAAGGATGGCAAGGATATATCAAGCGGCGAAATAGTAATTTTTAAAGAAATAATTGGCAATAAAGCCATTGTTGAAAGAAAAGGAGAATAAATTATGTGGGCATGGTTATTAATTCCGGTAGGTATTTTGGTAGTTATTGCTATTATTGCAATAGTAAACATCAAGATAGTACCACAGTCAAAGGCATACGTTATTGAGCGCTTAGGAAAGTATCACAAAACATGGGATACTGGACTTCGTTTCTTAATTCCGTTCATCGACAAAATTGCAAAAGAGGTTTCCTTAAAGGAGCAGGTGGCAGACTTCCCACCGCAACCCGTTATTACAAAGGATAACGTAACAATGCAAATTGATACGGTTGTGTTCTTCCAGATAACAGATCCTAAGCTTTATGCATACGGCGTTGAAAGTCCAATTGCGGCAATTGAAAACTTAACCGCAACAACCCTTCGTAATATCATAGGTGATTTAGAGCTTGACCACACTCTTACCTCGCGTGATACCATCAATGCAAAAATCCGTTCAATTCTTGACGAGGCAACAGACCCGTGGGGCATCAAAATCAACCGCGTTGAGCTGAAGAACATCAAGCCGCCTGCTGAAATTCAGGATGCTATGGAAAAGCAAATGAAGGCAGAAAGACAAAGACGTGAGGCAATCCTTCGTGCAGAGGGCGAAAAATCAAGCAATATCTTGGTTGCCG
>JAGALA010000011.1 GCA_017625935.1 Clostridia bacterium
AGTAGCTCAATATTTGCTCTTTACTTAAATTACTTGTTTCGAGTATTTCTTCTAAAAACCTAAAAGAATTTCAGAGTTCCGTCTTTTGTACATTAGTTCTCTTTTTCTAATTAGTTCATTGTTCAATTTTCAAGGATCTTTTAGCAAACTCTGTTTGCTTTTCTAAGCATCAAACCTCATAAAGGTTCTGTTTTAGGCGCTCCTCATTAGAGTGCTTTGCTATTATATCAAAGACTTTTCACTTTGTCAATACCTTTTTGGAAAGTTTTTTGAATTTTTTTATTTTTTTATTATATTTTTCTCTTTGATAGTAAAATTATGTATTTTTTCTACTTATTTATATAATAATACCATAAAAGGAGCGTTTATGGTTACTGTTTTTTTAAGGACGATTATAATATATTTTCTGCTTATCATAGCTATCCGCCTGCTTGGCAAGCGACAGGTGGGAGAGCTTGAGCTTTCCGAGCTAGTAATAACCTTCATGCTTTCTGAGCTGGCTACCGTTCCTATACTTGACTCATCAGTGCCGATTTCGCACACGCTGATTCCTATTATCGTTTTGATTGCAAGTGAGATTATATCGTCATTCTTGGTTACAAAGTCACCGTTTGTCAAAAAAATATTAAACGGAAATCCGAGCTATATAATAAAGCGCGGGAAAATCAACCAAAAGGAGCTTGCACGACTGAGAATGGGACTGCCCGAGTTGCTCGGCGAGCTACGGCTAAAGGACGTTGGTGACGTCGGCGACGTGGAGTATGCAATATTAGAGGAAAACGGTAAGCTTTCGGTTTTTGAAAAGGACAAGCAGCCACTTGCACACGCATTAATAATCGACGGAGAGGTGGTGCGAAGCAATCTTGATCTTGTAAGTAAGGACGAAAAGTGGCTGCTTTCATACTTGAAGAAGCACAAATTGGAGCTAAAAAACGTGTTTTTAATGACGGTTTGCGACAACAATAATATAAATATAATAATGAAGGAATTTGAATGAAATCGTTTGTTATTTCGCTATTGGCTTTTGCGTTGATTATCGGTGCGATAGCTGTAAGCTCAATTTACATCAGAGGGGTAGCAAGAGAGCTTGGCGATATGGTGGAGAATTTTACACCAACCGATAAAGAAGGCTTTTCAAAAGCTATGGATTTTTGGGAGAAAAATGAGCACATCATATGCATTTTTGTATCTCACAAGGATATCGACAACGTAAATCTTGCGTTTGGGGTTTTAGAAGAAAAGATAAACAATGATGATGGCGGTGGGTTTTACGAGTACCGAGCCTTGCTGCAAAAATACATCGAGGAAATTGGCAATAAGGAGCGCTTGCACATTGATAATATTATCTAATAATCAAAAACGAGCCACGGGGTGGCTCGTTTTTGATTATTTATTCTTGACCAGCTCCTGCAAAAGCGCAATTTCGCGTGCATAGCCGTCGAGATCATTCGGTGTTTCAAGAACTATCGGCAGCTTTGACACGACAGGGTGAGTAATCACATTTACTATGCCGTCGATGGTGAGATACCCCTCACCGATTTTTTCGTGCCTATCCTTATGTGCGCCGAGTGGATTTTTCGAGTCATTCAAGTGAATCGCCTTCAGTCTGTCAATGCCGATTATCTTATTAAACTCCTCCAAAACGCCGTAAAAATTATTTGTAACGTCATATTCACCGTCATTTATATGACAGGTGTCAAGGCATACGCCAACGCGCGACTTGTTCTCTGTTTTCTCAATGATGCTTGCAATTTCCTCAAAGGTTTTTCCAATTTCACTGCCCTTGCCTGCCATGGTTTCGATAAGCGCCATTGTGGTTTTGCTTTTATCGAGAATTGAGTTCAAGGTGTCAGCGGTTTTGGTAATTCCGATTTCCGCACCCTGTCCAACGTGTGAGCCCGGGTGAAAATTGTATAGTGCGTTCGGAATTTTGTCAAGAAGCATCATATCCTCAGCCATTGTACGTTTAGTATAATCTCTTATTCCCTCATCAGCGGCACAGGGGTTGAAGGTGTACGGTGCGTGTGCGATTATCGGCGCAAAATTATTTTGCTCCATAATATCTATAAGCCCTTGAATATCAGCATCCGATGGAATCTTAACCGAGCCGCCGCGCGGGTTTCTTGTGAAAAATTGGAAGGTGTTTGCGCCTATTGACACAGCTTCCTTGCCCATATGCTCATATCCCTTTGATACTGACAAATGGCATCCTAAATTAAGCTTCATAATATAGCCCTCTTTACATATTTGTTTAACATTGGGTGAGGCAAAAACCTCACCCTGTGTATGAATTTTACGTTTTAGATTACAAAATCAAATTCAAAGTCGTACATAGAAACAGAGTCACCGTCCCCGCAACCCGCTTCCTTCAGCTTGTCAATTACGCCGCTTTTAAGAAGCACTCTTTGGAAGAACATAAGCGATTCTCTATCCTCAAAATTAACCTGTCCAACGAGGTTATAGAGCCATTCGCCCTCAACGACGTAAGTACCGCTTGAATCTCTTGTGATTGTAACTGCGTGGTCGTCCTCATCGTTATAGAGCGCATCCTCCTCGGTGTACTCTGCCTCATAAATTGTAAGCGGTGGGAGTGTGTTGAGCTTTTCGGAAATCATTTCCACAAGCTCCTCTGTGTTTTCGCCCGTGTATGCGGAAATATAGATTAAATCCCAACCGTTTTCGCCAACAAATTTCTCAAATTCATCCACGTCAACGACATTTTTGTCAAGCGAGTCAACCTTATTGGCAACTATAATGCGTGGGCGAGTGGCAAGCTCGGGCGAGAACTTTTCGAGCTCTGCGTGTATAGTTTTTATATCGTCAATCGGGTTTCTGCCCTCAAGCGCCGCAACGTCAACAACGTGAACGAGCAAGCGGCATCTTTCGATATGGCGGAGGAACGCGTGACCGAGGCCTGCGCCGTCGGACGCACCCTCGATAAGTCCCGGAATATCTGCCATTACAAAGCCATAACCTTTTCTTACTCTTACCACGCCAAGGTTTGGTGAAAGAGTTGTGAAGTGGTAATCCGCGATTTTGGGATTTGCATCACTGACCGCGGCAAGAAGCGATGATTTGCCTGCGCTTGGAAGTCCTACAAGACCAACGTCGGCAAGCATTTTAAGCTCAAGCGTAAGCTCCCATTCCTGCCCCTTCGTTCCGCTTTTTGCAAACATAGGGATTTGACGGGTTGGAGTTGCAAAGTGTCTGTTTCCCCAGCCACCTCTGCCGCCCTTGGCACAAACAAAATCCTCACAGTCGGACATATCCTTAAGTATTTTTCCTGTTTTATCGTCTTTAATAAGCGTACCCTCGGGCACCTTGATAATTATATCCTCACCGTTTTTGCCGTGGAACTTAGCACCCTTGCCGTCACCGCCGTTTTCGGCAACGAATTTTCTTTTATATCTAAAGGAAAGGAG
Source organism: Clostridia bacterium (assembly GCA_017625935.1). Taxonomy (GTDB): domain Bacteria; phylum Bacillota; class Clostridia; order Oscillospirales; family CAG-272; genus RGIG2000. The sequence goes on from JAGALA010000011.1 coordinate 3,423, forward strand.
GGTGTTTGTACCTTTATCAATTTGGAAAATAACATTACCGCCGTGACCGCCGTCACCGCCGTCGGGGCCGCCCTTGGCAACGTACTTTTCGCGTCTGAACGAAACGCATCCGTTACCGCCGTTTCCCGCCTTTACATAAATTTTAACCTTATCTATAAACATTTTTGCTCCTTATACTCTTGTATCGTCTTCAATATCGTCATCCTCAACAGGTATCAAAATTCCCGTTGCTGTTTGGAACATCGGACCTTCAGAGGTGTTGTAAATATTTGTGCTTGTCATAGAGCCGACCTTAGTCTTTTTCGGCGCGTGAACATATTTTCTCGCAGTTTTATTTTCGTGCTTAACCTGCTCCTTAACCTCGATTTCAAGTGAGGCGCGCGATAGCTCATTCTTATAGTAATAAGATGAATGAACTCTTTCCTTTTCGATTTTAATGTATGCAAATGAAAGAGAAACACACAAAACTGACAGCAAAACGATTTTTTCGTTTGCCCAAACGTTAACGAAAATTCCCGTTGAGAAAAGTCCGATAAGCGCGCAAAGTCCTGCGCCTGATATAACCTTGCGATTAGGGTGATTTTTTGTAGTTTCCTGATAACTGAAAACAAGGCGAGCAAACATAATTGCAAAAAGTGCAAATACAACAACTGCAAGCACTCCTCTTTCTAAGCCAAGCTGAACAAGGAAGCTTTGATCGGCATTTGGAGCTGCTCCTACGCCTACGCCAAGGAAGCCGCGAGGAGTGAATATTTGCTTTATTCCCTCCAAAATTGAGTCGAATTTAGACACAGGGTCAATAGTTTTGAAAATACCGAGTGATAAAATCGCCTCTTTCACCTGTTCGTTTTCTTTCACAATGAAAACAGACGAGATTAAAACAGCGAGTGCTGAAATTGCCAGATAGATGAAATTTCTGTTATACATTATAAGTAAAATCATCACACCGACAAGTATTCCGAAAATTGCGGATTTTGAATTTGCAACTGTAATTCCCAAAATAAGAGTCATGGAAAGAAGGAAGCCTACAATTTTGGGGATTTGTCTTTTCTTTGTAAACATATGAACAAGTCCAAATGGTATTACTATAACCAAGAACTGTGCAAAAACGCGGTTATCGCCAAAGGTGGACGGAATCATTGTTTCATATATTTCAAACATCTTCATTTGCTCAAAATTTGCAGATGCGATACCAAGCAGTGCTTGCAAAATGCCGCCGAGTGCGACAAAAACACCGGAAACGGTAAAAGCACCGATGCATTTATCGAACCACTCCTGCGAGCGAATCAGGCTTGAAACAACAAAATAGAGTGCAAAAATCGACAAATTGCTTATTACGTGAGGGAGTGAGCCAAGAATGTTTTGATAATCGATACCGAAAATTGTGAATACAACGGCAAAAACAATTGCCCAAATATCAAGAAATTCAAAGCTGTATATTCTTTTTCTTAAAATCGCTTTAACTATATACGCTAAAAATACGTATCCAAGCACGATTTTGGTAATAAACGGGTTGGCAATCGGAAGCGTAAGAATAACCACAATTACGCCAACCTCGGGAGTGCGGAAAATCACATACGCCAATATAAACGCAAGCACGAGTCCGAGAAGGAGAAGAGGCTTGATAAAGTATGCATTTATACCAAACGCAACTCCGAAAATAATTGTTGCCGTTGTTGCATTAACGCGCTTGCCCTTCTCTATTTCGTAGCAGGTGTCCTCGTAAATTCCAAGCAGCTTAAAGGCAATGAGTGAAATCAGCTTGTTTGAGGTCACTGTACCTGCGAGAGTTTTGCGCGAAAACAAAAACGGAAATGAAACAAGAATCAATGCAATTGACGTTATAAACGAAATAACGTCAACGTTAATTTCGACAAGCAAGGTCTTGCCGTTTAAGAAAAACAGCGAGAAAATAATCATACCCATAATAAAGAACACCGCCGCGTAGCTACGCGTGGCAATTCTCAAAAGAAAATGGTAAAAGCGCGGTATGATTCTTGCAAAGAAATTGTTTTCAAGTGCACGCTCGAAGCGTTTTCGACGGGGGGAGTATCTGTTTTTGGCATTTTTTACACTGTTTTTTACAAACTTGTTATTTGCCTTATCGTAGCTTTTAAAGAACTTGCCGATAAAGCTGTTGCCTACAACCTTAAACACCCACGCGCTAAGCTTTGAAAACGTAGAACGTCTTTTGTGCTTAATTTCCATAAGATAAACCTCCCTTTTCCTTATTTGTGTTCACTAATGTATTTCTCATAAAGCTCCGGACGGCGCTGCCTTGTGATTTCAAGGGATTTTTCAAGCCGCCATTTTTCTATATTTTCGTGATGCCCCGAAAGAAGCACCTCAGGCACAGTCAGCCCGTTAAACTCTCTTGGACGAGTATATTGTGGGTATTCAAGCAGCCCTGAGGCAATGCTTTCCTTTTCGTAGCACTCCTTATCGGAGAGAACACCGGGGACTAAGCGTGCAATTGCATCAACCATAATGCAGGCAGGAATCTCGCCACCCGTCAAAACGTAATCGCCAATTGAGATTTCTTCATCTATTATTGTATCTATTATTCTTTGGTCAACGCCCTCGTAGTGACCGCAAAGAATTATTATGTTATCGTATTCGGACAGCTCCCTTGCAACCTCGTGATTGAAAATCCGTCCGCGGGGCGAGGCGTAGATAACCCTTGTTTTACCGCTTGCTTGGCTTTTCACCGCCGCAAAGCAATCTGCAATCGGCTGAGTTGACATAAGCATGCCCTTGCCGCCACCAAATGGAGCGTCGTCTGTTTTTTTGTGCTTATCCTTCGTGTAATCACGGATGTTATGAGAGAAAACCTCAATTATTCCGTTTTGCTTTGCCCTGCCTATTATGCTTGAGCCAAGCACACAGTCAACAACCTCGGGGAAAAGCGTCATTATATCAAATCGCATCAGTCAAGCATCCCTTCAATAGGTGTAATGTAAATTGCCTCATCAAGCTTAATTTCTTTTACGAAGACCGGCACGCACGGAATGTACGCATCCCCCTTGCCTTCTCTTTTGATAACATAGATATCCTGTGCGCCTTGGTTAATAACGTCACCAAGTGTGCCGTATTTCTCATTTGTGTCAGCATCGATAACATCAAGTCCGATTAAGTCAACGATAAAATAGTCATCCTCGCCCTTTAGTATGTCCTCGCGCTTAGCGTAAAGATATGAAAGGCGCATTGAGGTAACCGCCTCGGGCGTGGTAATGCCATCAAGGGTCAAAAGAATATTTGTTTTGTATGGGGCAACCTTCTCTACCTTGTACGGAGTATAGGTCGAGCCGCTTTTAAGATAAACGGTTTTAAGTGCTGCCACAACCTCGTAGCTATCGCAAAAATGGTTAACAACCATCGCGCCGCTAATCCCGTGTGCACGCATAATTTGTCCGCACTCTAAAAATTCGTGTCTCATACCAATCCTCCTGATAAGGCAATAAAAATCTATTGTATATTCTAACATAACTTAATAAAAATATCAAGTGGTTAATTTGTTACTAATTTAATTATTTTGTTATATAGAGATAATATTTTATATTTTTTAAAAAAAGGGCTTGACAAGCGTGAAATGTTGTGGTAAAATGTTGCTACCTCGTTGAGGGGTTCTTTTTTTGCGCGGATTTTTCGCGCTCGTCCTTCTTTCGAGGGAGGTACAGGCACACATCGTGTGCAAATAAATTTTATTAGGAGGTGCCGAACAAATGGCTAAGAATGAGGCAAGAGTCAAGGTTACTCTCGTTTGCTCAGAGTGCAAGCAGAGAAACTATGACACAAAGAAAAACAAGAAGAACGACCCAGATCGACTTGAAATGAACAAGTTTTGTCGCTTCTGTCGTAAGCACACCTTGCACAAGGAATCTAAGTAAGGAGTATGGCTATGGCAAACAACGAAAAGAATACTGAAAAGAAAGAGAAAAAGCCCAGCAAAATTGGTAATTTCTTCAGAAAAATCGGAGAAAAAATCAAGGGGCTTAAGTCTGAATGGAAAAAGATTTCTTGGGCTTCCCCAAAATCTACATTCAAAAACTTTTTGTTAGTTCTTGTTATCGTAATCTGCTTCGCAATTGCACTTGCAGTTATTGACACTGTATGCGGCTTAGGCGTAGTAGGAATCAACACTCTCGGAAACAAGTTATTCCCGGAACTTACCGGATATTAATACCGAGGTGCAAAGATGAGCGATTTTAACGAACTCAACGTCGGACCAAAATGGTATATCGTTCACACATATACTGGTTACGAAAATAAGGTTAAGGCAACTATTGAAAAGGTTGTTGCCAACAGAAATTTATCTGAGGTTATCTTCGACGTAAAGATCCCCGTTGTTCCTACCGTTGTTACTAACGCAAAGGGTGAGGAAAAAATCGTAGAGGAAAAGCTTTATCCTTCATACGTTTTTGTTAAAATGGTTATGAATGATGAAACCTGGCACGTTGTAAGAAACATCAGCGGCGTTACCGGCTTCGTTGGCCCGGGGTCAAGACCGGTTCCGCTTACAGACGAAGAGGCTCTCGCTATTGCAGTTGAAGAGCAGGTTAAGCTCGAGGCAATCAAAATCGGTGATGAGGTTGAAATTATTGACGGCTTCCTTACAGGACACAAGGGCGTTGTCAGCGAAATCTCCGAGGATGCTTCTGAGGTTACGGTTATCGTATCCACAATCGGACGTGAAATGCCCGTTAACTTGGATGCAAAAGCAATTAAAAAACTTTAATTTTGGGCGACAAAGTCGCAAATTCGTGGGAGAGAGAAAAATTTCTTAATTCTCTCGTACAGAACCACATAGGAGGAAATAATAATGGCTAAGAAAATTCAGGGTTATATTAAGCTTCAAATCCCTGCCGGAAAAGCAACACCACAACCACCTATCGGACCTGCACTCGGTCAGTACGGTGTATCAATTCCTAACTTCACAAAGGAATTCAACGAAAGAACAAAGAACGATATCGGCTACATCATTCCTGTTGTAATCACAGTTTATGCTGACCGTTCATTCACATTCATCACAAAGACTCCACCTGCTCCAGTTCTTATTAAGAAGGCAGCCGGCATTGAAACTGCTTCTGCTACTCCTAACAAGACAAAGGTTGCAAAGCTCACAAAGGAACAGGTTACAAAGATTGCAGAAACAAAGATGCCTGACTTAAATGCCTGCTCACTTGAGGCTGCTATCAGCATGATCAAGGGTACTGCTCGTTCTATGGGCGTTACCGTTGAGGACTAATAGGAGGTAGTTTGAGATGAAACAAGGAAAGAAATATATCGCAGCTGCAGGTCTTATCGACGCAACAAAGCTTTACGACCCAGCTGACGCAATGGAGCTTGTTTGCAAGACAGCTACCGCAAAGTTTGACGAAACTGTTGAAGTTCACGTTCGTCTTGGCGTTGACTCACGTCACGCTGACCAACAGGTAAGAGGCGCAGTAGTTCTCCCACACGGTACAGGTAAGAAGGTTCGTACTCTCGTATTCGCTCGTGGTGACAAGGCAGCAGCTGCTGAAGCAGCAGGCGCTGACTACGTTGGTGCTGAGGACTACGTTGAAAAGATTACTAAGGAAAACTGGTTTGAATTCGACGTTGTTATCGCTACACCTGACATGATGGGCGTTATCGGTCGTCTCGGTAAGGTTCTCGGTCCTAAGGGACTTATGCCTAACCCAAAAGCAGGTACAGTTACAATGGATACTGCTAAGGCAGTTACAGAAGCTAAGGCAGGTAAGATTGAATACCGTCTTGACAAGACAAACATCATCCACTGCCCTATCGGTAAGGCTTCATTCGGTATGGAGAAGCTCGGCGAGAACTTCGCTACACTTCTTGGTGCTATCATTAAGGCTAGGCCGGCTGCTGCAAAGGGACAATACATTAAGAGCTGCACTGTAGCTTCTACAATGGGCCCTGGTATTAAGGTTAACAGCGCGAAGCTCGGCTAATTAGTTGAGTGCCATATGCAGGCATAGAACGAAAAGCACATATATGGGAGGAGTTAGTACTTCTCCCATTTTTCGTTATTATAAGGTAAGAAACGCGCGTCGGCGCGTTTCTTTTTGTGTGCTTTTCTAATCGCGAATGATATCTCTGCAGTACTAAGTACAGCGACGAGACTATCCTTCGCACTTTCTATACCTACCTCTGACCCTCATGGTCTGGCTTTGTGTATAATTATAGTGAATTTTCTCTCCACCCTGACGCTCCAAGGTGAAGCTTTTACGTATCGAAAGAAAAAAATATATAGCGGAAGTTATTGCTTCTCTTTTTAAGATTTTGCTTGATTTTTCGTCCCTTTTTATTTACAATATATATAATGAAGCTTTTTGGAGGGTATATGAAAAAGAGGATTCTTTTTATTTGTCTTTTGTCGGTTGTTTTGCTGCTCTCTGCGTGTGCGGGAGGCGAAGCAGGCACAGAATCCGACGTTCATAAGGAAGAAATAACGCGCTTCTCTATTAAATATATTGCTGAGGAAGGCGGTTACATTGACGGTATTGCAGAGCAATCAGGTGACGAGTCATTCATTTCAAAAATAGTTACCGCTGTGCCAAACGAGGGCTACCGCTTTGTCGGCTGGAGCGACGGAAGCGCAGAAAAAGAGCGCGCAGATATGGTTAACGGTGAAATAACTGTATATGCGCGATTTGCAAAGGTGCACCGCGTTAATTATGTTTACGATGAAATGTGTGGTATTATAACAGGTAACACCGAGCAATTCGTGCTTGACAATACAAAAACCATGCTTGTTACTGCCATGCCGCGCATTGGCTACGAATTTTCTCATTGGTCGAATGGAGAAAAAAGCTCATCGATTGTTATAACGGCAACAGAGGACACAGAAATTGAAGCAATTTTCAAAAAAAGCGAGCTTTCCTTGCCTATTTTGTCGGTAAACACTATAAACGGCGCCGAAATTACATCAAGAAACGAATATTTAGGTTGCTTTGTCAGCGCATCGGGAGAGTGCGAGGATCACACGTTTAACAACGCATCGGCAAAAATACGCGGGCGCGGAAACACCACTTGGGACTATGATAAAAAGCCGTACCGCTTGAAGTTCAACGGCGAGGTCGATTTATTTGGCATGGGAGAGGCAAAGGACTACATCCTTTTAGCCAACCACTCCGACCTTAGTATGTCGCGCAATTACCTTGCGCAGTCCGTGGCTTCTCTGTTTGAAAGCATAAATCAAACATCGTCCTGTCAGTTTGTTGACTTGTATTTGAATGGTGAATACAGGGGCGTTTATCTCGTTTGCGAGCAGATTGAATTTGACAAAAACCGCATTGAGGTGACGGAAAGCGAAACGCTCGACACCTCTTATCTAATTGAAATGGACGGACACGTAAACGGCGATTTCACCGTTGGAAGCGACCATTACACGTTAAAGGTGCCCAATAAGGACGAGGTGGAGAGCTTTGAGGGATACGAAGCATTCATTTATTCTTATTTGTGCGAGGCGCTGAGTGCCGCCACGGGAGAGGACTACTCTATTGTTTGCGAGCTGATTGACGTACGTAGCTTTGCAGAAGCATATATAGTTTACGAGCTTTTTAACTGTGTGGACGCGGGATATTCAAGCTTTAATATTTACAAGGAAGCGGGCGGCAAGCTATACTGCGGTCCAGTTTGGGACTTTGACCGCTCGGTAGGAATTGTCGGTCATCACCACGATGCAAAACCATATACATCTCTTTGGGCAAGGCAAGAAAACGACTGGTTTGAGGCGCTTCTTTCGCACGAGGAGTTTTACGCGCTTGTTGGTGAAATTCTTTCCGAGCGCCAAGATGAAATCAGAGAAAAGCTGAATTCTTGCTATGATTATTTATATGATAGTCGTGACAGCTTTGGCAGAAACTTCACAAAATGGCGCATCCTTGGCACGTTTGTTTGGCCGAATGATGACGAGCTAACCGCGCTTGACACCTGGGATTTGCAGGTTGAATATACAAGAAGCTATCTATTTAACAGTCTTGACTTTTTGCTTGAGGTTTATAGTTAGAATAACAACAAAGACACAGGGTTGAATGCTTCCCTGTGTCTTTATGTATTTATAATATGTGATTAAAACCAGCTTGTAATGAAAATTTCAAGACCTATGAAAATTAAAATTGCGCCGCCGAAAATTCCTGCCTTGCCTGCAATTTTGCCACCGACCGTTTTGCCGATAAAAACACCGCCAAGACAAATACCAAACGTCAAAACACCGATAATTGCACAAGCAAGGAGTGATTCCCACACATTATATTCAGCAATTGTAAAGCCGACGGAAAGTGCATCAATTGACGTTGCAATTCCCTGTACCAAAAGTGCGCCGAGGGTCGCTTTTTTGCAAGAGCATTCCGCCTCTTCTCCACCCTTTACACAGTCGATAATCATTTTAACACCGATAAACGAAAGAAGTCCGAGCGCAATCCAAGGAATAAACATTTCAAAAACGCTGAAAATGCTTGCAATTAAGGTAACGCAAAGCCATCCTGCCATTGGCATAAGGAATTGGAAGAAAGCGAAAATGCCAGAAACACCGCACATCTTCGGGAGCTTCATTTTCGGCTCGTTAAGTCCGTTTGCAACCGACACGGAAAACGCATCCATAGCCAGCCCAAAGCCAAGCATTATGCTTGTTAAGAAAAATTGAAAATCAAGATTCACGCGCATTTCCTCCTTTCACTCGCTTTTGGTATTATATCACAGTAAAAAACGCTTGTCAATTAATTTTATAATCATATTAAATAAAAAAGAACGAAAGTGCGTGCTTTCGTTCTTTTTTATTTAGCCCTCGATAGGGTGCAAATTTTTAAGTGACAAATCAAGGATTGGAGCGGAGTGAGTTAATGCGCCGCTTGAAATAAAGTCAACGCCGAGGTCGGTAAGACGTGCGATATTTTCCTTGGTTACGTTGCCGCTAACCTCTACCTCTGCTCTGCCGTTTATATATTCGATTGCTTCCTTTAGCTGCTCGTGGCTCATATTATCAAGCATAATGATGTCTGCGCCCGCTTCAACAGCCTCCTTAACCATATCAAAGCTCTCAACCTCTACCTCAATTTTACGTACAAACGGTGCGTATTCCTTTGCCATTTTGATAGCATTTGTAACGCTGCCTGCAGCACCGATATGATTATCCTTAAGAAGCACACCGTCCGAGAGGTTGTATCTATGGTTTTTGCCGCCACCAACACGTACCGCATATTTTTCAAAAATACGGTTGTTCGGGGTCGTTTTTCTCGTGTCAAGAAGTGTGGTTTTTGTGCCCCTTAGCAAGGCTGCAACCTGTCTTGTGTAGGTTGCCACGCCACTCATTCTTTGCATATAGTTAAGTGCGGTGCGCTCACCCGAGAGAAGCACGCGAATGTCGCCCCTCACCTTAGCTACAAGCTCGCCCTTTTTAATATCGTCGCCATCGTTTTTGAAGAAGGTAACCTCTGTTTTTTCATCAAGCAGGGTAAAAACACGCTCGAAAACCTGCGCGCCGCAAAGCACACCGTCCTCCTTGCAAATTAAGTCAACCTCGCCAAGCTGATATTTTGGCATAACGCTATTCGTTGAAACGTCCTCACTTGTGATATCCTCCTCAAGTGCGCCCAAGATAAGCGGGTCAACTCTTAGCTTTAACGTTGCATTATCAAACATTTTCAAATCCGTCCTTTTTTATTTCCTCTATAACTCTTGCCTTGCGGCCTGCCTTAAGCGTTGCTATATCGTCATACTTAGAAAAATCGACACGGGGTAGGTCTTTTCTATCCGTGGGCGTCGCTATAATGTCCTTTGCTGCGCGCTTTGCAAACACCAAGCTTTCAAGAAGCGAGTTTGATGCCAAGCGGTTTTTACCGTGTACTCCGTTGCAAGCGGTCTCACCAACTGCCCAAAGATTTGGCATTGTTGTCCTTGACTCATAGTTAACCTTAATTCCGCCCATAAAATAGTGCTGTGCGGGAACAACGGGGATGCACTCCTTGCTCACGTCATAGTCAAACTCGTGGCAGTGGTTTACTATATTCGGAAAATGCTCGCGAAGCTCCTTTTTGGGAATTGAGCGAAGGTCCTCCCAAACAAACTCCGTGCCGTCCTTTTCCATTTGCTTGTAAATCTCCTTGGTGAGCAAATCTCTTGGCAGAAGCTCATTTGTGAAGCGTTGCATATTCTTATCGCGAAGCTTTGCGCCCTCACCGCGCACAGACTCGGAAATCAAGAACTTGCGGCGAAGCGGCTCATCGGAATAAAGAGTTGTTGGGTGAATTTGAACGTAGCTGAGGTTTTTAAGCTCAATGCCATGCTCAAGGCAGATGGCAAGCGCGTCACCCGTTAGGTGCTTGAAGTTGGTGGAGTGCTTGAAAAGACCGCCGATGCCTCCGCTTGCAAGCACAACGTATTTTGCGCTGACGGTTTTTATTTCCTTTTCGGGAGTCATAATTACCGCACCGACGCATACGCCGTCGTCTATAATCAAGTCAATTATCTGGGTGTACTCAAAAAATTCAATATTTTCTCTTTCCATAGCGCGGGCAAGCAGCTTGCTTGTAATCTCCTTGCCTGTTATATCCTTATGGAAAAGTATGCGTTTTTTGGAGTGTGCGCCCTCTTTCGTATATAAAAGCTCGCCGTTTTCATCGCGGGAAAACTCAACGCCGAAGGAAAGCAGGTCATTTATCGTTTCGCGTGAGGATTTTATCATAATTTCGACACTCTTTGGGTCATTTTCGTAGTGACCTGCCTTCATTGTGTCCTCAAAAAATGAGTCAAAATCGTCATCGTCGCGCTGAACGCAAATGCCGCCCTGGGCTAAAAACGAGTCATTTCTTTCGGTCATCGACTTGGTGATCATCATGATTTTCATATCACGCGGAAGATTAAGCGCGCAATAAAGGCCCGAGCAACCGCAGCCGACAATCAAAACATCTGTTTCTATCATAAAAAATTCTCCTTTCACAAAAAGGTTTTTTGAATTTTTAGTATTATAACACATTTTTCTCAATAATTCAACATAACTTGAATTTTTTATTGACTTTGTGGAACAATTTTGTTAGAATATATTTCGTAAATTATGTTTTACGTGAGGAAAATGTTATGCTTAACACAAGTGATTTACAAAAGGAAATATTAAAATTAAAGAAGAAAAATGACGTGTGCATTTTGGCGCACGCATATCAAACCCACGATATACTTGAAATTGCCGACTACGTTGGTGACTCCTTCGGTCTTGCGAAGGAGGCAAAGGACGCGCCAAACGCAACTATACTTATGTGCGGTGTCAGATTTATGGCGGAAACGGTTAAGATTCTCTCGCCAAAAAAGCGCGTGCTTCTCTCTCACAGTGAGGCAGGCTGTCCTATGGCTGAGCAGTTAAGCGTTGAGGAACTTAAAAAGCTGAAAAAGAAGCATCCTAATGCATGCGTTGTTGCCTACGTTAACACAACGGCGGCGCTTAAATGCGAAAGTGACGTTTGCGTAACCTCGGCTTCAGCCGTTGATTTGGTGAGATCCTTGCCAAACGAGGAAATTATATTTATTCCCGACCCGAACCTCGGCGCTTACGTTAAAAGCAAGGTACCCGAGAAGAAATACTACTTTATTGACGGTGGCTGTCCCGTGCACGGTCTTGTTACAAAAGAGGACGTTTTAAGAGCGCGCCGTGACCATAAAAACGCGGAAATCTTGGTGCATCCCGAGTGTGACGAGGAGGTCGTTTCACTTTGCGACTTTGCAGGAAGCACAACAGCAATTATGGGCTACGTGAAAAAGTCCGACAGGGACGAGTTTGTAATAGGCACGGAAAACTCCATCGTTCAGCATTTGCAGTTTGAATTTCCCGACAAGAAGTTCTACCCATTGACAAAGGAATGCGTGTGCAAGGATATGCGCTTAACCACCTTGGTTGACGTGTATAACTGCCTGCGCGGTGTTGGCGGCGAGGAAATTATACTTGATGAATATACTTTGACAAACGCAAGACGTGCTATTGATAATATGCTAAAATAACCAATCCCTCCGTCACCTTCGGTGCCACCTCCCTTTACACAAAGGAGGCAAGGAGGAAATTATACTTGACGAATATACTTTGACAAACGCAAGACGTGCTATTGAAAATATGCTAAAATAGACCTATCCGCTTACGCGAAATCCCATACAAGAAAAAGACCCAAATTGGGTCTTTTTTGTTATTTTTTGCGTTTGCTTTTGATAAAAAACGACACGACAAATAATGAAACCATAGTGATAAGATAAAAAATGTAGCAAGCGTACCACACCTCTGTGCCGATTGGGATGCCAAAGATGTAGAACACCGTGCCAAGCTCGGGATGAGTAAGCGCAACCGCCAAAAAGCATATTGCGGCTACGAGCATAACGGCGCTGACTATTCTGAATATTAATTTTAGCTTCATTGTCTTTCCCCCTTGCTTCGTTTTATTTTATTATAGCACAAAGGCAAATAAATTTCACTAAAATCGCTCAAATTTCAAGGATATTGTTTTTATTGATTAGCTTTTGCGCTTTTTTAAGGTTCTGAGAAAAATGCCAATTGCAAAAAGCACTAAGCTGATTAGCAGGCAAGATACCAGCACAATGAGATGAACGTTTCCGCTCGAGCATTGCGCCCAATTTTGAAAATCAACCCGATAGTGATTATTACCCGAAGCGCCAAACAATAAGTCAGCTATGCAATTTGTGAAATAAAGCACAACCGCACAAACGGTAATGCAAATTCCTCCTTTTATAAACCCGCTAAAGCGGAAGAAGCATACCACAGCACAAACAATTACAGGCGCAAAGCAATATGCAGTCATCAAAATTGCGCTACCGAGCTTGAACGGTTGCCAGATGCGAATGTGCATAAGCATTAAAGCTATCAACATAAATATGGCTGAAAATGTAATGATGAATTTATAGCGCCAGAGGCTTGTTTTTGATAAGAATATAGGTAGAAAAACTAACACGTATCCCATCAAAATGGATATGCAGGCGGTTAAGAACCACGATATATTGTGGGAATACACAGCACAAACGAACAGAAGCTGGCAAATAGACAGATACGTTGATGCAGCAAAGACAAGCAGCTTTTTTGACGTAAAAAAGCTACTAACCGTGGGTACAAACGTATATGCACAAATTAATGCGGCTAACACAATAAAAAACCAAGATAGTGTATGATTTACCGCAAGATTGCAAATAAAGCAGGTTAATATAGCAATGCTATAGGATATTGTCGGAGCCAAAATCCACGCACTGCGGATTATACGGAATTTCTTTGCTTCATTTTTTACCTTCCTTGTGCTCGTGTCGCTTGAGGCGGTAACAAATTCGTGCTCGCTTATATCAAGGACACGGCAAATATCAGAAATCAGAGTAATGTCGGGATAGGATACTCCGCGCTCCCATTTGCTAACTGCTCCCTCAGTAACGTAGAGCATTTGTGCCAAGTCCTTTTGTGAATAGTTTTTTTCAATTCGCTTGAGCTTTATAAAAGAACCGAACGTTTTTTTGTCAGTCATAAGGTTCACCTCCGAATACCATTCTACAACAATCAAAAAAATTTGTCAATGGATTGTTAAGCCACCCCTAATTTTTGATACATTGGCGTGTAAATCAAGCATATTTCACCGCAAAAATACAACGATGTGTATTTATAAACGGACAGTCGAGGACGCCTGTCCCTACGAGAACATATAAAGGTGGAAAAGAGTTTACAGTTATGAGCTTGCCTTGCAAGCGAGATGATTTTGCCAAAGGCAAAAGTTATGATATGATTGCCTTCTTACTTTAAAATGCCCGACAGGGCATCATAACGAGGCGAAGCATCTCATAACTCATAACTTGCCCGATAGGGCAATCATAGTTGTTCTCAAAGAGATAATAAAAAATGCCCAGCAAAAGCTGAGCATTTTTGTAATCGACCAAGGTTGTAAAAGCGGGAGGAGCAAGCCCCTCCCCTACGGTTCTCAAAGAGATAATAAAAAATGCCCAGCAAAAGCTGAGCATTTTTGTAATCGACCAAGGTTGTAAAAGCGGGAGGA
>JAGALA010000012.1 GCA_017625935.1 Clostridia bacterium
TAAGGGCGGTAATATGTCCAAAAATCTTGTCGCTCTCGATACAAGAGAGTTTTACGCTTTCGTTATCAATAACGAGCATAAGCTGAAGCAAGATTTTCGCGCAGTTACCACAGGTATGGCAGAACAAATGAGCTTTGTTTTGAAACCCAAGACTACCGTATTTCATATTCCCGACCAGGACTTTTTCAAATACGATCCGAACGTGAAAAATGAGGTTGAATACCTTTCAAATGCTTATCATGACTACACTTCGGGCTTCGCTACCAGCGTTGTTCGCAGCACCTCGGAAATGCTTTTTGAACAGCATTGTGAAAAGCGTGATGATATTGAATGGGTTTATAAAAACGGTGATTCCGGTCAACAGTATTTTTCTATCGTCTATATTGACGGACTCCGTCATCAATGGCTGTTCTATGCCGATTATATCGTAAAAAAGAAAGACGGCACGATTTGGATAATCGAAACCAAAGGCGGAGAAAGCAAAGGCAAAAATAAAAATATCGACGACCAGATCGAAAATAAATTTAACGCTTTCAAGGACTATGCTACACAGCAAGGCATTCAATGGGGATTCGTGCGTGATAAAGATAACCAATTGTATATCAATAACACGGAGTTTTCTATTGATATGGCTGACGATGCTTGGCAACCACTTGAAGAAGTGTTTTAATACTTTACAACAATAGAGGTGACTATTATAAAAACGAAAACTAAACGTGAAATTGCGTTAGAATTAAAGCCAATACAATCAATGCTCAATTCATTAGGCAAGTTATTGTTGCCTGTTGTATGGGAAGCCAAAGATATTTTTTCTTCTCTATATTCAGCACAAAAAGAAATTGATTTTCAAGATTTTATAGAAGGTATTGCTATTGATTTCAGCTATAATAACTTAAATGAAAAGGATGTTAAACGTCTAACTAAAAGAGTTTCCAATAGTAAAAACCATCAATATATGTCTAACATTTTAGATTCGGTATTCTTTTCTAAAAGTAAACTTTCACGTACAATTTTAGGATTGATAACGGGGAAATTCCTTCGGGACGACTCTTTGGATTACGAGGATTTGGTTTTATGTTGTGCATTGAAAGATACTTTTGATGAAGACTTGAATGCTTTTTGGCGTTTTTATGGCGTTCCTACATTAAAAACAAATGTTGGTGATAAAACTACCTTTTTAGATGAATATACGGAAAAAGATAGGCTTATTATCGAGAAGCTTCAAAACAACGGTATCTTAGGTCGCGATTTGGTTGAGGGAAGACTTGCAGGTGCTACAATTCCTTTAAGATATGAAATAACCAGCGTATCTATAAGACTGAAAGACTATATGAATTCTATTCAACCTCTATTTGCAAAAGTAAAAAGTTGAGGCGTTTTATGAAACAAAAACCAGATGATTATTATTTTGATGGAATAGTTGAAATGGCTCGCTTTGGAACGAATACACTTATGAAAAACCATATGACTAAAGAGCAACACCAACAGTATACGGATTTTTTAAAGTCACAGTATGAGCCAAAGAAAAAAGAAATAGATATCCTAATTACTACCATAAAAGAAAAAGTTGTAAAATGCAATCCGATACAGCTTCTTTCTTTTTCTTCCGATATGTTCTTGTTGAACGATATTGGAATCAGTTCGGAGATACAAGCATCGTATGATTCAATTCTAATATCTCATATGACCGAGTATATTCAAAGCATCTTGGTTTCCACGGAAAATAAATATGCTTTTAGTGATGAGGATCAGAGCGATCTTTTTTTCGAGATTCAAGCGGATATTGAAAAACTGTACCAGCTTATCAATGAGTTCTATTTTTCCTGGGGGACTTGTCTTTACGATAGCCATCCAGAATATGATGATTCAACCGTCAAAACAATTGTGGAATCGCAATTTTTATATCTCGTGCGTGGTCAAAGATATCAAGTGTATGAGTTTGAGTATTTTGAAAAATTACTCACAGTACATAACGATATATTTTTATCATTGTATGGGATAACAGCAAATGATGTTGTAGCAGGAATGAAAAAATTGCAGTTTGCATTATCGCAAGGGAAATTTGAAGTTTTAAATGATTTAGGGCGATTATTTGATTCCATTGACGAGGAAAATGTGGATTTTACAAGTCCTTCTTTTGTTGAAATCGGACATAATTTTGCCGAAAAAGTCATAGGTACAAAACTGCGCGATGTTATAGAAGTAACTGGTTGGTCGGAATCGTTTGTTGATTCGCTATCATACGGCTTTAATGAAGATACTTTCTTTTTTGCTAATCCCGAATTTTCGGGTTGGCCTATAATTGATTTGCCTATACAAAAAAGACCGTTTATAAAAATTGACAATAAATATTACTGCTTTGATTATTATACATTCGTTGATAATTTCTATAGGGTTATACAAAAAAATATTCAAAGATTAAATCCGGAATACAAATGGGCAGACAAGCAAAAAGAAGCAAGCGAAAAAATGGTTGCCGACATATTTGCACAAATGCTGCCAGGTTGTACAATTTATACTGACAACTATTATCCACAAAACGGTTCTTTGAAAAATCCTGCGGAAAATGATATTATTATTGTTTACAATGATGTAATGCTGATAGTTGAGGTCAAGGCTGGTTCATTTGTATATACGCCGCCTTTTACCGATTTTGAAAATCATATTAAATCATATAAAAATCTTATTGAAAAGGCAGATCATCAATGTAAGCGCACCTTTGATTATTTGATTTCTGTAAACAATCCGTCCCTGTATAACGAAGATAAATCGTATAAAGCAAGCATTGATATGAGCAAAATCAGAGATACTTATATGCTATCCGTAACCATAGATAACATTAACGATTTTGCCGCTCGTGCAGAAAAACTGAGCTTCTTAAAATTAAAATGCAATGCAATAAGTATTTCCGTAGATGATCTGATGGTATATCGAGATTATTTCAATTCGCCATTATTGTTTTTACACTTTCTAAAACAAAGAAGGCAAGCTACACAAGTTCCAAAATTAGCCCCCAACGATGAATTGGATCATTTAGGCTTATATATCAAGCATAACTGCTATTATATGCAGTTCGATGACACGCCAGAAAATACCTCTTTGCACTTGGTTGGCTTTCGTGAAGATCTTGATAAATATTTTTCCGCATTATATCATCCAAGATTGAAACCCGAAAAACCGCAATTAAAACTTCCCGATTTTTATAAAACAATACTTGAATATCTTACACATAGTTCTATTGATAACAAAGTAGAAATATCCAATTACTTATTAGATTTTGACACATCTGCAAAAGAAGATTTATGCGAGAAGTTAAAAACTACATTTTACCGCCAAAGAGATATAAGAGGAATGTCCGTTATAAATACTTCTGGGACAGGAGAGTGTTTACGGTATACTTGCTTTGTAAATCAACCATCTATAGAATTGATGTCAGATGATGAAAAACGAGAGTATGTCCTTTCGGCTATGTTATGGAATCAAGAAAACGAACGAGTTATGCTCGAATTCACGTTCGATGAGGCCTGTAAATTTCAAGGCATGAAATTTCATCGTTATCAGTTAACCGATATAAAAGATGATGAGAAGGATTGCTTGTATGAAAAAGGAAAACAAAGAGCCGAACGTCTTTTAGAAAGACATAGAACCTTAATAAGCAAAAAAATAGGACGAAACGAGCCTTGTCCTTGCGGTAGTGGTAAAAAGTATAAAAAATGTTGTGGAAGCAATAAAAATTAAATGAAAACGTCACAGTTTCGTTCAGAAACTGTGACGTTTTTTAGTCCTACTCGGTTAGTGTGATTTCTTCGTTAAGAACATCACGCTTTGTGCTTGGTTGTTTTATTCTATTCATGAACAAAGAATGTAACGCGGTTGAATTTAATCTCGCTGAGTGCGTCTGCCCAACCGAAAATAATTCCAATTCCCGAAACTAAGCCAACAAGACCGATGACGAGAGAAATAAGCTCCTTCTCCTTGGCAAAATAGCAGAAACGGTATATTGAGCTAAGCGCCCAACCTGAAATTGGGAACAAGAACAGCAAAATCTTTACCGCCCTCGGCAATTGCTCAAATTTATCCATAAAGGTTTCCTTAGCCATAAATACTCCAATCAAAAATCAATATTTATTTGATTATACCATAGCGCAGTCACAAAAGCAAGAGCAAAATTAGTAAAAAATATTTGCTATAACCTTGAATATTATATATTTTTATGCTAAAATATAATGTACGCATATTATACGCGTTATAATGCGATTATTACACACGCAGGAGGGGCTATGGGAAATTTTGTCAGCGCAAGCGAATTGAAAACGCAAAACGAATACATAAAAAAGACAGCCGCTCTTATAGGTGGTAGGGGCAAGCGCGCATTTGTTTTCACGCTTGGATGTCAGCAAAACGAGGCGGATAGCGAAAAAATTGTAGGCATGCTCACCCAAATGGGCTATACAATGACCGATAACGAGGAAATTGCCGACGTTTTGATTGTAAACACCTGCGCGATAAGAGAGCATGCGGAAAAGCGCGCGCTTTCAATAGTTGGCAGATTCAAGCATTATAAGGCGAAAAACCCCGATGTTATCATTGGCGTGTGCGGCTGTATGACCGCGCAGGAGCACAGGCGTGAGCATTTCAAGCGTTCATACCACTACGTAAATTTCACCTTCGGTACAGGTGCGCTTCACCGCCTGCCTGAGTTTATTTATAATGCCTTAATGGGCGGCAAGAGATATTTTGACAAGGATGCACAAACGCCCGAAATCGCCGAGGGCATTGAAATTACACGTGCAAGCACGTATCGCGCGTGGGTTAGCATAATGTACGGCTGCAATAACTTCTGCACCTACTGCATTGTGCCGTACGTTCGCGGCAGAGAGCGTAGTCGAAAAATGGAGGACGTTATAGCCGAGGTTAAGGATTTGGTTAAACGCGGATACCGCGAAATTACATTGCTCGGTCAAAATGTAAACTCCTACGGCAAGGATTTGCCCGAGAAAACAAGCATTTCCGAATTGCTTCATGAAATTTCAAAAATCGAGGGAGATTTTTGGCTTCACTTAATGACCTCGCACCCGAAGGATGCATCAAGCGAAATGATAGAGGCAATTAAAGATTCACCTCGCACAAGCGGTCATTTCCACTTACCGCTTCAAAGCGGCTCTGACGAAATTCTTACGAAAATGAACCGTCATTATGACCTTGAAAAATATCTCGGAATTATAAATAAGCTCCGTAAGGATAACGAAAATATCACCCTAACCACAGATATAATCGTCGGCTTCCCCGGCGAGAGTGACGAGGATTTTGAAAAAACGCTCGACGTAATTAAAAAGGTCAGATACGACTCGGTTTTCAGCTTTATTTATTCACCGAGAAAAGGCACGCCCGCAGCATCTATGGAAAACCAAATTCCCGAGGAAATAAAGCACACGCGTTATGATGAGTTTTGCAGGGTGCAAAACGATATTTCCAAGGAAATAAACGAGAGCTTAATTGGCAAAACCGTGCGCGTTTTGGTTGACGGCAAAAGCAAAAGCAACGAGCAGGTATATACCTCACGCACACAGGGAAACAAGATAGTTCACTTTGAATGTGACAAGGATTTAACAGGCAATTTTATAAACGTAAAAATCACTCGTGCAGATACCTTTAATCTGTTCGGTGAAATAATATAAACCTTAAAGGAGAAATAAAAATGGAAATTATGGAGTTAGCCGCACAGCTTGGACAAGCTATAAAGGCAGATTCACGCGTTGCTAAGATGGAAGAGGCAAAGGTTGCTTACGAAAAGGATGAAAAAATCCAAGCGCTTATGCTCGAGTACAACACTCAACAAATCGCTCTTGCAGAGGAATACAAGAGAGAAACAATCGACCAAAAGATTATCGAGGCAATCGAGGGCCGTCTTGACGCAATCGTTGCTGAGGTAACATCAAGCGAAACGTTCATTAAAATCAACGAGGCACAGGAGGCGGTTAACGCACTTATGCAAGAGGTAAATGCTGAGATTGAATTCCAAATCACAGGTCAACGTCCCTGCTCACACGACTGCTCAAGCTGCGGCTCCGACTGCGGTCACCACCATCACTAATTAAACGCGCGTGAGCGCAAAAACGCCAAATTTGGCTTAAATTCATCGAATTTTAGGAGGTAAGACGGTATGACGTCTATGATGCTTCAATATCTTGAGATAAAGGAACAATACAAGGATTTTATACTGTTTTACCGTCTCGGTGATTTCTACGAGATGTTCTTTAACGACGCCATAACCGCTTCACGTGAGCTTGAGCTTACCTTGACGGGACGTGACTGCGGTGAGCCTGAGCGCGCGCCAATGTGCGGCGTTCCGTACCATAGCGTTGAGCCGTATATCGGCAAGCTCATTTCCAAGGGCTACAAGGTTGCAATTTGTGAGCAAATGGAAAACCCCGCAGAGACCAAGGGTATAGTAAAGCGCGAGGTTGTAAGGGAAATTACACCCGGCACGGTCGTTGAAGCATCACTCTTAAACGAAACAAAGAACAACTATTTATGCTCACTTTATTTCCACCGCGGTGGCGTGGGCGTTACCTTTGCGGATATTTCAACGGGAGAGATGTCCGCCACTCTTATTGAGGGAGAGCCAAGCCGTGTTTTAAACGAGCTTGGTACATACGCGCCGAGAGAAATCATTACCAACATCGACAGTAACAGCGGCGCATTTTTAAGTACGTTTGCCAAGGAAAAGCTTGGCGCACTTGTAGAGTTTTCAATGGATAGCTATTTTGATAGCGAAAGCTGCCGCGCGCGTGTTAACGCGCAGTTCGGTGAGGACTTTGCAAGCAAAAGCTTGAATGAAACAGGAATTGCAAATTCAGTTGGCGCAATTCTTGAATATATAATAAAGACTCAAAAAACCGATATTTCATATATCAGCTCCGTTAACGTTTACGGTGAGGGACAGTATCTTGAAATGGATCTTAACACTCGCCGCAACTTAGAGCTTTGCGAGTCAATGAGGAGCAAGGAAAAGCGCGGCACTCTATACTGGGTGCTTGATAAAACCAAAACCTCAATGGGCGCAAGAATGCTGCGCAGCTACATTGAGCATCCCTTGCTTGACATCAAAAAAATTCTTGAAAGACAGGGCGCGGTCGAGGCGCTTTCGGGGAACATTGTGCTTCGCGGTGAGCTTATCAATCTTCTTTCGGGAGTTTTGGACCTTGAACGCTTAATGACCAAGGTTGTTTATTCAACCGCAAGCGGCAAGGACTTGAAAGCTATTGCATCAACCCTTTCGGTTATCCCAGAGGTTAAAAATCTTCTTTATACGGAGAGCGCAAGAGAGCTTGTAAATATAAGAGAGGGGCTTGACAGCTTGGAGGACATCACCTCGCTTATCGACGGGGCAATAATTGATTTGCCGCCGTTTTCAATCCGTGAGGGCGGTATCTTGAAGGACGGCTATAGCGCCGAGGTTGACCGCCTGCGCGATATAATGAAGGATGCAAGCGGCTTGATCCGCCAAATTGAGGAGGACGAGCGCGAAAAAACAGGAATAAAAACCTTAAAAATCGGATATAACCGCGTTTTCGGTTACTATATAGAGGTTACAAAATCCTTAGTTTCCCAAGTGCCCGAAAGATACATAAGAAAACAAACACTCTCGGGCTGTGAAAGATATATCACAGAGGAATTAAAGGATATGGAAGCAACCGTGCTTGGTGCAAAGGATAAGCTCTGCAATCTTGAATATGAGCTTTTCTGCGAAATCAAGGACAAGGTCGGAAACGAATTAAGGCGTATTCAGCGTAGTGCAAATATGCTCGCGCGTCTTGACGTTTATCTCTCTCTTGCCGAGGTTGCCGTTAAAAATTCATACGTTTGCCCCGAGGTTGATAACGGTGACGTTATTGATATTAAGGACGGACGCCACCCTGTTGTCGAGCAATTTGTCAAGGATAGCTATTTTGTGCCAAACGATACCTATCTTAACACCACAACCGACAAAATGGCACTTATAACAGGACCGAATATGGCAGGTAAATCGACCTATATGCGTCAAAGCGCACTTATTGTCTTAATGGCGCAAATCGGCTCGTTTGTCCCTGCGAAAAGCGCAAGAATAGGCATCGTTGACAAGCTATTTACGCGTGTCGGCGCATCTGACGACCTCGCCTCGGGACAGTCAACCTTTATGCTTGAAATGACCGAGGTTGCATACATTTTGGAAAACGCAACCAAAAAGAGCTTTATAATTTATGACGAAATCGGCAGAGGCACCTCAACATATGACGGTATGAGCATTGCACGCGCAATTGCCGAATATACCGCAGGCAAAAAGATAGGCGCGCGCTCGATGTTCGCAACGCACTATCACGAGCTAACCTGCCTTGAGGACGAAATTGACGGAATCGTAAACTACAACATTGCCGCAAAAAAGCGCGGTGAGGAAATCACCTTCCTTCGTAAGATAGTGAAGGGACCGACAGACGATAGCTACGGCATTGAGGTTGCCAAGCTTGCAGGAGTACCGAACGAGGTTGTGAAGCGTGCGCGCGGTGTGCTTGCCGAAATGGTTGAAAACGGCACGGTTACACCAAAGGTGACCAAAAAGTCATCCGCTATCGAAGCAACAATGAGCTTTGAGGATATGGCAATTTACGAGGCGGCAGACAAAATAAAAATGCTTGATTTGAACACCATAACCCCAATTGAAGCTATGAACTTTATCTTTGAATTAAAGAAGCTATTTAATAATTAAATTGATTTTTGCCTCCTTTGAAAAGGGAGGTGTCTGCCTGTGGCAGACGGAGGGATTCATATTCAACCTACGGTTGATGATATGCAATGCTTCGCATTGATGATATACAAGCCGATGGCTTGATGATATGCACACTTCGTGTGATGATATACACGGCACAGCCGTGATTTACTACGTAAAAAAGGAGGAAAATTCCGTGGGCAAAATTAATGTGCTTGGCTTTGATGTTGCAAACTTAATCGCCGCAGGCGAGGTTGTTGACCGTCCAGCGTCTGTTGTCAAGGAGCTGCTTGAAAATGCGATAGACTCGGGCGCAAAAAGCATAATTGTCGAAATAAAAAAGGGCGGTAGCGCCTTTATAAGAGTCAGCGATAACGGCTCGGGAATTTCTCACGAGGATTTGCCCGTTGCAATTTTAAGACACGCGACAAGTAAAATTAAGGAAGCGTGCGACCTTGATTCAATTTTGACGCTCGGCTTCCGCGGAGAAGCGCTTGCCGCAATTTCCTCCGTTTCAAAAATGAGAATACTCTCAAAGCAAAGGGAAAATCAAATGGGCTCCGTGCTTGAAGCGCACGCAGGCAAGGTTGTCCTTCACGAAAAAACGGGCTCACTTGACGGCACAACCGTTATTGTCGAGGACTTGTTTTTCAACGTGCCTGCAAGAAAGAAATTCTTAAAGCAGGACAAGACAGAGGCGCAAGCGGTTTCATCCGTTGTTGAAAAGGTGGCGCTTTCACGCCCCGATATTTCATTCAGATATATTGTAGACGGTGAGCTTAAGTATCTCACCGCGGGTGACGGCTCGCTCTCAAACGTAATTTACGCAATTTTGGGCAGGGACGTGTCTAAAAAGACGATCGAGGTTGACCGAAGCGACGAGGGAATAAGAGTCAAGGGCTTTATCTCAACTCCCGAGCTTTGCCGTGCAAACCGCAACCTTGAAAGCTTTTATATAAACTCACGCTACGTTAAGAGCAAAACTGCGGTTGCCGCTATTGAGCAAGCATATAAATCGTATATTCCCGAGGGAAAATTTCCATTTTGCGTGCTTGATATAGTAATAGACCCGACACAGGTTGACGTTAACGTCCACCCTGCAAAATTAGAGGTTAAATTCTCAAATGAAAACGTTGTTTTCAATGCAGTATATTATGCGGTGCGCACCGCGCTTGAAACCTCAATTGCACGCCCAACGCTTTATAATGAGGAAAAATCGCTCTCGCGCGAGGCACAAAGGCTTATAAACACCGTTTTCCCCGTACAAGACAAGGAAAACAACGAATATAAGGGCACTCGCTTAGCATTCGACACTAAATCAAACATAGGCGTTGTGCGCCAAAACAACACCCTTGACTATACCTCATACGACAAAAAGGAAAAGCCAAGCGCTGTATCTTTGTCGGTTGATGACAGATACGTGGGCGAGGAAGCCTTTTCCCTGAAATTCCCGAAATCCGAGCCAAAGGTAAAAGCAGAGAGTACGTGCGATACACCGTTTAACCTTCCCCAAGCTAAGGGCAGTGAGCAGGTGAAAATCGCATTTGATGAACAAACCGAGCCGAAAAAAGAAGCAACACCGCTTAATACCACTGAGCTCTTTGATTTCACTAAAAACGAAAAAACACCCCGAGACGTGGATGAAATTTCGGCAAATTACGGTGAACGTGTCGCAAAAACACCGATAATTCCCGACTATAAAATTATCGGTGAGCTTTACAATTCATACGTTATTGTGGAGCTTGGCGACATCGCTTATATTATTGACAAGCACGCCGCACACGAGCGTATAATCTTTGAAGATTTAAAGGCTAAAATATCGGAGGCAGAGCCCTCATCTCAGTTTTTGCTTATTCCTATCGACATTGAGCTAAGCCACGAGGAGCTTGGTGCAATTAATGAATGGGAAGAGGACATAAAAAAGACAGGCTTCGGCTTTACGCTTGACGGAAAAATAGCGCACTTGGCGGAAATTCCTGCGGAAATTGAGGTCAGTGCTGCTCAGGACGCGTTCCTCTCTCTCCTTGACAAGCTATCAAGCGGAGAGGCAGATGCAAGCGCAACACGATATGCGCGCTTTGAAAGGGCGCTCTATCAATGCTCCTGCAAGGCGGCGATCAAAGCAGGCAGGATTTATGATGAGGGACACGTAAAATGGATTTGCGACAGGGTCCTTACACTTGACAATATTAAATATTGCCCACACGGAAGGCCTATCGCCTTTGAAATTTCAAGGCACTTCCTCGAAAAGCAATTTGAAAGGAAATAACAATGTTTGAACTTATAAAAAAAGACGGCAGAGCCAGACGCGCGCGCTTGGAAACAGTCCACGGCGTTATTGAAACTCCCGTTTTTATGAACGTAGGCACCTGTGCCGCAATCAAGGGCGGCGTGTCAACGAGCGACTTGAAGGAATTAAAATGCCAGGTTGAGCTTTCAAATACCTACCATTTGCACCTCCGCCCGGGGGACAAGCTCATCCACGACCTCGGCGGCATACATAAGTTTTTTAATTGGGATAAGCCCGTCTTGACCGACAGCGGCGGATTCCAGGTTTTCTCGCTTTCACAGCTCAGAAAAATTACCGAGGAGGGCGTAAAATTCGCCTCTCATATAGACGGAAAGCGCATTTTTATGGGACCCGAGGAGTCAATGCAAATTCAGTCAAACCTCGCTTCAACCATTGCTATGGCGTTTGATGAGTGCATTGAAAACCCCGCACCCTATGATTATACCAAAAAGTCCTGTGACCGCACCGTGCGTTGGCTCGTGCGTTGCAAGGATGAGCTTGCAAGGCTCAATTCCTTGCCCGAAACCATAAACAAAAATCAAATGCTCTTCGGCATTAACCAAGGCAGCACCTATGAGGATTTACGTATAGAGCATATGAAATCAATTGCAGCCCTTGACCTCGACGGCTACGCGATAGGCGGTCTTGCCGTGGGTGAGTCAACCGAGGAGATGTACCGTATTATCGATATTGTCGAGCCCTATATGCCCGAGAACAAGCCGAGATACCTAATGTGCGTTGGCACTCCCTGCAACATTTTGGAGGCAGTCCACCGCGGAATTGATTTCTTCGACTGCGTTATGCCATCAAGAAACGCGCGCCACGGAAACTTATTCACTTGGCACGGCAAAATGAATATTATGAACGAAAAATACCGTGATGACTCCCGTCCGATTGACGAAAATTGCGGCTGCCCCGCTTGTCGCGATTATTCACGCGCGTACATCAGACACCTTATCAAGGCAAAGGAAGCACTCGGTATGCGCTTGGCGGTTCTTCATAATCTCTATTTCTATAACGACCTTATGGAAAAGATAAGAGAGGCGCTTGACGGCGACTACTTTGAAAGCTTTTATCAAAAATACAGAAATATTTTAGGCGAAAGAAGCCAGAATTAAGGAGAGAATATGAATAAAAACGTAATGCTTTACAAGGGCTTTAAGCCAAAGGCACTCACCTTCAGCTACGATGACGGTGAAATTCAGGATATCAGACTTACCGAGCTTTTTAATAAGTACGGCTTAAAGGGCACGTTCAATCTAAACAGCGGTTTTATGCCTGAGAAGGTTGGAACTCCGTCAAGCAAGGTTGCGCTTGAGCAAATTCCCGAGGTATATAAGGGGCACGAGGTTGCCGTTCACGCGGTTCACCATCCGTTCCTTGAAAAGCTCCACACAACCGAAATTATAAGCGAGATTATGGACGACAGACAAACGCTTGAAAAATACACGGGCTACGTTGTGCGCGGTATGGCATATCCCTTCGGCACCTATAATAGCGATGTTTTAAGAATAATTAAGGACTGCGGCATCAAATACAGCCGCGGCGTCGGCGCACATCATAAGTTCCACTCTCCGCAAAAATGGCTTGAGATGGACACCACCTGCCACCAAGCAGACGAGCGCATTTTCGAGCTTGCCGACCAATTTATAAGCCTTAAAATGACTGCGGACTGGCGCAACCCCGAGGGCTGGCTCTTCTATATTTGGGGACATTCCTATGAGTACAGAACAGAGGATGACTGGGCAAGAATGGAAAATCTTTGCAAAATTCTCTCAGACCGTGACGATATTTGGTATGCAACGAATATCGAAATTTACGATTACATAGAAGCATATCGCTCGCTTGAATTTTCAGTTGACGGTGAAAGAGCCTATAACCCAAGCGCCCAGGACGTTTATCTTATGCACAACGGCAAAAATTATCTTATTCCCGCAGGCAAGGAAGTATCGTTCCGATAAAACACTTGATTTGCGTATTCAAATACGATATAATTATAGTATACAATAGCATAATTGATAAATTTTAAAGGGGAAAATTTATGAAAAAGAAAATTGTACTTATAGCAACAATGATAATGCTTTTTGTATTTGCTCTTTCAATAAGCGTTTTTGCAGATGCTTATGAGCCAAACAGAGTAACCGTTGAGTATAACGGGCAAGGCGTTAATGTTATCACAAGTGACGCAACTGTTGAGGATGTTGCAAGCAAGCTTGACAACAATGCTACTATGCAAGGGCTTTTCAAGGACAATAATGCGCTTGTTATTTTAGCGGATACAAACGGAAGCTTATTTGCTTTTCCAAGCTGGTACATTATCGAGCCAAGTGGAACCGATACAAATTATGCTGCAATCAGCGAGATTGAATATGGTTTTGTAAACACACTTGTTGAGGGTTCAACCTTTGAAAAAGGTGCAATTCGTTATATCGAGTTTCCACACGGAATGACAAACATACGTCAAAACGGTGTTTTTGGAAATGACACCGGTACAGGATATGAGGGAAATGTAACCGATGTGCATATTCCCAACACTGTTGTAAATTTTGATACAAACAACTCCAGAAATCAAGCATTCAAGGGCAATAAATCAATAAAACGTATTTACATTGAGTTAGGTAACAAAATTAAGCAAATTCCAAGCGGTACATTTACAAATTCAAGCGTTGAATATGTTCAGTTTGAAAACCTCACAGAGCTTGAGTCGATAGATGGCTTTACCAAAACGGGATTAAAATGTGACATCAACCTTTCAAATTCAAAACTGAAAACAATAGCCAGCACTGCATTTCAGGGTAGCAACGGGATTAAAAAGATTACTCTTCCGAATACGGTTGAGTCAATCGGAGACGGTGCTTTTGAAAACATTGGAAACGGATATTTGGCAAGCCCATATTTGCCAACAAGCTTAAAGACAATAGGAACAAAGTTTTTTGCTTATAATAATAATTTACTTGAAACATATATTTTCCCTGATGGTGTTAAGGCTATAGGAAATGAGCCATTTCAGGACTCAAGGGTAGCAGGTGGACCAAGCGGTAAAAAGCTTGACCTTATATTCTTGGGTGAGGTTACGGGAATCGTTTATCTTAACGGTAACGGTCACCAAAAGCACGCAGAAAAGGTAACGGTTTATTTCGCACAAAACTCTCTTGACCAGTACAACACAAACGGCTTTAAGATTAAACCGTCGGGCAGCTCCGTAACAAGCGTCCCGGGCGCAATAAGAGCAGTATTCTGTAAGGGTAGTGGCACAGGCACAAACGGTAATGTAATAGGCGTTGAGTACGTATACATTACAAACACGGAAGGCACGTCGTACACACAGGATATGGTAAACGATGATGAAAACGGCTTTGATTTTGACGGCCACACACACTACGGCATATTTACCCGTGTTGAAAACAACTGCGAATATGACGGCCACGAAACAATATCCTGTATTGTTTGCGACAAGAATATTGTGACGGTTCTCCCATCAACGGGCAACCATAACTATGTAGAGGGTCAATGTACCGTGTGCGGCAGGATTTACTGCACAAGCGGCGGCGACCATACAATGAATGTTGAGGCAATATTTGAAAACGGCTTTACAGGCACGGGTGTTCTCCTCAACAAATGTCAGAGCGAGGGTTGCACCTACGCGGAAAAGATAAAGGACCTTGACCCACTCTTCACCTATTTTGGCTATTCAGCGGCTGAATACGGTAACGACGGTATATCAATCGGCTATAAGGTGAATAAGGAAGCAGTTAAGGCATATGAGGAAGCAACAGGTGAAACGGTTAACTACGGCGTATTTGCGGTAATGAAGGACAACATCGGCAAAAACGATATTTTTGATGCAAGCGGAAAAGCCCTTGACGGCGTTGTTGCCGCGGATATTACCGATTGCGACTTTACGCTCTTTAACTTGAAGATAGTCGGCTTCACGGATGCGCAAAAGACAATCAACTTTGCAATGGGCGCGTTTGTTGGCACAACCAAGGACGGCACAACTGAGTATGCATATTTGCAGGATAAAGCACCTATGACGGGCGAAAAATACTTCTTCGCCTCATATAGTGAATTGTCAAACAAAGAGTAAGTATACTAAAAAATAAATAAAGCAAAAAGGGGCTGCCGCGTTTAAGCGGCGCCCTTTTTTAGGGGATAGTGAAATGAGTGCAGAAGGCGTGAACACGGGAGCGTAGGCGTACTGGCGTACGGTAGAGCCCGTGGTCGCGTCTAAAAAACAGACATAAAAAGAAGAGAACTTGCAACAAATTGCAAGTTCTCA
>JAGALA010000003.1 GCA_017625935.1 Clostridia bacterium
ATATGAAGAACTCGGTGGACACGATAAGCCCCCGTCTGCAATATCTTCTCACGGAGAACAAGGAAACCTTGTCACAGGATGGGAAGAAGCGCGAAGAATTTTTGAAGAAACTCAACGCAGAGGCGGACGAGAAAATATCGACGATGACGAAGCTGATCTCGGATATGAAGTGGTGGATCATCGGGACTCTGTTCTCGTCGGTACTTCTCTCAGCACTCGTATCCGCGATCATCTGTCTGCTGAACACCTAAATGCTTTCTTTGAGGGTGACGAAAATATGCGTGATGACCTCCCGTTTGATGACGAGGACGATGAGCTGATCAAGAGCTTTCGTGACCTTCAGTATCAAGCGAGGAACGGAAACGTCTATGCGATGTACCGCTTATCTCGGATTTATTTTGACGAGAACAGCAAGTATTATCACGAAGCGTGGGGAGATCATTTTCTTGAACGCTCGGCAGAGGGCGGTTATCACGTGGCGCAGTATCGCATCGGAAAGATGCTCTATTACGGCATTCGCTACGACCAAGACATCGAGAGCGCGGCAGAGTGGCTCAAGCGTTCTGCCGTGGGCGGCAATCTTTACGGAACGACCTTGCTCGGTAAGATATACGTTGAGGACAGCTTTTTCGGAACGAAGCGCAACGACGGCTTCCGTATGCTATTCCAAGCCGAGCAAGACGGCAACGAGTTTGCCGCCTATACCCTTGGCAAATATTATATGGAGGGCAAGGTCGTAAAGAAGGATATTGCCAAAGCCATAGAACATTTGGAGAAGGCTTCGGCGTGTGGCAATATGTTTGCCGATTATCGACTCGCGCAGATCTATCTTTTTGAAGCGGATATATTCGATATGGAGAAAGCAATCGAGTATCTGAATAGGTCGGCACAGGCAGGCAACGAGTCGGCAGCCGTTGCTTTGACGAGAATGGCGCAGAACACCTTCCTCACCATCACAACGGACATCCTCACCATTGTCGGTAACCTTTCCAATATCGAAAGCTACCGTCAGCCGCAGGATTGTACCACCATTCCACAACACAGACCACGAAAGGAGCGCAAGAAAGATCGTGAGTGGGAACACACATTATAAGAACAGCGGGCGTATCAATGCGATGCGCCCATTTCCATTATCGGTATATTTTTCTTCTGAAGGGAGGAAAATAATCTATGAAAATTAAGAAAGAACGAGGTAATTGAATGGGGAAAGTTTTAACCAATGAAGAACGCGAAAAACGTATGGCTGAGGATATATGGTTGAATTATTTCAATCAGTATCTTTATGAACACGGTACGATTACCGAAAAAGAATATAATCGTATGACCGAAAAAATAGCCGCAAGAACAGCAAAACGATCTCCCGAAAGGGATGCAAGGTGAGCGCACTCACCTCGGAAGTTACCGCAAGGTGCTTCCGATACATAGCGCACACCGAAAAAATCTTTTGGCGAATTTCGGTTTTTCTATTGCATTATTTTGTCGATTGTGATATAATGATGTCAACAGATGATGATATAACGAACTTGAAGAAAGGAAACAACAATGGATATATTAAACATTAGAGCATTGATGAAAACAAAATCAATATACAGTATCCCTCTGCGAGTAACCTATTACGCGCGTGTTTCATCCGAAACCGATGAACAGCTCAACTCGCTTGATAACCAAATAGCATATTACGAAGATTTAATTAAGAAGAACGCTGCATGGACTTTCGTTCCCGGCTACGTTGATGAAGGTCTTTCGGGTATCTCCACAAAGAATAGAAAGCATTTCAACGAGATGATTTCAGATGCCAAGGACGGAATCTTCGACCTCATTATTACGAAGGAAATCTCCCGATTTGCACGTAACACTCTTGACTCTCTGAAACACACAAGAGAGCTTCTTGGATACGGAGTCGGCGTGTTCTTCCAAAACGACAACATCAACACGCTTGACGAGGATGCGGAGCTTCGACTCACCATTATGTCATCTATCGCACAGGACGAGCTTCGCAAACTGTCCTCGCGTGTTAAATTCGGACACCAGCAGGCAATCAAATCCAACGTAGTGCTTGGCAATAGCCGTATCTTCGGATACAAGAAAGATGATAAACGACTCGTCATTGACGAGAGCCAAGCACCGATGGTACGCGATCTGTTCCGCCTATACGCTACGGGCGAATACAGTATGAAACAGCTTGAAAAGATTTTCTACGATCAGGGCTACCGTAATTATAACGGTAACAAGATAGCCCACACCACAATGTCGGGTATCATATCCAATCCTAAATATAAGGGATATTACGTTGGCAACAAGGTGCGTATCGTGGATATGTTCACCAAGAAGCAGAAATTCTTACCACCCGAAGAATGGGTAATGTTCAAGGACGAAACGGGCGAGATCGTTCCTGCCATCGTATCCGAGGAAATATGGGATGCAGCAAATGAGGTATTACGCCGCCGAAGCGAGGACGTAAAGAACCGTCAAGGTATCTGTAATCACGCAAACTTGCTTACGGGCAAGCTATATTGCACTCATTGCGGCGCGGCATATTACCGCCGAGAGTCCAAAGATAAGGAAGGTAACATAAATTCCAAATGGGTATGCTCCAACAAGATTAACAACGGTGCTGAAGCCTGCCCATCCTTCCCGATATACGAAAGTGAAATCAAGCCGATCTTGTATGAAGTGTTCAGCGAAACCAAGGCAGATGCGGAAGCATTACTTGAAACTTATCATACGATGTTCAAGGAGATGGAAACCGACGATGAGACGGCAAGACAAATGGAAGAACAAAAGCGCATCATTGAACTTTCCGACCAAAAGAAAAACAAGCTCTTGGAGCTTGTCACAATGGGAGCAATTACGATTGCTAACTTCAAGTCTATGACCGCTGCCTGTGACCGAGAGGTAGAAAACGCTCGCGCAACACTCAAGGAGCTTGAGGAAGAACTGCTTTCAAAGGAAGAATTTAAGAAGCATATCACAGAGGTCAGAACCACTCTTGAAGCCGCTATAAAGGATGCCAATTCGGGTATTATCTCAAATGTATTCGTCACCAAATATATTGATAAAATCTGCGTCACATTAACAGATGATGATACGGCGAACTTGGAAATCAAGATATTTACGGGCAAAACAACGCAAAAATGGCTCAAAAAGTTGGCTACACGCTATAAGAGTCGTACGGGTGTCACGTCTAAGAAGATGGTAGAATCTTACGAAAATTCCATCAAGAATCAAAACAAATAAGTTTTGATTGATTTGGCGCTTTGCGTTTTGCGCTAAGTGCCAAAGCGAGCGCGGGGCGAGTGCCTCGGCTGAAAAATCCCTTGTGGCACCGAAAGGCGCGAGGGGGATGCCCCTCGCTATGATGCGGCAGCCGCAAAAGGGACTTCAAAGGAGAGTTAAAGCTTGAGCTTTGACATTCTCTAAAACGAGAAAAGCATTTCCGCGAAAACGGAAATGCTTTTCTTATTTATTAATTGAGAACCGTTACCTTCATGGTTGTCATATCCAAAACGCAGAGCCTTGCTGTGCTTTGCGAGGTTGGAACGGTGTCTTTAATCTGCCACACGTCAAGGAAATAAACCTTATCGCCTACCGCTATTGACTCGCACATATAATAGCCCTCGATTTTATCGACTAAAACCGCTTTATATGAATCTCCGTCGCTTACTATTTTGTAAAGTCCCTTGTTTAACGAGCCTGCTGTTACGTTGCGGTAGAAATACATTTCGTTTTTGTAAACAAACATACCGCGCAAATCGTCGGAGCCGCCTGATACGCCTATATTTCCAATCTTATTTACATCATCCGCAACAATATCATAAACTGTAATATTGTTCATTAAGCCGTCGCAGTTCATCATGAGGATTTTGCCATCGTGAATGATATATTCAAGCGGCTTAAGGTTTTTATTTACCCTTACGGTTTCGCCACTTTCAAGGTCATAGCTATAAAGAAAGCTATCGGCGACGAAATATAATTTTCCGCCGTATACGGCTGTAAGTCCGTCATCCACGCCCACTCCGTTTTCTACAACATCCTTGCCGAAAAGCTCTGTGTCAACAAGTGTTTCCAAATCCATAACATTTAGCGTGTTTTTGCCGCTGAAATTGGTATAATAGAGCTTTCCGTCATAGAATGAGAAATTTTTACACTTATCCGTGGAAATGCGCTCCATTTCACCTGTTATCACGTTCATTCGGTATAAGTCAAAGTTAACAAGGAAGCGCGCTGTCGAATAGTAAAGAACGTCACCGTTTATCGCTAAATCAACAACCGAAAGATTTGTCAAGCGTACATCAAGCCCCGTTGTAGTGTTATACTTATAGAGCTTACCGCCGTCATTCATATTGATATAATAGATTTCGCCGTTGTGAATAACGGATTTTTCATTATACGTAAGTATCGGCATTTTCACATTGGGTGGCTCAAAGCCGTCCATTAAGTCGGTTTCTTTTTCAGCCGAAACGTCAAACGAATATAAATGCTTGCTGCTCGCGCGGTAATAATAAAGCTCTTCTCCGTTTGAGGTCAAGCCGAAAATTTTGTCGCTTGCGCCGTCAACAACCTTTGTCGCACCGACAAGGTTTGTGAAAATATCGCCGACCCAGCCGCTACCGTCCTTCCTTGCGCGATAAATACCGTCACCTAAGAAGGTGGACGTTACCATATCCGTGTTTACAAAATAAATATAATCGCCGATGACTGTAAGGTTTTTACCCTTGGACATAGTGATTTTTGTTACCAATTCGCTCTCATCGCCCTGAAGCTCGCAAAGACCGCCGTCAATCCTTATGCTGTAAATTGCCGCTCCCATTGTGAGATTAGAAAGAGTTATATCGCGAACGAAATATATATAGCCGTCATTTGCCACAAGGTCAAAGACCTTATAGTCATAAATTTTGGTAAGCGTTACTGTATTTTCGTTGACGAACATTGAATAAAGCTTGCCGCCGTCCGAATTGTTTGAAAAATAGATGCCTCCCTCGGTGGCAACCATATCAGCGCTCTTTACCGATGTCAATTTGGTTGGTGTAATTTCCGCATCCTCGTTTTTAAGATCATTGATTTTTATACGGTAAATACCGTTATTATCGTTTTTATCAATCAGCTTGTTTACGTTATAGTATAGATACGTGCCGTCGCTTACAAGCTCATCGGCAGAGCTTACCTCAAACAAGCACTCGGACTTGTTTGTTTTCGGGTTATAGCTGAATATACCCGATGAGAAAAGTCCGTTTGAAATATAGTACATTTCGCCGCCGACGGTTATCATAGATATAGGCTTGTCACGTCCTATATAATTGAGATTTTCACCGTCATATGCATACAAATTTTTGTTGTGCAGTGAATTTTGGAAATACACGCTTCCGTCAGAAAAAAATACGGAAAGCTCCTCTTCAGGTGAGGAAATAACGAGATATGCTGTTTCTGTATACGTATTGTAGTTTTTGCAGGATACGGTTGCAGTTATTTTGTAGCTACCGACACTTGTTGCGCCGTTTTCACCGTTTTCGCCGCCTGCATATACAACGCTTGCACCGTTTGGAACGTTGCCTGTGATTGAAATTTTATGCTCTTGCGTATCATATATAAAAATACCGCCGTCAAATGAAATACCTGCCATATCGATTTTGTTAATTGTCAACGTGGCATTGAGTGTCAAGGTGTTGTAGCCATCACCCGAAAGAACGGCGCTTGCCTTATATTCACCCGCATCAGTACCCTTGTTGCCGCTGTATGAAACGGTAACGCCGCTTGGAATTGTGCCGTTTACGGTAACAGTCTTCTCTTGCCCGTCATAATCGAACGATACACTTTCAAAGGTAACGCCCGTTATGTCCTTTAGCTGCGGCTCATCGGGTGTTGGGTTGTCCGGTGTCGGATTGTCCGGTGTTGGGTTATCCGGCGTCGGGTCATCGGGTGTTGGATTGTCCGGCATCGGGTTGTCCGGCGTCGGGTTGTCCGGTGTCGGGTTATCCGGTGTTGGATCGGGTGTTATTGATGTGTCTTTATTTGACGTATCCGCGCTTGAGGTGTCGGTGGTTTGTGTGCCTGAGTCGGTTGATACATCGCCGCCACAGGAAGCAAGTGCAAGCGTAAGTGCCAATACCAAAAGCAAAATCAAAAATATCTTAGTATTTTTCATAATTTCTCCTTCATATTAAATTAAAACATCAAAGCTGTTCAAATTCAACGCCGTAATTATTTGCTTTACGCATTTTGAGCATAATAAACGGGAATGCAAACGGTGAGCATATCATTCCGATAGTAATTCCGATCAATGCCGAAATAAGTCCAAGGAGCGCGCCGAGTATCCAAAAAAGAATCTTCATACCTATAAGCCACATTATGCCGTCAAGATCGAATGAAAAAATCAAGCCCGGGAAGCGGAAGGACTTTGTCATCCAATCAATGAACAAATCTCTTACAAAGCAATCATAGAACATACAAGCAACGTATGTAAATATTATATAGCCGCCTACAAGTCCGATAAGAAAGAAGCCCATGCTATCCGCTGCAATTGACAGACACGCCGTTAAGATAAGGAACAGCCCGCCTATAACGCCCGATACTATCATACTGATTTTAAGTCTGCGGCTGTTTCTTTCTATATTTCTTTCGCGTTTTACTCTTTCCTCGCGCTCTTCATTTTCCTTTTGAACGCGAATAGCGGTATCGCGCTTTTCCTTGCACGATTTACAAAGAATAACGGGGGATTTTTCACCAATGGTTTCCTTGGTTACTCTGATTCCGCATTTTTTGCAAAATCCGATTATTTCCTGAATTTCTTCCTTTATTCCCTCTTTAACATCTTCCTTGATGTCTTTGATATTTTCCTTGATATCTTCCTTAATGTCTTCCTTAATATCTTCCTTGATTTCTTCCTTTAATTCTTCCTCGTCTATACCTTGGCTTTCCTGTATAACGGGTAAGGAAATCTCATTTTCCTGCTCGATTAGCTCGACAATAGAAATATTATATAGCTTGGAAATTGCGCGAATGGTTGAAAGGTCCGGCTCTGCCAAATCGTTTTCCCATTTTGAAATTGCCTGTGGGCTGATGTTCAGCTTCTCTCCAAGCTGCTGCTGTGTAAGCCCTGCAAGCTTGCGATAATTTGCTAATTTTTTACCAAGTGTCATTTTTTGCTCCTTAATTGCTTTGTTTCTGTCTTAATTTTGCCACAAAAGGTGTAATTTGTCAATCAACAAAGAGTGGATTTTTACAACTTTTAGTGGAATTTGGCTATATAATATGGGAAATACAGGATTTTTTACGTTTTAAACAAATTACGATATAAATGGAAAAAGCATTTCCGTTTTTGGCGGAAATGCTTTTCTTTGTTTATGCTTTTAGGGCGATATCTGCTTTTTCGTACTGCCATGTGTCGGCTTTTACGTTAAGCTCTAAGGTATCTGCGCCGTGGGGTGGATAGATTGTTGAGGTTAGGGCTCTGCCGCCCTCGAAAATCTCCACGGAAAATTCATCCATAACGATGGTTAAGGTGGTTTCCTTGCTGCCCGAATGTATCATACGGCGGATGCCGTTTAGTGAGTCCGCATCCTTTTCAACGCCTTTTATTTCCTCGCCCGATTTTGAACGGTCAAATACCCATTCGCCATCTTTCAAGGTGAGCTTGGTATAATTTGTACCGTTTGAGCGCAGCTTTAATTCAAGCGCTTCAAGGCTTGTTGCTTTAACGGTGATAACACCTGTAACTACGTTGTCACGGAGTGTTCCTGTGCCCTCGGTTTTAACAGCATTTTCGCAGCTGACAACAGGCTCCTGGTACAAAATACCGTTCTTCAACGTTACCGTTCTCGGCACTGTGAGCATACCCGAAAAGCCGTATTTTTCGGACGGCACGTTTCTGTCCCACATATTTAGCCAGCCCATAATTACGTCCTTGCCAACAAAGGTTTGCGGTGCGTAAACGTCAAAGCCGTAATCAACTATTCCGCGGCTTTCCTCCTTGAAGGTGCCTGCTTCATAATCGATTTTTCCTATACACCAGCGACAGGTATGCACATTCAAGTGAATATTACCCTCGTTTGGCTGGAACTGCTCACAGAACAAAAGATAACCCAATTCCTCGTTATAATCGGGACATTCGATCATTGCGCCCGCGCTATCAACGCCAAAGAGGTCGCCGACAAATTCCCATTTGAATAAATCCTTGGATTTATACATAAGGATTCTGCCTCTGCCGCCCTTGCGCTTTGCGGCAACAATGCACCAAAAGCAATCGTTGTGACGCCAAATTTTCGGGTCGCGGAAGTCCTCGGGTGCGTATCCCTCGGGCAAAAGCTCCGAGCCGATAACCGTGCCGTGCTTTTTGAAGGTCACGCCGTCGTCGCTCTCTGCCAAGCATTGAATTTGTCTTATGCTCTCGCCGCCTTGATTTTCAATAAAGCCCGTGTACATAAGCCACAGCTTGCCGCCGTGCACTATTGCACTGCCCGAGAAGCAGCCGTTTTTATCAAATTCATCGCCCGGGATTAGCGCAATGGGGAGATATTTCCAGTTGGTTAAATCATCACTAACCACGTGTCCCCAATGCATAGGTCCCCATTTGGTATCATACGGATGATGCTGATAAAATGCGTGATATTGACCCTTATAATAGATAAGTCCGTTCGGGTCGTTTATCCAGCCCGTCTCTCCCGTTATATGGAAGGCGGGCGATTTAATTTTAGTAATAGCCATATTTGTTTTTCCTTTTCCCCATTGAGTAACGGGGACAGATGTGTTGTTTGCCTGATTTGAAATGCTTTATTGAATTGCAGGAATATAGCCCTCGGGTGCGGACTCAAGGTTTACCTTAAAGTCGTCAAGCACGAGACAGCCATAGTCGCCTGTGGAATTATCAACGGCTCTGAAGAAGCACTCAACCTCAGTATCTGTGTACTGATAATAGTAAGCGTTCATTCTTGTGTTGACCTTGCCCTCGGCATCATTGTAAAATCTTGCAATTACTGTGCCGTCTGCACGGCAAAGCTCGATATATACGTCGTGGTTGGAGGCGTTGCCTGCCGCACCGAACTTAAAGGACACAAACGCGCCCTGCTTTAACGTAAAGGTTGAGCTTGTAAGCGTGCCCTTTGTGTTTTCGCAGTTGATATCACCCGGTTGAGCGAATGTGAAAAGGTACTTACCGTCCTTTGTTTCATCATTCTTTGCGTACCAGCCGGCATCCATTTCTGTTTCAAGCACCCAACCTAATGTGTTGTGTGTGCCTGCCTCTGTAATGTCCATTGTCCAGCCGTCGATATTGCCTGTTTCAAAGCTACCGTTTTCGATGCTATAGTTAATGCTTGCTTTGATGTCCTCAGCAGTCAAGCCGCTTGGAAGCTCATCCTTGCTTGCATAGTAGGTCACTACGTTATCAAAGGATACGCAGCCCCAGTTGTTTACAGCTTGGTCAACAACCTGGATTCTTGCGCTTCTGCCAATGTATGCGCTTAGGTCAGCAACGTAAGTTACAAGAACTGCGTCCTGCATTGCTTGCTGACGGTATCTTGCCAAGATTTCACCTGTTGTTGAGTCAATCACTTGAACGTAGCAAAGTGAGTTTCCGCCACCGCCGAGCATAAATGAAATGTAGCCTGTGCCGCCGATTTCAAATACTGAGCTTGTGAGCACACCGCGATTGCCTTCAAGGCCGTTGCCCGCTTGGAAGTCCTCAACGCCGCTGTAAAGGAAGTTGCCGTCCTTACCGTATGCTACGCCGCTGAAGAACGCGTCAGCATTTGTTACGTGACCGGGAGTGCCGTTGTTCCACCAGCCCTGAACGTCACCCATTTCAAAGCCGCCGTTAAATACGTCGTAGATTGTACCGCTAATTTCATAGTTAACAGATGTTGCTTCGTTAAAGCCCTCGGGCTCGCTTTCGTAATATGTAACGAAGCTGTCTACAAAGAACAAGCCGTAGCCGCTGTCTGCGTTGTCGCTAATGCGGAAATAGACCTCTCTGCCGCTGAATTTGGAGAGATCAGCCTTATAGGCGATAAGAGTACAGCCGCTCTTTAAGCCGTCGGTTGTTTCCACCCATAAGCCGTTATAGTAGCGTGCGAGGATTTCCTTTGTGTCAGCGTCGATAACGTCAACGTAAACGTAGTTGCCGTCCTTAGCCGCGCCGAGCTTAAATGTAACAAAGCCCGAGCCGCCAACGGTAAATTTAGAGCTTGTAAGAGTACCAACCTCGCTCTCGTACGCGCCTTCGGCATATGCGGAGAACATATATTCACCGTCCATACCGAAGAGGTAGCCCTTGCCGTCGTTTTCCCATTCCTCTACCCAATAGCTTGAATCGGAGCTGACATTGCCAATGTTGCCAACCTTGTCCCAAGCGTCCAAGCCATTTTCAAAGCCGCCGTTTACAAGTCTATATGCGGTGGTATCCTTGATTGCAAGCTTGTAATCATATGTAAGGGTGCTTTGGCTTCCGTTTGCCGTATATGTAACGGTAACGGTTATTACCTCGTTTGTTACCTTATCGGTATAGCTACCGAGGGTAAAGGTATAAAGTGAGCCGTCAAGCTCCTCTACCTTATCACCGTATTTTACGGAATAGAAAAGCTCAAGATTATCGGAATTATATATATTTTCCGAAAGGTCAAGCGTAATGCTTTCCTTATTTGCAAGTGTGTATAAATCGTACTCGCGAAGAACCTCGGGTGCAACTACGATAGGTGTTGCATCGTTGGTGATTTGAACGGATACGTTAACTGTCATTT
This sequence comes from Clostridia bacterium, assembly GCA_017625935.1. Lineage (GTDB taxonomy): Bacteria > Bacillota > Clostridia > Oscillospirales > CAG-272 > RGIG2000. Next base: position 10,731 of record JAGALA010000003.1, read on the forward strand.
TCAGTGTGCTGTCGTAATATACCTCGATAGCCACTGTCGCGTTTGTTGCCTCGGAAACCTCGCCTGCGGTCAACGTGAATTTGCCGTCCTTAATTTCGCCTATTATTACTGAATCGTTTGCTTTAATAGAGTAAGTAATCTTGCTTAAGCCGTTTTCGTCTACGTAATCGGATAAAACGATTTCCTTTGAGTCGCCCGAGGTCATAATAAACGATTTGTTTGCGTTTTCAACCTCTTTTATCTCTCTTATTACAAGATTTTGACGCGCCTTGGTCAGCTCAGCTGCCACAGCATCAACAACCGCTTGGCTTGCTGCCTTATCGCCTGCAATTATCTTTGCCTGAGCGAGCACAAATACGTATGCTTCATAGGAATCAGCGGTGTAGTCACCCTGCTCCAAAATTTCAAGTGCGATTTCCGCGTTTAATGCGTCCTTGTTTGCCAAAAGGTTTTCCGCCAAAACTGCGTCCGCGGGAACTGAGTCAGCATCTTGATAATAAGTAACGAGCTCGTCAAAGAACACAACGCCCCAGCCCTCTGATGCGTGGTCGTGAATAACGAATCTAACCTCTTGACCTGCAAAATCAGCAAGTGAAACCTTATAGGTTACAAGGTTTGCAAGGAATACCGTTTTTCCGATAAGCTCGCGCTGAGCATCAAAATCGGTAACGCCCTCGGGTAAATCCGCGAACTTGGTGTTACGGTAAAGTGCCAAAACCTCGCCGTTTTTATTCTCGATTGTGATATATACGCGCTCGTTGCCTGCTCCGCCGAGCATATAAGTAGCGTATTCGCTATTTACAGTAAAGTAAGGAGATGCAAGAGTGCCTTGGGAAGACTCCATAGCTCCCTCTGCGTAAGCTGAGAAGTAGTTGCCTACGTTAAATACAGGGAAGCTTTGTACCCAATAGGTTGTTTTGTTGTCAATGCCGCCAAACGGTGCTTCCGAGCCTGTGGTGTTAGTTAAAGTCCAGCCGTCAAGACCGTTTTCAAAGCCGCCGTTTGCAATGCTGTACTTGCCTGTGTCCTTTATACCAAGCTTGTAGGTATATTCAAGTGAGCCGGGCACACCGTTAACCGTATATGAAACGGTAACGGTAAATTCCTTATAAACGGCAACCTCTGTGTAGCTGTCAAGCGCTACTGTGTAGGTACTGCCGTCAAGGGTGTCTTCCACATCACCGAATTTTACGGTGTAAGTAAGTGGCAAATTGCCGATGTTATTTATATTTTCGGCTAAATCGATAACGAGCTTTTCCTTGTCCTCGAGCTTAACCAAGTCATATTCCTTGGAAATTTCCTCGCCAACTAAGGTTGGTGCTACGTCATTTTTGATTTTAACCGTGAATGAAACCGCAAGCTTGGCAGAATTATCGTAGTAAACGTTGATTGATACCTTTACCGCTTCCTCGCCGATAACCTCACCCGCGGTTAATGTGAGCTTGCCGTTTGCAACCTCGCTGAGTGCGAGAATTTCATTGCTTGACAAAGCCTTGTAGGTGATTTTTGTTAAGCCGTTTGTGTTAACATAATCGGATATATTAATTTCCAAGCTTGCGCCCGAAACTATATATATTTCTTTATTTGCATCCTTAACCGCCTCGATAGGTCTTACAGTGAGTGCCAAGCGTGCCTTTTTAAGAGCATTTTCCGCCTTGTCAACGTCAAACTGAGTTGCGTCCGCGTCGCTTGATACTGCTCTCGCCTCGTTGAGCCTTTCTACGTATGCGTTGTAGGAGTCAAGGGTGTAGTCGCCCTGCTCTTTTATTTCCAGGGCAATTTCCGCGTTTAATGCGTCCTTGCTCACAACTGCGCCGTTTGCGGTGCTTCCGCTTGTGTCGCTTCCGCCCGTGTCCTTACAGCCCACAGCCATAAACGCAACCGAAAGCACGATTAAGATTGCAATTAAGCATTGAAATAATAATGATTTTTTCATTTTATTCGTACCTTAATTTGTTTTTAGACTCTTTTATTTCCTTCTCCCCCACCGAGCGCGGTGGGGGGGAAGGTGCTTAGTTAACTTATAAATTTACGTTAGATTATTGAATTGCAGGAATGAAGCCCTCTGGTGCTGATTCAAGGTTTACTCTAAAATCGTCAAGCACGAGACAGCCGTAGTTGCCTGTTGAGTTATCAACAACTCTGAAGAAGCACTCAACCTCAGTACCCATGTACTGATAGAAGTAAGCGTTCATTCTTGTGTCAGACTTGCCCTCTGCATCGTTAAAGAATCTTGCGATTACTGTTCCGTCTGCACGGCAAAGCTCGATATATACGTCGTGGTTAATACCGCCGCCTGCTGCACCGAACTTAAATGCAACAAATGTGCCCTGCTTTAATGTAAAGGATGAGCTTGTAAGTGTACCCTTTGTGTTTTCGCAGTTAACATCGCCGGGTTGAGCGAATGTGAACAAGAACTGACCGTCCTTTGTTTCATCATTCTTTGTGTACCACTCAGCGTCGATTTCTACATCTGAAACCCAACCCAATGTATTGTGTGCGCCTGCCTCGGTAATGTCCATTGTCCAGCCGTCAAGACCGTTTTCAAAGCTACCGTTTTCGATGTTATAGTTAATGCTTGATTTGATGTCCTCAGCAGTCAAGCTGCTTGGGAGATTATCATTGCTTGCATAGTAGGTTACTACGTTATCGAAGGATACGCAGCCCCAGCCGTTTATTGCTTGGTCAACAACCTGGATTCTTGCGCTTCTGCCAATGTATGCGCTTAAGTCAGCAACGTAAGTTACAAGAACTGCGTCATTCATTGCTTGCTGATGGTATCTTGCCAAGATTTCGCCTGTTGTTGAATCAATTACTTGAACGTAGCAAAGTGAGTTTCCGCCACCGCCAAGCATAAATGAAATATAGCCTGTGCCGCCAATTTCAAATACAGAGCTTGAAAGCACACCGCGGTTGCCCTCAAGGCCGTTGCCCGCTTGGAAGTCCTCAACGCCGCTGTAGAGGAACGCGCCGTCCTTGCCGTATGCTACACCGCTGAAGAATGCGTCAGCATTTGTTACGTGACCTGCTTCGCCAGGGTTCAACCAGCCTTGGAGGCCGCCCATTTCGAAGCCGCCGTTAAATACGTCGTAGATTGTGCCGCCTACCTCGTAGTCAACAGGAGTTGCGTAGTTGAAGCCGTCAGGCTCGGTTACGTAATATGTGTTAAAGCTATCGAGGAAGAATAAGCCGTAGTTGCTGTCTGCGTTGTCGCTAATACGGAAGAATACGTCTCTGCCCTTAAATTCGGAGAGGTCTGCCTTATATGCAACGAGTGAGCATCCGCTCTTTAAGCCATCTGTTGTATCTGCCCACAAGCCATTGTAGTAGCGAGCGAGAATTTCCTTTGTGTCTGCGTCTATAACGTCAACGTAAACGTAGTTGCCGTCCTTAGCCGCGCCAAGCTTGAATGTAACAAAGCCTGAGCCGCCAACTGTGAAGGATGAGCTTGTAAGAGTACCAACTGCACCCTCGTACGCGCCCTGGGCGTATGCGGAGAACATATATTCTCCATCCTTGCCAAAGAGATAGCCGTTGCCGTCGTTTTCATTTGTCCAGTAGCTTGAATCAGCACTTACGTTACCGATGTTGCCAACGAGAACCCAGCCGTCAAGACCGTTTTCAAAGCCGCCGTTTTCAAGAATGAATGCGGAGTTATCGATTTCTGCTAAAACAGGGCTGATAACCTCGGCAGTACCGTTTACTGTAAATGTCAAGCCAACAGGCTTTTCTGTGCCGTTTTCGATAATATTCCAGCCTACAAGCTCGAAATTCGGATCGATTTCAGCGTTATACACAGGAGTGATTTCAAGCTCAGCTGAAGGAGCAAATGCGTATTTGCCGCCGTTTAACTTAATGTCTGCATTTTCTGTAAATACGATTGTAGAATCTGTAACGAGCTTATCTGTATTTTTGTTAAGTGCAATTTGTGCCGCCTTGCCGTATGCAAGGAGTGCATTGTAAAGATCTCTATACTCTTGAGTCAATGCGTCGTTTGTGTAGAGCATCTTGTAGAGGAACTGTGCAACGCTGTATGTGCGGCCGGATTCAATTTGTGTGTCGCCTACGTAAGAATTGAACTCAACCTCAACTGCCAAGTCGTATGCTGCGATACCGTCTGTGATTACCCAAGCGGTATTTTCATCTACTGCCTTATAGAAGGTAGCATTTTTTGTTTCGCCGTTTAATGTGTAGGAAACAACAACGTCTCCGTTTTTGATTTCGTCTTCGGTTGCATCAACCTCAACACGAATGTATACTCTGTCGCTGTAGGAAACCGAGATTCCGCCGAACTCACCCTTAGTGTCGGCTTCATCTGCCATTGCGGTTACGCATAAAGCAGTGCCAATGAGAAGTGCGATGGTCATTACAAAAATGATTAATTTTGTAAAATTGAACTTTTTCATTTCTTTTTTTCCTTTCAAAATATTTTTTGTTGCGCGAGATAAAATTACCAATCGATGTCTTTATACGGGTCGTCCACAGGCCCGTTGCCTGAAGCATTGTCCGGCGTTGGCTCATAGTTAGAGGTGGTTAATATATCTTCGCTCTCCACCGTGATATATTTCATCTCTGCCGGTATGTAGACTTTAACGTTTAGCATATTTTCTCCTTTCCTTAATTATTCGTGCGTTGGTTTGGTTTATAAATTAAATTTTGCTTTCGATAAGAATTGCCTCGGGTAAATCCTCTATGGAATTATAATTTGTGATAAAGCTGTCAACTGCCAAGCAGCCCCAAGCCTCGGAGGCGTTGTCCACAACTCTTATGTAAACCTCCGTGCCCATAAACTCGGTAAGGTCTGCCTTGAAAAGGAACATACGTCCCTCGTTTGAGTCTGCGTTGTCGTTGTGATATTTTAGAATAGCCTCGTCAGTTGAAGCATCAACTATCTCAATATAGCACTCGGGGTTGTAGCCGCCGCCAAGCTTAAAGGTGATAAAGCCGCAGCCGCCAACGGTAAAGGCGCTGCTCGTAAGAGTGCCCTTGGCTGCTTCCATACTGCCCATAACGTCCTCAATTCCGCTGAAGAGGAATCTGCCGTCCTTATTGTAGGACTTTTCTGCGTTCTTCCAGAAAACGTCCTGTCCCGAAACGTAGCCCATTTCGGTTACTCCGCTTTCGGTTTCAAGTGTCCAGCCTGTCAAGTCGCCTGATTCAAAGTCGCCATTCAAAACTTGATACGGGTCGTTCTCGCCGAGAAGCGTGTCGGGGAGTGGCTCAGGCTTAATGTTGATTGCTTCGTTTGCATTTGAAGGCACGCCTGCCAAGTCCTTATAGTAGGTTACAAAGCTGTCTGCGGTGATTAAGCCCCAGCCGCTTACTGCATTATCTACTATTTGAATTTTCAGGCTTCTTCCCATATATTCGGAAAGGTCTGCCTTATACATAACCATATTTGCAAGGTTACTGCCGTTATTGATAATGCCGATGCCCTTGTCGTTGAAGAGGCGGTTTGCATATCTTGCAAGCTCCTCGCCTGTTTCAGCATCAATAATTGAAATGTAGCATTCAAGTGGATTTGCACCGCCACCGAGTAAGAAGGTGATGTAGCCCGAGCCGCCAACCTTAAACGCGGAGCTTGTTAACGTACCCTTATGGGATTCAAGCACGCCTGCGCCCTCGTCAACAATACCTGAGAAGAGGTACATGCCCTTCTTGTTGTATGGAAGGTTCTCTGCCCACCAGCCCGATGCGTTTGTAACTTGACCGATTTTCTCGCCGTCGAGTGTCCAGCCGTCTAAATTGCCTGCTTCAAAGCCGCCGTTTACGATTTGATATTCGCTATCAATCATAATATCCGTTTCGTAGGAAGCAAGGAAGGATTCGCTATCGATCCAAAGTGGCTTTTTTTCCCAATAGGTTTGAACGCTGTCAAGAGTGATACAGCCAAGCTCCTCGGATGAGGAGTTTACGTCAACAACCTCAATATACATCGTTTCGCCAATGTACTTTGAGAGGTCAGCATAGTACTGAACGAGGTTTAATAAGCGCATTCCGTTTTGAACGTATGGGAATTGATAGTTCCAATACTTAAAGTTGGAATATCTTGCAACCTCGGTAGCACCGTCGCCGTTTTTAACCATAAATCTAATGTATGTTTTGCTGTTATCTGCGCAGCCGCCAAGCTTGAAGGACACGTAGCCCGAGCCGCCAAGCACAAAGTCTGACGAGCGCATAACGCCTGTTGCGGACGGCATATATTTTCCGTAATGGTAATCACCGTCGCGTGAATAAGGGATGTTTTCGTTCCACCAAACGCTCTCGGTGTTAACACCCTCGTTTGAAAACGCCTCGCCCTCAACAACCGTCCAGCCTGCAAGTGAGCCAAGCTCAAAGCCGCCGTTTACAATTTCGTAAATTGAAGGTGCTTCGCCCTCGGTTTCGTAATCGGTTACCTTAGTGAAATATTCACCCTCTGTTTGTGGGTCAACGTATTCGCCTATTCTTATATCGTCAACTGCGATATAGCCGTAGTAGTAGCTCTCGTCGTTATCTACTACTCTTATGTATGATTCTTGTCCTGCATACTCCGACAAATCAAGATAGTACTCATAGAAGTTGTCGGTGTTATATACACCTGATGCATATCTTTCGGGGATGATGTAGCTTTCGGTGTGCTCGTGGAAATATTCGTTTGTTTGCATAGCGATGAGCTTGTCGTTTTCCACAAGGTAGAAGCCGACGAAGCAAAGACGCTCATTTGCCTTTTTAGGTGCGCCTGTGCCCTTGCCGACTGTTAAAGCACCGCCTGCAAGCTTCAAGCTAACCACGCCGTTTTCGGGAACGATAAAGCTGCTTGAACGGATAGCACCCGTTCTTGCACCCGAGTACTTACCGTGATAGCCCTTGCCTGTTAAATACCAGTTGCCTGTTTGATTGATTGACAAAACGTTGTTGTTTGCATCGTCCTCAAACATAAAGGTTTTTTGTGAGGAAACGCAATCGTTGTCAAAGGCATCTCCGTATTCCACCGTCCAGCCCGATAGGTCTGCTGACTCAAAGCCACCGTTGATTATAGATTTGGTTTCTTTCTCGGGCTCGGGGGTGTTACCCTTATCGCCGCAAGCGACAAGCGCGAAGGACAAAAGAATTACACATAAAACGCTTGTAACTGAAATTAATATTTTACGCATTTTGTCCTCCTTACTCACCTAAATTTTTCATATTACCGTAGTATGGCGGTGTTACAGTATCGCTGTAAGCTGAGCCCATACGGTTGATTTCAAGCTCGGTAAATGTGATATTTGCATTGTTGTCGAAAATTCTTAAATAATCTGAATCGCCGTAGCCGGGGTAAATTCTTGTTGTAAAGCTGATAACGCCGTCAACATAAACCTCAAGCATAGAACGGTCCATCAAAATTGTTATTTCATATTCGTTCTTAACACGGTCCCACGTATGGCTTGGCTGACGGTTAACGTAGTCAAGGGACGAGGACTCGTTTCTGTCAATTACGACACCGCCGTTAAAGAACATTATCTCTGTTCTTTCGGTTCTTCCGTCTACAACGTAAGGATTGTATCTTACAAGGAAGCCCGCTGAGTAGTCGGTGCTTGTTGGGTCAAGCTCAATCTTTGCCTTGATTTCGAGCATATCGCCGCGAATATCGGAGATTTCCGCGTTGATTTCATCAGCGGTTTTGCCATCACCTGTGTAGGAATAAAGCACCTCTTGTCTTAAGGACTCGATTTCCTTAACGGGCTCACGGATAACCTCTGTGCCGTCGTCGGAGAGCCAAAGCTCAAGCGGAATTGCAAAGTTGTGTGCCCAGCCCGCGGTGTAGTTTTGCGCGGTGCCTGCGTCCTTACCCTGTGCGATAGCATAAAGAATTGTTCTGCCGTCCTCGTAGGTCTTGCCTGCCGCTATATCCTCCTCGGTTAAGAAGCAAACGCCGTTTTGACCTGTATATACGCCTCTGCCAAGGTCAAAGAGCTTCGGCTTGTCGTCATCTGCTATAAATCTGCAGGTTTCCTTATCAAACGTGCCGATCCAGTAGTAGCATTCAACGGTGTAGCCGTCAACTGTGTACTGTGGGCAGTCGAAAAGGATATATTTTGTTTGTGAGCCGTCCTTGGTGCTGATAGGAAGCATTACAACGCACTCCCAGTGTGCACCCTGCTCGGGATATCTGTTATAGTCGCATTGATAGAGATAGCCGCGGTGATTCCACTCTCTCATATTCTCCGAGGTATAGATAACGGCAGAGCCGCCCGCGCCCGGGATTGAGGTGGAAACCATCATATAGTAAACGCCGCTGTCGTACCAAACGAATGGGTCACGGAACTGCTCTCTTTCGCCCTGTGAGTTGTCGTTTGGCTGAGTGATAACGAGCTTATCCTCTACAATCCATTCTGTAAGATATGGGTCGGTCGGATCAGCCGCGTGTGCAAATGCTACGTTTTGTCCGCCGTGGTTAGGATTGCCGTAGAGGTTTGTTCCCGCTGTGATAGCAAGCCACGGTGTTCCGTCAGGACCTATGCAAGCGCCGCCTGTCCAAATGCCCTCGGGGCAAATGCCGGGAGTTGGAACAACGGCATCCTTAACGTACACCCAGTGAATCATATCGGGGCTTGCAATGTGCGCCCAACGAATCTGTGACCAATACGGTCCTGCGGGGTTGTGCTGATAGAACACGTGATACATACCGTTATAGTAGAATGGCGAGTGTGGCTCGTTCATCCATACTGCAGGTGGAAGTGCGTGGTACTGCGGACGGTAGCGGTCACCCTCGTAAACCGAGGAGTCAAGCTGTATGTCCTTAAAGTCAAGATACGGATGAGCCTCGTCGGAGTCTGTATCCTTATAGATTTCACCAATTTCCTTTGGATTTAATGCTTCTGAATAGATTTGAACCTCGTCAAGAAGTCCTGATACCATTTGTCTTTTAATACCGAATTCGATTTGCGGGCTTACGTAAGCACCGATACGAAGCGGCTCCTCGGTATAAATGATGCTTGTTGCAACAAGCTCGGGAATGAGTGCCTCGTAGGATTTTTCGCCGTTAAAGAAAAGTCCGATGTAGCCTGTTTCGCCGTCGAAAACAACGGAAACGTGTGACCACTCATAAAGCGGGAGCGCGTTAATCGGGTCGTAGAAGCCAACCACGAAATCCTCGCCTGTTTCCTCGTTATGTAACGCGAGCTGAATGCCCCAAACGCCAAGACGTCCGTAGCCGAGCAAGAAGCCCTCGCACATTTCAATATCACCCTTGTTGATGATTGAGGTCATACGGGTGTGGCCTGCCGCGTCGGATGCGCCGTCGTAGTAAACGATGTTTTCAAAAACTCTCGGTGCAACCCAAGCTGACATAGTAATTGCGGATGACGGCGCTTCAAAATCTCTGTTTACGATGTTGTTTGAAAAGCCGTCCATATATAGGGCATTGCCCTTAACGCCCGGTCTTCTCAAGGGGTCGTTTGGCTCCTTGAAAAGAGAGTCCGCGTTTTGTTCGTTAAATACGTAGTTAATTGTGTAATTATTTCCGCTGACTGATTCCTTTGTGAGCGAGCCCTCAAATTCGTCAAGCGAATAATTTAACACAAGGGAGCTTTTTCCCCCGTTGTTTGTGCTGCTATTGTTATCGGGCTCATTGCCGCCGCCCTTACAGCCCGATGCTGCGATAAGCAAGATAAACAACAGCATAAAAATTGCTATATATCTATTAAATTTCATAATTCCTCACATTTTAAGCCCGGACGTGCCAAAGCCCTGTACAATATATTTTTGTGCCGCAACGTAGGTTACGAAAATCGGTATACTTGTTATTACCAATGATGCCATAACCTCGCCTGTGGTAATGCTTTCAATGCTCTTTATTGATATAAGCGCGGTTTGAATCGGCAAAAGCGGCCAGGAGCCGTCGTCTGCTGCAGGTAAAATCATTGACGGCCAGAGGTAATCGTTCCAAACGCCGATGAAGCAGAATACCGCAACGGTTGCAAGTATCGGCTTTGAAAGCGGCATAATTACCTTGAAAAATACACCTAAGGTGCTTGCGCCGTCAATACGCGCCGCCTCCTCGTATTCCTTGGGAATATTCTGGAAGAACTGCATAAACAGAAAAATATTGAATATGCTTATTGCCGCAGGTAGTATTACACCCAAAACGCTCATTCCCTGCTTTAGCCCAAGCATTATTTTAACTATTGAGTAAAGCGGAATAATTGACGTTTCAACAGGTACTACTATCAAGAAAATAATCATAAACGATAAAAGCCTTTTGCCCGGGAACTTAAGCTTTGCCATAACGTAGCCCGCAAGTCCGTTTATAAGGATGTTAAGCACGATAACGAAGCCTGCGTAGATAAAGCTGTTCAAAGCGTATTTCCAAATATCGTAATTCAGTAATACGTTTTTATAGTTTTCAAGCGCCGTGCCCAGATGCGCAAAATCGGGCAGGAACATATTTAAGGTTCCCACGCCTGCCGCATACGCACTCTCACTCTTTGTTGAGGTTGCGATCATATAAACTATGGGCATTATAAATATCGCGGAGAGAATAATCCCTACGATATAGTAAATTACTTCCTTTACGGTTTTCTTGGCGGGCTTTTTATTAGGCCTAAAGTTTGGTAAATCTTTAATTTTATCCATATTACTTCTCCCTAAATAATCTTCGCTGAATTAGCGTTACGCCGCCGATAAATATTGTCATAAGAAGTGCAACCGCGGACGATTCACCCACAAAGCGCTCCGTATAACCGCTGTTGTACATATAGTACGAAAGCGTTACCGTATGATCCATATAGCCTGTCATAAGCATCGGCTGAGTTAAAATTCTGCAAGCGCCGATGAATACTGTGATAAGTATGTAAACGATGGTTGAGCGTAGCCCCACCCAGGTTACGTTCCAAAACTTGTGCCACCAGTTTGCACCGTCAAGAGAGGCTGCCTCGTAAAGGTCCTTTCTGATGTTTGAAAGACCTGAAAGGAATATAAGCATTTGATAGCCACAGCCCTGCCAAGCACTAAGAATTATAATGCAAGGCATCGCGGTTTTCGGGTCACGCAACCAGTCGTGCGGCGGCACGCCCACCATACCGAGCATCGCGTTTAGAAGTCCGCCCTCACCCGGGGCTAAAATCTGCTCCCACAAAAACGCCGTGATAGAAAGCGAAATTACAACGGGGGCAAAAAAGCAAACCTTGAAAATCTTGCTTCCTATACCCGGTCGGTTTACGAACAGGGCAAGGAACAATGCAAGTCCGATTTGCAACGGAACAACGCCGATAACGAAGGTGGCGGTGTTCTTTATTGCGTTATAAAGCATTCCCTTTTCGGAAATTTCCTCGAAAATCTGAACGAAATTCTTGAAAAATACAATGTTAATTTCGTTTGGTTTTAATAGGTAGTAGTCGGTAAATGCGTAGCCGAGTGAATATAAAATCGGAAGTAATATAAACAAAAAGGCGAGCGCGATCGCAGGTAAAAGCATAAGGTATGCTGTTGCCGTCGATTTTACACGGTATACCTCCTTGCGCCGCTTGGCGGTGGCAAGGTCATAGGCGACGAAGCCACCGAAGGCGCATAAAAACAACACGAATATAATTATCGATGTTTTAGTCATTTTCGTTAATTAGTATAAAATACTATCCTCGATTTTTAATTTTATCAATCGCATCCTGAAGTGTGTTTGTGGCTGAATTCAAAAGATCCTTAACGCTTCCGTTCTCCAAGCTGTAGATAACACGGTTGAAGGTTGTTGAGAAGGTTGGGTATGCAATTGTTACAGGGCGTTCTCTGCCGCTTAATTCAAGCTGCTTCATAAGTGTGTATTCAGGTGAACCAGGGGCGTAGTTCTTAACAACGTCCTTACGTGCGGGAATCATACCTGTTGCATTTGTGATAGCCTCTGAGCTTTCAGCGGAGGTCATCCACTTAAGAAGCTCAAGTGCTGCTGTTTTATCTGTGTGATGGTTGTTTGTAATTGCGTATGACCAGCTTCCTGTTGCACTTGCTGCCTCTACTCCCTTTGGATATGGCAAAAGTCCCCAGTCATCACGGGAAGCGAAGTATTCTCTGTACTTATTGTCAAGGTCGGGAATTGTCCAGCCCGATGAGAGGTACATACCAACCTTGCCTGTGAAGAAGTCGGTAGCACCGATTGCGTATGAGGTATAGCCGTCCTTAATCAAGCCCTTAATAAATTCAAAGCCCTCGGCTGTTGCGGCGGAGTTATAGTAGCCGCTTGCGGTCAAGCCGTCGCTTGATACGAAGCTGCCGCCTGTTGCATAAATAAACGGATAAAGAAGGTACGGTGCGGTTTCGTCCTTGGTTGCGTCAATACGCATATCAACTGCGGTAACGCCGTATCTTTTAAGGCTTTCACAAACTGCTCTGAACTCGTCAAGCGTCCAAGGATTTTCAGCGGTGTAGCCGCTAACGTCTATGCCTGCCGCACGGAAAATCTTTTTGTTGTAGAAGAAGCCCGCGCTTGACTCTTGAATTGGAAGACCGTAAAGTCTGCCGTTATACATATTGAGTGAATAGAACTTATCCTGATCCTCTTTTGGAATTAAGTCACTGATGTCGTAAAGAAGACCTGAGCTTGCGTATGCCGCGGTGTTTGGTGCGTCAAAGGTTATGATGTCAGCCAAGGTGCCCTCAAGCTGATTGTTTTGAAGCTCTGTTTCATAGCCCGATGCGCCTGCGCTACGAGCCTTGAAGATTGGCTGTGCCTTAATCTTTTGGTCCTTGTATGCGGCGTTAAATGCATTTATTCTCTTTTGGTACGCCTGACCCTCGGTTGAGGATTTGTCAACGTGGAACATAATTTTTACGATTGTGTTGCCCTCAGCATCGACAGTCGGCTCTCCGCCGCCACCGCCGCCTCCTGTGCACGAGGTTACGCCGAATAAGGTGATAACAACAAGCAAGGCTGAAATAATTGAAGCTATAAATCTTTTCATTATCTTTCTCCTATTATAAATTTCCGTTAGTTATTATTTAGTGGTTGTGCCAAGAATAAATTTTGTTTTGAGAACCGTTCTTTGGCAGGTTTCCTCATTGTGTATTCTTTTAATCAACAGTCTTACAACCTGTCTTGCCATTTCCTCAATGGGCTGCTCAACGCTCGTTATGTTGCTTATGCCCCATTGCTTGAAAATGCCGTCGTAGGAAACAATCTGAAGCTCCTCGGGGATTTTTTTGCCAAGGCTCAGTGCCTCCTCGTAAAAGAACTGCGAAAGGGTGTAGCCCGAAACGAAGACCGCGTCAACGTCCTTATATTTTTCAATAAAGTCCGCAACAACGAGTGATTCCTCTCCGTGCTGAATAATTTCGTTTACGATGTGCGGCGTCATACCGTATTCCGCCATAACGTCACGGTAAGCGCGCTCTCTTTCCATAACCTCCGAGCCGACAAGCGGCTTGGAGCCGATAAAGCCTACGCTTTTCGCACCGTGCTCTATCATATATTTTATTGCGTTTTTCGTAGCGTCGTAGTTGTCGCTGGTGACGTAAGGAATTCTTTCGCCGAAGGTTCTGTCTATCGAAACGATGGGACAGCCCTTAAGCTCCTCCTCCTTATGCATATAGTGAGTAACGAATACTGCACCGTCAACCTCTCTTTGCTTGATTTTGGTTATAATATCGATTTCCTTATCGACCTTTTGCTGTGAGGATACCAAAATCACGGAATAGCCGAAGCGGCTTGCCTCATCCTCTACGTAATACGCGAGCTTTGCGAAAAACGGATGGCTGATGACAGGCACTAAAAGAGCGATGATTTTGGTTTCGTTTTTTCTTAATCTGAACGCCATATTGTTGCGCGAATAGTTAAGCGCCTCCATTGCGTCAAGCACCTTTTTTCTCGTCTCCTTGCCTACTGCCTTTTCGTTGTTTATAACTCTTGAAACAGTACCGACTCCGACTCCTGCGTATTTTGCTACGTCTTTAATTGTTACTTCCAAATGTGACCTCCCAAATTGCGTAACCGCCTGTATCTTGAAAATGTCTGCGGCTTAACGGGGTTATTGAATTACTGTGACTGTAACGGTTTTTTCACCTATTACAATTTCGTTTATTTCCTCTGTCAAAAGCTCTGCATTTATAGTTAACGTAAAGTTTTCAACATTGTACTGCTCGCTTGTAAGCTCCGTGCCGTTTAGCTTAACGGAATCAGCTGAGATGTTTCCAAGATAGATTACTGCGTTGCAGCCCTTTTCTATGGTTATATCCTTAAGCGTCGTTTCTGTAACCGCCGTTACGTTTACGCTAAACTCGTACGCGCTTGCTAAGCTGTATGCCTTAAAGGTGTATTCTCCAACCTCCAAAAGCTCGAAGTATGAAGAATCGATAACGAGATTTCTGCCGTTTGTTGTGTAGAATGCGCTCGGCACCTTGGTGTTAGCCATTGTCATATTGTAAAGTGAGGTAATCATCTGAGAGGAGTCACCGACAACGGTTAAATCACCTGTGCCGCCGTATGAATAATTGCCGTTGAAGTTTACAACAGACTTAAAGGTTGCAGTACCCGAGAATACGTTAAGTCCGAAAAGACCTTCCTTCGGCTCGTTTTCACCAAGAACTGCGTCGATAGCTAACTGACCGTTGATGTATGATTTGATATGAGTGCCCTTTGCCTCAACTCTTAATACAACATTGCTTGTGTTTACGCCATGTGCGCTTGCTCTGCCTATCTCACCGTTTGGTGACCACATTTTAACGATTTTCTCGTTGTTATCGTAGTTGAAGATGATGTATTGGCTCATATCCTCGCTTGCTCTGAAGATAAATGCCGCCGCAACTGCATCGAGTGAGAATGAAACCGAGCAGTTGAAATCTCCCGCACTTTGGCTTGATAAGAGGTAGCCGTCGCCGGCAGGAGTATTTGCTATAATCTCCGTGCCCTTTGAAATCCAGTTGCCCGATACAATTCCGCTTGAATTAAACGGGATGTCCGTTTCGGGTGTGCTGCTGTAAACTGTAACCTCAATGTATCTTCTTTGCTTGCCGCAGGTTGCCGTAAGCGTTGCCTTGCCTGTGCCAAGCGCCTTTACTATTACGCCGCCCGTTACGTTTTCAATTGCCACAACGTCGCTTCCGCTTTGAAGCTCCCATACAATTTCCTGTCCTGAGGTTGAATATGCGGTTACCTGCTTCTCTGTTGCTATCGTGGTGTCAAGCTCAAGCTCTGTGTCGCTGATATACAAAACGGTTTCGCCGTCAACAACCTCGCCTGTGCGCCAAACGGATGCAATTTCGTTAACCTCAAGGTTTTCAACGGTTGATTCACCGCCCACACTTAATTCCGCCTTAACGGAATATGGAGATGCGAGTGTTAATACGTAGAATGGGATTTTAAAATCGTCACAGAACACCTCAACGCCGCCGTTGTCGGAAAGGATATAGAAGTTTTGGCTATCAAAGCTTCTCGGTCCTGAGGTAAACTTAAAGTGATAATCTCTTATTGAAAGCCCCGCCGAGGAGGTAAATCTACGGTCAACGAAGTAGCCGTCCTCCTTATTCCAGCCAATTTCCGTATATTCTGTGTCGCCCACGTTGATTTTTATGGAAACAGGCTCGTTACTTGGGTTGTCAATGCTCAAAAGCATTTCAAATACGTGTGTATTTATGTCTGCAAGCAGATTATTGCTTGACTCATTAATTACTTGATTATTAATTGTAAGGAGATTTTCCTTTGTGAATGCATCGGAATCCTTGACAATAGGCGTTTGGGTTAAGATGTAGCCATCACCCTCGCAAGCCAAGCCCCAAATAACGGGGATTGTCATACCGCTTCCGTTCCAAACCTTTCTTGCATTTGCGTAAATACCGCTGTCGGTGTCGGCAGGCACGCCCGCAAACCAGCTAATCGATACGGTTTTTCCGAAGTAATCACTCTCTTCATCTCTTATGCTGAAGGTTTGTGTTGCATATGAATCGGGACCGAAGTCCATTTTTTGAATATCGCTTGGGTCAATTGCGCCGCCGTCCTTATCGGTAAAGACGATGCTGTTTCCGTCGTAATTCATCTTACCTACTATGTATTCTCTTGCGGTAAGAGTAAGCACGGTGTAAATCTCGCCGTCCTCAGCGGTTAAGGTAACAACGTCGGGACATTCGGGTGCGTTTGCATTAAACTGACCCGCATATGACCAATCGAGAAGGTTTTCGGATTTCATAAACCAAACCTTGTTTTCCTGCTGTCCCGTGACAACCATACCCCAAGCGGTTGTTTTTCCGTTTTCAACTCTTACAGGGAAAACCTTCGGGTCACGGCAGGCAACCTTGTGGAATATTCCGTCAGCACCTGTTGCAACATCCTGTGGAATAAGCTTGCGCTTTGTCCAGGTCATACCGCCGTCGTCACTTGACATAATCATTTGGTCCTGTCTGCCGCCGTCACGTGTGTAGAATGCAATAATTCCGTTGCCCTCTCCATCGGGGAACCAGTTGAGCGCATCGATGGCGTCGCTGTCGCCAAGGCGGTATTCGTATGCCGAGCCTGACCACATATAGCCGTTGCCCTCGCCCCAATCGTGGTCGGGAAATAAGCAAATCGGAAGCAGCTCCCAATGAGCAAGGTCACGGCTTCTTGCGTGTCCCCAATAGCAGTCGCCCCAATAGTTGTTATATGGGTGGTGCTGATAGTAAAGATGATAATATCCGTCGTAGTAAATAAGACCGTTAGGGTCATTGTTCCAGTGTGCGTACTGTGAGAAATGATATTGGTTACGGTAAAGCTCCGTATAGTATGAATAGTCGCTCTTGCCGTAGTAGATATCTGCGAATTTTACCTTTGAATTGAAGCAGTTATAGCCGATATTTCCGCCCTCGTAGGTAGCTCCCTCGGGAAGCTTTTCAAGGGAGTTAAGCTCAATTTCGTTATCAATACCGAATCTAAGAATGTTGTCTGCGTAAAATTCTGCGAAAACGCCGTCCTCCTCGGGAGTTACAACAACCTTCAATTGAACCTTATCGATGTTTGCAACCTTTTCGCCAACCAAGCGTCTTTCGCTATCGGTCATTTTATCGTTTCCGATAAAGTAGTCGGTCAAAAGCTCCGTTGCGGTTGTTTTACCGTTTTCCTGTGTAAAGTAAAGAAGCTTTACTAAGTTTGCTACCCTATCTACGTTAAATACCCAATAGTGTGAGGAGTCCTCAGCACCGAAGGCAAGACCTGCAGCCACGCCTCTTTCAAATGAAACTACTGAGGTATAGACGAATTTTTCGTCCGCCGCGTATGTAATTTCGGAAAGATTAAATTTATCAATTTCACTTTCCATAGTAACCTCGCTCGCTACCGTTTCGTATTCGGTGACGTCCTCAAAGGTTACTCCGTCGTTTTTGTTTCCTTGGCTTCCTCCGTTGTCCTCACCTACTATGCCGCTTCCCGCTTCCTTTTCAACCTTTTCGGGGTTTGTGCCACCGAAGCCGCAGGCTGCAAGAGAAAACACCATAATGGCAACCAATGCCAAGCTTAAAATTTTATACCAGGTTTTCATTGCTGTTCCCTTCCTTATTAATTCAGATATTTATTTATCGTGTCTAAATTTGGCAGGTTGTCTATTGCACCGCGTCCTGTGGTGTTTAACGCACCTGTAATATTGCCGTATTTTATCGCGCTGTTTAATACCTCGCTGTCAAGCACCTTGCCTACGTTTTTATCAAGAACCGTAAGCGCGCCTGCAAAGAAGGCATCGCCCGCGCCCGTTGTATCTATCGGCTTTATATCGATTGTTGGCAAGCTGTTTCCCTCGCCCTTATATCTCCACTCGCTTCCTTTTTTGCCAAGCGTTATCAAAACGAGCTTATCCTTTAGCGAGCTTACGTAATCCTCACCGAAGATTTCAACCTCGTCCTCGGAGAATTTAACAATGTCCGCACAGTCAAGGATTTTTTTGTAGGTTTTCACCGCGCTTTCCGTATCTCTGAAAATGTCCGTGCGGTAGTTTACGTCAAATGCAACCGTTTTGCCCATTTTGTGTGCGCGCTCGGCAATTTCAAGGGCGTATTCCACACAGTGAGCGTGGGCAAGCATAAGCGAGCCGATGCAAACGATGTCTGCTTTGTTTATAAGCTCGTCGCTAACCGCGGGCATTTGGTAATCCGCCGTATTTTTACGGTAGAAGCAGAAGGAACGCTCTCCCTCTTCGTTTAATTCAACAAAGGCAAGAGTTGTATTGTGCTTCTCGCTTTTGTGAATATACGTTGTGTCCATACCGAAGTCCTCGGCATATTTTATCAAGAACTGACCTATTAAGTCGTCACCGACACAGCCGACAAATTTAACGTCCGCGCCGAATTTTTTAAGTGCACAGGCAACGTTAAAGGGTGCGCCGCCTGCTTTTCTTTCATACGTTGTGATTCCGTTTTTCTCCTCGCCAATCATATCGGCAAGGATTTCACCAATGCAAAGTAACAAATTAAACCTCCGTCTTATCAGCCTTTTGCGCTGATTCTTTTAGATATAATTTATTTTCATATATAGCGAATATAATTGATCTGATTAAAAGTGCTAAGAAAAATAGCACGGGTGGGAGTGCGTTTATCAGGCTCTTTCCTACTATAAATGATAAAATTACGGAAAGAACACAGGAAATAACGCCCGAGAACCATACAAACGAGCCGATGATTTTAAGCGCTCCGCCAATTGACGATACGCTCTTTACTCCCTTTAATTTAAGTATAGAATATGTAAGCAATGTTGCCACAAAAACCATAAGTGCCAAAAACGGTGCAATTGTCACGGTGTTTATAAAGCAGGCATAGGCATTTATGCCCCAATTTGCTTTATACGTGCTTTTTATGAACTTATCTACCGCCAAATTTGCTTCCTTGCCCGACAAGCCTTCATTTACGATATCGCCGTTTTCAAGCTTGTCATAAAAGCCGTAGAAGGAAACGTCCCTTCTGCCCGCTTCATATGAGCCCGTTAAGCAGTCATCAAAGATAAACAAATAGTTTTTTGTGCCGTTGTTTATGTAATTGTGGTAGTAGTAATTTCTGAGCAGCGGCACGCTTGATGCAGCCTCGTACTCTTCTATGCTTGGGTAGTAGCTCTTAAAGTAGAGCTCATATATCGCCCTTGCGTATTCGTCCTTTGTGATTTTGCCGCCTGCAAGGTCACTTGACAGATTTTTAACCTGTGTCTTCTCTGCCTCGCCCTTGCCCTCTAAGTACGCGCGGTATTTTTCAACCGTTTCGTCGTTTAAGATTAATGCGTTGCCCGTGTACTTTAACTTGAAATCAAAATTCAGCCTTGCAACGTCGCTTAAGGTAAGATA
Organism: Clostridia bacterium; assembly: GCA_017625935.1. Classification (GTDB taxonomy): domain Bacteria; phylum Bacillota; class Clostridia; order Oscillospirales; family CAG-272; genus RGIG2000. Next base: position 29,963 of record JAGALA010000003.1, read on the forward strand.
TTCCTCGTATGTAATTACAGTTTCCTTGCCGTCGTTTGAAACGCAATACGCTTCAATTTCGGCAAGTGTGTCGGCTGAGCGCGTGTCAATCACCACCTCGTAGCCGTTTACCGAATAAATTTCCTTGTCGCTCTCGCTTTCAAGCGTGTTTATCAAAAGAGAGTTACCGTATTCGCCGTCGTGCTTTTTTGCAAGCAGGGTGCCGTTTTCTATTTTGGCATCAATGCGCTTTTCGGGATCCAAATTTGCAAATACCGCGTAGGCTGTGCTCCTAAAATCGGGGGAGGCTTTGTACTGTGCGCCAAACGGCAAGATAAAGCTGAAAAGGAAGCCCGACCAAATGAACACAAGCGACAAAACCAAGCTAAGAAAAACTGTGGTATAGCCGCGCTTTAAGCCGTCCCGTGACGATGCGTGCGAAAAGAAGCCGAGGAAGAAAAATTTTAACCATTTTTTCATATTTATTTATTTCCGTATTCGCGTGACATAATTGAAAGCTCTGTTTCCTTGTCAAAAAGGTGAACGTGCTTTTCGCTGAATTTGATGCCAACGGTGTCACCCGCCGCTAAGCTGTTTCTTTCGGGCACGCTGACGATAAAGTCCTGATCCTTCTCGCCTAAGCGAAGGAAAAGCTGTGTTGTGTTGCCCAAAACCTCTTTAATTGTGAGCGTTGCCTTAATGCCCTCTTCGTCAAGCACTACGTTTTCGCCTCTTATACCGAGGTAAACGCTGTGCGCTTCGCCATCGAGGTATTCCGCGTTTATTGTACGGAGATTTGAGAGCGAAAGGGTCATTCTCTGTCCGTCGCTCAAGGTAACTGCAAGCACATCGCCCTCGCGCTTGATTTCTACCTCAAAGAAGTTCATTTGCGGAGTGCCGATGAAGCCCGCCACGAATTTGTTTTCGGGATAGTCAAAAAGGTTTGTCGGCGTGTCGATTTGCTGAACAACACCAAGCTTCATAACAACTATGCGTGAGCCCATTGTCATAGCCTCAATTTGGTCGTGGGTAACGTAAATGAAGGTTGTTTTGAGCTGATTGTGGAGCTTTACTATTTCCGCTCTCATCGCGGTTCTTAATTTCGCGTCGAGGTTGGAGAGTGGCTCGTCGAGCAAGAACACCTTCGGTCCGCGCACCATTGCACGTCCGAGCGCAATACGCTGACGTTGACCGCCCGACATCTCTGCGGGCTTGGAATCAAGAAGCTCCTCAATGCCCAAAATTTCAGCCGCCCATTTTACCTTTTCGTCAATTTCCTGCTTTTTCATATGTACGTACTTGAAAAGCGGTACGGGCGTTGTCTTGTAGTATTCCACATCCTTTGCGGCATCCTCAATGCGCTTTTCGGTGAGTGATTTCTCTTCATTATAATAAATGATGTCTTTTTCGATTTTTTCCTTCAGGTAATCTTGCGCCTCAAGCTTGCTATTTAGCTTAGCGGAATCTGCCTCGGTAGCATTAGACACCTGCTCGTTGAGATTTGATATCACCAAATTAAGTGCGCTCATTTTACCCTCTGCTCTTGCAAGGTCCTTTGTCAAGGATTTTGCGCGCTTATTCAGCTTTCTAAGCTTTTTAGATGCAACCGAAATCTTTTTCTTATCAATACCGATTACCTGCTCACCCTGCTTGTCGAGCTTAGGCACAGGCACCTTACGCATTTTAAGACCGAATGCGATATTGCCGTAGGCAGTTAAGTGCGGATAAAGCGCGTAGCTTTGGAAAACCATCGCAATATCTCTGTCCTTTGCGTCAACGTCGTTAACGAGCTGGTCATCGATATAAAGCTCGCCGCCGCTGATTTCCTCAAGGCCTGCAATCATACGAAGTGTTGTGGATTTACCGCAACCGGACGGGCCGACAAAGACGATAAACTCGCCGTCGTTAATCTCCATATTGAAGTCCTTAACCGCAACAAAATCACCGCTTCTCTTCTTAGCCTCGCCTGCGGCGTTCTTTTTCGCCTTGCCAACGCCGGGGTATATTTTGTAAACGTGTCTTAATAACAAATTTGCCATAGATGACTCCTTTTTTTCCGTTAATGAATTATCCCTTTGCAACATTATGTAAAATCACTAAATTTTGCAAAATTGGAAATGTTTCCAATGGCATTATACACTAAAGAAAACAAAATTTCAACCCCTTTTGGAAAAGTTTCCAATTTTTATTGTAAAAAACTACAATTTTGTTGATTTTGACTAATTTTTATAAATAAATATTTTCTTGACATATCTGCTCTCTCAAATGAAGCAACTGAAATTCTCGTGTGCTTATTCAATTCACGTCGCTTGCGACAATTCATCAAAAAAAATGGAGAGGTTGCCCTCTCCATTTTCATTTATTTTTACGCTTCGATATAAAGGATAGTATTGCGCTCCATGCGGATAGTCAGTTTGCCGTCAACGAATGAGGTTCTGCGGTATGGGGAGTACATATCGTTTTCGTCAACGCGGTAAATTTTGGCGTTTGACATATCTACGCCTTCCACGTTAATTTCAACGATTTTGCTATTCTCGTTATCGTTTTCCGTGTAGTAAGTAACTACCGCGCCAGCCTTATTTCCGTTCCTTGCGGCTACAATGTACACCGTTTCGTCATCAGAGGTGTGAGCAACCTGTGTGCCAAGGTCATAGAGGTTAGCAAAGGTATAAAACGCATAGTAGCCCTTAAGCTCGGAATACGTATACATATCCCAAAGTCCGTTAAACGCGGTTGGTCTTGCATCGTAGTACATAAGCATATCAACGTCGGGGTTATTTTGCAGCTGGCACATAACAGCAGAGGTAAACGCCGCGCCCTTCATACCGATAATTTGCTTAATTGAATACACAAATTCCTTCGTCCAGCAACGAACGTAGTTCCATTCGTTCAAGATGCTCTCAGCATCACCGTAGCCGTACTTTTGAAGGAGCTTTCTTATGCGTGTTGCTTTGATTGAAACGTCGCTTGGCTCAGTCCAATACCAATGCCAGGAGAAAAAGTCAACGGGAACGTTTGGCACCTTCGTTATTCTTTGAAGGAAGCGCTCCATCCAAGCCTCATCACCTGCTGAAGCAGGGCCACCGATTTTCAAATTAGGGAAGCAGGATTTTAAGTGCTTAGCCGCTATAACGTAGAAGTTGGCATAATCAACCTCTGTTCCGCTCCAACATCTTTTGTTCGTGCTGTCGTCGGGGTCGAGGTCCGGCTCGTTCCAAATTTCCCAGTACTTTATATTAAAGTGAAAGCCGTCTGCCCAGCCTTCGTTATAGTGTCTTATAATATGCTCGCATATTTCAGCCCACTTTTGAAAATCCTTGGGCATTATTGTCCCGTACTTCTTTACGCCGTGCTCAATTTTAGAGCCAAGTCTGTAAAACGGCTCCGCACCGTATTCAATAATTTGCTTCATATAATGGTCGGTGCATGCAAAATCATAGCTTGCAGGGTCGTTTACGTCCGCGTCAAAATTCGGGAAAATCGCGTGAACGTCAACAGTATGCTCTCCGCCGTATCCTGCGTGGAATGCAGCGTCGTGTACTCTTGCATAAGGTATTCTTGCCGCTTGATAAGAAAGCGCGTTGCTTCTTATTTGGTCCTTGCCTGCTACAACGGGGCCGTTATTCACCGCGTGCATTACCTTGATTTTGCCTGTTTCCTTAGTATAGTTGATATTTACTGTACTCATATTACTTTTCCTTTTTATACTGTGTAATAGCCTTAATCTTCTTCATATCAAACTTCGGAGCTCTTTCATAAGTATAGAGTCCGTTTACCTCCGGCTCTACGTCATAGAGCTGGGTGTAGCAGAAGCCGCAAACGTACGGAGAGTCAACGAGTGCCTTGGTGAGGTACTCGTATCTTTTGAGAAATTCCTCGACGGTTTTCGGTCCGTTGCCGTAGCCCCAGCCGCCAACGCCGTCAACGTCCCAGCAGATGCCGCCGTATTCGCTGAGGTAAAGCGCCATATTTTCGTAGTCCTTGCTCTTTTGGTATCTTGCAACCCACTCGTGCTTCTTATCGTAATTTTCGGCAAGCTCCTCATAGGTTTTTGCAAGGTAAATTTCCTCAAACTCCTCCTTGCCTTGGAGATAGTCGTGAAGGTCGTATATATCGGAAACAACCTGATAGTTACCGCTTGTGCCAACGCACGGACGCGTTGAGTCCTGTGCCTTTGTGGCGTAATACATTACTCTTATAAAATCGTCGTTTTGGTGTCTGTACTCATAGTCCCAGGTTTCGTTAAGCGGACACCAGCCGATGATTGACGGATGGTTGAAATCTCTTGCTATTTCTCTTTGCCATTCCATCAAGAACGGAGCAAGCTGATTCATATTTGAGCAGTCGATGCCCCAGTTGCCCGTTTCACCGAATACCATATATCCGAGCTTGTCACAATGGTAAAGGAAGCGTGGCTCGAATACCTTTTGGTGTAAGCGCGCGCCGTTGAAGCCCGCATCAAGCGAGAGATAAATATCGCGAACAAGCTCTTCCTCTGTTTCAGCGGTGTAAATTCCCTTCTTGTAGAAGCCCTGGTCAAGCACGGTGCGAAGGTAGGTTGGCTTATTGTTAAGTAAGTAGCTTTTTTTATCAAAGCGTGTGCTTCTTACGCCAAAATAGCTCTTTACCTTATCGTTTCCGTAGGTTAATTCAAGGTCATAAAGACGGCCTGCGCCAACCTCCCAAAGATAAAGCTCCTTAAGCGGCAATGTTACGCGTGAGATGCCCTCGTTTAGGTCAACGGAAATTTCACCCATATCAGCGCCCTCGTAGCTTGCTTTTGCGCCAAATGTCGCACTTCCAACAACCTCTGCCTCGATAACAACATTCTTTTGCTCGGGTGAGGTGTAGTATTTTACGCTCTTTATGTAGCTTTTTTCAACGTATTCAAGCCATACAGTTTGCCAAATGCCCGTTGTTCTTGTATAATCGCAGCCGCCCGAATAGTAGTTCTTTGACTGCTTGCCCGAAGCCTTGCCCGCAGGGTGCTTGTCAACCGCGCAAACGGTGATAATATTTTCCTCGCCGCGCTTAACGAAATCGGTAATATCGATATCAAAGCCAACGTAGCCGCCGACGTTGTGGTAAGCCTCTTTGTGGTTAATATAGATATAGCTTTCGTAGTCAACTGCGCCAAAGTGCAAAATCACGTTTTTTTCGTTGTCCTCTACGTTAATTTTCTTTAAATACCAAACGCAGTTAAGAAAATCCGTGTTGCCTATGCCCGAAAGGACACTTTCAGGGCAAAACGGAACGATAATTTTTGAATCAAGCGACGTTCTTTCATAGAATTTTCTGTCTCTGCCGCTTACACCGAAGTCAAATTCAAACTCCCACTCACCGTTTAGGTTGATGAAGCTTTCTCTTTCAAATTGGGGATTGGGATGCTCTGGTCTTGGAATTTGCATAATACTTCTCCTTAAATCTTTTTCATTAGCTTTGAAACGTAGTTTGCCATCAGCTTTTTTGTGCCGACGTTATCGAATGCAATTTCGTACAAATGGTCATTTCCCATTTGAGAAACGTTAATAACCGTACCCTCTCCGAAGGTCATGTGCTTTACTCTGTCGCCTATTGAGAACAGAGATACCGCGCTGATCCTTTGCGGTGCTGAGGTCTTTGGCTTGGCAAAGAATCCGCCAAGATTTTGAGGCTTTTTCTCCACGGGAGCAAAGCCGCCAAACGAGGTGGCTCTTTCCTTCTTTATATCAAGATACTGAGGGTTAATCTCCTTAACAAATCTTGAAATCGGGTTTCTTTGTGTCATACCGTAGAGCATACGCTCTCTTGTATGCGTGATAATGAGCGTTTTCTTTGCCCTTGTTATCGCAACGTAGGCAAGGCGGCGCTCCTCCTCGATTTCCGACGGTATTGAAATTGACTGCTGACCCGGGAAAACGCCGTCCTCCATGCCCGGCAGGAACACAACGGGAAATTCAAGTCCCTTTGCGCTGTGTATTGTCATAAGCGTTACCGCATCGGCGGTTTCGTCATAGCGGTCAATATCGGAAATTAAAGAAACCTCCTCAAGGAAGCCAACGAGCGAGGGCTCCTCGGCGTTTTCCTCGTATTCCTTTACCGCAACGCAAAGCGAGTCTAAGTTTTCAAGGCGCTCCGCCTCTGCCTGACCGAGTGCGACAAGCGCCGCCTCATAGCCTGTGCGCTTTATCACCTGACGGACGAATGCGTTAAGCGGCATCGTGTGTAAATCACACCTAAGTGAGTCAATAACCTTATAAAACGCTTCCATTGCATTTGCCGCCATTTTCGGTATCGCCATATACTGCGTTGCGTTTTTAAGCAGCTCAAGCGTGGGTATGCCAAGCTCCTCCGCCATTTTCGATGCGGTATCAAACGAGGCATCGCCTATTTTGCGCTTCGGCTCGTTTACTATGCGGCGCAGACGCACGTTGTCGCTTGGATTGTTTATAATTGAAAGGTAGGCGATTATGTCCTTTACCTCTTTACGGTCATAGAACCTGAGCGAGCCGAGCATACGGTACGGAATACCGCTCTTTGCGAACATTGTTTCAAGGTTCATTGACTGCGCGTTTATGCGGTAAAGTATTGCAAAATCACGGTATTCGAGGCTTCTCTCCCCCTTTAGCTCTATTATTTTGTCGATAATAAAGCGCGATTCGTCATTTTGCGTATATACCTCTTTAACGAGGATTTTGTCACCCTCCTCGTTTTTGCACCAAAGCGTTTTGGGGTGAGGGTGGTCATTGTTTGATATTACGGAGTTTGCCGCGTTCAGTATATTTGAGGTTGAACGGTAGTTCTGCTCAAGCTTTACAACCTTAGCATCCGTATATTTTTTGTCAAATGAGAGGATATCTTCAATTGTTGCGCCGCGGAATTTGTATATACTCTGGTCATCGTCGCCAACCACCATAATATTCTTATAGAAATCGGCAAGGAGGGAAACAAGCACAAATTGCGCGTGGTTTGTGTCCTGGTACTCGTCAACTAAGACGTACTTGAATTTGTTTTGGTAATAAGCCAAGGTTTCGGGGTTGCCCTTTAACAGCTCAACCGTTTTCATAATGATATCGTCAAAGTCGAGCAAATTTGATTCCATCAGTCGCTTTTGATAAAGCTCGTAAATCCTTGCAACCTCTTTATATCGAGCGTCAGAGCCGACCTCCATGGCGTAGTCATACGGACCCTTTAAGCGGTCCTTTGCGCGGCTGATTTCGTTCATAACCGCTTTTATGGAAAGGCGCTTTTCGTCGATATTTAAGTCCTTCATACAGCGCGAAATGAGCTTTTTGGAGTCATCCGCGTCACAAACGCCGAATGCGGGACGGTAGCCAAGCTCCGTGCCGTGTGAGCGAAGAATACGCATACAAACCGAGTGGAAGGTGCCAGCCCAAATATCGGTGGCATCAGTATCTAAAATCCTGTTCAAGCGCTCCTTGATTTCGTTTGCCGCCTTGTTTGTAAAGGTGATGGCTAAAATTGCCCACGGCGGACAGTTATATTTTGCAAATACACTTAAATATTTACCAAGCTCCTCGCTTGATAATGCGAGTGCCCTTTCGTGCGCCTCAATATCGTCATCGGTGAGAAAATCGGGCACATCGGGCGAAAAATAAGCATCGCCGTATCTTATGATATGGGCGATACGGTTTGTCAAAACAGTTGTTTTGCCGCTGCCTGCTCCCGCCAAAATAAGCACGGGGCCTTTAACTGTATATACGGCTTCTCTTTGCTTTTCGTTAAGGAACGAATAATACTTGTCGAAAAGCGCGCGCTTTGCTTTTATGTATCTTATTTTTTGTTGTTCTGTCATTTCAATATTCCGTTTCGTTAAATTCTTTTTAAGTATAACATACTTAATTAGAAAAGTAAATAGATATTTTCCCTAATTTTGCGTATTGTCTTGCAAAAACGACTTAAATATGATAAAATCGAAATATATCAAAAATTTTGGAGATTTTATGAAAAGAAATATAATTTTGTGTATTCTTTTGGCGCTGACTGTGCTTTGCCTCCTTACCTTCTCTTCCTGTGAGGGTGGCGGTATTCACGTTGACACGGGCTCGGAAACGGACACGGACGGTGACATAATCAACACTGATAGCGACACAGGCAATACAAGCACGGACACCGAGGGCGGCGATACAACCGATACCGATACCGAGGGTGGTAATACAACCGACACCGATACCGAGGGCGGTAATACAACCGATACCGATACCGAGGGCGGCTCGGGTAATGAGGACGGCGAAGGCGGCTCGGGTGACGACAACCAAGGTGGAAACCAAGGTGGCACGGGCGATGACAACCAAGGCGGAAACCAAGGCGGCTCGGGCGACGATAACCAAGGTGGGAACCAAGGTGGCTCAGGCGACGATAACCAAGGTGGCTCGGGCGATGACAACCAAGGTGGCGGTGGAAATGAAGAGCCCCCTACTCCAACAACAATTACCGACTCTGACGGATTTGTGTATATGGAAGAGGACGGTGCGCTTATATGCGTTGGCTTTGTACGCCCCGTGGACGAAACAAGGGTAGTTTATATGCCGCGTGAATATATGGGTATGGCGGTTGTTGGCATTAAGACAAATTCGTTCACAGATTTTGGCATTAAGTTTGGAGAAAGCGAATATAGAAACGCAAGCTACTACTACACTATCGCAATACCGACGAGCATTAAATCAGTTGAGGCGGCTGCGTTTGACCTTTGCTGGGGCATTCGCATTTGCCTATATACCGAGGTGCAAAACGGTGACAAGATAAATTACCGCTTGCTTGATTCATCAATGAAAAACGACCTGTCGATAATCCTTGATTGAGAAAGCAACCTGACGCTTTTTGACAGAAGCGAAAAGTCAAATAAACAAGCAAGAGATTCAATTTGGGGCTTCCGCCCTGCGCTCGGCTGGTCGAGATATTCAGCGGTTGAAATACCTGATTTTTATGAATAATTTATGCACCCAAATGGCGACACATTTGGGTGCATTTTTCTTTATTTCAAAGATAAACCGTCTTTGCCGTTTAATTTCTACGTGCTTTTTGCGCGGGATGTCGAGGGCGCCATCCCCTACAAGAAAAATTAAATCCGCACACCACCCGAATGGGTGGATTTAATTAAAAAGACTCGGAACAGTTTCCGAGTCTTTTTGGTGCCGGTGATCGGGGTCGAACCGATACGGTATCGCTACCACCGGATTTTGAGTCCGGCACGTCTGCCAATTCCATCACACCGGCATGTGTGAATGCTTGATTATTCTATCACAGTTTTTTCCGCTTTGCAAGTGTTTTTTTAATTTTTTTGCGGATTTTTATGAAAAATTATTTTTCTTGCGTGAATTTTAAGCTTTTGTTATAAACAAACTCGTCTAAAAGCTATTGACTTTTTGAATTTTTTGAAATATACTGTTATTAAGAGTTGTTGCGAGTTTCTCGTAACCACAGCAAGTAAAGTCTGTGGGGCAACTCTTTTTAATTTTTCATTATTGACTTTTATAATGCTTTAGTATATAATTTTCTTAGCGGTGATGCCAAGATTGACACTAAGCTTGTTGTTTGCAGGGGAGGTGAGGAGCGTGACCGCTTTTTTCGTTGACATTTTGATTTAAATACTGTATAATAGCATTAGAGTAGTTCTCTTTAACGGCTTGGACGTACGCCTCGCGGATTTTGGTCAGCGAGATATTGAGGACTACTTTTTCAATTTTCGCCTTTACAGCAAATTGATTTTTTAAAAGCTCTTGAATGTGTGGGCGCTTTATGCTAAAATTAGTGAAAGGCTGTTTTAGGAGGCTTATATGGACTTTTTTCAAATCGGTGCGCACGCACTTGCCTATCTCGGTGATTCCGTGCTTGAGGTTTTAATACGTGAGCGGCTCATTCTTTCGGGCGCGCAAAAATCCGCAAAGCTAAATAGCGAGGCGTTAAAATACGTAACGGCGGTTAATCAAGCGCGCGCTTTTGCCAATATCGAAGGCGTTTTGAACGAGGACGAGGCGCAGATTTTCCGCCGCGGAAAAAACTCCTCTCACCTAAATATTCCAAAGAGTGCAAGCGCACTTGAATACAAGACGGCAACGGGGTTTGAGGCAGTTTTCGGCTATTTACACCTCTCTGGTAAAAACGAAAGAATTTCGGAGCTTTTTAATCTTGCTTATCCGGAGCTTAATTTGAATTAATACAGACGTAGGGGCGACCATTGGTCGTCCTTTTCTTTATTATATGTTTCATACTTTTCTACTCTTTTCCTTTCACAAAATTTTCACACAAAAAATGCGAAAAAATTTTTTCAGCAAGTTGACATTATTTTTTCAAAATGATATAATATCATACGTTAATTTATGTTTTATCTATGCAGGCGGCGAAAACTGCCGTGCATATTACGGAGGTGATTTTTTGCTTAAAAATTTCAAAAGTCTTTTTAAGTACGTTGGAGAATATAAGAAAAATGCAATTCTATCACCGCTTCTTGTCCTTTTTGAGGTTATTATGGAATGTATGATTCCTGCAATTGCGGGCGAGCTGATAACCTTTATCGAGGCATCAAACGGCGTTGAGGGCGCGTCCCTTGAAAGAATCAAAATTACGGGATGGCTCATTAACCTAATCGGCAAGGAGCACGTCACCGCGGTGATTTTGGTGTTCTGCTCCATTCTTATTTGCTTTGCGCTTCTCTCCCTTGCCTTCGGTGCACTTGCGGGCGTTCATTGCTCACGCGCGTCGTGCGGCTTTGCAAAGAATTTGCGCGAGGCAGCCTTTAGCAAAACACAAGAATTTTCCTTTGAAAATATTGACAAGTTTTCAACGTCAAGCTTGGTTACGCGCTTGACAACAGACGTTACAAACGTTCAGCAATCATTTATGATGATTATAAGAACCGCCATTCGCTCACCGTTTATGTTTATCTTCTCGATAATTATGGCGTTCTCCGTTGGCGGCAAGATGGCTTGGATTTTCGTTATCGTTGTGCCTATTTTGCTTTTCTCACTCATTATGATTGCTCGCTTTGCAATGCCTATTTTCAAAAAAGCGTTCAAAAAATACGACAAGCTCAACAACTCCGTGCAAGAAAACGTGCAGGGTATGCGCGTTGTAAAATCCTTTGTGCGTGAGGAGCACGAGAGTAAAAAATTTGAATTAGCGTCCGAAGAAATGCGCCATGGCTTTTGGAAGGCGGAGAGAATCCTTGCGTTCAACTCTCCTGTTATGCAGCTTTGTATGTACTCGCTTATGGTTGGAATTTTGCTTTTCGGCTCATTTTTGCTTATCTCCTCGGGCGGAAGCGCCTTTGCAATAGGTAACTTCTCTACCCTGCTTACATACGGCATGCAAATGCTTATGTCGCTTATGATGCTTTCGATGATTTTCGTAACGGTTACAATGTCTGCCGAGAGCGTGCGCCGTATATACGAGGTATTAAACGAGGAAACAACAATCAAAAACCCCGAAAACGGCATAAAGGAAGTAAAAAGCGGCTCAATTGAATTCAAGGACGTTTGCTTTAAGTACGCAAAGCGCGCGGAGAAAAACGCGCTTGACGGTGTTTCCTTGAAGATTGAATCGGGACAGACCGTTGGAATTATCGGCGGCACGGGTAGCGCAAAATCCACCCTTATCTCGCTCATTCCGCGTCTTTACGATGCAACAGAGGGTGAGGTTTTGGTTGACGGCGTTAACGTAAAGGACTACGACTTGATTGCCCTGCGCGATGCGGTTAGCGTAGTGTTACAGAAAAACGTGCTTTTCTCGGGTACAATCAAGGAAAACCTTCGTTGGGGTAACGAAAACGCAACAATTGAGGAAATGAAGCACGCGTGTCAGCTCGCATGTGCGGACGAGTTTATCGAGAAATTTCCCGAGAAATACGACACGTATATCGAGCAGGGCGGCTCAAACGTATCGGGCGGACAAAAGCAGCGTCTTTGCATTGCCCGTGCGCTTCTTAAAAAGCCGAAAATCCTTATCCTTGACGACTCGACAAGTGCCGTTGACACAAGGACTGACGCGCTTATTCGTAAATCAATGCGCGAGGAAATTCCAAACACGACAAAAATTATTATCGCGCAAAGAATTTCAAGCGTGCAGGATGCCGATTTGATTGTAATTTTAGATGACGGAAAAATTAATGCGATAGGAAATCACGATTCCTTGCTTGAATCAAACGATATTTACCGCGAAATATACACTTCACAAATAAAGGGGGCGAGCTTGCAATGAATAAAACAGTAAGAAACCCTCGTCAGCCCGTTATGGGCAGACCGCTCAAAAAAGTAAAAAAGGGCACGTTTTGGCGACTCTTAAAAATGCTCGTCAAATTTTACCCCGCGCGCTTTACGCTTGTATTCATTTGCATTTGCTTAAGCGCTTTGGCGGCGGCTTCCCCGTCTATGTTCCAAAGAAAGGTTATTGACACAGCCTCCGATGCTATACAAAGCATTATCATAACCCCAACCGATGAAGAAATTTTCAAGGCTGAGGCTCAAAAGGAATTACTTCTCAATGATCTTGAAGCAAGCATCTTGCTTGAAGAAGCAAAATCCGAGGTTATAATCACTGACGAGGAGCTGACAAGCTTGAAGGATGCAGCAAGCTCTGATGTAAATGACAGCCTTTCATTATTTGACAAAATTAAGCTTTCAGACGATGATATTCAAAAAATGATTGACGAAAAATACAGTTCATTGCTTGAAGCATTGAAGGACGAAAAGGCTAATATAATATATATCGGCAAGGTTAACAATTTATCTGATATAAAAATCGGACTTTTAGCCGCTGATGAGCAATCGGAAATACAAAACCGTATCTCATCATTGCAAAATGAAAAAATCGGTGCGGCAAAGGATACAAGAATTGATTCAGCGATGAAAAATCAATTCAAGGTTATAGCCGTTGCGGTTAGCATTTTGGCTGTTATTTATATAATCGGTCTTATCTCCAACTTTACGCAGACAAGGACGATGGCAACGGTAACGCAGGGCTGCCTACACAAATTAAGAACGCTTATGTTCGGCAAGATGCAAAAGCTCCCAATTAAGTATTTTGACACACATCCGCGCGGCGATATTATGTCGCACTACACAAACGATATTGACGCTCTAAGACAGCTTATTTCTCAGTCGCTCCCACAGCTTATCACAACTGTAATTATTTTAACAACCGTTACTGTATTTATGTTCTCAATGAGCTTTTGGATGGCGCTCGTTGTGCTTGGCGGTATGCTTGTTATGTCAATTGTTGCAAAAAAAATTGGCGGCTCAGGTGCGAAGCACTTCAGAAACCAACAAATTTCGCTTGGTGAAACCGAGGGCTTTGTTGAGGAAATGATTAACGGACAAAGAGTTGTTAAGGTATTTAACTATGAGGAAAAGAGCAAAAAGCGCTTCAGCGCCCTCAACGAAAAGCTTTGCAACCACGCAACAAAGGCGAACACAAGGGCGAATACCTTAATGCCCATTATGAACAACATTGGTCACGTTTTATACGTTTGCTTGGTGTTCGTTGGCACTATGCTCGTTGGCAAATTCAACCCCTCGCTCGCTACGTTTTTGGGCATTGAGGACCCGATTTTCACGATAGGTACGGCGGTTGCCTTCCTTGGTCTTTCCAAGCAGTTTACAAACAACGTATCCCAGCTTTCACAGCAAGCGAACGCAATTACAATGGCACTTGCGGGCGCTGAGCGTATCTTTGAAATGCTTGACGAGCCGAACGAGGTTGACGACGGCTACGTTACCTTAGTTAACGCGGAAATTGACGAAAACGGTGAGCTTTACGAGGTTGACCGCCATACAGGAATTTGGGCGTGGAAGCACCCACACGGTGACGGCACAATCACCTATACGCGTGTACGCGGCGACGTGCGCTTAAATGAGGTTGACTTCGGCTACGTGCCCGAGAAGATTGTATTGCACGACGTTTCGATTTACGCCGAGCCGGGACAAAAAATTGCATTTGTTGGCGCAACGGGCGCAGGTAAAACGACTATAACGAACCTTATTAACCGTTTTTACGATATTGCAGACGGCAAAATTAGATATGACGGCATTAACATCAACAAGATTAAAAAGGACGACCTAAGACGCTCTCTCGGTGTTATTTTGCAGGACGTAAACCTCTTTACGGGTACTGTTATGGACAACATCCGTTACGGAAAGCTTGATGCAACGGATGAGGAATGTATCGCGGCTGCTAAGCTTGCAAATGCACATTCGTTTATCGAGATGCTTCCTGACGGCTATAACACTATGCTATCGGGCAGCGGCAGCGGTCTTTCACAAGGACAAAGACAGCTCATTTCAATTGCGCGTGCCGCAGTTGCCGACCCGCCTGTTATGATTATGGACGAGGCAACCTCGTCGATTGACACGAGAACCGAATCAATTGTGCAGGCAGGTATGGACTCGCTTATGAAGGGACGCACGGTATTCGTTATCGCGCACCGCCTCTCTACCATTCAAAACTCCGACGTTATTATGGTGCTTGAACAAGGCAGAATCATTGAGCGCGGCTCACACGAGAGCTTAATAGCTGAGAAGGGCAAGTATTATCAGCTTTATACCGGCGCGTTTGAGCTTGAATAAAGCGAAATTACAATCCCTCCACCGCGAACGGTCCCCCTCCCTTTGCACAAAGGAGGCTGGATTGAACAAAAGGGAAAATATTATCAGCTTTATACAGGTGCGTTTGAATTGGAATAAAAACAAAAAAATCAGAAATTCGCTCGAATTTCTGATTTTTTTATTACTTGTGGTTTATGATTGTGCCTTAATGTGTCAGCCCGGATTAGTATAGCTCGTATGAGGAAAGATAATAAATCTCTCCCTCATCGTCCTCGAAAATGCGTGAAATTGCGCCCCTTTCAAGGTCAGAGGTCATTTCAAGATAGTCAAAAATTTCATTTTCAAAGTAAACTCCCTCAAGGGTGGAGAACGAAAGGAGCAATGTTGCGCCCTTACCGCTTTTTCTGTGCGCTTCTCTTGCCTCTTCAATATCATAACCGCTGAGTGAGGTTGAATACACCAGCAAAAAGCTGCCTGTTAAGCTCCCTTTCACAGATTTTAAGAGGTCGCGCCTGTTTTCCCCCTTAGCGCACTTTAAGGGAATTGCGGGAATGCCGCCTTCAAAAAACGAAATTTGCATAAGATAAAAGTCCTTTTCACCAAGGTGCGAAAAAACTATTATATTTTCAAAGCCCTCCTCGCACAAAAATGTGGCAAGCTCAATTATCTCCCTTGCATCATTTGATGCGTCCATTATAACCGCGTCCATTTTTCTCTCCTTATTTATGATTGGCGGAGCGAGATGCTTCACTTCCGTCAGTCTTACATTACTTCCGTGGTTATTATTTCCGTTTTTTTTGCGTTTTACTCCCTATTTTATATATTATCTTTTGTTCATATGTGGATTTATTCATATATAATTTATTAAAAAAGGACTCGTTTGAGTCCTTTTTAGTATTAATTTTCGCCGTATCTCTCCGAAAAATAGTCCCTGTCTATCGTCAAAACGAGGTTATAAAGCGGATTGATTTGTTTAACGCGTTTTGAAATTTCATTTGAAATTTCCTTGTTTTCAAGCGGGAAATTATTTGCAACGCTTATATCAAAAATGATGTTTGTGTGTGTCACGCCCTTAACCACGCGAAAATCGTGCATTGAGGCGTGCATTGAATGCTCACAGGAAAAATCCTCTATAATTTGGGCGCATTTTTCGCGCATATCATTTGTTTCGGGGTCGGAAACGGAGATTGGGTCCATATGAATAACCAAATTGATGCCATCCTTCAAAAAGTCCGCCTCGATAATATCCATTAAATCGTGGCTGTGCATCACGTTCGCCTCGGCGTCAATTTCTACGTGAACGGATGCGAAATATCTGTTCGCGCCGTAGAAGTGAAGCACCAAGTCGTGGATGCCCAAAACGCCCTCGTAGCTTTTGATTTTTTCAACGATGCCGGAAATGAACGCATCATCGGGTGCTTTACCGATAAGCGTGCTTGATGACTCGATAACGAGCTTAACGCCCATTATCATAATGTAAATTGCAACCAAAATGCCGACAATGCCGTCGATGTTGAACGGCAAGGAAACGTATTTGGCTAAAATCATACCGACAACAACCGCGCCCGTAGCGATAACGTCACCTATGCTATCAACAAAGGATGCCTTTAGTGCGTCGGAACTTATATGCTTGCCGAGCTTGCGGTAAAACAGCGCAATTACAATTTTTACAATTACGGTGCTTGCCATAATAATAATTAAGGCAATGCTGTATTTCTCGTTTGGCTCGTTTGCAATCAGCTTTTCGGCAGAGGAAATGAGCATTTCAAAGCCGAGGAAGGAAATAATCATCGCGATAAAGAGCGAGGAAAGATATTCCATTCTCGCGTGGCCGTACGGGTGGTCCTTGTCGGCGGGCTTACCAGAGATTGTGTAGCCGACGACGGTTAAAATATTTGAGCCGCAGTCGGAGAGGTTATTTAGCGAGTCGGCAATTACCGAAACTGACATTGTGATAATGCCTATGACGAGCTTAATAACAAACAAAAGTAAATTTGAAAAAATACCTATAAAGCCCGCAAAGCGCCCAACTCTTACGCGGACCTCGGGCTTCTGCGGGCAATTATAATCCTTTATGATTTTGTTTAGCATATAATTAGTTTTCTTCCTTAACTGCAATAATATCCTTTGCATATGGCAAGGACATAATAAGGTCGCAAAGGGTATGCCACTCAGCAAGCTTGTGCGTCCTTCTTGCATAATAAATATTTATAAGCGTTTCATAGTTCATTGAAACGGTGCGCATTTGGTTGTAGCTTGACGGCAGGAGCTGAATCATATCGTGCCAATAGGATTTTTCCTTGGTTTCGATAAATTTTTGGCGCACCTCTTCAAGATAGTCAATTGTAATATCAAGCACCTTTAAAGCGCCTTCACTCATTCTATCGTGGCTGAAATCGTCGCGCTCAAACCTCTTTGCCTGAATTTTATGCATAGTTGAGGTAGAGTTTGCAACGGTTGCAACCTTATAGGTGTCAAATTCCTTCCACCAATAAAGGGGAGCTGTGATATCCATAGAAACGAAGATTTGGCGGAGATATTTTCTGTGGTCGGAGCCTGCCTTTGCAAGCTTTTTTGCAAGCGACAGGTCATTTTCGCCAAGGACGAAATTACCGTTTTCATCGTAATAGCTATCCATTCTATCCCACGAATTCATAGGGTTTCTTGCGCCTCTTATTGCATTTTCAAAATTCATAACAGAAACGCGCTCAATCTTAATCATAAAATCCTCCAAAGAGTTACTTATTCATTATTAATATAATAACATAAATAAAGCTCCGTTGTCAATTAAAACTTGGACGGTTTGTGAATAATTTACACCTGCGTGGCAAATAATAGCTTTGCAGTAAATTTGAAAGGAACAATAAAATGGAAGAAAATGAAAAGAAAAACCCAAGGGTTTTATATATAGCCCTTGCAATTTCCTTAGCGATAATTTCGGTTGTGATTATTGCGGCAACCGTTGCAAAAAGGAACTCAACAACACCCCCAATTGACAACGGCGGAGATATCAACGCAGGGGCAAATTCAGACACTCTCCCCGACTTTTCTATGCCTGTCAGCGGAGATTTAGCTATTGACTTTAGCGATAGCGTGCCTGTATTTTCACAGACAATGAACGACTACCGCACGCACCTCGGCATTGATATTTCAAGCGAGCTTGGTGCGCCTGTTGCCTGTGTGGCTGACGGAGTTGTGACAAACGTGTGGAACGACCCGTTTATGGGAACATCGGTATCGATTGAGCACGCGGGAAATGCCGTGAGCATCTACAAAAACCTTGACAGCGAGGTTGCCGAAGGAATTGTCATCGGCGCGAGCGTGAAAAAGGGCGACATTATCGGCGCGGTTGGCGAAACTGCAATGAATGAGCTTGCCGAGGAGCCTCACCTCCACTACGAAATGAAGATAAACGGCAAGCACGTTGACCCAAAGGAGCATTTACCGATTCCTGCACCAAAGCCCGAGGGCGAGGGTAACGCAAACGGTGAAAACGGCACAACTAACGAGGGAAGCGCAAACGGCGGCGCAAGCGGCACAAACAATGGCGCAAGCACAGAAAACAAGCAGTAAAATTTCGTATTTATACGCAAAAAACGGACACAGGGTGCCCGTTTTTTGGTTTTATCAAGTAATTTTGTTTTTTGAGATTTACATAGAGAGTTGAAGACACCTATGACTTCTTATAGTCATTTTATAGCATTGAACGGCGAGTGAACACCTCATCCACCGCTTCCGCGGTCCCCCTTCCCCTCTACGCTCCGCAGGGGAAGGCTGCGAATCAAGCCCAGCGCATGCCTGTCGGCTTTTCTTCCTTGATCATAACCTTATCAAGGAATTCAACTGCCTTCTTAAGACCCTCATCGATTGTCATTAAGCTATCCTCGTGCTCGATTGAAAGCACCTTATCGTAGCCACAGAGGCGGAGGTTAGAAACAAATGCTCTCCAAAATTCCTCGTTGTTGCCGTAGCCAACTGTGCGGAAGATCCAAGAACGGTGAATTTCGTCACCGTAGTGCTTTGTATCAAGAACACCGTTTACGGCTGTATTGTACTTATCAACCTTGGTGTCCTTTGCGTGCACGTGATAAATTGCGCCCTCAAGGGCTCTGATTGCCATAACGGGGTCGATGCCTTGCCAAATCAAGTGTGACGGGTCAAGGTTAGCACCAATTACATCGCCTACTGCCGCGCGGAGCTTCAAGAGTGTTTCAGGATTGTAAACACAGAAGCCCGGGTGCATTTCAAGTGCGATTTTTGTTACACCGTGTGCTTTTGCAAACGCGGTTGCTTCCTTCCAATAAGGAATCATAACGTCATTCCATTGATAGTTGAGTGTTTCAAGGAAGTCGTCGGGCCAAGGGCAAGTAACCCAAGACGGAAGCTTTGCATCGGGGTCTGAGCCGGGGCAGCCCGAGAATGTGATAATTGTATCAATTCCAAGCTTTTCAGCCAAGAGAATTGTGTTTCTCATATCCTTGTCAAACGCACTTGCAATTTCCTTGTTTGGATGCACGGGGTTGCCGTGTGTTGCAAGAGCGCAGATTTCAACGTCGTATTTTTTAAACGTCGCCTTGAACTCCTCAAGAGCCTTCTCGTCAGCGAGCAGCTTTTCGGGGTCGCAGTGATCCTTGCCCGGATATCCGCCCGCACCGATTTCAACAGAATGAACGCCGAGTGAGGAAATAATTTTAAGCGCCTCGTCAAGCGATTTTGAGCCGTAGAGGTTTGCTAAAACACTTAATTTCATATTTTTTCTCCTTTGCCCTTTGGGGCTTTTTAATTTTCGGGCAATTTTTTAAAATTGCCCGAATTTATTTGTATGGAACGGTTTTTTTCCCGCTTGCTTGTAGGGGATGGCGTCCTCGACATCCCGTTTTCTTAGTTAAAGTAATACGGCTTACCTGTCTTTGCAGACTCGTAAATACCCTCAAGAATTTGAGTTACGCAATATGCTTGCTCGGGAAGAACGGTTGGCTGTGTGCCGTTGATAACCGCCTCGATCCATTGCTTTGCCTCTTGTGCGCCCGGGTTATATGAGCCTGCATCGTAGAATGCAACACCCTTACCGTCGAGGTTTGGTCTTGTTTCGTACATTTGGTTGTGCTTAACGCCGTTGATTTCAAGAACACCCTGGTCAACCATCTTAGCGCCTGCCTTTGTACCGCAAATTGTTGTGCAAGCCTCTTTAGTTTCTGTCATATTGATAGCCCAAGAGGACTCAAGCACGATTGTTGCGCCGTTTTCCATAACGATAAAGCCGAATGCGCTGTCCTCAACGGTAAATTCCTCAGGCTTCCACTGACCGAATACGTTAGCGGATTCCTTTTGGTCGTTGAGCTTGTGGTATGTAGTACCAACGCAGTACTTTGGCTTATAGTTGTTCATTGTCCAAAGAGTTAAGTCAAGTGCGTGTGTTCCAATATCGATAAGCGGACCGCCGCCCTGCTCGTACTCGTTAATAAACACGCCCCATGTTGGAACTGCTCTGCGTCTTAAAGCAGTTGCCTTTGCATAGTAAATATCTCCGAAAACGCCGTCCTCTGCTTCTTTCTTTAAGTAGATAGCGTCCTTTCTTTGTCTGTTTTGGTAGCCGATTGTGAGCATTTTGCCTGTTCTGTTAGCGGCATCAACCATCTTCTTTGCTTCCTCGGCGTTGATAGCCATTGGCTTTTCGCACATAACGTGCTTGCCTGCCTCAAGCGCATCTACTGTGATGAAGCTGTGGCTTCTGTTAGGGGTGCAAACGTGAACAACGTCAATTGTTTCGTCCTTCAAAAGCTCCTTGTAGTCTGTGTAGATCTTTGCGCCCTCGCAGCCGTATTTCTTTGCGGCATCAATTGCTCTTTCCTCAATAATGTCACAGAAAGCAACCATTTCTGCTTCCTTAACAGTCTTGAGCGACGGCATATGCTTGCCATTTGCGATACCACCGCAACCGATGATACCAATTCTTACTTTCTTTTCCATAATTTATTCCTCCGAACA
This sequence comes from Clostridia bacterium, assembly GCA_017625935.1. Classification (GTDB taxonomy): domain Bacteria; phylum Bacillota; class Clostridia; order Oscillospirales; family CAG-272; genus RGIG2000. The sequence continues at coordinate 50,467 of JAGALA010000003.1, forward strand.
AATAATAATAATTAACCAAAGTATACCATATAATATTAAAACTTTCAAGCATTTATTGATGTTTTTTTATCATTTTCACTAAATTTTTCCGTGTGAGGAAACAAGCACTCCGCCGCTTGTGTTGATAATGCCGTAGCTTGCGCCCATTCCGACAGAACCCGGGTTAAAAAGGTGAATTCTTTTCTCGCCCACGTACTCCTGAGTGTCGAGTGGAATGTGGGTGTGACCGAAGAAAACTGCGTCGACCTCAAGCTCACGCGCACGGTATAGTATTGTGCCGTAGCCGTATTTTACGTTATACTTATGACCGTGAGTTATCAGAACGCGCACGCCGTCCAAATCAAGCACGCACTCGTCCCTTTCCGAGTCACAGAAAAAGGTATCGCAGTTGCCTCTTACCGAAACGAATGGAACGCTTGGAAATTTTTCCCGAGCGTAGTCAATATCCTTAAGTCCGTCACCTAAAAAAACGGCAAAATCGCACACTCCCCCGTGTATTTTGAGTGCTTCAACGATATTTTTGGCACGTCCGTGCGAATCTGAAAAAACAAGAATTTTCATTTTAGAGCTTCCCCTCCTGTGTCAATCTTCAATATTTATCATATCATAGTAGTAGCTTTTTTGCAAAGATTTTTTAAGGAGTTTTTTATGAAAATTGACAAAAACACCATCGACAAGGTATTAAAAATGAACGATGACCAGCTTTGGCGCGTTATTCAGTACGTGGCGAAGAAAAGCGGTCAGAGCGAGCTCGCCTCGGTGCAAAGGCCGAGCGATATGTCAAAAATCCGCACAACGCTTGCTTCCCTTACCGACTCCGAGATTGAAAATGCAATAAAATTAATGAAGGAGAGAAAGAATGAGCGAAAATAATCTTTCAGATATCATTTCCTCACTTGCCGCAAATAAGGATTTTGCAAGTATGGTTGAGCGCGTGAAGGAAAGCGGTGATATATCGAGCATTTTTGGCGAAGTTGCTTCTCTTTTAGGTACGGACGGTGAAAACAGCGGCGCAAAGAGTGAAAACAGCGGAGCAAAGAGTGAAAACATCACGCAATCGGAAGACAGTCTGCAAGAAACAAGCACGGAAGATACAATAAATAATACGCAAGAGATTGGCGCTGAGAGTGAGGACACGGATAGTGAGGCGCAAAAGGCGGGTGTGGTGCTTGGTAAAACAGGGGGTAAGGGTGACGAATTTGACACAGGCTCACTCCTTTCGGGGATTTTGCCGCTTTTTGCAAGGAGCATAACGGAAAATTCTGCCCTTTTGCTTGCGTTGAAGCCGTACCTTAGCAAGAAGCGGTGCGAGCTAATCGATAGCATAATTAAAATTTCAAAGCTTGCAAGCATAGTGAGCTTAGCAAAATAGCGAGGTAGATATGTTTACACGGTATAAGGGAACGGGGATTCCCGAAAATTACAGCGGTGTGCGCTTTCGAGAGGCGGCGCAACACACGGAAATGAAAACGCACAAGCCCTCACCGTCCTACACAAGCACAAAAACCTCGGTTTCTCCTATGTTCCGTCATGCGCAGCTCCAAAGAAATCAAGAAAAATACGAGGAAAACATCGCATACGGTGGCGAAAGCACTCCAAGCTATACAAATGAAGAAGCCCAAGAGACTGACTTTGTAAGAAAGGATATGCACGATAGCATTAGCTACAACCTTGACGAGAATTTGCGTAATGAATTTATGAATGATTCGCGCAATAATAAGATACGCGATGAAAGCGGAGATTTTTGCGATGAAAGCGGAGATTTTTGCGGTGAAAATATCAATTTTCGCGAGGGAGTGTACGAAAAACACCAAAAAACAGACAACACAGGCGTAGATAGGCGTGATGTGAGCGAAAGCAAAAAAGCCCGTGGAAGCACCGATTTGAAGGCGGAGCTTGGCGGACTTTTAGATAAGATTTTGAGTGGGATTAAAAGCGACGATTTTATTTTACTTGCAGTTATTTTCTTGCTTTTGGGTGGTGAAGGCGGCGCATCAAAAAGTGCGATTTTGCCGCTTGCGTTGCTTCTTTTATATTCTTAATTTATATGCTTACCTCACCGTCTGATACAGCATCATCTGATAGCGGTGGGTTAAAGGCGTTAAGAAGCTCGTAAAAGACCTTAAGCTGCTCGTCCTCCTTGGCGTAAACACGCGGTAGCTCGGGTGAGGCCTCCTTTATAACGTACTCAAATATAACAAGGTTGTCAACAATTCTTATTGTGCTTTTCATGTTATCCTCGCGGCAAAGCGCGCATAGATACGCCAGCTTTGATTCAAGCCTTGGATTTTTAGCAAGATACTCACGGCTTCCTATCACATTTTGATTTGTAAGTGTCTTGAAGGTAAGGATGAGGCAGGCGCCTTGCTTCGAGATTGAAATCTCGACAGGTGAAGAAAAATCAAGGTTTACTGTTGATGAAACGGTTGCAACAATTACTGCAATAAGCGGGTAAATATAGACACTGTGTGCGGTGTTTTTGTAATTTTTGCTATTTATTTGCTTATACGCAAATCTTGTATCACTTGCAAGCCTTTCCAAAATTTCCTTGAGAAAATCATCCGCTTTTATTGCTCTTACATCTCTTTTATTCAGGATTTTTCCAAGTGTTTTGAAAATGGTTTGTCCGTTTTCAAGCTCCTCTTTGCTTCTTATCGATTCAAGCTCCCTGTATTCTCTTTCGACCACGCCGTTTTTTAGGTAAGTAGTCTCAATTACATCCACAGGGTGCGGCAAATTCATCCTTACAAGCTCAATGCTCAATATTTTTCTTGCGCTGAAATCATAAGTCTGCTCTACGTAACCCTCTGTTGCAAGCTGACTTCTATGGGTGAGCTTGTGACCGTACATAGTGCTTCCCTGTGATTCCTTTTCTCTTTTTACGATTTTCATACTATTTTACTGTCCTTTATTGCTTTTTTGCGTTCTTTATGATAAAATAAATTTATAGTATTGATGAACAGGAGAGCAATATGGAATCTACCACATCACAAAGAACGGTTTTACTTTCTAAAATTATTAAAAGTTTTAATCTTGAAACGATATACGCGCCCGAAAATATTGAATCGGTTGAGCTGACGCGTGCGGAAATCCACCGCCCTGCGTTACCGCTTACAGGATTTTTTGACTATTTCGATCCGTTAAGAATGCAAATTATCGGTCTTGCGGAGCACGTTTATCTCTCTAAGCTTGAGCCGAGCGTGCGCTACGAAAGAATTCGCGAGCTTATGAGTAGAAAGCCTGTTTGCATCGTGATTGCAAGAGATATTGAGCCGTTTGAGGAAATGGTTGATATGGCAAAAGAGTTTTCAATTCCTTTTTTGAGAACAAAAACCACCACAAACAGCTTTGTTTCAAACATTATTTCAACCTTGAACGTTGAGCTTGCACCTACAATCACGCGACACGGCGTTTTGGTTGAGGTTTACGGCGAGGGTGTTTTGATTCTCGGTGATAGCGGAATCGGTAAGAGCGAAACAGCTATTGAGCTTATCAAAAGAGGTCACCGTTTAATTGCGGACGATGCGGTTGAAATAAGTAAGGTTTCCGACAAAACGCTCGTTGGACGCGCGCCCGAGATTATTAAGCATTATTCAGAGCTTCGCGGCATCGGTATCGTTGATATTCGCCGTATTTTCGGTATGGGCTCGGTAAAGGAAACGGAGAAAATTCAGCTTGTTGTCAAGCTTGAGCATTGGATTGAGGGCAAGGCGTACGACCGTATGGGACTTGACAACGAAACCATAACAATCCTTGGAATTGACGTGCCTGCTATAACAATTCCCGTCAGCCCGGGACGAAACCTTTCTGTCGTGCTTGAAATTGCCGCGATGAACTCCCGTCTTAAAAGAATGGGCTACAACACCGCGGAGGAATTTAACAAGCGCCTTGAGGAAATGTACAAATAATATTTTACTACTTAAAATGAGGGGACACATTAAGGCACAACCTTAAACGAGAACCCCAAACCTCATACTTCGGTTTGAGGACCCCTAAAACCACAAAAGGATAAAAACTACCTATATTCGTTATCGTTTGAAAAATAAGGTTGAAAAGCTACGCTTTTCTTCGTTATTGCGGTTTATTATCGCCGATTTTTGCTCTACCGTACACAAGTACGCCCACGAGCGAACCCCCTAACCTCATACTTCGGTTTGGGGAACCCCTCGGCTTAAAAATCGACGATTTCTGCTCTTAATCTGTCAACCCCCGAGCCCTTTTGGGGCGTCTCATAAGAATGAAAAGCAGAATTTCGCGAATGAAATTCTGCTTTTTGCCGTCATTTAGACGAAGCCTATTGATTTTTCTGGATTCTTAATGAGCCAGCCCCTTTAGTCTTTTTTAGGGGGAACAAATTCCAAAAGATCTGAAAGCTCACATTCGAGCACGGTGCAAAGGCGCGAAAGCACATCCGTATCAAGTCGCGTAATTTTGTTGTTGCAGTAGTTGTTGATTTGTGTTCTTTCCATTTCAGCTCTATGGCTTAGTTTGTTTTTGCTAAGCCCCTTCTTTTCTAATAGCTCTTTCAACTTTATGTTTATATGACCGTACTTTTCCATAAAATTCACCACCGTGTATATTCTATAAGTACAGTATAAAGAAGTTATGTAGAAAATATAAGTTCTAATAATTTCCGTGTAAAAAGTTACACGGAAATTATCCATGTTTTCAATCAAGAGAAAACTAAATCATTGATGTTTTGTGATACAATATGCAAAAATTATTGACAAATTGCATATTTTGTGATACAATGATTATACTAATAACGGAGGTGAATATTATGGCTAACACAACAACCGTTCATACCAGAATGGATGCAGCTCTTAAAGAAAACGTTGACGTTATCTTAGCTCAGCTCGGACTAACTTCATCCGATGCAATAAAGCTTTTTTATAAGCAAATTGAGTTAAACGGTGGCTTGCCCTTTGAGCTTAAGCTTCCTGACAAGGTTCTTGCAGAAAAAAAGCTTATGGAAGAGCTTATGCTCGGAGAAAAGTCAGGAGAGGAGCAAGGATGGCTTGACTTGAACGAAAGCAAAGCACGTCTTGGGTTATAAGTCTTTATGAATTACAAGCTTCGTATTTCAGAGCAGGCACAAAAAGATATTGAATCTATATATAATTATGTCTTAAAGGATGGGGTTACTATTGCGAAAAAACAAGCTAACCTAATATATTCTACACTTGAAAAGCTTGAGCTGTTTCCTGAAATGGGCGCAAATCTTTCCACCTATACTATTGAAAAAAACGATTATAAATTTCTTTCTATCAAGAAAACATATATTGCATTTTACAAAATAGTAGGCGACGAGGTACGCGTGGTTCGTGTTTTCAGAGGCGAGCAGGATTATCTTCGTCAGCTTGATATCAAGTAGTTTCACCAATAAAAAAACAACTAATTAAAAGGGGGTGACACATTAAGGCACAACCATAAACCACAAAAGGACAAAAACTGCCTATATACGGTATCGTTTGAAAAATAAGGTTGAAAAGCTACGCTTTTCTTCGTTATTGTGGTTTATTATCGCCGATTTTTGCTCTACCGTACACAAGTACGCCG
>JAGALA010000013.1 GCA_017625935.1 Clostridia bacterium
GTGTACGGTAGAGCAAAAATCGGCGATAATAAACCACAATAACGAAGAAAAGCGGAGCTTTTCAACCTTATTTTTCAAACGATACCGTATATAGGTAGTTTTTCTCTTTTTGTGGTTTATGGTTGTGCCTTAATGTGTCACTCCCTTTTATATTTGGTATTATCTACCTCTCATGGATTCATAAACCTCTGCGTCAGTCTTATAGCCTGTCTTCTTTGTCTTCTTCTTAATTACGAAGTTTCTAAAGATGATGTCGAGCACGAAGAGTGCAAGTGCAAGTGCGATAAGCGGAATATCAATGTTGTATTCCTCTGTTATTGTCTTTTCGTCGCCCTCTTCTTTTCTGAACGCCTCGTCAAGGTTATATTCATTTCCGTTGATGAGTCCGTCGAGCTTGCTTGTTACAAGACCCTCCATAAGGTCGCGTCCGTGTGTTTGGTCGCCTCTTAAGATATCGTATTCCTCAAGAGTTTTACCTACAACTGCCAAGGCTGTTGTATCTCTGAGCGGATCGTCACCGTACGTTTCATAGTCAATTGCTACGTACTGCTTACTGCCTGCACTGTTATATCCAATTTGTGCCTTATAAAGATCAAGCACTATTACGTACGTTTCTTCAATTGAGCCTGTTGGAATTGTAACCTGATACTTGCAGTTAGCAAGAGGTGTTGCGTGGTATGTACCGTATGCAACCCAAATTTTCTTTGTTTGGTCGAACTTATAAACGGATGCGCGAATAGCCTCTTCAAGAACAACGCCGTCAACCTCGTTTCTTCTTGTTCCGATGTCCACAGGAGTGATAACCGTCATATCGATGCGCTTGTCATCTCTTATTACGGTGTAGTCAAGACCTGTTGAGTCAACGCGCTTGTGGATTGGAGAGAGAAGAATGTTAGAAATAAGACGAACGTTTTCCTTTCCGTCACTGTCGTCGAACATTTCGCCTGTCCAGTTAACGTTACCAAGGTCGGTCATAAGTGCACAAACCTTACCAAGACCGCACTCCCATTCTGCATAAAGCGGACGGAGGTTGTCAACGTAGATAAGACGCTCTGCACCTTCCTTAATTGTTGTACCGTAGTAGCCGTGGATAAAGTCGTACTCTCTTACGCCCTCGTGAATAATGGAATTGAGCGAGTCACGCATTGGGAGAACCGTAACGTCCGTGTTAAGCAGCTTACCTTGGATGCTCTCGGCAATCTCGGTCAAGTCATCCTTTAGCTCGTCTGCATCATTAACAAGGAAGATTTCACCCTTACCCGCAACGGAAATCTTTTCAAGCTCGGCAATAGCGGTTGCATCGTTCTTGCTGATACCGATAGCGATTGATGATGTTACCGTACCGCCCTTTGCCATACGCTCAACGATACCCTCATAGCCTGAGCCCTTATCGTTTGGCGCACCGTCTGACATAAAGATTACTTGCTTGATTTCAAGGCTTGTGATGTTTGAAGCTCTACCGAGCATTGCGCTCGCTTCCTGAATAGCCCATTTATAGGATGTACCGTAGCTCTTGATGTAATCGTTTGTTACCTTATCCGTGCCGCCACGCTTGTAATCGTAGTTTGTCGGGAGATAATATCTCGGCTCCTCACCGTCTATCTTGAGGTAGGTTTTGCCATCCTTTTGGATTTGCTTGTCGTTTGGATTAATTCTATAGTCACTGTCCTTGCCGGTTTGTGAGTCTATATAGTGTGCATAGTAGTAATGCTCAATCTCGTATTCCATTGTTTCGCAAATGGTTTCACGGTTGGTTTCATCACCGATTGGCTGAATTTCAAGCGCAACGTGATAGTCCTGGTCGAACACTACAACACCAACGTAGTCCTCAGGTGCAAAATTGGATTCCATAATTACCTTCTTTGCACTGTCAAGAACTATTTGGAATCTTGTCTGTGAGCCCATTTTCTCCTTCATTGAGGAGGAAAGGTCGATTACGAATACCATAGCAACGGTTTCCTTTTCCTCGTCAACCTTTAATTCTACCGGTAAGATATCGTTAATTGGCGAGTCAACGAAGCCCTCGTTATCATAGTCGTAAATGTTGTCACCGCTCGTAAAGAGCAAGCCCCTGCCGTTTTCTTGAACGTAACGCTTGATGTTGCTTGCGATAGTCATCGGATCAACACCCATCTCGGACGCGGTGCCCAAGCGAGTGAAATCAACGTTCATAAGAACTATCTCATCGTACACAAGCATCTTTTCAAGTGTGTCGGGGAATGCACTTGGCGCGCAGGTTTCAACGTTATATTTGGAGCGCATATCCTCTAAAATTCCCTGTGCCTCAATCTGCTCAAGCTGAGTGCTGTCACCGTAAACAATAAGGATTTGTCCCTGTGTTTCAAAGGTGTACCAGGATGAGAATACGTTATTGAGCTTCAAAGTGTCGCTTGAGGTGGTAATATCAACGGAAACCGCTTGAACGCCCGTCTTTGATACTGCCTCCTGACCCTTTAGCTCATTGTTTGTTTCAAAATCATCGTCGCTTACTGTGTATCTTCTTGGAGTAAACTTAATGATGTGTGTGCTTTGTCCCTTAGGAATTACAACGCCGCTAACTGAGGTTAGTGGAACGCCTGCAACGTCCTTTAAGGTGATTGTAGCATCGGTAACGTGATAAATGCTGTTTACAACAACCTGCGCCTCAACCTCTTCACCGAGCTTAACAACGCCTGTTGTGTCAAGAGAAATTACTTGAATTTCCTTGTATGTAACGTCTTCGTTTTCGCTGTTTACGAAATCGAAGTAAGCACAGTCGAGCGTAATGCTATCTCCTGCAAGTGCGGAAGCCGCGGAATATGCGTTACCGTTTGTTTCCTTACCGTCTGAGAGAAGAATTACCTTTTTGGTATATTCCTTATACATCTCGGCGGAAAGTGCGTTTTGTGCCTTTTCAATAGCGAGCTTGATGTTTGTGCTCTTTCTTGGAGCCTCATCCTCACCCCTTACATAATCGTCAAGGAAGTTATCCGTTTTGCTATCGAGTGAGCCCGGAAGCAAAACATCCTTGCCGTCAGAGCTTTTGATAACGCCGTTACCCTCAGAGCCACCAAAAACAACAAGACCGAACTGTGTTTCTGTTTTGTACTTTTTATCAGCTGATTTTGCCGCTGACATAACCTCGTGCATATAGTCATTCATCTCGTCCTTAGTAGGCGCGCTACTGTCTGACATATCAACGAGGAACATAACCACCTTACCCTGTGATTCAGTGTAGCTTTCCGTATAGGAAACACCTGCAACAACCAAGGAAAGGATCAAAATGAGCGCCATATGAATGATAAATGGAATCAAGTGTCTTGATGACGCTCTACGCTTTTTGTTAAGACGAAGGAATGGAATAATACCGATAATAAGTGCCGGGATTGTAATCAAAAGAACCCACGGACGCTCAGGCCAGTTAAGCATTCCTGCGAATAGGGATAAATTAATATACATCTCTGTAATATACCCCCCATTCAATAATCAATAATGCAATAAGAACCAAAACTACAATCCAAAGGATTGGACGTCCGTTTCTGTCAATTTGCGCTTCCTCACCCGGTGTTGGTGCGGAAAGACGCGGGCCTCTTGCTGAAATATCACTTTCGGAAAGCGGAACGTACGTGCTGACAGCAAAGGTGTCCGGCTCTTCTCTTATTTCAACGTCATCTTCACCCTCGCCTGCTACTTTCTCGGGCTTATAATTTACAACGATGTTGTAAATACCGAGCTTATCAAGCACTACCTCGGGAAGATTTGCGTTTTCGCTTTTCCATTCGTTAATCATTTTACCGAGTGATGACGGATCTTCTTCCTCTTCCTCAAAGGTCTTGTAGTAATAGATAATGCTTTCTGCACCTGCCGGCGCGTTGAACTCAAGCGTATCACCTATTGTAGGTGTACGGTTTGGCAACGTTTCAGGCATTGAGTATTCCACCATGTTCTTTAAAAGAACCGGGAAGTCCGCAATAAATACAGGAAGTGAGGAGTTTGAAAAATCAAACGTTGTAATGATGGTTCTCGTTGTTCCAACTGTACCAACGAGCATTACAGGTGTTTTAACAGGAACGTATTTATCGTCAATCTTTAAATTGTACGTAGCACTGTAAACCTCTTCGAAATATTCGGGGATGGCATATTTAACCTCACCTGTTTTTTCGTTGATTTCACCGATAACGGTGTATTTACTGAGCGAAGCAGGGATTGCCTTTTCAACTCCGTCGATTACGAACTTAATAGGATCATCAAAGTTAACGTTCTTTGTAATTAACTGTGCATTCGGCTTAAGTGCTATTGCGGATTTTTCAAAAAGGAATCCACTTGATGACTCCTTCACCACGTCGGAAATTGCAATGTTTGTTCCAACAGGACTTTCGGGTGCGTTTATAAACCAAACCGCACCGTCCGTTGGCATCGAAACAGGCATCGTTCCTTCATATATATATAAATCATATCCGTTTGTCGGTGCATTTTCGATTTGTGAGGCATGGAAAACATCAGACGTGTTGATTACAAAGCCGCTTGAACCCATACTTCTTTGAAGCATTGTCGGGGCAAGAGGATTCACCACTCCGTTTGCTACCTCAACCAAATTACTTACATAAAGAATTCTGACATCAATACCCTCAACTGCGTTTAAGTACGCCTTGTTATCATCGCTGATAACGTCGGTAAGGGTGTTGATTTCAACCTCTGCCTTAGAGTATGATTTGATGCTCTTGATCTTAATAGCATCGCTGTTATCTGTTGATCTTGGGCTGAATACGAACTCTTTCGTTTCGCTCTTACCCATAGAAACCTTCTTCGTTGCAACTATACTGCCGTCAACAGTCAAGGAGATTGCAAATTCTGCCTCCTTGCCCTCATTTATAAGTGTAACCTTATACTCGTAACCTGCTGCAAGGCTTGTGTCCGTAAAGGACGTAATACCTGCGTTCCAGTCGTTTTCGGGGTCGGCACAGTTAATAACCTCAACCGTGTCGTGGTCGTCATAAAGACGGTCAGTGTATAAATAAATTTTTGCTTCCTTATTCAAGTTAACCGCGTTTTGTGCCAAATCAAGCGCCGCATTAATATCGGTGTTTGTATTTGTGCATCTATCTGTCAACTTCTTGTCTATTGTTGAAATTACCTCATCCTTGTTATATAAATAAGGAGTTGTTTCGTCAATTTGAAGTTCCTCATTCCACTTCTTACCCTCGGTGATAACCTCAGGCACCTCGCTTGCAAGGATAATAACCATACCGGAGTTAGGGCCAACGTTTTGTGCCTCCGCTTTGAGCTTTTCAAGCGCAACATCATAACGGGTTTTATCTCCGTTTTGCGCCTTCATGCTGGCGGACGCATCGACAATAACAATCGACGCCTTGGACTTAATCGGCTCTGTTTTAATATCCATAAGAGCGAGAGTTGATGCAACAACTACAAGAATCTGCATAATAAGCAAAAGCGACATAAGGAAATTGATTGGAATACGACGCTTAACAAACTTTAAGCTTCGTTGCCAAATATATGTACTGGAGACTGTTTTAGGCACATATTTTGATTTGATAATATATATCAAAACAATAATCGGCACTGCAACTAATCCCAGCAGACCTAACCATGTACCTACGCTCATTTGATAATCTCCGTTTCGTATCCTTTTCCAAAAATAACCTTCTCAATCGGCTCATCGCTGGAAACTGTAAAGAATGTTACGTTTCTTGAAGCACAGAAGCTGATAAGCTCTTCTTCAAATTCATCGAGCGCCTTTTGATAAGCTTTTACCATTTTCTTTGTCATCATCATTCTCATATTTCTGCCGTCAGCTATATCAACCGCCTCGGAGTCGAGCATTTGAACTCTACCGTCAAGGTCAGGATAAAGCTCATCGGGAGAGAGAACCTGTATCATTAAGATTTCCCTACGCTGGTACATAAGGAAATCTATGGCTTTTTTCCAGTTTGAGTCTGTCAAAAAGTCAGAAATAATTATTGTAAGACCATCGTCGTATCCGGGGGATTCCATATTAATTATGGATTTTTCAAGATCCGTTTCACCGTCAAAATCGGTTGACTCAAGCTTTTGAGCCGCACGATAGAAGGAATCCTTGTTACCAACTGTAAAGCCGATATTTTCGGCCTTATCACCCTTAAGCAGCTCGAAGGACACTCTGTCCATCGCATCTACTGAAAGGTACCCGAATGCTGCCGCTATTTTAAGTGCCGCTTCCGCCTTTTCAGGGTTTCCGCAAGCCATTGAAGCTGAGCAGTCAATCATAATATGATTGTGCATTTGTCTTTCATCTGTAAATAACTTAATGAAGTATTTTTCAGTTCTCGCAAACACGTTCCAGTCAATTCTTCTGATATCATCGCCTGCTGTATATTCGCGGAAATCTGCAAACTCTACAGTATTACCGTATGAGCGGGCTTTTCTGGAACCGCCAAAATAGCCCGTCATAGCAGTTTTTAAGACAAGTGCGGCGGCATCGAGACGGTCGAGAAAATCACCGTCTAATATTCTTCGTTTCATTTTTACCGCCTAATTATATTATTTCTTTTTTGCCTTGCTTGCTTCTTCAGGTTGCTTTACAGTAAGTGTGTTAACTGCTGCACCCTTGCCTGCGCTGTTCAAATCTCTGATAAGTGAAAGAACAACGTCGTCGGAGTTCATCTTAGATGTAACCGCCTCGAAGCCGAGCTTTATTCTGTGACGGAGAACAGGAACAGCAAGTGCGTTGATATCGTCGTATGAAACGTTGTATCTGCCTCTGATAAGAGCGCGAACCTTAGCTGCTGTGATAAGTGCCTGAGCAGCACGAGGGCTGGCGCCGAGACGAATGTATCTCTTTGTTGTTGCGGTTGCAACCTCACTGTCGGGATGAGTTGAAGCAACCAATACCATTGCGTAATCAAGAACCTCTTTAGCTACAGGAATTGTCTTAGCAACGGCTCTCATACGGAGAAGCTCATCACCGTTACAAGCAGCTGTCGCTGTTTCTTCCATAGTCTTTTGTGTCATTGTTACGATTTGTCCAAGCTCTTCAGCTGAAGGATTGGGAACTATAATCTTGAACATGAAACGGTCCATCTGCGCCTCAGGAAGTGGGTATGTACCGTCTTGCTCAATTGGGTTCTGTGTAGCAAGAACGAAGAATGGCTCGTTAAGCTGACGTGATTCGCCCATTACTGTAACCTTGTGCTCCTGCATCGCCTCAAGAAGAGCCGCCTGTGTCTTAGGAGTAGCACGGTTAATTTCGTCGGCAAGAACGATGTTACTAAAGATCGGACCCTTTTGGAATTCGAACTTTGAGTTGCCGTTTTCGTCTCTTGTGATGATGCTTGTACCTGTTACGTCGGCAGGCATCAAGTCAGGTGTAAACTGGATTCTTGAGAATGGTAAGTCAAATACATGACCGAGTGATCTTACAAGACGTGTCTTACCAAGACCGGGCGCACCCTCAAGAAGCACGTTACCGCCTGCGATAATCGCGATAATTGTATATTGAACAACCTCTGTTTGACCGATAATATCCTTCTTAACCTCGCGGAAGATCTTTTCGCACTTTTCTGAGAAAAGCTTTAATTCTTCAGCCGCCTTAGGATCGATCGCAGGTGCTGCCTTTGCAGGAGCAGGTGCTGCTGCAGGCTTTGCTGCAGGTGCAGCTGCTTGTGTTGTTTTTGTATCTTTTGTTTCAATAGTTCCCATAATTCTTCTCCGTAAACTTTAATTTGATTTTATTTCATTTATTTTAAGAGCTTCGCGGCTAATTTTTATTATTAGCCGTTGCCCTTTAATGACTGGAAGTAGTTTTCGATAGCTTGACGCTCTTCGTCAGTTAAATCTCTGCCGAACTGCTTGTCGTACTCGCCATCAATTGCGCCGCTTTGAATAAGATCTTGGATGGTTACGTCGCCGGCACCGGGTAAGAATGCGTCTGTATCCTTCTTTTCCTCGTTGGTTCCGTCTCCGCCGGGTGTAGGCTGCTCTGTTGGAGGAACTTCATCATTTTCGCCATCGCCGTCTTGAGTTTCATCCTCAGGCTTTTGCTCGCCTTCGCCCTCTTGACCCTGTTGTTGGTCATCGCTTGGCTGCTCGCTCTTGTCGCCCTCTTGGCTTTCATCCTCTTGTGAACCATCAGGCTTTTCTTGTGGCTTTTGACCTGAAATAGCACCCTGTGCTTGGTCTAACTTATCTTGAATTTCTTGATTTGTTTGACCCATGTTCTCAAGCTTGCCGATTGCCTCCTGGAACTGTTGCTCTGCTTTATCAAGTGCGCCTGTTGCAGTGTCGATGGCTTCCTCGTCCTTGTTCTCGCCTGCTTGGTCCTTAGCTTGCTCAAATGAGTTTGCTAAATCATTCCAAATGTCCTTCGCTTCGCCATCAGGCATTTTGTCTGCCATATCCTTGAAGTCCTCTGTCATTTCGCCGAGAACCTTATCAAGAGCTTCACCCTTAAGCCATTCGCCTTTTTCGTTCTTGAGCTGATCCTCAAGCTTGTCGAACGCGCTTGAGAGATCGTCCTTTGCATTCTCTATGCCCTCTTTGTCATCCTTTTGAGCTGCATCGTTTGCATCTTGGATTGATTGGTTGATGTCGTCCATAGCGTCCTCTGTTTCGCTCTTTTCGCTATCATCCTTATCGCTGCTGTCCTCACTATCGCTTGCATCAGGATTGAACTCGTCGGATTTGTTGTTCATATCCTCCTTGATAAGCTCGTCAATCTTATCCTTTGCATCGTTGATCTCTGCATTGATATCGGATTTATCCTCGTTGTTATCGAGCATATCGTCAACCTTGTTTTCAAGGTCGTTGAGAACGTCGTCAATCTTGTTTTGTGTATCCTTGCTGATGTCGGAGTTGTCAACCTTATCCTTGATATCATCGATAATGTCCTCGAATTCCTTCTTATCACTACCAATGATTTCTTCTCTTAAGTTACCAACCTCTTCTTCTACCTTTTCATTAGTTTCAAGCTTTTCATTAGAATTATTAATTTCCTCTTGAACCTTGTCAAAGGCATCCTTTATTTCCTCTTCTGTGCTTGTGTCGTTCTTTTCAGCATTATCTGTTGCATTCTTGAGGTCGTCTGCAAAGTCCTCCATTGCATCCTTCATTTCAGAATCAGGAGTTGTTGTAACTGCATTGTGGATTGCATCCGCAACCTTGTCTGCATTTTCTTGCTTTTCTTCATCGGTGAGGTTTTTATCCTCGCCTGTTTCAGGGTCCTTACCGTTGATAAGATCCTCGAGGTCTTGAAGTGCATCGTCTACCTTTTCCTGAGCGTCCTTCTTTTCCTCTTCGGTTTCTGCCTTGTTTAAGTCTTCAATTGCTTGACCGAGGTTTTCAATTGCCTCACCAAGCTCCTTCTCGGTTTCATCCTCGCTCTCCTTGAGGTCGTTGTCCTTCAAGTTGTCAGCGATTTGCTCATTTGATTCTTTTTCTTGTTCGATTTCCTGCTCGAGTTTATTTTCAAGGTCCTTCAAGGCATCGTTTACTTCGTCCTTCTTTTCCTCTTCGGTCTTGTTTTCGTCCTTAAGGATTTCGTCGATTTCTTCCTTTACCTTATCCATTTCCTCTTGCATTTCGTTCTTATCTTCCTCGGTCATCTCGGAATCCTTAATTTCTTCCTCGATCTTTTCAAAGGTATCCTCTACCTTATTTTCAAGCTCACCGATAACCTCGTCCTGATAATCCTCAAGCTTTTCCTTAATCTTATCTACAGTTTCCTGTAAATCCTTGATATCCTCAACTGCCTCGATGATATCCTTTGTTGATTCTGCGAAGCCGTCCTCGATAACCTTAAGAATAGTTGATTCGGACATTGTTGGGCTGTTTTCTGCCTGCTCCATCTCTGTTAGGTTGTCACAGAAGCCGAGAAGCGCAACCTTAAGTGCGTGCATATCATCCGGCACAGAAGCAACCTCAACAGCTGTATTAATAGCGGTTCTTAATTGATCATAAGTGATTCTGGATCTGTTAAGCTTAGACTTTAAGTTTTCCATAGCGGCAGTAACTGCGTCCTTGCCCTTTGAAATTTCCAAGGTGTTCTTCTCAGCTGATCTTACAGCGTTGAAAAGCTCCTCGATTGCACAGCCAAGCTCGTTTGTGATTGAATTTTCCTTGAGTGCCTCGATAAGGCTGAGAATTTTTTGCTCCTCATCCTCAACAACCTGCTCAAAGTCCTTAATTGCATCCTCGATTGCCTTGTTCTCCTCTTCTGTGGAGATTTCTTCCTTTTCAAGCCTTTGGTCAAGCTCATCCTTTACCTCTTCAAGCTCATCTCTCTTATCCTCTGTGATAGGAGCGTCTTGAATGATTTGGTCGATTTCCTCAAGGATTTCTTCCTTTGTTTGTTCACTATTGTCAGAGTTGTTTTGTTCTTCAATTTCTTCTCTCTTAATATCAATAGCGTGTGAAACGAGTGGGATTGTTGTAAATACAATCAATACAGCAAGCAAAAGTGCAACTGCTGAGAGTATTTTTTCAACAGGGAATTTAACGGTAACCGCTTCAAGGTTGAACTCGTTTAATTTCTTTTGCGCGTCTGCTCTTTGCAATTGAGCGATGAGTGAGTTGTCCTCTTGGTACTCCATCATTGTTACAACACGCTCTTCAAGTCCGAGTGCGTCAACCTTTTTTGCAATTTGGTTGTTGCCCTTCTTGAAGGATACAAGGAACATTGCTGCTCCCGATGCGCCTCCTACAACGATTCCAATTGCCGTTGAGGCAACTACGTTTGCTACGCCTATTGCAATGTCTGCCCAGTCCGGAACCTCTTGGAAATCACCGAATGTAAAGAACGCCTTCACACCAAGACCGCTTCCGCCGAGAGCCAAAGCACAGATGAGTGTTGCAACGAGGCCGGCAAGCAAGCCAACCGCAACGGCTCTTATCACTGCCTCAAGCACTATCTTTTTCTTATAGGGCTTTAATAAATTTTGAAGATTCATAAATACCTCCTAAAGTATTCTTACTTATTTATTATAACACGCACATTTGTTTTTTGCAATAAAAATAAATTCAAAAGCAACTTTCGGCGTTTTTTCGGCGTTTTGCACAAATTTCTTTTTCCGCTTCAAGTTATTTAGCTTAATTTTTTATCACTTTTTGCCAAATCCACCGTGCGTTTTTGTGGATTTTGACATCGTTTTCGGGTTTTGCAACCGTAATATGCCCCTGTGAACCTGTTTTCTCGGTTAATCCGCGTGATTCACATGGGCATATCACGGTTACTCCCTCGTCGATTGCTATGCTTGGCACAGCGAGCAACGGTTTGAGCTCCACCGAAGCAGACGGCAAGCTCGTTTCAGCCTCTCGGCTCTTAAAACCACTCCTTTTCATCAAATTTTGTTTACGGATAAAGAATTATTTTCATCGCTTCTTTTCGAGCTGCGATAAAAGCAATTTCACGGAGCATTTCGCTCCCATAATTGGCAATTTCTGCCGTCGTTAGTCTATCACATTATAAGCGCGATTTGTTGTAAAAAACAAAAGTTTCAGCATTGTCTCAGCAACTTTTCGGTGCAATTTCACACAATCTTCACACAACCACAAAACCGTCAGATTACCACAGCTTTTTGACACGGTGATTTTATCATCCTCCGATTCTCCAAAAAGCACCCAAAGCGCATTCCAAAATCATCTGCTTTCGCACCTGCCATGTGGGAATAAAAACTCGTATTTCGGGAAAAATCACTAAAGACGAGGTGAATTATGGATTACGGTTGGATTTTAGAAAAATGCTTTGAAATCGAGGAGAAAATCACGCATTGGAGGCGCGCAATTCACGCCCTTGCAGAGGTGCGGTTTGAAACGCACAGGACACAGGAGCTTATCGCGAGCGAGCTTGGCAAAATGGGGCTTTTTGCGCGCTTTGTCGGCGGCGGTGTCGTTTGCGAAATTCAAGGAACTGGAGTGCGTGGCGCTTCGCACGGCGAGGACGGTGTTAGCTCCGCACGCTTCACCCGCGGAGATAGCACTTTTCCCCTCACTAATAATGACGGCAAATATATGGAAAAGGTTACAGGTAAAGGGAAGATTTTGCCAAAAAGCCACGATAAAAAGGGATGCGTGCTTTTGCGTGCAGATATTGACGCGTTGCCAATCACCGAAATGACGGAATTAGAGTTCGGCGCAAAGAATGGAAATATGCACGCCTGCGGTCACGATATTCACGCCGCCTCGCTGCTTGGTGCCGCGTTTGTTTTAGCGGACAACAGGGACAAATTCAGCGGGACAGTCAAGCTTGCCTTTCAAAGCGCAGAGGAAACTCTTTTGGGAGCGAAATGTATGATTGAGGCGGGTGTGCTTGAAAATCCGAGAGTTGAGGCTTGCTTTGCACTTCATACGGTCGTTGGCACGGAATATGAAACGGGGAGTGTGATTATACCAAGCGGTGAGTTAAGCGCACCGTATGCCGATTTTTTCAAGTTCGTAGTTCTCGGTGAGGGCGGTCACGGCGCGATTCCACAGGAAAGCAAAAACGCCGCCTTATCAGGGGCGGCGATGGCGGTTGCGCTTGAGGAGCTTGCAAGTAACGGTGACGGAAGCTTTTCTCTCAGCGTTTGCCAAATAAACAGCGGGGACGCGCCAAACGTCATTCCCGAAAGATGTGAAATTTGCGGCACACTAAGGACGTTACACCCAAAAGCGAGAGAAGCGTCACTTGGTCAAATGGAGAAAATTTGCAAGAACATCTCTGCCCTTTACGGCTGCACCTCAAGTGTGGAGCTTACAAGCGGCACAAATGCACTGTTTTGCGATGAGAAATTAGCAAAAAGTGCCGAAGAGTGTCTGAAATTGGCATATAATTCATCCAAAGTCCAAGCAAACGCATCCATTTTACACACGCCTGATCGCGAGGTAAGAGCAAGCACACCAAGTGAGGATTTTGCCGTGTTTGCCACACAAGCGCCATCGCTTTTAGTTGGTCTTTGTGCAGGTAAAGGTAGCGATGGCTTTTCTTATCCGTTGCACAACCCAAGGGTGATTTTTGACGAGGGCGCGCTTCCCTTTGGCGCCGCAATTTACACCGCACTTGCCGTGAACCTTTTGTAGAGACAAAGCGCAGACAGCAATTCATAAAAACCGAAGGACAAAATATAAAAACACAGGGTTTTTGCCAACCCTGTGTCTGTTTTTTATTCAAAGTTAAAGTCAATTCCAACGTAATCAAGCTCATTTTGATAGCTTGTAATATTCTCGTTTGAAAGAGTTTGCATTTTCTTTTTTTGCTCTGCAAACTTCTTCGGATGGAACAGAATACTAATCCAGCGGCAGCCCCACGCAAACGGCAAAAGAAACGGTGCCTTTCTTAAGAATCTGTATTTTTGCTGCATAGTGCTGTATGATGGGAAAATGCTCATAAACAATCGCTTCATTCTTACGTTTTTGGATTTTTTTGAAATCTTTAGCCCTTGTGAAAGAAGATGCGCCTCGGCAGTTCCGTATGCGTTACCCGAGAAAATTTTATGTGTCAAAAATGCACTTTTTTCATCGCACTCATCACCGCCAAACCATACATCTATGAGCTTTTTGGTGTTTTGCCAAAATCGCAGAAGCTGAAGCGACGAAAGCTCCTTTTCGATATATTTCCAATCAAGGCTTGGGTATTTATTCATATAAAGATAGAAGTCGCAAACGTGTTTTACGCCGATTCCGCCATCACGGTAATGCTTTGCGTAATGAACGAAAAT
The DNA here is from genome assembly GCA_017625935.1 of Clostridia bacterium. Classification (GTDB taxonomy): domain Bacteria; phylum Bacillota; class Clostridia; order Oscillospirales; family CAG-272; genus RGIG2000. The sequence goes on from JAGALA010000013.1 coordinate 13,665, forward strand.
GTAAACAAAGCAATCCTCGGGGCTCATTTTCCATTCCGAGCCGTCACGCACGGTTGCCAAACGCCAGCCGTCACCGAAATACGCATAGTAATCCTTGTTGTAGGACGGAATGAGTCGCTTGTGAAGCTCAATATGAACCTTGCCGTCCTTGTTCCAGACAAGCTCGTGGTCACTCTCAAGCTTTTCGGTATAGCCGAGTGAGGTCATAATATCGCTGATTTTTGCATACTGCTCTTCCTTTATAAGTATATCAGCATCACTCATCAAGCGCATTTCCTTACGTGGATAAATGCTCCTTAGAACCGTGCCCTTAAGCAAAAGATATTCAATTCCGGCATCATCGAAGTGCTTCTTTATTGTGGTTATTTCGTAATCCTGCATTTCGCTGTAAAACGAATACGCGACCGCGGATTTCACAAGGCGCTTGCCATCATCGCTGTCAAAAGCGCCCGAGGCGTGCTCAAGCCCTGCCACGATAAGCGGCGTTATCTGCATTGCCTTTGAAAAGCCATAGAGGCGCCTAAGGTCAAGCTCGCCGGAAAGCGTCGGTGCTCCGCCCGAAAGCGCGGCATTAATTATAGAAATAACATCCTTTTCAAATGAAGTTAACATAAATCCTTTTCCGCCACATAAGTGGCTCATTACCATTTTCAGACACGTCTTTCGATTTCGAGTTATATCGACATCAAATCAACGTGCAAAATTAACCAATTAGAGACACAGGGTCGATTAAATATTAAATTCGCAGCCCCACGCCTCGACACCCGAGCCGGCGAAAACACCATCGAGTCGCTTTGATAAATCATCGAGGGAAACGCCCTTTTTCATCACAACCTGTAAAAAGCCGCCGCCACCCGCGCCGCATATCATTTTACCGTCAATCAAATCCTCAATTGAAATAAATATTTGGTCAATACAGGTGTTTGTGCTGCCTGCATCAAGCTTTTTAGAAAGCTCCCAATGCTCGTTAAGCAACTCAGCGAAGCAGTCAACGTTGCCACACTCAAGCTCAACCTTCATTTTTCTTGCAAGCTCTTGAATTCCAAAAAGAGCCGAGCACGTGTCGGTATTTGAGGCAATATACTTTCCAACCACCTCGCGCAAAAGATTTCTTGCAAGGCGTCTTTGTCCTGTGTAAATTATCGCAAAGCGCTCGTTTAATTCCTTCAAGGTCGCTTCGCTGATGTTCAGCTTTTGACAGTCAATTTTTTGTTCAAGTCCTTTTTCCGATGTGATAATCTTAAAGCCGCTTGTCGCACCACCGATCTGGTCTTGCCAGCCACCGCCCGTTGACATAATCTGCTCCATTAGCATAACTGTACTGTAAACCTCGGAATCGGAGGCGGAAACTCCAAAGAAATCAAAAATCGATTTTACGCAAGCCGCGGAAAGAATTGAGCTTGTGCCAAGACCCGAGCCGCGCGGAATTTTAATTGCTTGCGTTGAAAGATAAATTCCGCCGCCAAGCTTTTTAAGTGTATCTTCAAGCTCACCCTCGCCGCTTGCGGGGACAACGCCCGTTGCAATAAGCGCCGCCTTGTGTAGCGCAAAGGGATCTGATGGATTTTTGCAGCATTGAAGCTCGCTAAGTGAGGTGAATTCCTTATATGTGTCATTATCCTCACTTGCCAAAATCACCGACCACGTGTCCGTCTTTCGCACAATCGCCTCAATCGGGCACTCGCCGTTTAGCTTGATTGCGGCGTTCAAAACAGTGCCGCCGTTTTCGTTGCAATACGGTGGTGTGTCAGACCAACCGCCACCGAAATTAACTCTTACAGGCAAACGCGTTATCGACTCGTTTTTGGTGATTTTCAACTCGCGTTCACAGTTAACCACATTCTTATTCGATTCAAGCAGTGCATCGCAAATTGTGTCGAAGCACGTTTTATAATATTTTTCACTGTCATCGCCGTTTGTCAAACGCGACAAGTAATAATACGCTCTTATTTTCTTTGAAAATTCATCAAGCACCGTATTGCTTTGACGTTCTGCATAGTCGAGCAAGCGCTTAACTATTCTTTTCGGCAAGCCGTTTTTGAAAATCTCTTCAAGCTCGCCCGTTCCTTCTCTCGACTCAATAGCCTCAATGATAACCTCGCACTTTACGCGGTCATCAAGCTTTGCCTGCCAAAGCGGAATGTCGGCTGAATCTGCCATATTGAAGCTTTCGCAAAGAGAAAGCGCATTTTCGCCCACAACTCCACCGAGTGTGTTATCAAGCGCCTTGTCGATCGTTTTTGCGGGAGTAAAGAGCTTTGCTTGCCAAAGCGGACAGCTTAATTCCTTGCCCATATGCTTATTTTCCTTGGGATTGTCGCATACGCCGTACATTCTCACAACGAACGTGCCATCCTTCAGCTTAAGTCCGTGCAACACAGTATTGTCGGGAATATTCTGTCCCGAAAGCGTAACTCCGCTAATAACACAGCTTTTGCCGATTGTGGTGTTTCTGTGAATGTAGCTGTCCTCAATATAGGAGCCGTCACCAACCTGCACATTCCTTGTGCTAACGTAGGAATTTGAAGCGGCAAAGTGCGTGCTTTTGTTGTTTGTGTTGACGTTTGACGACCAATCAAGATATGAATATTCGGGCATATCCACGGTCATCAGCTTAAGAAGCTCACGCGTGGTGCCGAAATGTATAAACGACGCAGGCGAAAAGCGGAGCAAGCGCATTTTATATTTATGGAGCTTGTCCCAAATTGCTTTTCTGCACACCGCAAGCTCGGGTGAAAAATCTCCCTCGGGAGTTTCTTTGTAGAATGCTTCAAGCGTGCTTTCGGTCGCCAACGGATAAAGGAAATCCGCATAGAAGGAAAGACGCACGTGCTCGTTTACATATTCGTCAAACGCTTTTTCGGTTGACACAAGTGAATAGAGGTCATTTAAGAGGCATCCGCCAAAAATAACCGCACCTGTGTCGATATTTACGTTATTATTTTTATCTACTGCGCCATTTTTCTCAAGCGTTTCAACGCTCTGCTTGTGCAAAAAGCGCGCAACGTTGCCATCCTCGTCTCCAAGAAAAACGCCGTGATTTTTACCCGTTTGAACGTTTTCCTTGATGGAAAGTGCCATTGCACCCTTTGTATAGAAGTCAAGCTGAAGCGGATTGAAAAGGAGCAAAACGTCACCCGAGCAAACGAGCATACCGTCTGCCATACGAGCAGGCACGCCTGTCATACCGATGATAAACTCGTCAAAAAGAGTTGAGCGGCGTCCGTCGCCAAGCTCACGAGGAACAGGCGAGAAAAGCTTTCCGCACGCGGAATACTGCGGTACACGCTTTGAGTCGCCACCCGAGTGGATGCAGAGAATCTTAAGACCGCAGAAATCATCGCTACCTCGGTGATTTGCAATATATCTGAGCACATTCAAGGTTGCACCGCCCGAGCCAACGCGCTTTCCGTCAGGATCGGGTATCACCGCATAATGCGTCTTTGAGGGTAGCTTGCCCGCATCAACGCGGCTCTTTATCTGCAAGCGATAAAACTCCGCCTGCGCCTCATTCGAGGCGGTCAACACTATATAATCCCACACAGGATATTTTTCCTTTTTAAGCGACCTCTCGTACTCCTCATATGAGTCAAGATACGACTGTCGCAAAAATAAATTCTTATAGTTAGGCATCGTTTTCTCTGCTCCCACTTATTGAGTAATTGTTTTTTTTATTTCTGTAGTAGAAACGCCTTTGGTATATGGCAAATATTCTATTGCTACACCAACTTTAGAAAATTGTTCCTCTGTTTTCAAATATCTTTCTGATCCCTTCCAATCGTCTCCTGAAAACAAAACATCAAATTTGAATCTTTCTAGTGCAAGCATTTTGTCGTCGGTAATTTCATAATTAACCAAAACAGCTTCATCCACTGCCTTTAATGCATTTAGGATTCTTACCCTATCATTTTCTTCTATTACGGGCTCCTTTTTCTTTATATTTCTAACATAATCATCATCGCATACACCGATAATTAAATAATCACACATTTCTTTGCATCTTTCTATCAAATTAAGATGCCCAACATGAAACAAATCAAAAACCCCTGCAGTATAACCGATTTTGTATTTTTTAGCCATCATCTTATTCCTTTCTCATCTTTCATATAGCATTCATTTACGTGATGCGTTTGCTGATTTTTCGGTAGAGTCATATAATCGCCATACATAGCAGTCAAAATTTCATCATATCCAACGGGAGCTTTAAATGTATACTGTTCAAAGGCAACATCTATAGCGCTTTCATAACATTCTTTTCGATACCTATTTTTCTTTGAATTATATAAACTTGCAGTTGAACCTACAAACTTGCTACTTTCGTATGGATATTTTTTTCTCAACTTTTCAGCTTTTTTAAAATATCTGTGATTTGCCCCAAATATTCTATTTAAAAGGCACAGGAACTTACCTTTGAAATTCATTTTATTAGTGTCTACGATTGTCAGGTTGTTTTTTTTATACAACTGCATCTTTTCCTGATACCAAGCAAAGAATTCTTGTTCATCATCTGGCTGCCCATCGATAGGAAATATATCAATATCTATTCCCAAATTACCATTTTTATAAGATACGCCTTCTTCGACTTTTAATGTACGCGTATCAATTACTTTTACAAAGGTATGTCTACTAATCTTGTCAGTTGGCGCTATCATAATCAAATCGGGATTTTCGTTTTTTTCTTTAAAAATCGAAATGAATTTATCATAATCAGACCTTGGCATCTGTATGTCAATATCATCATCCCAAGGGATGAATCCTTTATGCCTTACTGCTCCAATGAGAGTACCATAAGCAAGAAAATACGTGATATCGTGTTCTTCGCAAAATTCAACTACCGATTTTAATATTTCAAGCTCTATTCTCTTAATTTCATCTAATTTCAATTTGCGCATAATTCCACCTTATCAATTATTTTTTATATTTTTAATAGCATTGATTAAAATTTTAGGATTTAATGATTTTAACATTAATTTGTTGTTATACGATATCGGTCTAATGATATAACCTAAGACAACATTAGTAAATATTTGCGTAATTAGAGAAGCAAATGCCGCTCCGTTTATTCCCCATATTGGAATAAAAATAAGGTTGAACAATATATTAAATAATGCTCCAGACAAGTTAATAACCCACAAATATTTTTGTTTTCCTTCCGCTAATATCCATACGTTTCTCACCGAACCAATATATGAAAACGTTGTATACCAAACAACAATTCTAAGTGCGCCCACTGCATTATAGAAATCAGCACCATATAATATACCTATGATAATTTTTGCAAACACAGTCATTATTGCGGCTTGCAAAAGAGATGCAAAAATCACAACAGAGTAAAGTAATACTACCCTTTCTTCGTACCCTCTTTTCTCGTCATTGTACCTTGCAAAAATGCTTGGTCGCATAGAGTCAATTATGGCACTAAAGACAAAACTAGTTGTTAAAGCAGTTGATACAGCAGCAGAATACCACCCGGTTTCGGCGTCGCCTAACATAAAATTAATCATAATTTTATCCGTTTGAGCAAAAAACGTAACCATAAGGCTTGAAATTATGTAATGCTTACTTTTCGAAAACATTCTTTTGGCCACAGCCCAAGAAAACGACAATCTTTGTCCACCATTTTTTCTATAGACTATTAACAAAATCGCGTCTATCAAGAATAAATCAAAAAGACCAACCGTAACAAACCAATACACATTAGTTTTAAGTATTAAAAGAACTATTTTGTAAATGCTGACTATGAAATATGCCACAAGCGTTGTTATTGCAAAATACTTTGATAACAGTTTTGATTGAAACCAATATTGTATGGTTTCTATTGCTTGTGCAAGCAAAACAATGCTTTGTAACATACAAACTATTATTTTTTCGTTTTCCCCTGCGTTAGCTATAGAGACAAATCCGAAGATGCCAATCATACACGCTGCAGAAGAAATCATACTAAGAAGAATTGCAGTTCCGTAAATTTTTCCTTCTTCTTCGGGATGGCTAACCGTTTGTTGCACTAATACATGATTAAACCCAAGTTGCATTACCGGAAGAACAAATGAAACCAACGAAGATGCATAATTGATAATACCAAAATTGCTATCTCCTAAATATCTGACTGTTATGCTTGATATTACAAGCCCCACAAGAGCCTGAATCACCTTGCATACAATAAGCCAAGAAGCATTCTTGAAAACCTTGTTTTTTATCATTATTTGTCTTTTTTCTCCAATAATTCTTCATATACTTTTAGCAACAAATTTGTGTACCGTTCTTTTGAAAACTCATACTCGGCATACTCCCTGCCAGCTTGTCCAAACTTTTGGGCTATACACGAATTTTTAATCAAATATTCCATTTTTATTGCAAGCTCATCAGTGTTGCCATATTCATAAATTAAGCCAGTTTCATTATTATGCAAAATCTCAACAGTTGCTCCAGAGTTACTTCCAATCACTGGTTTGCCAGAAAGCATATATTCAATAGTCGTTCTGCCGAGCCCCTCCATATACGAGCAAGTAAGACCGCAATAAGCATTTTTTATTATATTGCCAATATCGTTTCTAAAACCTAAAAACTTAACCTTTTCTGTCAACTTGTATTGATCTGTTTTTTGCAAAAGCTCTTGATAATACGAATCATTTTCATCATATCCACCAACAATCCAAAGTTCCGCTTGCTCTTGCGCATCAATACTCATTTTAGCAAATGCATCTATCGCATCATGGAATCCTTTTTGACGACTAATCACACCTGTACTTACAAAAACCTTTTTCTCATTCAATGAAGTTAACAAGTCCTTGTCAGTTTCGAGTTCTACAGCATCATATATTACTTTGATCTTACTCTTATTATCCACCATTGGACTTATATAATTTTTCACCGTGTTTGAAATTGTTATTATGCTTTTGCTACTATCATATAACATTTTTTTTGCAAAACGCGGACATGAATACTTGGAATTATATGCAGGTTCCAAGCACTCTCTTATATGTAATACATGCGGCACCTTTGCTTTTTTAGCCGCAACTGCGCCTTCTAAAATTACAGAGCAGTTTGTATGTACGATATCAATATCGTTTTTCTTTATTATTTTTGCAATCTTTTTGGAATTTCGTCCAACGGATATCCTGCATAAAACCTTTTTCAAGATCTCTTTTATCTTTGTTTTTATAGTCGGTTTTAATATAGTTGTAACAGTATATTTTGAAAAATTATTAAACCCTATTAATTCTATACCCTTTTGCATCGCTAATTGCTCAAAATCATTTCCAAGCGGAGCTAAAACAAATACATTAATTCCCGCCCTTATCAATCCCTCGCATTGATCTAAAAGGGATTTGTTGGCACCATATAGTTCGCCATAATGCGTCACAAACAACAAGTTCATAATAATAACTATTTGGCTTCAATTGCCAAGTTCCTCTTCTTTTACTCTCTTCTTTATTTTGCACCAAAGCGCCCAAATACATCTTGGCATTTTGAGCTTGATTTTTTCAAATCGTTCACTTTTGGCTGCTCGCTTCATTTCAGCTGTTACATCATATCCAATCGAATATACATCTCTTATTTTAAAGCTTTCTTCAACAGTTTCCCTGATTTTCACATTACTTACTCCGCCGGCATAAAAGTCAGATATCACTTCGTCGACATGCAAAAAGTTTTTATCACCCAAATAAAGCTTTAGTGCAAGATCATAATCCGCTCCAATTTTATATTCAGTATTAAACCTTTCATTTTTCATGATTTCTCCAGAAATGACCATTGCTTGGTGACAAATACTCATTCCCTGCTTTAAATCACTATGATTTCCAGCTATTCTATGATAACGCCCTCTTTGAACAAAATTTATATCTCCATAAAGCACATCTATTTTGTTTTCACTTTTTTTAATCACATCAACAATAGTTTTTATTGCTTCTGTGCCATGGAGACAATCCCCGGCGTTTATAAAAATCAAATAATCTCCGGTTGCTAAATCTATTCCGTTGTTCATACCATAATAGATCCCGCCGTCTTTTTCGCTTTTAAGTATATAATTAACGCCTTTCTCCTCAAATGCTTGTCTATACGACTCGGCAATTTCGACGGTTTTATCCGTGCTTTTGCCATCGCAAATTATATATTCATAGCTTGTATCACTTTGACGCAAAACCGATTTTATTGTACGTTCTATATTTTCTTCCTCATTAAAACAAACTGTCACTACCGAAATTTTCATCAAGCATTTCCTCTTTCTTTTTCAATTGTTGAAAGGAACATCAAAACTATTACTAAGAATATAAACGTATCGAATGCCAGGAATGCGCCTGTTGCAAAATACATACCAAACAAAACAAACAGTAAAATCACTCTTGTTATTATGTTTTTCTTTCCATATTTTCCAAAGAATTGCATAACGAGCCATGCGTAATATACGATAGCAGTCAAGCCAAGGGTTACAAAAGAGCCGAATATAGAATTGTTTACTCCCTTATACTGGCCTATTTGTCCTACTTCATCAACAAATCCTTCTTGACCAAATCCTCTTCCAAAGAACGGATAGTGCGTCATTGTTGCCTTAACATACTCAATTGGACTTTTAATTCTTTCAAAGGTTGATGTATTTTCGGTGTTAATTTCGCTAAACAATCTATTAAGAGAATCCGTAATAAATGAAAAGTCAAACAGATATAGAAGTGCAATAACAGCAAAGACTGCAATTGGAGCGATAAGGACAACGTTTACTGAAATTTTTCTTATCGAAATGAGATAAATAACAAGGATAATTGCCATAATCCAAATTGCAGATGAGCTAACTGTCATAATAATTGTCGCAACAAGCAAGACAAGAATAAACGGTTTTCTTTTTTCCTCGCCATCATCCTTTATAACAAGATTGATCGCAAGCGCAATATCAAGAACCCAACCAAAGTACGACGGCTCGTGGAAAATCGAATACGCTCGGTAAAATCCCGCCTGTTGACCATAGTTGTTATAATGGAATTGAAATCTTCCAAAAACGCCATCAAGGAACATTATTCCAAATGCATTCATAAGTATAAATTGCACTATGCCAAGCACGCAAACTATTACTATTACATTGTTAAAGAGTCTATAGTAACCGCTAAAGCCCTCTTTAAATTCCTCTTTTAGATGCGGTAAAACAAGCGTGATGAAAAGAACCATCATCGCATATATAACATAAGTTTTTATAAACTCTCTTGTGTCATTTATGCGGTAAAACGGCAACAAAGGTATCACCAAGAAAAGAAGCGAGCCCACAACCTTTTTAAAAGTAATTTTTTTAAAGAAGAAGAAATATATAATCGCTGCCGCAGCTATTGCGTGAATCGGCTTAAATGACGCGCCGAGAACCGTGAAAAGACGGAAGTTTTCAAACGCCAAGCTGACTATTATTAGCGATATAAATATTTTTTCTGCCGATAATTTTTTAATATCAAAATTCATTTTTTCGCCTTTTTATTTTAATTATTAGAATAGATCGTAATGCTGTTTGAATTTATCGTGCATATCGAACTGCTTTGACCTTTCGATGCACGCATCCTTTGAATAAATTTTGCCATTGCAAGCATTAATAATTTCGTTTTTGAATGATTCAAAATCATCAACCGGGACAGTCACTCCGCTCGCCTTATTTATAACCTCCGGACAACCACCGGTCTTAAAAGTAACAACCGGAGTTCCGCAAGCAAGCGCTTCGATATTAACCATACCTAAAGTTTCCTCGCGCGTTGGATTTGCAAAAATGTCACTTGCTGAATAAATCTCGGCAAGCTCCTTTTGATTCGACGTGCGATGGATTGAAATTATATTGCTTGGAAGCTGCTTATCGGTTTCGTCATCCGTTCCGACAAGCACAATTTGATAATCGCTCGGAAGCTCCCTTGCAAGCTGGCAGAACACGTCAAGCCCCTTTCGCTTTCCCCATCCAAAAGCAACACCAAGCACAATTTTTTTGTCTTCAAGCTTGTACTTTTTTCTGAAATCACTCTCGGTCGGCTTAAAAACATCGAGGTCAATTCCGTTGTTTATCACCTTGACGTCATAGTCCTTAAGAAACGACTCCTTAACAAGCTCGCCAAGCCACTTAGACGGTGTGACGATGGTTAAATCCTCAACGCCTAAAAACCATTCCTTCTTAAGGCGGTGCATAAGCTCCGTTTTGTCAACGTACGCACCCGGATACTCGCGATATTGTGGGCAGCTATGACACGCTGTTTTCCATTTATCGCACCCTGCCATAATAAAGTGCGGGCACTGACCCGTAAACGCCCAGCAATCGTGGAATGTCCAAACGGTTTTAATTTTGTTTTTCTTTATGTAATCAAAAAGCATTGGAAGGTTTATGTTCCAATTGTGAAGAATGTGCAAATCTATCACGTCAGGCTTAAACTCGTCAAGCTTTTTAAGGAGCTTTTTGGTGTCGCGCTTTGAGTAGCAGCCGTTTTTGCCGTTCAGCTTAGCTACGCCCATATGAAAAAGCTTTCCAAGAAACGAGCCAACGATAACGTCAGGGTCATCGCTTTTTCTATAACCCTTAGTCCAGCTTAAGTATGTAAGCGTTTCGGCGCCCTCGTTTTTTGCAATCCTTGCAATTCCTTTTACGATTTTTCCTGTGCTTCCGTATGGAATCGCGTTTATAAAAGCAATTCTTTTAGAATCCATTTTTATTCCTTTGTAAAATTTATAATTTTTTCCGCTTGCTTGACGTTGTTTTTCTCGCTAAGCACAAAGCTCTTTGCGCGCGCGCCAAGCTCTTCTCTTTTTTCTCTTGGCATAGCCGCAACCTCAAGGATTTTGTTTTTTAAGTAGGTTGCATCGAGTGAGTCAAGCGGAATAATATAGTCAAAATATTCATCGGGAATGCCATTTATTCTTGTTGAAAGAACGGGGTTGCCCGAAACCATATACTCAAAAATTTTCGAGGGGAAGCAATACGTTGAGGCGGGCTCACTCGGATCTCTTGTTGAAATGAGCATTGTCGCCTCTCTTTGCTTATTCAAAAGGTCAAGGCGCGTTGGCAAATAACCAAGATATTTAATGCGTCCGTCGTGCTTTGCCCTCTCGTTTATCAGCTCAACTGCATTTCCATTACCCGTGAACCAAAGCTCATAATTTTCGGGAAGCTCCGAAAATGCATCAAGCAGCTCTTTTATACCGTATCTTAAATCAAGCACGCCCGAGTACATAACAGAAACCGTGTCCTCGCTCGGCTTGATATTTTCATCAGCCATGAGCGAAGCATCGTACGAGCCCTCCATCACAGTCCAAGTGCCGTCTGCAAGACCCAAGAATTCTGCCATATGCTTTGAGTATAAAATATACTTGTCCACGTTTTTCATATGGCGCTTAATGCTCTGCCAGTCGATTTTTTTAAGTATCTTTTTAAGCGCGGACATGTTCATATCCATAAACTGCGGAAGGTCAGGAATAATCTGAACTGTTTTTACGTTCTTGATTATTTTCTTAACCGCACTTGCTGCCGCCATAAAATACGTGGACATTTGATAAACAAAAACGGTTACATCCTTGTCCTTGTTTTCGCGCGCCCATTTCTTCGCTTCCTTTACGAGCGCGCGTCTTTTGCTTAATAAATTTATATACGGGCGATTCAGATATCCAATGCTAACACCCGTTTTCCCATTCTCATATTGCCACGTGTTTGGCTCTATTCTTTTATCTGGAAAGCTTGGATAGGTTGGCAAGCTTGTAGTATTTATCGTGTCACACAAAACACCGTTTTTTTCAAGCCCCGCAAGAAGTGAATCATTTGAAATTTCGGCAGAAAGCAGCTTCCCACCTTTTTTCGTTATTTCCTCTCTTGCCGCGTCGCTGTTTCCAACGCCTATCCATAAGTATTTCATATTTTCCTCTTAACTTAAAATAAATTTTGCCGCCTCAATGGCTAAGCATTCGAAAATATAAAGGCGACTGTACTTGTTGTTTCGATAGCATCTGTATCTATCCTTGATGCGGCCAAATGAGTTTTTAATGCTTTTTTTATTGCTCACTCCACCGGTTTTGAAATTAGCAAGCACAACGTTTTTGATAACCACCTTTTTCTTTGCACGGCGCACTCTTAACACAAAATCATAATCATCGTGAATGCCCTCACATCTAAAGGCACCAAGCTCATCATAAACCGTTTTCTTCACAAATGTCGTTGGGTGGTTCCAATGACGGCTCGTCGGAAGCTTATCGAGCTTTGAATGCTTAACCATAACCTTGCCGTTTTCCTTAATAAGGTTTATATCGGCATAAAACATATCATATGCTTCTTCCTTGTATACAGAAACAGCAGTTTCTACCGCAATTGGCTCATACCAGTCATCAGAGTTGATTATGCCAACAAGGTCCCCGCTTGAAAGCGCAATACCCTTGTTCATTGCATCATATATACCGTTATCCTTTTCGCTGACAACCTTAAGCTTATATCCTCTTTTTTCTATTCTCTCTTCATATTCCTTTACAACGTCAAGAGTTTTATCAGAGGAGTCCCCGTCAACTATTATGTATTCAATGCTGTCGTAGGTTTGTGCCAAAACAGACTCTATGGTTTTTCTTATCGTTTGCTCGCTATTGTAGCAAACGGTTATAAGACTAACAAGCATTGTTATTTCCTTCCGTGCGTTTTATTGATTCTTCAAAATCACAAACTCTATAATTTTCTTTATACTCACTTATTTTCATATCGTAAGCAAGATTGCCAAATGCCTTGTTTACCAAGCCGGTAAACGGACTTAAAATCTTAAGCATCCATGCCGTGCCCTTAACCAAGCGAGTTTTTTTGCCGTTTGCCAATGCAATCAGCTTAACCATTTCCGATGTGTTAGTATAGCTTGAATTTTGCGGAAAGAAAATACCGCGTTCGCGATTGTCTATCATCAATCTTACAAACTCGCAAAGATTCTCAATATATAGCATAGAGCGAGTATTTTTCACATACGGAAAAACACGCATCTTTTTTGCTAATTTTGCAAGTGTTGGGTAATTTCCCTTGCTGTTTTCACCGTAAATCATAGGTGGGCGTAAAACGCAAACGTCAAAGCATCCGTCTTGCAATTCCAAAATACCGTTTTCCGCTTGCAGCTTGCTATCACCGTATGCATTGGCAGGTGATGGCATAGTTTCTTTCGTTATAATTTTTTCTTTGCCAATTTTTCCACTGTCTCCGTAAACAATTGCGCTACTCATAAAAACGAACTGCCCCGCACCGTCTTGCTTTGCTTTTTTTGCCGTTTCCACTGTTAGATGCGTATTGACAGAATAATAAAGCTTAGCTTTTTCCTCACTTATTTTTCCGCTGTCGGAGTGCGCTATTCCCGCAACGTGGAATATAGCATCGTAACCGGAGAAGGATTTTTCGCGCCATGAACCGTCAAGCATATCGAGTGTATCAATTTGATACTCGCCCTCGAATTTTTTCATATAATTTTCAAAGGACGTGCCGATATAGCTACCCGCGCCCGTAATTAAGATTTTTTTCATTTAAGCGCAGTCTCCTCTTGTTTTTCCTCTTCCCTTGCCTCTTGCTTTTTCATTTCGCCTGTGCCGCCCTCGACAACGCCGTCGTGCTTGAGGACACTGAAGATTGTGCCAAAAAAGCATTTGATATCAAAGAAAAGTCCCATTTTCTCTATGTACTCGCCATCGAGCTTTGCCTTAACGTCAATTTCAAGCTCGTCACGACCGTTTATTTGTGCCCAACCGGTAAGTCCGGGGCGCACATCGTTTGCACCGTATTTATCGCGCTCCTCAATTAAGTCATATTGATTCCAAAGCGCGGGACGCGGACCAATAACAGCCATTTGACCAAGCCAAATGTTGAAAAGCTGCGGGAGCTCGTCAAGCGAAGTCTTTCTCAAAAATCCGCCAACCTTTGTAATCCACTTTTTAGGGTCTGAAAGCTCGTGCGTTGGTGCGTCGTGCGGAGTATCAATGCGCATTGTGCGGAATTTAACAATGTTAAAATATTTCTTGTTTTTGCCGACACGCTTCTGCTTAAAGAAAACAGGGCCGGGGCTGTCGATTTTAATTGCGATTGCTATAACAATCATCGGCAGTGAAAGCACCACAATTCCTGCGGTAGCGGCTATAAAATCAAAAACTCGTTTCAAAAAATGCTTGTACATATTTTCCTCTTATTAATAAATAATAAATATATTGCGCGCAATTATACGCATACATACTAATTATATATTATAAAGAATGATTTGTCAACAACAATTTTCGACGCAGTAACGGTATGCAGTCAGTGAATTTGTTGCAATGTACAAAAAAGCCACCGAATTTCGGTGGCTTTTATTGGTTATTTTGATGCAAAAATCATTGAATTTCGCACACAGGGTCGGGTATTTTTGAATTTACCCGCTGTTTTTCGTGTTTAATTATTTTTCAACAATTGTTGCGCCGATGATTTTTGGAGCAACCTTTGCAACTGTGATTGTTGCAACTGCATCCTTTCTGATAAGGTCAGACTTGAGGATAACTGTGTAGGTTTCGCCCTTAACAAGCTTAGCATTTTCGATGTTGAGCTCCTTGCCGTCCTTGTCCTTGAGTGTAAGCTTAGCATTTACGTTGATGAGCTTGCCGTCCTTATCCTTCACCTGTTCGCCGTTCTCATCAAGCTTTTGGTAGATACCCTTGAATGAGAACATACCGTTTGTTGTAGCTGTGAATGTGTATTCAACGTTCTTTGCAGTTACGTCGCTCTCGTCAATTGTGAGCTTATTTGAGCCAACAACGAGTGATGGAGCTTGAACCTTTAATGTGTAGCTTGCATATACGATAACGTCGTCCTCGTCCTTAGGATCGTCAACCTTTACGTTAACACTGTAGTTACCCTCGGCTACTGTCTTTACAACAACTGTATAAGTTGTGCCAACCTTGAGTGAGTATGTGCCGTCTGTGTCAGCTGTAACCTTCTTTGTGCCGTTCCAGATTTCAAATGTTACATTGTCGCCTGCAAATGTGTACTTGCCTGTAGCTTCAGCTGTGAAGGAGTAGTCCTTCTTGTAGTCAGCGTCGCCCTTCTTGTCGTCAGCTGTGATTGCGATAGCTGTATCGCCAAGACCCATCAAAGGATCAAGGTCTGCTGAAATTTCAATCTTGTATGTTACATCCTTCTTAAGCTCAACATAGTTGCCGCCTGCAACCTCGTTGCCCTCTTCGTCATAAACCTTAACTGTGAGGTCCTTGTTTGTGATGAGGTACTTAGCGTCCTCTGATGGCTTGAAGTAGTAGTATGCCTTGCCGTCTCTGATTGTGTACTCAGGAACTGAAAGTGCGTTGTCGCCTGCTACAAGTGTTGGAGCTGTTACAACAACCTTATAGTCATCTGCTTCAACATTTTCCTTTGTATTAATAACAAATGTATAGGTTTTGCCCTTTTCAAGGTAAGCTGATTCCTTACCAATGCTTGTTTCGCCGTCAAAGATTTCGAACTCGCCCTTGAATTCTTTATCCTTTACTGTTGTTTGGCAATCAAAGAAGTAGATACCTGTGTAGGTTGGAGCGAAGCTGTATGAAACGCTCTCGTTCTTGATATCCTCTTCGGTAATTTCGATGCTGTTTGTGCCGTCTATAAGTAAATCGCCCTCGATTGTGATGATATGTGTGCCAGCCTTAAGCTCACCAAGACCGAGTGTAACTGTGTACGCTTGTCCTGCAACGAGGTCGTAGCTTACGCCGTCCTTAAGAGTTGTGTATTCTGTGCCGAATTCAACCGCCTTAGCGCCTGATGCTGCACCCTCTTTTACCATATCAACGATAATGCTTGTGTACTTTGTGCTCTTGAATACGTATGTACCTGAGTTTGTAGGTGTAAATGTCTTTTCGATTGTTTTCTTTGAAATATCTGATGCTGTGATGCTGATTTTGTTGCTGCCGAACACGAGTGCGTTCTTATCTGTTGTAGCTGCAGCTGCCTTTTCACGGTAATCGGTAACTATCTGTCTAACTACCTTAAGGCCTTCTGCGTCAACCTTACCGAATGCGGCATAGTTGCCGTTATAACCGCTTGATTTTTCTGTGTTATAGTTCTTGTTTAACGCGTTTGTAATAATTTTGAAGTCTGTGGAGCTTGAGTTATACTTTGTGTTTCCGTTTGACATTGTCAAAACACCTGAAACGTGTGCAATTCTGTTTGCAACGCCATTGTCGTAGAACTCACCCTTGATGTAGTGGTGCTCGTGTCCCTCCTCCTCGTGGTCGTGAGGCATTGAAATTGTGATGAATTGGTCAGATGTGGATGATGCGATTGCAATTTTCTCTGCTGTGATCTCACCGTGCTCTACCAAATGAAGGAAGTTTTCAACTGTCTTTGGTGCTTCCTTACCGTAAAGCTCGATTGTCACCTTACCGTATCCCTCAAACTCGAGCTCAACAACGTCGGTAACCTCGAAGTGACCCTCATATGGGTTTAAGAATTCTCTTCCGTCGGGATTTGAAATTCCTATCATCCAGAATACGAAGCCGGTAATAAGTGCTGCAGCTACGAGAACGATAGCTACGATTAAGAGAACATTCTTAGCGACTCCTTTTGTTTTTTTGCTGCTTTTTGCTTTTACGCTTGCCTGACTTGCCACTTGTCTTTTTTCTGTGACATAGTTGGCATTTTTATTCATTTTAGCCATAAATTTATCCTTTCAATTTTTTCTAAAAAGCATTTACTCACATATTGTAGCATACTTTTTTCAATAAATCAATCTATTTTTAATGATTTCTTTTTGAAATTTGTGTTGACTTTGGAAATTTTATGTGATATAATTTTTTCATAAACAGAATATTCGGAGGTTTTACTATGGAACACATTAAGACAATCAAAACAGGCAACCTTTGCGAAAGCGCAAAAAACGGTGGCTGCGGTGAGTGCCAAACTTCTTGCCAATCCGCTTGCAAGACAAGCTGCGGTATCGCTAACCAAGCATGCGAAAACAACGAAAGAAAATAATCTTTAATGCCTGAATTAGGACTGCCGAAGCTCTTTGGCAGTCCAATTTTATATATAAGAGGAAATTATGGTACATCAATTCAAATTTAACGAGCTGAACGTGGTTTTAGACGTTTGCTCAGGCTCACTCCACGTGGTTGACGATATTGCATACGATATCATCGAATTATACGAAAATCATACACAGGGTGAGGTTTTTTCTAAAATTTCAGAAAAGTACTCGTCACTTGGTATAAAGGACGAGGAGATTAGGGGCTGCTACGATCAGGTAACAGAGCTTAAAAACAACGGCACGCTTTTCACACCCGACACCTTTGAGCCGATGGCTGACAAATTAAAGCAAAAGACAAGCGGCGTTATAAAGGCGCTTTGCTTACACGTTGCACACACCTGCAACCTAAACTGCTCATATTGCTTTGCATCCCAGGGAAAATATCACGGTGAGCGTGCAATTATGTCCTTGGAGGTTGGAAAGCGCGCGCTTGACTTTTTGATTGAAAATTCCGGCACAAGACACAACTTAGAGGTTGACTTCTTCGGTGGCGAGCCGCTTATGAACTTCCAAATGATTAAGGATTTGGTTGCTTACGCACGTGAGCAGGAAAAAATACATAACAAAAATTTCCGTTTCACCTTAACAACAAACGGCGTGCTTATTGACAAGGACGTTATCGACTTTGCAAACCGCGAAATGTCAAACGTGGTGCTCAGCTTAGACGGACGCAAAGAAATCCACGACAGATACCGCGTTGACTATGCAGGTAACGGAAGCTGGGATAAAATCGTTCCCAAGTTCAAGGAGCTTGTTTCTGCGCGCGGCGGAAAAAATTATTATATGCGCGGCACGTTCACCCACGCTAACCCCGACTTCTTAAACGATATCAAGGTTATGCTTGACCTCGGCTTTAACGAGCTTTCAATGGAGCCTGTTGTGTGCGCCAAGGGCGACAAAGAGGAATTAACCGAGGAGGACTTCCCTATTGTTTGTCAGCAATACGAGGAGCTTGCAAACCTTATGATAAAGAAGCACAAGGAGGGCAAGGACTTTACCTTCTATCACTATATGATTGACATAAACGGCGGACCCTGTATCTATAAACGCATCTCGGGCTGTGGCTCAGGAACCGAATATATGGCTGTTACTCCTTGGGGTGATTTATATCCATGCCACCAATTTGTGGGTGAGGAAAAATACAAACTCGGCGATATTTGGCAGGGCGTAACAAACAAGGAAGCGCAAAACGAATTTGCTTCCTGCAACGTATATGCACGTCCAGACTGCAAGGACTGCTGGGCAAAGCTATACTGCTCGGGCGGATGTGCGGCGAACGCATATCACGCAACGGGCTCTGTGCGCGGCGTATACGAATACGGTTGCCGCCTTTTCAGAAAAAGAATGGAGTGCGCGCTTGCTGTTGCAATCAGCAAAGCAATTGAGGAATAATGAAAGCGCCTATTTGTGAATTTGTAAAAAAATACGCACAAGGCGGCGCATCGCGCTTTCATATGCCCGGGCACAAGGGGAAGCCCTTCCTCGGCTTTGAAGATTTTGATATAACGGAAATTGAGGGCGCGGACTCTTTGTATCACGCGCGCGATATAATTAATGAAAGCGAAGAAAACGCAACTGCGCTTTTCGGTAGCCAAAAAACATTTTTTTCAACCGAGGGCTCATCTCACGTAATTCGCGCAATGATGTATCTTGCAAAATCGTATAAGGGAGGCGACTACGTCTTAGCGACAAGAAATGCGCATCAGTCATTTATCTCCGCATCGGTTTTGCTTGACTTTGATATAAAGTGGGTAAATCCAAAAAGCGGCGGCTACCTGTGTGGAAAAACAGACGGCGCGGAAATTGAAAAAGCCTTGACCCGTGTCGATAAAATGCCATTTGCAGTCTTTGTAACAAGCCCTGATTATCTTGGAAATATTTCAGATATCAAATCAATCAACGAGGTTTGCAAAAGGTATGATATACCGTTGATTGTCGACAACGCACACGGTGCTTACTTAAAATTTCTTGAGGGTGAAAATCATCCGATTGACCAAGGCGCGTGGCTATCTTCCGACTCGGCGCACAAGACCTTGCCCGTTTTAACAGGCGGTGCTTATATGCATATAAGTAAAAATGCGCCAAAGTATTTTTCGGAAAACGCAAAGAGCGCACTCGCACTTTTCGGCTCAAGCAGCCCATCGTATTTAACACTCTGCTCGCTTGACAACGCGAATTTATATTTAAATGACGGATTTGACAAAAGGTTAAGTGAGCTTTCAAAAAAGGTCGATGCGCTGAAATCGCGTTTGACGGAAAACGGCTACACATTTATCGGTGACGAGAAAATTAAAATCACCGTAGACACCAAAAAATACGGCTACTACGGCGAGGAAATTTATAAAATTCTATATAAAAATGGCATAGTTTGCGAGTTTTACGACAGGGACTACATAGTTTTGATGGTTTCGTGTCAAAACAGCGAAAATGACCTGTTGAGCCTTGAAAGCGTTTTGCTTTCAATCCCCAAAAAGAGCGCAATTTCAGACACTCCCCCCACAATTTTACCTTGTGAAAGAAAATTCAGCCCTCGCGAGATTGCATTTTTACCAAAAGAAGAAATTGATATTGAAAACGCGCTTGGCAGAGTGTGCGCCGACCTAAACGTGGCGTGCCCGCCGTGTGTCAGCGTAATCTCTTGTGGCGAGGTTTATAACGAAAGCACAGTTGAAGCAGCAAAATATTACGGTATTACAAAATGCAATGTAATAAAGAATAACTGAAAAAGCACCCAAACGGGTGCTTTTTTGTTTTTATAAAAGTGATTTTCTAAGCTCTTCTCCGCTCTTTGCGCTGAGATGCGCAGGTGCAACGTCGAAAACGGTTTTGCAGCCGTATGCGCCCTCGTTTGCGAGCTTGTAGGTTGCACGTGCATACGCAACTATAACGGATGCGGTAAACTCAGGGTTGGAATCGAGCGTGATTTTATACTCGATTATATGGTTGTTTTCAAGGCTTTTGCCTGTTTTTCCGCTTCTAATCACAACGCCGCCGTGCGGAATGCCTGCGTGATTTTCGTTAAACTCCTCCTCGGAGATAAAGTTAACTGTTGTGTCGTAGTCGGCAAAATAGTTTGGCATCGTTTTGATTTCATTTTCAATGCGAGCAAGATCCGCGCCCTCGTTTGCAACAACGTAGCATTCTCTTGTATGCTTTTCGCGTGTAGTGAGCTGCGGGTTTTCTCCGTTTCTTACCGCCTGAAGCGCTGATTCAACGGGAACGGTATATTGCTTTGCGTTTTTTACACCCTCTATACGGCGGATAGCATCGGAATGCCCTTGGCTTACTCCCCTGCCCCAAAACGTATAATCACATCCGTCAACCAAAATTGTGCCTGCGAGCATACGGTTGAGCGAGAACATACCGGGGTCCCAGCCAACGGAAATCATACCCGTGTGGTTTGTTTCTCTCGCCGCCTTGTCAACGTTTTCAAAATGCTCGGGAATTTTTGCGTGTGTATCAAAGCTGTCAACCACGTTAAAGTATTTTGCAAGATACGGTGTTTGCACGGGCAAATCGGTTGCACTGCCTCCGCACAAAATCATAACGTCTATCTTGTCCTGCATTTTAAGCGCGTCATCAACGTGATAAACCGAAACGCTTTCATCTATCAATTTTACCGTTTTCGGATCACGGCGCGTGAAAACCGCAACCAGCTCCATATCGTCATTCTGCTTAATCGCGCACTCAACACCTCTGCCAAGATTGCCGTAGCCGTATATTCCTATTCTAATCACAAAATCACCTCTAATTCAGATGCGCTCGGTGCGCATCGCTTTGCAAAATTTTTATACTATTTTAACACACTATTTTATTCATTTCAATATTTTTTTGCTTGTTTTTTTTGGTTTTTTAAGCAATGCAGACGCAAATTACACAAAAGGGGCTGGCTCATTAAGAATCCAGTAAAATCAATAGGTTTCGTCTAAACAATGACAAAAAGCAGAATTTCACTACGAAATTCTGCTTTTTATTCTTAATGAGATGCCCAAAAAGGACTCGGGGGTTGACAGATTAAGAGCAGAAATCGTCGATTTTTAAGCGTAGGCGTACTTGTGTACGGTAGAGCAAAAATCGGCGATAATAAACCACATTAACGAAGAAAAGCGGAGCTTTTCAACCTTATTTTTCAAACGATACCGTATATAGGTAGTTTTTGTACTTTTGTGGTTTATGGTTGTGCCTTAATGTGTCGCCCCTTTTAAGTTATTCCTTTTCCTTGAGCGATGCATACGATGCGCCGGATGCTACCTCTGTTGTTGCGTTTTCGGAGAGGTAATATATTTTTCCGTTGTCAAGCGCGTATGCACAGCCAACGATTTGTGCATTTTCCTGCTCTGCGGGTATTCCCACAACCTTTATTTGCAAAAGCTCAAAGCTTGTGTTCGTCATTCCCGTTGAAATTGCCTTTCCGACTGTTTTCACCGCGCCGTTATCAATCACAAGCGGATTTTCGTTATCAATTGAAGCAACCAAGCCGTATTCAAAGTCACCGTTGACGTACTGCTTGTAAAGTTCAATCGCATCGAAATTCACCTTAAAGCTTTGGCAAACGCCAACGCCCTCCAGGTCAACCGAATAGCCCTTATCGGAGAAGAGCGGATCAATGTCTTTGTTTAAGCTTTCGCTTCCGCAGTTTTTGCACGATTCGCAAACCTTGATTGCTTTATAGTAATCAACCGTTTCCGCGCCGCCGTACGTTACTGTCGTTTCGTATTCGTGCATAGGATTTTCAAGCACGTCAACCACTCCGCAGTCGCGTGCACAACCAAACTGACAGCCGTTGAGTGCCTGCTCATCGTGCTTTCCGCCGTAAAACGCGTTACACTTGTTATATCCGTATACAATTGTCCAGCCCGATGAAGGAACATATTCGCCATCTGTCTTGGCAGAATCCCACTCAACAAGCGTTGCCTTTGAGGAAATCACTCTGTCGTAGGTGGATTTTGCGATAAGAGCTTCCATTTGTGCCTTGCTTCCTGTGTAGAAGATAACACCTGTCGGCAAGCAGGCAGACGCATCCCACCAGGAAAATGTTTCCATTTTGATTGTGTCAGCCTCCGAAAGGAACTGTGCGGGCATATAAATCTTTACGGATTGCTTAACCCACGCCATATTGTTTGTGCCAAGATCCTTTAAGCTTGCGCCGAGATAAAGCTCCTTCAAATTCACGCCAAGCGTTGAGTCAAAAGCGCGGTCAGCAACAGATGTCATTTGATTTGAAAAAACTACCCTTTCAACGCCTGATGCACCCTTAAAGGAATCCTTTGGAAGATATGCAGAAAAACCGTCGTCAAAAACAAGCTCCTTAAGCGTTGAGTTGTTTATAATGAGCGTGCCTATTGTTGTTACCTTCTTAGGAATGTTGAGCTTTTCAAGCTTTTTGTTAGCGTAAAAGCATCCGTATTCAAGGGTATGAAGCTCTGAATTTGCGGAAAACTTAATCTCAACGAGATTGCTCGTCTGTGATAAATCGCCGCAGTTTGTTGCAATCGTTATGTTATCGGGAACCTCAATCCTAACCACGCTGTTTTTGGTGTAGGACGTGCCGAGCGCATCATTGATTGGCTTGAAATTATAGTAAAACTTAGTGTTGCTTGAAACAACGTACTGCGCGGGATACGTATGGTATTCACCGCTTGCATCAACAATAACCACCCTTGAAGATGCATCGGCGTTCATATCGGTTAAGTCAATTCCGTCAATTTTCTCAACCGAGCCAAACTCGTTGGTTGAAGCTGCACTTGCACCGATTGCGAAAAGACAGCACATAAGCGCAAGCATTGAAATTAAAATAAAAATCCTTTTTTTCATAAAACTCTCCTTTTGTACTATTTGACTTTTATACATTTTTATGATACAATTATATAAAAGATTTTTGTATGATTATTTAACAATTGTTTAGCATTTTTTGACATAATTAAGGAGAAAATATGAAAAACTGCCGCTTATCAACAATAACTCCCGGCTCCTCATTCGACTGGCGAGATATAAACCACAACAGCCGAAGCAGCCACAGCGTACCGCTGCTTGTTAACGTTGCCGCGCACACCTTGGTCGAAATTCCCACCAAAAACCTCAATCGCCGCGGAAGACTCGACTACTATTTGATTTATCTTTTTTCGGGCTCATTATGCGTAAAAGTCGGACACACATCAAGGGATATTTTGGAAAATGAGCTGATTATTATTCCGCCAAAAACGCCTTATTCCATAGAAACGCGAGGTCTGCCTATGGGGTATTTGTGTGTGCATTTTACAGGCAGTGCGGTCCTGGAGAAGCTGTCAAAATACGGAATAGAGCTTTTTCCGAATGTAAATCAACTAAGCTTCAATAATAATATGCAAGGGAGATTCAAGGCGCTTTTTGAGGCGTTTGCAAAAAATGATGAGCTGCGCGACTTTGACCTTGTATTGCTCCTTGAACGTCTTTTTATCGAGGCTTCGCGCGGAATAAAGAACGCAAAGAACGAGCAAATTCCGCTTTCAAAATCAATTCGCCACATAAACGAAAACTATACGTCGGATATAAAAATCGACACCCTTGCAAAATTGGAAAATATGTGTATGACCTCGTTCAATCTCGCTTTTAAGAAGCAAATGGGCATTCCTCCGACAAAATATATTTTGAAGTTGAGAATGGAGCATGCAATAAACCTGCTTAGCGAGGACTGCGATTTATCCATTACGGAAATTGCGCGAGTCTCGGGCTACGGCGATATAAACTTTTTCTCGCGCACCTTCAAGTCCTACGTCGGCATCACACCAAGCGAATACCGAAAAAAAGCAAATGAGATGTCAAAATAATTTTTATCGATTTATCGATTTG
The DNA here is from genome assembly GCA_017625935.1 of Clostridia bacterium. Classification (GTDB taxonomy): domain Bacteria; phylum Bacillota; class Clostridia; order Oscillospirales; family CAG-272; genus RGIG2000. The sequence goes on from JAGALA010000013.1 coordinate 37,487, forward strand.
ACAATTTTTTTACTGTTTTTCTATTGACTTTATAATTAAAAGATGTTATATTATAACTGAAAAATTTTCAGGACAAAATACCCTTACCCTCGAAAGGAGGAATTTTCTATGAGATACGAAGAATGGAACGGCTTTGTGGGCGGTGATTGGGAAAACTCAATCAACGTGCGTGACTTCATACAGCAAAACTACACTCAGTACAACGGCGATGCCAGCTTTCTCGCCGATGCAACCGAAGCGACAAAGGAGCTTTGGCACGCGGTTAGCGAATTAAAGAAGCAGGAAATTGAAAACGGCGGTGTGCTTGATATGGACACGGATATTATTTCCACCATCACCTCACACGGCCCCGGATATATCGAAAAGGACAAGGAAAAAATTGTTGGCTTGCAAACAGACAAGCCGCTTAAGCGTGCGCTTCAGCCGTACGGCGGCATCAGAATCGCGATGCAGGCTTGCTCCAAAAACGGCTACGAGGTTGACCCCGAGCTTGTTGAATTTTTTACCGAGCACAGAAAAACGCACAACGCAGGCGTTTTCGACGTTTATACGCCCGAGATGAGAAAGTGTCGCTCAAGCCATATTATTACAGGACTTCCCGACGGATACGGCAGAGGCAGAATTATCGGTGACTACCGCCGTGTTGCGCTCTACGGCATCGACCGTCTTATTGATAATAAGGAATATCAAAAGAGCAGCACAAGAACAACTATGCGCTCTGACGTTATAAGAGAGCGCGAGGAGCTTTCCGAGCAAATCAAGGCACTCGGCATGCTCAAGAAGCTTGGCGCAATTTACGGCTACGATATTTCAAGACCTGCAAAGACCTTGCTTGAGGCAACTCAGTGGCTCTATTTTGCTTACCTTGCGGCAGTTAAGGAGCAAAACGGCGCGGCAATGAGCCTTGGCAGAACGTCAACCTTCCTTGATATTTACGCGGAAAGAGATCTTAAAAACGGAGTTATCACCGAAAAAGAGGCACAGGAAATTATCGACCACTTCATTATGAAGCTTCGTATGGTTTGCTTTGCAAGAACCCCCGACTATAACGCGATTTTCGCGGGCGACCCCACATGGGTTACAGAATCGATAGGCGGTGTCGGAATTGACGGCCGTCATATGGTTACGAAGATGTCGTTCAGATATCTTAACACCCTTAATAACTTAGGCGCGGCACCCGAGCCGAACTTGACTGTTTTATGGTCAACACAGCTCCCTGACAACTTCAAAAAATACTGCGCGGAGATTTCAATTAAGCACCACGCGGTTCAATACGAAAACGATGATATTATGCGTCCGCTTCACGGCGACGACTATGCTATTGCATGCTGTGTTTCCTCAATGCGCATCGGCAAGGAAATGCAATTTTTCGGCGCGCGTGCTAACCTTGCAAAATGCCTTCTCTACGCAATAAACGGCGGTAAGGACGAGATAACGGGCGAGCAGGTAGGACCTGAATACCGTGCGGTTGAGGGCGAATACCTTGACTACGATGACGTTATGTCAAAATTCAAGGCGATGATGATGTGGCTTTCAAAGGTTTACGTAAACGCACTCAACATCATCCACTATATGCACGATAAATATTCATATGAGCGACTCCAAATGGCGCTCCACGACAGACAGGTGAAGCGTTGGTTTGCAACGGGTATTGCGGGCTTCTCCGTAGTTGCGGACTCCCTCTCCGCCATTAAATACGGCAAGGTTAAGGTTGTGCGTGATGAGCGCGGAATTGTAACCGATTATATCGCAGAGGGCGATTTCCCGAAATTCGGAAACGATGACGACCGCGTTGACTCTATTGCTAAAGAGGTGCTCCACACGTTTGTTAAGATGCTTCGCCAGCAATACGCATACCGTGACGGCGTTATAACAACGTCAATTCTCACAATCACATCCAACGTATCATACGGCAAAAACACAGGCTCAACCCCTGACGGCAGAAAGCAGGGCGAGGCGTTTGCCCCGGGTGCCAACCCAATGCACGGCAGAGATACAAACGGTGCTATTGCATCGCTCGCATCCGTTGCTAAAATTCCGTTTATGGATTCGCAGGACGGCATTTCAAATACGTTTACAATTGTTCCGTCTGCCCTTGGTAAGACGGAGGATGAGCAAATGACAAACCTTGTTGCACTCCTCGACGGCTACGCAAAGAAGGGCGGCTTCCACTTAAACGTAAACGTTTTCGACAGAGAGCTTTTACTCGATGCGCAGAAGCATCCCGAGCTTTATCCGCAGCTCACAATCCGTGTATCGGGTTATGCGGTGAACTTCATCAAGCTCACCAAGGAGCAGCAGGACGAGGTTATCTCAAGAACCTTCCATTCAAGCATTTAATTATGAAGGGATACGTTCATTCCATTGAAACATTTGGCACAGTTGACGGCCCTGGAGTTAGATTTGTTGTCTTTTTCCAGGGCTGTTCTTTACGTTGCCTATATTGCCACAACCCCGACACGTGGTGCGGTGGCGGCACGCCCTATGAGGCAAGTGAGCTGATTGAAAAAATGGCAAGAAATTTGCCGTTTTACGAAACGGGCGGTATTACCGCAAGCGGCGGCGAGCCAATGCTTCAGCTCGACTTTCTTACCGAGCTTTTCTCCCTTGCCAAAAAGGAATTCATTTCAACCTGCCTTGACACCTCGGGCATCGTTTTTGATAGAGAAAACAAGACGCTCACCAAAAAAATTGACGCGCTCCTCTCTCTTTGCGACCTTGTTATGCTTGACATAAAGCATATTGACGAGGCCGAGCATATTAAGCTGACGGGACATTCAAACAAGAGCGTGCTTGATTTTGCACGGTACTTAAACGAAAAACGCGTTAAAATGCGTGTGCGCCACGTTATCGTGCCCGAGCTAACCTTCAAGGACGAATATCTTTTATCGCTCGGTGAATTTCTTTCATCTTTTAATAATATTGAAAAAATCGAGGTGCTTCCCTTCCACCAGCTTGGCAGAGTTAAATATGAAAACCTCGGCATAGACTACGAATTAAGGGACACGCCCGCTCTTACGCAAGGCGATGCCAAGTATGCGCTTGAAATTATCGAGCGCGGAATGAAAAAGCAATAATTTTTTTGATATTTTTTTGACAATTATATTGCACTGAAATATTTTTTGTGATATACTTTTTTATATTTTATTTTAGGGGGGGTTATTCCTATGTCAAGTAATGTACGTCCCGACTCCATGGCTCGTATCACAACAAAGGAGCTTGCCGACAAGTTTATCGACGAGCAGGTAAAAGAAATTCGCGCGCAGGTTGGTAGCGGCAAGGTGCTTCTTGCTCTTTCAGGCGGCGTTGACTCAAGCGTTGTTGCCGCACTTTTGATTAAGGCAATCGGCAAGCAGCTTGTTTGCGTTCACGTTAACCACGGCCTTATGCGTAAGGGTGAGAGCGAAAACGTTATTGAGGTTTTCAGAAACGGACTTGATGCAAATCTTGTTTACGTTGATGCAACCGATAGATTTTTAGATAAGCTTGCAGGCGTTGATGCGCCCGAAACAAAGCGCAAGATTATAGGCGGAGAGTTTATTCGCGTTTTCGAGGAGGAAGCAAGAAAGCTTGACGATATTAAATTCTTGGCACAGGGCACAATCTACCCCGATATTCTTGAAAGCATTAAGCAAGCAGAGGGTAAAAAGGCAGTTAAGTCGCACCACAACGTTGGCGGCTTGCCCGATGACCTTCAATTCGAGCTTGTTGAACCAATAAAGCTTCTTTTCAAGGACGAGGTCAGAGTTGTCGGCGAGGCGCTCGGTCTTCCACACGGTATGGTTTACCGTCAGCCGTTCCCCGGTCCCGGCCTTGGCGTAAGATGCCTTGGCGCTATCACGCGCGACCGTTTGCACGCGCTTCGTGAGGCGGATGCAATCCTTCGCGAGGAGTTTGAGCTTGCAGGTCTTAATAAAACCGTATGGCAATATTTCATTATAGTTCCCGATATAAAGAGCGTTGGCGTTAAGGACGAAAGCCGCTACGAGGGCTGGCCCGCAATCATCCGCGCCGTTAACACAACGGACGCAATGAGCGCAACAATAGAGGAAATCCCTTACAGCTTGCTTCATAAAATCACATCCCGTATCACAAGCGAGGTTGAAGGCATCAACCGTGTTCTCTACGACCTCACTCCAAAACCAACGGGAACAATAGAGTGGGAATAATTAACGCAAGTCGAAAAAGCCTTATATTTCAAGGGTTTTCGGCACTTCAAACGGATTTTTGATACCGTTTTGATACCAATGGAATTATTCTCATAATAAATTCAATATAAGAGATAGCCTCTCTTGTTTGAACGCTTAAGTTCAGCAAGAGAGGCTATTTTTGTATTCTGTTAGGTTTTAGGCGTTCTGTTCGGGAAATAACCTTCCATCCAAGCGATGTATTCCTCAACGGTGATTTTACCGTCCGAACACTCATCGCGCTTGGAGAGTGCTTGGAACTTCCATTTTTTGAAGTCGGATTCTTTGATCTGACGGGAACGAACACGAGCTGCATAACGCTTGTAGTATTTGCTGTAAATCGCAAGTGCCGGGTTCTCGGCTGCTTTCGCTTTGTAGTTCTCTTGTGCGGCAAGATCTTGGCACGTGCGTGTTTGTCCTTCTGCCACTCTGTCACAGTAGTTCGTATCGTAGTTGCCTTTCATAATGAAGTATCTGCCACAGCGTTTGCATTTTTTGAAGCGAATATCTTGTTCAAGCATCTTGGTAAATTCTAATTCCAAAATATCCGCAACGGTGCGAAACTCATATTTGAACGATATAAAATGCGGAAAACGGAGATATGGTTCAAGCTCTTTGTGTGTGATGTTATATTTTTCTTCAAAAGCGATATGATGTTCCGTTTTATCAATTTTGGTGTTTATACGGTGAGCAACCTCCGTTGGAGGCAATCCATAAGGCATAACATTTCCACTAAGCTTCATTGTACTGAAGGTTAAAGACTCTTTTCGATATGACACGGAACTTAAATTGTGAAGTCTTTTGAAAACGAACCATCGTTCAGATGGTGCTAAATGACCGAGGACTTCGGGATAGTAGTTTTCATCGAAGCAAAACTCTATCATATCCAAATACTCTTTTTGAAGCATCAAAAGCACATTGCAATATGATTTTAAGGCTTTCGCACTCGTGCGAAATTCCTTAAACAACGGAGGACAAACAGTGGTATAAAGAGAGGCGTATGCGACCTGTTTAATGTTTGACATCGTGTCCTGATATCTGAAATAATCTTCAACAATTAATTGATTGCGATTATATACCTTCTCCGGCGCACGTGCTTGAATTTCTTCTTCTGTCGGTTTTGTTTTTCCGCTTTGTTCTCCAATAAAGTTTCCTAATGCATTCATAAAATTGTAGAACTTCATTGCCTCGATGGCAGGCGTTTTGAAATCAGCGTACACAAAATCAAGGATTCCCTCACCATATCTCATTTTGATTCTTGCGCCACTCAAAACATTGTTGAGGGGAATGCGCTTGATTTGTGGATTGTCGATATAGTAATTGTTTTCCTCGTTGTCTATAAGATCCTTTGAGATAATGTATTTGGAATTCATACGAGCGAGAACCTCGGCATTATACTCCAAATCGCGCAAGCGGCTTTCTTCTCTCTGTTGGATTTCTTCTTCGCTCAGAATATCCTCGTGAATTTCTCTGCGCTTGGCTTCGTCCTCATTATATTGGTCGATGGCTTCTTGCATAGTGAAATCTTCGTTGCCTGAATCAACGGTTATCACAAATGTTCGCTCGTCGGGATCAAAGCTTACATCGTTGAAGAAAAAATCATAGGAAACAGATTGATTTCCTCTTAAAGTGGAGCTTCGTTTTTCTGTATGTGACATCTCGTATTCCGAGAAATCATATTTTTGTTTTGCCATATACACACCTCACCGTTAGAAAATGCAAATTGGATTGATTTTAGACAATCAACATCACTCCAATAAACATTATACAATTCTATTGCAATTTTGTCAAGAAGCCGTTATAATCTATTTAGACAATTCAAATCCAACTCATCGTAATTGTCTAATCTCTTGAAAGGAGGCGGTTTTATGAAATTAACACTACTGAGGGAAGGAGGTACACTGAATGGAGAGAACTTTAATGGTCACCGCCGTTGAGATCGCTGCTGATCTCGGCGTGTCCAGAGCTTTCGCATATAACCTCATCAAGAGGCTCAACACCGAGCTTGAGGAAAAGGGTTATATCACGATTGCCGGAAAGGTCAGCCGTAAGTTTTACGAAGAGAAGCTCTACGGTATGCAGCAGAACAATATGAAAGGAGCGTAAGAATGCCTGCTTATAAGGAAAAAGACAGCAAAACTTGGTATGTGTCCGTTCGTTACGAGGATTGGACGGGCAAAAAAACACGTAAGGTCAAGCGCGGATTTCAAAGCAAGCGCGAGGCTCTTGAGTGGGAGCGAAAGTTCCTTCTGAAAGAGAACGCAAGTCTTGATATGACCTTCGAGTCTTTCTTGGAGCTTTACAAGGAAGATTTGAAGGACAGACTCAAGCTAAGCACTTGGATTATGAAAACAAGCGTAATCGATCAAAAAATCCTCCCTTATTTCAAAAATAAGCGTATGTGCGATATTAAACCTTCCGACGTGATCGCTTGGCAGAAGGTAATAATGGCGCACAGAGATGAGAATGGGAACGCCTACACGCCGACCTATCTCAAAACCATTCACAATCAGCTTAGCGCGATATTCAACCACGCTGTTCGCTACTATGAGCTTTCAAGCAACCCTGCCGCCAAGGCTGGCAATATGGGGAAGGAGAAAACGAGAGAGATGCTTTTTTGGACGAAGGACGAATATACGACCTTTGCCGAGGAGATTATGGACAAGCCCATCTCCTTCTATGCCTTTGAAATGCTCTATTGGTGCGGACTCCGTATGGGTGAATTGCTCGCCCTGACACCGAACGATTTTGATCTTGAGGACGGCATCGTCCGCATTACAAAATCCTATCAGAGAATACACGGCGAGGATGTTATCACAGATCCCAAGACCGACAAAAGTATTCGCAATATCAAAATGCCCGATTTTCTTGTGGACGAGATACAGGACTATCTCAAAGCCTTGTATAGCGTTGAGGGGGACACTCGCATCTTCCCGATCACGAAGGGATACCTTCACCGTGAAATGACGAGAGGCTGCAATGCCACGGGTGTGAAGCGTATCCGTATTCACGACCTTCGCCACTCGCACGTTTCCTTGCTTATAAATATGGGATTTTCAGCCGTTGCGATAGCAGACCGTGTCGGTCACGAAAGCATTGATATCACCTACCGCTACGCACACCTTTTCCCGACCACGCAGAAGGAAATCGCAAACAAATTAAACACAGAGAGAGGTTAATATTATGTCAGCAAAAAACAGAGATAAGTATCAGAGATGGCGTTGCCACACAATCGCATTCAGAATGTCACCCGAGGAAAGCCGTCAGCTTGATATTGCCGTGAAGCTTTCGGGACTCACGAAGCAAGATTATGTGTGCAACCGTTGCCTTGAGCGTGATGTGGTTGTACAGGGCAATCCGAGGGTTTACAAGGCTCTCAAGGGGCAGTTGGCAGAGGTACTCGCCGAGTTGCGCGAACTCGCCACAGCGTGCGAAATTTCGCCCGAACTGCTCGAAACAATCAACCTTATCACCGTTACGATGGAAGGAATGAAAGGAGAGAGCGTATGACGGAAAAAGAAATGACCGCCCTTGCAACATCTGTTGGCGCAGATGCAGGACAGTCATCTCAAAGTATTCACACAGATAGTATATCACAAACAGAAGAAGAAAACAAGGGGTTTGACGATTTTTTCTACGATTTTCGCAGAGAGTGGATTTTGGCGAATGACACCTCTTATTTGAAAACCGTAACAATGGACGAGCTTTACGACACAACCTTCGATGTAAGTCTGCCGATTATTGACGGTGTACTTTATCCGGGCACGTACCTTTTCGCAGGGCCGTCGAAGGTGGGAAAGAGTTTCCTGATGGCACAGCTCGCCTACCACGTCAGCACAGGCACAGAGCTGTGGGGCAACGCCGTGCGAAAAGGCACGGTGCTGTACCTCGCTCTTGAGGATGATTACGCAAGACTCCAACGCAGGCTCTACCGTATGTTCGGTACGAACAGCGCGCCGAATTTGCATCTCGCTACCGAGGCGAGAGTTCTCGGCAACGGCTTTGACGAACAAATCAAAGCCTTCATTCGCAACCATCCCGACACACGCCTGATCATTATTGATGTGCTTCAGCGTGTGCGTGATGTGGGCGGTAAGGATTACAGCTACGCAAGCGACTATGAAATCGTTGCGAAGCTGAAGGCAATGACCGACGGCACGGGCGTTGCTCTCCTGATCGTCCACCACACAAGAAAGCAACAAGCGGACGATATTTTTGATATGATTTCCGGCACGAACGGTCTGATGGGTGCCGCCGACGGCGCGTTTATTATCAGCAAGGAAAGGCGAACGGGCAACGGCGCGACCATTGATGTGGTCGGCAGAGATCAGCCCGATCAGAAATTTTACCTCAACCGTAATGTTGAAACACTTGTGTGGGAGCTTGAGAAAGCCGAGAACGAATTATGGGTAGAGCCGAGCGATCCCTTGCTCGACTCCGTTGCTTCTTTTCTTTCTGCCGGTAAGTCAAGTTGGGTGGGTTCGCCAACCGAACTTGCAACGCTTCTCTGCGTTGATATGAAGCCGAACGTACTCACGCTGAGGTTGAACATCAATGCAGGACGGCTGCTAAAGGAATACGGCATCCGATATAAGAGCAGCCGTTGTCACGACGGGCGCAAGGTGAGCTTATCACTTGCAGAGCCAAGTCCGGCGTGACGCTCCGTGACGGTCGTGTCGGTGTTAGTGGGGTGTGTAAAACACCGTCACCACCGACACGCATCGACACGGTGCCGGGGTGCAGGGGCAGCGTCCCGCCCCCTCGGGAGAGCGCAATAGCATCTTTTGATGGCCTTTAGGCTGTCAA
>JAGALA010000014.1 GCA_017625935.1 Clostridia bacterium
AGAGCAGAAATCGTCGATTTTTAAGCGTAGGCGTACTTGTGTACGGTAGAGCAAAAATCGGCGATAATAAACCACAATAACGAAGAAAAGCGGAGCTTTTCAACCTTATTTTTCAAACGATACCGTATATAGGTAGTTTTTGTTCTTTTGTGGTTTATGGTTGTGCCTTAATGTGTCACCCTCTTTTTGAGCTATTTTCTTTCAATATATTCGTTTAAAATTTCTTCTGCTACCCATGTGTTCATCTCTCCTGTGTAGTGGATGAGGTCCCAGCGGTAGATGCCGCTGTCCCAAATTGCAGGGTTGTAGAATGGGCATTTTGTCGGGTCAAAGATAGAGGTATCATCAAGCTCGTGGGTGAGCTGTTCAAAAACGTAGTTAATGTACGTCATAGCGCCAAGGTGTCCGCCTGTTGTGTCCTCCCTCGCAAATACCTCAACAAACGGCATTTTGTGCAGTACAATAGGGGCATTGAAGCCGAGTGCTTCTCTTAGCGCACCGAAGAATTTTTTGTAGTCGTTCTTTAGCTTGCCCTCCATAAGGCTTGCAAACGGACGTCTTGTTTCCTGCTCTCCGCCGCGCCAGTGCATTCTCACAAAGTCAGGCTCGAGGTCATTGTCCTTAAAATATTTGTTAAGCAAGCTAAGGATATGAACGGTGAATGGGAAAAGGGAAATCTCAACCTCGCCCAAGGTGCCGGGCTTCAGCTTCCTTTCCATTTCCATATTCCACATATCGTAAAGCCCCTGTGAGCCAATGGAAATTTGAATTATGTATAAATCGGGCAAGTCCTCGCCCGCGTCAATCTTATCTTGCCACGCCCTTGCCAGCTGGTTCGGCACGGAGTAGGTGTTGTCCTGCGTTTCGGCGAGGTTCATGCCGAAGCTTGTGTAGCCGCTAAACTCCAAACGGTCAATATCGAAGGATTGATTAGGCTCACGGTTCAAGCCGTAAACGTTTTTTAGCGGAACTGAAATATAGTCCTCCTCCTTCATCGGCATTGCGTGGCCTGTGGCGTTGGACTGTCCGAAAATCATAAATACTGCTATCTTTTTCATAAAATGCTCCCTTCATATGCGGTGTCTTGTCGGTTTTATTTTATCACAGAGCAACGGCTCGGTCAATATCGCAAGATGCGTTTTCAGTCGAATTATAAAAACTTTTCCTTATACCGTGGGAATTTATCGGAAATATCCGTTTCGGAAACGACGTAATCAACGTCGTTTAGCGTGCAAAGCGTATTAAGCTTGGCAGGGCCTATTTTTTGCGAATTAAGGAGCAAAACGGACCTTTTCGAGCATTCAAGCATAACTCTGCAAAGCTGATTTTCAGAGGTGGAGTTGTTTGTCAGCTTGCCGTCGGGAGTTAGTGAGCAGACGGAGAAAAAGCAGATGTCCGCGTTGAATTTCCTTATAAATTCCTCTGCCAAGGGTCCGACGTAGCCAAATGAGGTTTTAGACACCTCGCCGCCCGAAACGAAGGTTTTCACTCCCGTTTTTGCGGAAATAAGCGGTGCTTGCGTGCTGTTGGTGATAAGCACAATAGAGTTTTTCGCGCTTAGCTGCTTGATGAGCTGAAAGCAGGTTGATGATGCGTCAATCATAACGGAGTCGCCGTCGTTTATAAGGTCAAGGCATTTTTTTGCAATAATGTCCTTTTCGTGAACAAATTCGCGCTCGCGCACCTCTTGCGGTATGCTCTCGCCGGGGAAGCTGCTCAAAAACGCACCGCCGTGTGTCCTTATGATTTTTCCCGAGGCGGCAAGCGCCTTTAAGTCCCTGCGTATCGTCGGCGCGCTGACGAAAAATTTTGCGCAAAGCTCCTCAATGGACGCCTCTCGGCTTTGGCTTAAATATTCAAGTATGCTGCTTTCTCTATCCTTAAATGACATTTTGACCTCTCCCTTGTTAAATATGACTGCATTTTCAATGATTTCAATCACAAAATGAGCGCTTCGCTCAAAAAAAGATGTGTATAATTGACAAAAACGCTCAATTTTATTATAATATAGTTATACAAAAAAATCAAGGAGAGAATTATGAAAAGAAAAATTTTGTTGACTCTTTCTATAATTGCTACGCTTCTTTGCTTGCTTGCGCTTTCCGTTGGCGCTATGTCGGGCACGGGAACGGAAAATGATCCTTACGTGGTTGAAACCGCTGAGGACTTTGTGGCAATTCAGAAAAACCTCTCAGCACACTATAGGTTAGATGCGGATATTTCCGTTTCCTCTGACACAGGTGCAATTGTCGAGGGCAGCTTTACAGGCGTGTTTGACGGAAACGGACACACAGTTGACGTAACAATTGTTGGTGCAACAAGCAACACGAATACTTACGATTCGCTTTTCGGTGTTGTTTCGGGTAAAATCAAAAACCTCACCGTTACGGGAACGGTTAGCGGCTCGGATAAGGTTGCGGGCATTGCAGGTAAGCTTACAGGCACGGCAAGCGTTGATAATTGCGTTAACTACGCAACTGTAACGGGCAGAAAAAATATCGGCGGCATTGTCGGCTTGATTGTTGACTCCGCCACGGTATCGAACTGTGTAAACTACGGCTCGATTAACGGTGTTAACCCAATTTCAAAAGGACTTGATATGGGCGGCATTGTCGGCTGTATTTGGAACGACGGCAAGAGCTTGGTTGTTGTTTCCGATTGCTATAACGCAGGCACGGTTTACGCTCAGGGATATAACGCAGGCGGCATTTGCGGCCATCTAAACGGCGGAAGGTTTGAAAACTGCTTCAACACGGGCGAAATTACCGCTACAACGAATTCCGCAAGCGAGGGCGCGCTCTTGGGTCAGCTTTCGGATTTTAACGGCTTTTCGGCAAGCGGATATTTTTCAACCACGAACGATGAAATCGTTGGTATAACAAACGGTAAAAGCTATACGATAAGCAATCCGCTTATCGAATCCGCAGGTGTTGCAATTTATCTCGGCTCGGGCTCGGGCATTCGCGGTGAATTTCACGTGAACGAATCAGCTTACGAATCGTTTTCTAAGCTCTCGGGCTTTAATATTGAATACGGCACTCTTGTTTCGACCAAAGACGTTGTGGAGCTTTTGAATGGCGATTTCCTTTCCGAGGCTGCAAAAAATAATACCAAGGTTGTTTTCGCACCTGCTATAAAGGATGGCGAAAAGCAATATTCCTATGCTGACAAGGTTAAGGGTGAGGAGTACCACTCGTATAGATTTGCCTTGACCGACTTCCCCGACAATAAAAACGCATATAACACGGAATTTGTTATCCTTGGCTACGTTCTTTTTGAGGACGAAAACAAAGAGGTGCAGCTTCAGCTCGTTAATACGGTTGTTTCCGACCGTCTTGCATCCGCAGTTGGGGGCACGGACTTGAATGCGGTTTCAATCGTTCGCGTGGCTGAGACAAGCTTGGAAGACGGCGACTTTGAGGGTAACGATGCAGCTATTGATGCGCTCAACCACATTGTCAGCACCAAGGATTTTGCAACAAAAATCGAAATTGACGGCGTGGTTGGCTACGGTCACCAAAGCGCAACCTTTACAAAGAGTGTAAGCAGTGATGACACGGTTGTTTTCCAAATCAGCAACACAAATGCAGCCGAGTTTTACGCGTACGCAAACGCTCTTGTCGAGGCAGGATACGAAAAAATTTCCGACAATAAAATAAATGAAAATATTTTCTACATATTTAAAAAAGGTGATGTTTTGATGAACGCGGTTTATACGTCAGCCGAGGGCAAGGCGACGGTTTCGATGGAAACGGTAACAGCTCTTCCCGAAAATATGACACAGCCGAGCTTTGAGAAGGTTACCGACCCGTCAATCACACAAATTAAGCTTGAGGCATCTGTTGCCGAGGGTATGTCATACGTTATCGAGCTTTCCGACGGCACGTTCTTTATTATAGACGGCGGCTGGTGTGACACAAACGAAAAGGAAGCCGACAAGCTTTATGATACCTTGGCTGCATTGGCAGGTGAACGCGATATCGTTATCGCGGGATGGATTTTCACACACTGCCACGGCGACCATATCGGCACGTTTAATTTATTTGTAGAGAAGTATCACGATAGCGTTACGATAAAGCAGCTGCTTTACAATTTCCCGTCCGATGAGGATATTTCAAACAGCGGATCAAGCTATATGCTTGACTCCTCAAAGCAAAGATACGGCAACTTCAAATACGTAATATCAACGTATCTTGGCGATACGGAATACGTTAAGCTTCACAGCGGCTACAAGTTCTACTATGCAGATGCGGAAATTGAGATTTTGCAAACACTTGAGGATCTCTACCCGCAAACGGTTGCAAATTACGACTTTAACTCATCATCAACAATCTTTACAGTTAAGATTGCAGGACAAAAAATGCTCTTTACAGGTGACGTATCCGACGTTGGAGCGTCCCGCCTTAACAGAGTGTACGGCGCAAGCTTGAAGAGTGACTTCTTACAGGTTGCACACCACGGCTTGAACAATGGCGGCACAATGAAGACGCTTTACTTAAACGTTGATCCAACATACGTGCTTTATCCTGCACCGCTTTCGTGGTTTGAATCCAATTCGGGCGCGAGTGCGAACTTCTTCCTCCAAACAGAGAGCAAGACAGTAAAGCAAGTTTTCGTTTCGGGCGCACAAACCGTGAAGCTTTATTTGCCGTATGACGGAAAGCTCTATGACGGCGAAAAGCTCCCGGGCATTACCTCAGACGAGCCTGAGGATGAAAGAGTGGAGGCAGACCGTCCGTCAGCACCCGTAGAGGTTCCCGATGCTTACTTTGATTTAGACGTAAGCGGCGGCACGTTAACCGACTCCAAGGGTAACGCCACAGTTACCGTAACAGGCGGCGCCATTACCGAAACAACCGTTGAGCATAACGGAGTGGAAGCAACCGTCAACACGTACACGGGCGACAGATATAAGGAGCAGTACTATTTGACCCTTAACTTCAGCGAAATCACCTCGGACAGCGAGTGGGGCGAGTTTGTTATGGGCTCGTCAACCTTTGAAATCTTTATGCGCCTTGATAAGCTTCCCGGCGCAACCGTAGGACTTATCACATCCTGCAACGGCGGCGGAACAACGCTTTACTTGCGTAAGCAGGCAGGCGGACAGCTCACCATGCAGATTGGCACAACAAGTCCGAATGCAAACGGAGAGGGCTCGTATTCATCAACGTCCGATATGAGCGGAAGCACACCGCTTGCAGTAGCGGGCGAGCTTATTCACATCGTCGGCTCGTACGATAAGGAAACGAATATGATGAAGCTTTATATCAACGGCATACTTGTATCAAGCGCAGATTACGGCACAGGCTCATTCAAGGGCGGCAAGGGCAATGACTACGTAATAGGTATCGGCTACAACCCACAGTATAGCGGTGAGGCAATAAGCGGTTATGCAAACTATGAGCTTTTCGAGGCGAAAATCTACGACACCGCCTTGACTGACGAGCAGGTTGCACAGGAATACTGGTACTGCATAGACAATCTTTTTGAAGCGGAGGCAGTAAATGAATAAGAAATATATTTCCCCAACAATTGAAATCGCAGATGTCGAAATCACCGATGTGATTTTGGCAAGCGGTGCTTATGAGATAACGCAGCTTGAGGGCGTTGACACAGGTGACGACAAAAGTGCTGTTTTCAGCGTAGGACGTTGGTTTGAGTGATTAATATGAAAAAGCTTTTAACTTTAATTTCACTTCTTACCATCACACTTATGCTCATTTGCTCATGTGGCGGTATCGCGGACACATCGACTGACGAAGCAAGCGACACAGAAACAGAGTCAAGCACAGGCTCAACCAATTCCGGCACAACAGATTCCGGCTCAACGGACTCGGATACAACCGATTCGGGCACGACAGACTCCGACACAACCGACTCCGACACAACCGACTCCGACACAACCTCGGACGACTCGGACGGCTTAGTGGATGACCCAAACGTTGACGACTGGTGGACTGACAATAAGCAATAAAACAAAAACGCAGGATCATTTCGGTCCTGCGTTTCTGCCCAAAATGCAAAAAGCTCATTGCTTTATAGTCTTTATTGTGATATAATTAATTTATCAAAATTAATATTTAAGGCGGTAAATATGATAATAGAACAGCGTATTAAGGATTTTGAAAATTTGGGCTTCGGTATGTTCGTGCATTTCGGTCTTTACAGCGTGCACGGCAAGGGTGAATGGGCGTACAATATCAACATCACCCCAAAGGACTACGAAAAGCTTTTTTATGAGTTTTGCCCTGATTCCGATTGGGCAAAAAATCTTGTTTCCGCATCAAAGGAAGCGGGCTGCAGATACATCACGATAACAACAAGACACCACGACGGCTTTTCCCTTTACGATACCTGCGGACTAAATGAATATGACGCGCCGCACTCAGCCGCCCACCGTGACTTAATCCGTGAGTTTGTAGACGAATGTAACGCACAGGGCGTAATTCCGTTTTTCTACCACACGCTCCTTGATTGGCACGAAAAAAGCTACAGGGAAAACTTCCCCGAGTATCTTAAATACCTACGCGCAAGTGTGGAAATTTTGTGCAAAAACTACGGTAAAATCGGCGGCATCTGGTTTGACGGAATGTGGGACAAAAAGGAAGAAAACTGGGAAGAGGACGCGCTTTATTCTCTTATCAGAAAATACCAGCCAAACGCTATGATTATAAACAATACAGGTCTTTCCGCGCGCGGTGAGCTTGGACACATAGAGCTTGACTCCGTTACCTTTGAGCGCGGACGTCCTCATCCGATAAATTTAGAGGACTCGCCAAAATACATCGCGAGCGAAATGTGCCAAATTTTCGGCAACTATTGGGGATATGCAAAGAGAGATTTCAGCTTTAAATCCATGCGCGAGATCATCGAGGACTTTTGCGTGTGCAGACGCTACGGCGCAAACTATCTGCTTAACATCGGCCCTATGGGCAACGGTCAGCTTCGCCCACTTGACAGGGCTATGCTCGGTGCACTCGGTGAATGGGCGGAAATTTATTCCGATGCGCTTTATTTGCCACGCCCCTCGGGCATTGAAATTGAAAACAAGGAGAAAAATTTCATCCTAAAGGGAGATAACTGCTATTATTTCTTTGCCCATAACCTTGAGGTTTCGGGCAACGTCAACGTGGAACTTGCAATCGGTAATCCCGACCATAATAACGAGTTTAAGCTGAGCGAAAAAATCAAATCGGTTAAGTGGATTGATAACGGCGAGGACGTAATGTTTAGCCAAGATGGCGAAAATGTGAAAATTATCACAACCCCACAGCTATATGGCGAAAACCTTGTGGTGAGAATTGCAAAAATCGAGATATAATTAAGACAAAAGCAACCTGTGCAGAGATAAAATCGCGCTGGTTGCTTTTTTGGGTGAAACAGAGTGTTGAAATACGCAAAATATTATGATAAAATATAATTAATTAATGTTACCAAAATTATGGGGGAACAGATGAAAAAATATTTACTTGCTATATTATCTATCTTGCTGCTTTGCTTTTTGCTTATCGGATGCTCGATTTTTGATACCGATACAAGCGGCGAAACAGACACAGAAAGCAATACTAATAGCGATACAAATAGCGATATAAATAGCGATACAAACAGCGATACAAACAGTGACACCTCGGGCTCAACCGACAAAGAGCCAAGTGAAACGGGATACTTTGTGGCGACATTTGAAAAAAGCGAGTACGTCACTTGTGAGCCGTATGTGGGCGATGCGACAGTGTCCGAGGATCTTAAGGGTGTATATTATTCATCGGATACTCCGGGTGGCGCGCCTCTTGATGATGGCACGGGAAAAATTTGGCTTACCGTAAAAACGCTCTACCCAAGCTACATCATTTCAAGGCTACGCGTGAAGGGAGAATATTCGCGCGTTGAAAACGTAAAGGGCGACTTATACTGCATTCACAATGTAAAATCGGATTTGACGGTTTCTGCCACTATGAGCGCGCTCCCAAAGAGCGAGGATAAGATTTTTTTAAATTTCGGCTACTGCGTTTCGGACGATGGAGTTTTGAAAATCAATTGGGAGGAAAACCCTGAGGAGCCGCTTCGCTGTGTTGAGATAAAATGCAACGGCAACGTCGAAGAGGTTGATGGCGCACTTGGCGGAATTGACCTTATCGATATGGTTGAAAATGAGATTTACGAGGTTTCTGTCCGTGCCATAAGCGCACGCCGCAGCGGCAAAACCTATGAGTTTAAGTGCAGCTATATGACAGGACCGAAGAATGTTAACTTCCCACGCGTTGAAATTACAACCGAAAATTACGAATGGCCCGAATTTGAAAAAGCAACGGGCAAGCCATCCGGCACATGGGGCGCAGGCATCACAAACGCGTTTTACGAGCAATGTCAGGTGACAATTTTCAATGAAAATAACGAAATTCTGTACACGTCCCCCACAAAAAATGAAAATGACTTCTCGGGTGCGAAAATGAAGGTGCGCGGAAACACAAGCGTAACCTCAGCTTCAAACCAAAGATATCCCTATAAAATCAAGCTCGATGAGAAGGCGGATTTGCTTAAAGGTCTTGTTGACCGTGAGGAAAAAGAAGGATATAGCGATAAAAACTGGCTCCTTCTGAACTACGGTAACTACGACTACCGCGCAATAGGTGATGCGGTGGCTGATGCGGTTGGCACAGTGTGGTCACCCGACTATGCGTACGTCAGCCTGTACGTAAACGGTGACTATCGCGGTCTTTACGTTCTTTCCGAATCCGTCAAGGAGGGCAATGGCGAGGGTGAGGAAGAGTGGCGCGTTCCCGTTGACGACAGCGGCTATGTTTTTGAGTGTGATGCTTACTGGTGGAATGAGGAGTTTTCATTCTCAACTCCGCTCACCGAGAATACTCCAATGCATTTCACGTTAAAATACCCCGACCCCGACTCGCTTTCCGAAAATTCCGTTCAGGTGGAGCTACTGCGCGACTACCTTATTCGCTTTGAGGAAGCATTAATGCGAGACGACGACTCGTACCTTGAATATATAGACCTCGATTCATTTGTTAAGTGGCTCTTGGTTTCGGACTACCTTTGTATAAACGACGGTGGCGGCGCAAACCTCTTCCTTTACAAAGAGGATTCAAGCGACGAAACGAAAATTTGTATGGGTCCAAACTGGGATTTTGACTCATATAAGGGAGACGTTTACGGTCTTGCCGTAATACGTCTTACGTGGAATACAGCCCCCTTCTACTACCAATATTTGATAAAGAAGCCATCGTTTGATGCGCGCTACCGTGAGCTGTTTGCCGAGACGCACGAAATTCTTGAGGAATATATAAACGAAGCGTTTGACAAGATAGACATTGACGCGCACTACGAGCTTGTAAAGTATGATAACGAGCGCTTTGGCTCATCGCTGAAAACCCTCACCTACAGAAAGGACGTGTTCCTTGACTGGCTTGATGAGCATATTGCTTGGATGGAAACACAATTTGAATAAAACAAAAGGAAATAATACAATGTTTGAAAACGCAAGCTGGATTACACATCCCGAAAACAAGCTATATGAGCCTGTGCGCTTTACAAAGGAAATTAATGTGCAGGGCGAGATAAAAAAGGCTACCTTACACGTAACTGCGCTTGGCTGCTACCGCGCCGAGATAAATGGAAATAGAGTGGGGGATTTCATTTTAGCCCCCGGCTTTACCTCGCGCAAAAGGGTTCAGTACCAATCGTATAACGTGACAAAAATGATAAAGGACATCGCAAAGCTTGAAATCTTGGTTGGCGACGGCTGGTATAACGGAAAAATCAATTTCGTTGTAGCAAATGACGTGCCGAAGGCTCTTATCTGTCAGCTTGATATTGTTTACACGGATGGCTCAAGGGAGTCACTTTGCTCTAATGAAACGTGGCAAGCATCAAAGGATAAATTGCGCTTTTGTGAGCTTTACGACGGCGAAATTTACGACGCAAACTATAAGGATACGCCCGTGGCTGCAAAGGTGCTTGACCATACTAAAAAAATCATTGTAAGACAGCAGGGCGTTTACGTCAAGGAGCAGGAAACAATCGACCCTGTGTCTGTTTTCAAAGCGCCAAACGGTGATACACTTGTCGATTTTGGACAAAATTTAACAGGCTATTTTGAGTTTACCGTCAATGCTAAAGAAGGCGACAGGGTGGAATTTACCGTTTGTGAGGAGCTTGATAAATACGGCAACTTCTATAACGAAAACTACCGTGACGCGAAGGCACGCTTTGAATATATATGCGCGGACGGAGTAAATACCTACAAGCCACAGCTCGCATTTTGGGGCTTCAGATATATGCGTATAGATAGCTTCCCGTGTGAAATTTCAAAGGAGAATATCAAAGCAATTGTCGTTCACTCCGATATAAAAAGAACGGGCTACTTAAATTCCTCATCTCCAATTTTAAACAAGCTCTTTTCCAATATCGTATGGGGACAAAGGGGCAATTTCCTTGACGTACCGACGGACTGTCCGCAAAGGGACGAAAGACAGGGCTGGACAGGAGATGCCACGGTCTTTTGCAAAACCGCATCGTATAACTACGACGTTGAAAAATTCTTTGAAAAGTGGCTCACCGACTTAAAGCTCGACCAGGGCAAGAGGGGCAATATTCCAAATATAATTCCGCAAACCGTGTGCTGGGACTGGTCAACCACGGAGGAAACAGGTGCGGTGTGGGGAGACAGCGCAACTATAATCCCTTACCAAATGTACAAAACGTACGGTAGCGAAAAAATCTTAAAGAAGCAATACAAAACAATGGTGCGCTATCTTAGCTACATATGGAACGCGACAAAGAAAAGATACCTATGGTACGGCTGTGGGCAGTTTGGTGATTGGCTTGGGCTTGATGCGCCGAGCGGCAGTTATCGCGGTTCCTCAAACGAGGACTTTATCGCATCCGTGTTTTACTACAATTCTGCAAAAATAGTGGGGGATGTGTCTGAAATTCTTGGCAAGGACCCCAAAAAATACTACACTCTTGCCGAAAAAATCCTATCAAAAATCAGAAAAACCTTCACCGAATACAAAACGCAAACAGAGTGCGCCCTCGCCTTGTATTTTGATATTGCAACGGACAAAAAAGCGGTATCAAAGCAGCTGAACGGTATGATAAAAGCAAACGGCGGTAAATTACAAACAGGCTTTGTCGGCACTCCATATCTTTTGCACGCATTGTCAACTAACGGATATACCGAAACATCGTACGACCTGCTTCTTAGCGAGGAATTTCCGTCGTGGCTCTATTCCGTCAAGCAGGGCGCGACTACAATTTGGGAGCATTGGGACGGCAAAAACGAAAAGGGCGAATTTTGGTCAAAGGATATGAACTCGTTTAACCACTATGCCTATGGCTCAGTTGCCGATTGGGTTTACGAGGAGGCGTGCGGAATTAAGCCGAAAAAGCCGGGCTTCAAAGAAGCGATAATTGCGCCAAAGATAACAAAAAAGCTCGAATTTTTAAGCGCGTCCATTGAAACAAGACACGGAAAAATCGTGTCCAAATGGCAAAACGAGGGCGAAAAAACAAGGTACGAAATCGAAACCCCCGTTAAATCAACGGTAATTATAGGCGACAACACCTACGAGCTTGAAGCGGGAAAATACGTCTTTTTTGAATAAAACAAAAACAGAATTTCGCGTATGAAATTCTGTTTTTGTTTTGCGTCTCTTTATTAACCAAAATCGTGTCTCGCTCCACAATCACTTCCTGTTTCCTCAAATAGGCAAATGAGGGTTTCGATTTTTTCAAAGCAATCTTTATCATTCAAACTATCATCTTCCAAAACTGTTTGTATTCTTTTTAATAGCACATAACATTCTTTTTCAAAAAGATTTTCAATGTTATACTCCAAAATCTCTTTTTCATATTTTTTTGCCATATTTGCAAGAATTGCTTGCCATAGCTCCACAAAAACATCCCCTTTCTTATCGTATGGGGATTATATCCCCTTAATAATTTAGATTATAACCCCCATAATAATAAATGTCAAGTATGGAGGGATTAATAATGATAACATTCGATAAGCTTTGGCAAACAATGAAGGAAAAAGGAGTCTCCACTTATAAGCTTCGAGAGGTGTGCGGCATAGATAGCAAGACGGTGCGCCGTCTTAAAGCTAATGATAATATTGAAACAAAGACGCTTGACAAGCTTTGTGCCGCCCTTGACTGTAAAATTGAGGATATAGCGGAATATAAGCCATAATTGCTATAAATACATAGGGAGCAGATATGTGTCTGTTCCCTTTGTGTTTTCTGTGACAAATTCTTCATTTTATTCTTGTATTTGAGCGCACGCGGTGATATAATTATAAAAAAGGAGGGGTGTTATGTCTAAATCTACAACGTGTTGCTTTACGGGGCACCGCTTTTTGGATAGAAGCTTTGACAGTACTTGCTTAAAAAGTGCGATTGAAGCAATGATAGAGAAGGGCGTTGACACCTTTATTTGCGGCGGCGCGCTCGGCTTCGACACGGAAGCGGCTGTCGAGGTTATCAAGCTGAGAAAAAAGCAATACAAGCACATAAAGCTTCATATCTACGCCCCCTGTCAGGGTCAGGATTCAAGGTGGAATGCAAGGGATCAGCGCTTATACCGCGAAATTCTTTCGCGCGCGGACTACGTAGATATGCCCGAAATTCCTTACAACAACCAATGTATGAAAATACGAAATTATAAAATGGTAGATAATTCCGCTTATATGATCGCCTACTACGACGGAACCTTTGCCTCGGGCACGGGTCAAACGGTAAGATACGGCGAAAGGTGCGGGCTCGAAATTGTAAATCTTTACGGAGCAAATGAATAATATGGAAAAAATCAGCTGGCGCGGCGGCGCTTTGGTTGCCCCTGTCCCCTCGGTTATGGTGACGGTTGGCGATATGGAAAAATCGAATATAATAACGGTTGCCTGGTGCGGAATTACAAACACTGTTCCGCCAAAAACGTATATTTCCGTGCGCCCCGAAAGATATTCTCATGCTATACTTAAGGAAAAGGGCGAATTTGTCATAAACTTAACCCCGTCATCTCTTGCCAAAAAGGCAGATTTTTGCGGAATGTACACGGGCAGAAAGGTTGACAAATTCAAGGAGTGCGGCTTCACTAAGGAAAAAGCAACGAAAATCGACGTGCCGATGATTGGCGAATGTCCTATTTCGATAGAGTGCCGTGTGACTGACGTAATTTCCCTCGGCTCACACGATATGTTCCTCGCCGACATACTTGCCGTCAACGTGGAAAAATCGCTCCTTGAGGGCGAAAAGCTCTGCATCAACCGCGCGCACCTTTGTGCCTTCGCGCACGGGGAGTATTACAAGCTGGGCGAAAGAATAGGAAAATTCGGCTTTTCCGTTAAAAAGAAAAAACCGCCGCAAAGGAAAAAATAAATTACGCTTGTAGGGGCGACCATTGGTCGTCCGTTAAATAAACAAAATCAACAAGGAGAGAAAAAATGATTTTTCAAAACGGAGAAACAATTGTATTCGCAGGAGATTCCGTTACCGACTGCGGCAGAAAGCGCCCGTACGGTATGGGACTTTGGGAGGGACTCGGAAGCGGCTATGTTCGTATGGTTGATACAAGCCTTGCTATTGACTATCCCGAAAGAATGCTTCGCATCATAAACGTGGGCGAAAGCGGCGCGACAAGCAAGGATATGCTTGCAAACTGGGAGAAAAACGTTGAAGCCTGCAAGCCTGACTGGGTTTTCTTTATGATAGGCGCAAATGATGTTTGGCGTCAGTTTGACGAGCCAAACCTTGACAACAGTGCATTAGCTCCCGATTGCTATCGCGCTAATATCGAGGCAGTATGTGAGCGCACCCTGCCTAACGTAAAGGGTATGTTTGTAATCAGCCCGTTCTATATGGAAGCAAACGATAACGATCCGATGAAAAAGCGTATGGTAGAGTACGCGCAGATTTGCAAGGAGGTTGTTGCAAAGTACGCCGAGAAGTACAATATCAAATACATAGACGTTCAAGAGGATTTTGACAACCACTTGAAGTACCGTTACCCCGCTTACATCTCCTGGGACAGAGTTCACCCAAACTGGGTCGGCGGCATGATGATTGCGCGTAAGATACTCAAAGCAATCGAAGTTTGATCGGGACATTGATACAATAAAAAGAAAAAGTCTGATTTTTCAGACTTTTTCTTTTTGGATCTTGATTTTCTCGAATAGATGTAATAATATTAAATTAAAGAAATATTGCCGAGGAGCGGAAATGAAACAAAAAGAATATGTAATTGAAGCAATGTTAAAAAACGGAGGATACGCCACATTTGGTAAGTTGAATAACAGTATAGATTTTTCGCAATGGGGAACAAAAACACCTTTTGCAAGCGTCCGCCGCATAGTTCAAACGAATAAAGAGTTTTTTAGAATTCAGCCGGGTCTTTGGGGATTATCCGATTGCAAGGAGAAAATATTAAAAAAGCTAAATATTATTGAAAATGATCAAAATAGTATTGAGTTATTTACTCATTCGTATTTCCAAGGTATTATAACAGAAATAGGCAATATGCGGAATTTTGCAACTTATGTACCGCCGCAGGATAAAAACAAAATGTTTTTAGAAAAAAGACTTTCTGAAATAACAACGATTGACAAAATTTATGAATTTACATATCCTGAAATTTTAAGAAAAGCAAGAACGGTCGATGTTATTTGGTTTAACGAGCGAAAGATGCCAATGTCATTCTATGAAGTCGAGCATTCTACAGATATAAAAAATTCATTAAGTAAATTTTATGAATTACAAGATTTTAGAGCAGATTATTTTATAGTTGCGGCTAAAGAAAGAGAAAGCCAATTTAATGACATAATTGCATCTTCTCAATATAAGGATATAAGAAAATATACCAAGTTTGTGAATTATGATGATTTAATAAGTCAATATAATTTAGAAGATCAGTTACTCACAAGGAGAACCATATGATATTTAAAATAGCAATTGAAGAAGCCGTTGTCGAGGAGTTTGAAATTGAGGCAGAAGATGCTTGTTCTGCAATGGAAATAGCAGAAGAAAAATATCGAAAGAAAGAAATTGTGCTGGAACCGGGAAAATGTCAATTTAAGCAAATGGCGATAATCGGTCCAGATTACGAAACGACTGAGTGGACAGAATTTTAAAATATGGAGTTGTTTCATACAGCGCTGGGCTGTTCGGTATTGATAAGTGTGCCTTCTCCAGCGGGAGAAGGGGGAGATTCCCTTGATAAGGGAAATGTCGCTTGCGACAAAAGGTTTGCGCCCTGCCAAGGGACAATATACGGTGGATGAGGTGATGAAGTGATACCATACAACAAAAACTTGGTGAAAAATGCGCAAATGCTCAGAAAAAATATGACGCCTGAGGAAAAGCACCTGTGGTATGATTTTCTTAAAAAACTTCCGTTTAATGTTAGGCGACAACACAACATTGAAAACTATATTGTGGATTTTTACATTGCGGAAAAGAAGATTGTTATTGAGGTTGACGGAATACAACACACCTCACAAGAGCATAAAGAAGATGACCGAAAAAGAGACTTTGAACTTAGCAAGTGGGGCATAACTGTTTTAAGATATTCAAATAGTGCTATTAATAAAAATTTCACTTCGGTTGCTAACGATATACTCGTGAATTTGGGAATAACTTTTGAGGACTTAGAAAAGGACACCTCATCCGTCACCTAACGGCGACACCTTCTCCCACTGGAGAAGGCAAGTGATAATTGTTAAAACCGTAAATTCAAGGCATCAAGAAATTGATGTCTTTTCTCTTGCTATTTTTTCAATAATGTGTTAAAATTTTTTTAATGAATATAGAAATTGTGCCTTCTCCAGCGGGAGAAGGGGGACCGCTGTGCGGTGGATGAGGTGTAAATTATGATTAGTGTAGCATACAGTGCGGGGCTGTTTGGCATTGACGGGTACTTAGTTACCGTTGAGTGCCATATGACAAGCAGTCTTTCGTGCTTTGAGATAGTCGGGCTGCCCGACAATGCGATAAAGGAAGCGAAGGAGAGGGTCAGAGCATCGCTTATCAACTCGCGCCTGCCGTTTCCGCAAAAGGAAATTATAGTCAACTTAGCTCCTGCCGACAAGCGCAAGGAGGGCTCCGCCTTTGACCTTGCTATCTTGGTGAGCATTCTTGCAAGCGCGGGCACGATAAAAAACCGCGAGGAGTTAAACGATTGCTGCTTCGTCGGTGAGCTTTCACTCTCGGGTGAGCTTCGCCGCGTAAACGGCGCGTTATGTATGGCGGCTGCCGCTAAAAAAGCAGGCAAGACAAAGTTGTTTTTGCCCCTTGAAAACGTCAAGGAGGCAAGTGTTGTCGAGGGACTAACTGTATATGGCGTTAAAAACGTAACACAGCTTGTAAATCACTTTACGACCGACGAAAAAATCGCACCCACCGAGCCGAGCAACAGTGACACCGAAAAAACAGTAAATTATCCCGATTTTGCCGACGTAATGGGACAGGCACAGGTGAGGCGCGCGGTGGAAATTGCCGCCGCAGGCGCACATAACCTTTTGCTAATAGGCCCACCCGGCACGGGCAAATCAATGATAGCAAAGCGAATTCCGTCAATTTTGCCCGAAATGACCTTTGAGGAGTCCATTGAAACGACGAAAATTCATTCCGTTTCGGGAATTTTGCCCGAGGATGTTGCCTTGATACGTGAGCGTCCCTTCCGCGCGCCTCATCACACAATGAGCGCGCCATCCTTGGTCGGCGGCGGAAAAATTCCACAGCCTGGCGAGGTTTCACTTGCCAATAACGGCGTTTTGTTCCTTGACGAGCTACCCGAGTTTAACCGCTCGGTGACGGAGTCGCTTCGTCAGCCGCTTGAGGACGGAAAAATCACGATAACGCGAGCCGCAGGCAGAATCACATACCCATCGTCATTTATGCTCGTGTGTGCTATGAACCCCTGTAAGTGCGGATACTTTGGGCATCCAACCCACCCCTGCACCTGCAAAAAGGAGGACATAAAGCGATACGTTTCAAAAATCAGCGGCCCGTTGCTTGACAGAATTGATATTCAAATTGAGGTTTCCTCGCTTGCCTATGACGAGATTTCCAAAAAGCAAGCAGCCGAGCCCTCAAGCGCGATAAGAGAGCGCGTAAACAAGGCGCGGAAAATTATGCAAGAGCGCTTCAAGGGAGAGAGGACTGAGGCAGGCGCGGAGATTACCGCAAATGCGCAAATGGAGCCGAAGCACCTAAGAAAATTCTGTGCGCTCAGCCCCGAATGCTCAAGCCTTATGGAAAGGGCGTTTGTCGCGCTTGGCTTGTCCGCACGCGGCCACGACAGGGTCCTTCGCTTAGCGCGCACAATTGCCGACCTTGACGGAAGCGAGAATATACTTCCACAGCACATAGCAGAGGCGGTAGGACTTCGCTCACTCGACAAAAAATACTTTAACTGAGACGCATATGCGTTATGAATTGACCCACGGTCATGAATTGGCTTCGCCATAAATTGCACTGTGTGCATGAATTGCAACAGGGTTGCATGAAAGGAAATTATGAAAAAGAACAAAATACTAAAAATCAAAATCAGCGAGGACGTGGCAAAGAAGTTTGCCGTTGTTGCCAAAAATGAGAAAATGTCCTTGCAAAACGAGGTCGTGGCTATGATTCGCCAAAAAATCTCGTACTATGAAAGAGTAAAGGGCAACATCAAAAAGGACGAAATCGACTCGCAGGATATGAGTGAATTTTCGGACGAAGAGTAAAATTAAACAAAAGGAGTGAGCACCGCCCACTCCTTTTGTTAATTTGCATATACAGATATCTTTTTAATCAGTAAATCTATAAAAATACGACAAAAAAGCAAAAATTAGCCCCAAGCTATTGAAATTTTTTTTCAAAGGTGCTAATATAACTATGTACGGGCTTGCGCGCGTAAACATTTTTGCAGGCATTTTGTGCAAAAAAAGACTGATAAAAATAAAACTGGAGGGTTTTTTCAATGATAATCAGAAAGAAACAGTCAATGGACGGTAATACCGCTGCCGCTACTGTCAGCTATGCGTTTACAGAGGTTGCTGCGATTTACCCAATCACACCATCAAGTGTTATGGCTGAGCTCACCGACTCATGGAGTGCTACAGGCTTAAAG
>JAGALA010000015.1 GCA_017625935.1 Clostridia bacterium
AGTTCAAATCCTTTCAGTATTGGAAAATACCCATTTTTCATCTACAAAATCGAACTAAAAAATTTCGCCCGAAAAAAGCAAAAAAGCCTTGAAAAATCAAGGCTTTTTGCGGCGATATCTTTTTTATCGCCCTTTTATGGCGGAGATGAGTGGATTTGAACCACCGCGCCGGTTATCCCGACCTACACCCTTAGCAGGGGCGCCTCTTCGGCCACTTGAGTACATCTCCAAATGTACGCAACCAAGGTTGCACAAACCGCCGTTTCGTAGTTTGCCATTCAATTATACACAATTTTGTTCCGATTGTCAATACCTTTTTATTTTTTCTTTAATTTCATTTTTTCAAGGGGACAAAAACATCTGCCGCTTTCTCGTAGGGGAGGATATCATCCTCTCGCTATGTTGAGTGCTCCTGTCTTTTTGTTTTGCTGATGTAGTGTCGCATTGAGCCGCCCTCGAGGCTCTGCCGCGAATGCAGTGAGGGATTTCACAAATAAACGTGCCGGCTCAACGAAAAACAAATCAAAGAAAAAACCGCTGACCTTTGTCAGCGGTTTAATGCTTAGTTATTTTTGTTAAAATAGGGACCGAAAACGCCGCTTGCGTCTATTATAACGTCACCGATCTTTTCTCCGCCGCTGCTTGTGCTTTCGTTGATAGTATATCCCTCGCCTGACATTAAGATGTCGCTTGCCTCAAGCAAGGATATTTCATATTTAGGGGAAACGTATTTCATCATGCATCCTCACTTTCCTTGGATTTTTACTTTTCTGCCTATAAGCATAGTAAACACTTATCATAAGCATTGTACCACTAAGCTTTATAAAAGTCAATAGTTATCTAAAAGATTTTTATTATGCTGAAAAAATATCTTTGCTTTTGAAATTATTTGCTTGAGTGATTTGTAACTTATAGAGGCTTGTTGCACAAAAACGCCCCACCCTGTGTACGAATTTTGAGAAAAATGCGCAAAAAAGTGCCGACACGTGTCTGTTTTTGCAAATTTGGTTGATGAAAGCGCGAAAGGATGAGCCGAGCAGTGAAAAAACACTCGGTTTTTCATTAAATGTTTACAATTGGTATAGCTTGAGTGGACAAAATGCGCGTTTTTGCTACAAAAATCCAATTCTTAAAATATTTGTTGACAAATCGAACAATGTGATATATAATATAGGTTGGTACCAAGATTGTACCCACAAATATGCACTTAGATTGTGCTGAAAGAAAGGAAAATTTATGAAAGAAAAGATCTGCTATGAGCTTAGCCCGTCGCAGGACGTGTCTTATCTCCAATGCAGGTACACGCTTTTCAAGAGAGTTATCAACATTCTCACTTCAATTTCACTCAGTGAAGACGTTGATTTCGAGCTTATGGAAAAGGCGTTTAACCGCGTTGTTGAGCGTAATGACTGTCTTAGAATTAAGTTCTTTAAGCAAAAAGGCAAGCTGATGCAGTACTTTGAGGATGAAAGACCTTATCAAAAGATTCCTGTTGTTAAATACGACACCAAGGAACAGTTTGATGCATTCATCGCAAAGTACAAAAAACGCGCAATTGACTATCTCCACGGCAAGGTTATCGAACCGCACTTCATCAAGACACACGACGGAAAGAATATGGTTCTTTTCAAGGTGTGCCACCTCGTTTTGGACGTTTACGGCTTATTCGTTATTTTTATGGATTTGCTCAACGTTTATAACGCACTCAAAAACGGCACCGAGCTTCCGCCTCAGCCCGCAAGCTTTGAGGAGGTTATCAAAAGAGACATCGAAAGACACTACGATATGCGTAGAGAAACAAAGCATGCGGAGTTCTTTAAGGATATGCTCAGCGACAAGCCCGAGCCGTACTACACAGGTATTCACGGCCCAGACAACAAGATTTGGCAAAAGAAGCTTAAGCATCATCACCGCGGTATGAAGATGTTCTTCATCCACAACGACACAGAGGCATACATCCACACTATTGATAGCGAATTAACGACACGTGTCCTTGATTATTGCAAGGAAAACCAAGTGTCCCCCGCAAACTTCTTCTTCTACACCTGCACGTTAACTGCCGCGCTTCTTAATAACAAGGCAAGAAACGCACTACCGCTTTCACTCTGCAATTGCAGAATCACGCCGAATGAAAAGAGCTGCGCAGGAAGCAAGGTTCAATCAATCGCTTGCTATTCAAGATATAACTACAAAAAGTCCTTCGAGGAGAACATCAAGCGCTTCTCCGCGAGCCAAGCAAAGCTTTATATGCACGTTGGCTTCTCGGACAGAGAGTTTGAGGGTATGCTTCATAAAGCTTACCGTTCATCACTCCTTGAGACCTACTATTCAATTGCATTCTCATTCGTGCCGATGGAAATTCCAGAGGAAATTGATTTTGATATTTATTCCAACGGTAAGGGCGCGCTCCCGGGCTACTTAATTCAGCTCTTTGACACAAAGACCAATTCGATAAGAATGGCTTATGACGTACATACAAAGACAACGAGCGAGGAGCACGTTGCAAGATTCCACCAGATGTACAAAAACGTACTCAATCAGGTGCTTGAAAATCCACAAATTCAGCTTCGTGATTTAGTTCTCGAATAATCAACAAAAGAGTCTAATTGGCAACAGTTAGACTCTTTTTTACGAAAACACATATCCTTTAAGGTGCAAAAAATGAAAAAGGAAAAGACGAAAAAGCAGGACAAAATTGACAAAATCATCGGGGGAGTGTCGCTAAACCTCAAATATCCCATAGTGCTTGTGCACGGAATGGGCTTCCGCGACAGAAAGTGGCAGGTTTATTGGGGCAGAGTGCCGAAAATGTACAGAATGATGGGCGCAGAGGTTTATTTCGGCGGTCAAGACAGTACAGGCGCACCCGAAACAAATGCGCGACAGGTTGGTGACACGATAGACGAGGTGCTTATTAGGACTGGGGCAGAGAAGGTCAACGTCATTTCTCACTCAAAGGGTGGGCTTGACACAAGATACTTAATCTCCACGCTCGGCTACGGCGATAAAATCGCATCGCTAACAACGCTTCAAACCCCACATCACGGCTCAAAAACCGTCGATTGGTTGATGAAATTTCCGAGGCCCCTTGTGCGCTTGGCAGGCTTTTTGACAAGCGCGTGGTATAAAATATTGGGAGATAAAAAGCCTGCGGCGTATAGGTGCTTTGAGCTATTTACGACACAGGGTGCCGAAAAATTCAACGAGGAAAACCCCGATGTTGACGGAATTTATTACCAAAGCTATGCTTTTGTGATGAAGCGCTTCACCTCGGATTTCTTTATGTGGCTGACCTCGCTTGTCGTTGGTTGGGGCGAGGGCGAAAACGACGGTCTTTTGCCGCCAAGCTCCGTTATGTGGGGAGATTTTAAGGGCATTGTGCGCTCAAACAGCGCACGCGGAATTTCCCACGCGGACGAGGTTGACTTTCGCCGCCGTCGCTTCACTAAGAAATCGGGCGACGGAGTTTGTGACATTTTGGAAATATATAAAAAGATTGTAATCGACCTTGAAGAACGCGGATTTTGAAATCACAACGCGCTTTCATATATCTATGACATACGCTTTCACGTATGGGCAAAAATATGTCCGAAATGTTAATTTTTTGAATAATATATATACAAAATCAAATAAATATGTTAAAATTCCCTTGTAATAACCCGAATTAGGAGGTTTTATGAGGGAATTTTTTGGTATTGGCGGCTATGAGCGCACGCCCGAGGGCGCGTATTCGTGGCAGCATTTGACCTTCGTTTCATTTTTGATTATATCAATGTTTGTCGGCTCTATCTTGGCAGGGCTGCTTTTGAGAAAAAGCGAGCTTAAGGCAAAGAACAGGGTGCTTATTATTTGTGCGGTATCTATAAACTCGGTTGAGCTTGTTAAAATCGTTGCCGCGCTTATAAACTCGGACAATCCGTGGAAAACGGTGCTTCATTTGCTTCCGCTTTTCCTTTGCAGTATTCAGCTTATCACAATACCGCTTGCCGCATTCACACGCGGAAGGATGAAGGAATCGTGCCTTGATTTCGTCTTTATTTTCGGCTTGCTCGGTGCAATTCTCGGCACGGTTGGAGCCGCGCAAAACTACAACGCGTACCCCGTTTTATCAATAGATAACGTCGCCTCGGGTATAACGCACACCATATCGGGCTTTGCCTCGGTATATATTGCCGCCTCGGGTATGATTTCGCTAAAGCTCAAGAATATGTGGATAAGCTACATAATTCTTTTCGGCTTTTCCTCGGCGGCGTGCATTGTGAATTTGGCGACGGGCTTTACAAACTATATGTTCCTTGTCAGCCACGACGGAACGCCGTATTCGATTTTATATAATATGGTAAACGGCAACAAGATAATTTATCCTGTGCTTGTCATTTTGATTTTTGTAATCTACATAGCCGTCTATTATTTAACCGCGCTGCTGATAAGGCATATTGCCAAAAAAGCAAGAGCGAAAAAGAAAGAGTGCTTGAAGCCATAATCTACTTCATAAATAAAACCCCATTGAGCTAATTTCAATGGGGCTTTGTTTTTAGAAATTGAATATTTTTGGCAGAATATCGACACGTGGTCGCACTTTTTTGCCAAAAATTATGCATTTTCATCACGGTGGAAAAGGTAGTCCAGCGCACGGTAGATGTACGATGCGGCATCCTCGCGAAGCTGATTTCTTTCGTAAGAGCCGAAGTTTATCGTTTTGGAATCGAGCTTGCCGTTTAGATAAACGCCGTAGCAAACCATACCGACGGGCTTGTCGTCGCTTTGCGCGGTCGGACCTGCAACGCCTGTAATGCCGATGCCTATTTCGGCACCGCTTATGCGTGCTGCACCCTGCGCCATTTCACGCGCAACCTCCTCGCTCACTACACCGAAATATTCGATGGTCTTTTCGCTCACGCCCAAGATTCTCGTTTTGGCTTCGTTTGAATAGGTAACGTACGATTCGTTTATCACGCTTGACGCGCCGGGCACTGAAATAAGACGCGACACGGCAAGACCGCCTGTGCAGGACTCCGCAAAGGCAATGTGCAAATTGTTTTCAAGTAAATAGTTAAATACCTTTTCCTCATATGAGGTTGGG
The DNA here is from genome assembly GCA_017625935.1 of Clostridia bacterium. Classification (GTDB taxonomy): domain Bacteria; phylum Bacillota; class Clostridia; order Oscillospirales; family CAG-272; genus RGIG2000. The sequence goes on from JAGALA010000015.1 coordinate 5,084, forward strand.
TTCTTTATAATTTCCATAATTTTTCTCCGCTAAGTGAATTTACGATGAAGGCGAATGAGCCTCCCACGCAATAGTATTATACCATAAAGATATCAACTTGTCAAATTTTGATTGAATTTCACACTTTTGTATGTTATAATAAATAAGGTTGCGGCTTCGCCACAAATAAAAAAAGCCAACTTTGGGGTTGGACTTTTTGGAACAGCGAAATGAGCGTTGACCCACTCCCTGAAATTGCACGCAATTTCAAGGAACCCTTGGGGCGGCGCGAGCGCGGGAGCGTAGGCGTACTTGTGTACGGTAGAGCCCGTGGTCGCGACTAAAAAACAGACAAAAAAGAAGAGAACTTGCTTTTGCAAGTTCTCCACCTTAAATTTACTAAAAAAGCCGTTAATTTGCTTTTAGCGTGTGAACGTCTGTTTTTGGTCTGTGCCATTGCAGCGTTCCAAAATTTGGAGCTGGAGATGAGATTTGAACTCACGACCTGCTGATTACGAATCAGCTGCACTGCCACTGTGCTACTCCAGCATTATGCTAACATTGATATTTTACTACAAAGTGATATTCTTGTCAAGGGGGAATTTTATGAATTTATGCGATGAACGCAACGTTAAAAGAATAATGTCGATGTTCTCAACGGGCACAAAAAAGAGCTTTGGACAGAATTTCCTCATAAATCCAGACGTTCCTTATAATATTGCAAAGGAAAGCTACGAATATCATCGCGCGCGCAACGGTGCGAAAAAAAGCGCGGTTATTGAAATCGGCCCGGGTATCGGCTCGCTCACGCAGGAGCTTTGCGAGGAGTACGACAAGGTTATCGCCGTGGAAATTGACAAAACGCTCATTCCCGTTTTGGAATACACCTTAGCTGAGCACAAAAACGTAACGGTGATAAACGATGACTTTTTGAAGCTTGACCTTGAAAAGCTCATAAACGAGGAGCTCGACGGATACGAAATTTCCGTTTGTGCAAACCTGCCTTACTATATTACCACGCCTATTATTATGGCACTTCTTGAAAATGCAAGGCGCGAAAACGGAACGTCCTATTTTACCTCAATCACCGTTATGGTGCAAAAGGAGGTTGCACTTCGCTTATGCGCAACACCGAAGCAGTCTGACTACGGCGCTATCACCGCGTCGATAAACTACTACGGCAATATTGAAAAGCTCTTTGACGTAACTCCCGACAATTTCTTGCCCGCGCCAAAGGTGACGTCAAGCGTGGTGAGAATTGAGCTTTACGATACTAAAAAATATGAGGTAAAGAGCGAAAAAATGCTCCACCGAGTAATAAGCGGCGCATTTATGCAGAGAAGAAAAACGCTTTTGAACTCGCTGTCAAGCGCGTTTTCGGAAATTCCCAAGGACACGCTTGGTGATATTATTGAGCGTTGCGGCTTTGAGCCCACCGTGCGCGGTGAGCGCCTCTCGGTTGAGGACTTTTGCCGCTTGAGCGACGAAATTTTCATATTGAAAAATTAACCATAGCACCGAGACGGGTCGAGAGAGGGCGCCGACCCCTACGGGGAACAATATCTTAATCTAATGCGCGAAGCACAATTTATGACCGAAGGTCAATTCATGGCGTTAGCCAATTTACGTACCTTGCACAATCATGTCCGTAGGACAATTCATGAGGCGTAGCTTCAATTCATGTGCTTTTAGCACAATTTATGACCGAAGGTCAATTCATGGCTTTAGCCAATTTATGCAACTTTGTTGCAATTCACGCCCGAAGGGCAAAAAGAGGTATAAATGATTTTACACAGTACAGTTATAAACGCACTGACTATCGTCGTCGGCTCGCTTGCGGGATTTTTCCTGTCCAAGCTGTTTGATAAAAGCAGGCGCTTCAAAAAGCTGCCTGACGCCTTGATGAAGGCGATTTCCTTGTGCGTTATCTTTATTGGCATAAAGGGCGCGTTCGTTTCCGAAAATTTTATAATAGTGTTAATTTCCTTGGTTGTCGGAACGACCGTAGGTACGCTTATCAAGCTTAACACCTTGCTCACAAAATTCGGTGATTTTGTTGAAAGAAAGCTCGTCAAAAAGAAAAAGGCCGAGCCCACCGACCCGAATGAGCCCGTTACCGCAAGCCGCGAGGGTGAGGAGCAAAAGAGCTTTTCAAAAGCATTCGTTGCAACAACCTTGACCTGCTGTGTCGGTGCTATGGCAATTACGGGGTCGCTCAATGCGGGCATGGGAATTGAGCACGATACATTATACACAAAGTCGCTCCTTGACCTTATCACCGCGTTTGTTTATTCATCCGCGTTTGGCATCGGCTCGGTTTTAGCCGCCGTGCCCGTCCTACTTTACCAAGGAATAATTGCTCTCGGCGCAGGCGCGCTTGCCCCTGTTTTGGAAGCGTCGGTTAACGAAATTTCCGCAGTTGGCTCTATTATAGTTTTGGGTCTTGGCTTAAATATGCTCGGCGCAACTAAGATAAAGGTTGCAAATATGCTCCCTGCCGTATTTTTGCCGATAATCCTTTGTCCGCTGTTTAATTTGTTCTAATAGCGGGAGGGAAGACCCCTCCCCTACGAAAAAACCACTCCTTTTTTCAAGGAGTGGTTTTTATGTTGATTATAACCTGCGGTTCGAGGTAAATGGGATTTTACCGCGCTTTCACACAGCTTCCCTTATTTTGAGAAAACAAGTGTTAAAGCCTCGCCCTTTGTGAGAGATACCGTGTAATAGCCGTTTTTGTCGGGGGTGGAGTTGAGTCCGTCAACGAGAGCTTTATACTCGGGGCTGAGGAGCTTGAAGGTTACGTCATCGCGCGCGGAAAGCGTGGCTTTAACGGTTGATTTATCCCAAATTAGCGACACGCCCACGCCAATTTGCGTGCAAATGCCTGTTATGCTGCCGCACTCAAGCTCGGCGGGCAGAGCGGGCAAAATCTCGATTTTCTCGGTTGTAGAATAAACGAGCGCTTCGTAAACTGCGGCGGTAAAGCCCATATTTGCATCTATTTGGAAGGGCGGCTTGCCTGCGTGCATAAATTTGAGCGTAACACCCATATTGCGCCAATCGTTGTGGTATGTAAAGAGGTTTTGTCCCGTGCAGAAGCGCAGGAGCAAATCAAGGCATTTTTTCACGCCGTCCTTGTCCTTTAAGCGTGCATAAATGTTTGCCATATGGGAAAGCGACCAGCCCGTTTGCTCCTTGAGACCTATAACCAAGCGCTTGTCAACCGCAACGCGGCACGCTTCAAAAAGCTCACGGTTATCTCTGTCAATTTCGTAGCCCGGGAAGAGAGGATATATATGTGACTGATGCCTGTGGTGGTAGTTGTCGAGGAAGTCGGGGTGGAGCCATTCCTTCATTGCTCCGTCCTCGTTTATTTCATATTCGGGGATTGCATCTATCATTTTTTGATATCTTTCGGCGTCTGCTTCGTCAATTCCGAGCAGCTTTGATGAGAAAATGAGGTTGGAAAGCAGCTCCTTGAGCAGCGCAAAGTCCATTGTCGGATTGATGCACACGCTCATCTCTCCCGCGCCCTCAAAATTGCCGTTTGGACGGTTTTCGGGTGAGTCGGCAGGGTAGGACTTCAGCTTGCCGTTTTCGTCGTAAACGTAAAAGTCCTCGTAGAAAAGCGCACATTCCTTCATAAAGGGGTAAGCACGGTTCTTTAAAAACTCGGTGTCCTTGGTGAAAAGATAGTATTCAAAATAAATGGCACTAATCCAAGCAGAGCTACCCGTCCAGTAGAGCACGTGCGGCTGCAAATTCTTCTTTTTGCCGCACCCGTTGTCCATAAACAGGGGCAGGAGCAATCCGCGGCAGCCGTATAGCTTGCGTGCGTTTTCGCGGTAATCCTCCTTGAAGCTATCGTAAAGATTGAATAGCGGCAAAAGCGCTTCGCTAAGACCGCCGCGGCACGCCTGCCAATATGCCATTTGGATGTTTTCGTTGTTAAAATAGGTGCAAGCCCACGCAGGGGAGTAGTCGCCGTTCCAAATTCCTTGAAGGTTAGCGGGAAATTCACAGCCGATGGATGAGGAAACAAGCAGGTATCTGCCAAAGTCCGCCATTTTTTCAATCAGTCGGTTGTCAACCGCACCGTCGTAGCTCTTTAGTAAAAGCTCCTCGGTGGAGATGTTTTCCTCGTTTGAAAAGCTAAGCCCTGTGCGCTCGAAAAGTGAAGAAAACCTCACCCTGTGTCTGAATTTGATGGTTTGGTAGTCATCCTCAAAGGAAAGCGTCTTGTATAGATTTTTAGCACCCACGGGTGTTTTTTCACACTTTATTGCCAAAACAACCTCGGTTGCGCCGCTTATTCTTAAAAATCCGTCAAAGCAAGATTCGCCTGACATATCGATGTTGCGCTTTTTGTCCGTGCCGTCGGAAATTTCGCCGTCTGTTTTTATAACCTTTATCATACCCGAGTAGTGTAGACCGCCCCACGTTTCAAACTCGGAGTAGATTGATTTTTTGTATAGCTCGCGCGTTTGCTTTGATGCGCCGCCCTCGTCGGGTAAATCACAAAGGTCGTGCTTTTCAAGAGCAAGCTTTACGCCAAACGGCTCCTCGGCGCGCAGGCGCACGAACACCGCGCACTCCTTCCCCGATGCGAAAATTTCGCGCTTGAGCTTTTTGCCGTTTTCGCGGTATCTCACCGTACAGATGCCGTTTTTCATATCGAGGCTTCTTGAATAATCGGTGAATGCATTTTGGTTTTCAAAAAGCATATGCAAATCAAAGGCGGGGTAGTATTTTCCGCTTGACGGACGGTAATTTTCCGCCTCAAGAGCTTTTTTGTAGTATTGCTCCGCCGTTTTGTAATCTCCCTTGTCCATCAAGTCGCGCACGATGGGAAGGGATGCGGAGATATCGGGGATTTGTTTGTCCTCGCACCAGTTGAAAAGTGATTCGTGATTTATTAAAATCCTCTCGTCGTAAACCGCGCCGTAAACAAGCGCGCCCATAACGCCGTTTCCCACAGGCGTTGCGTCATTCCATCTTGTCGCAGGGTATTTATTAATAAGTATTTTTTCCATAGCTACCTCACAAAAAATCGGGGGGAGTGTCGCATTTTTGCGCTTTTTTGCCGCCGATTGCTTTTCAGCCGCCAAAAATTTACGGCTAAATTCAGTATATCAAAAAAATAATCGATTGTCAATTCCTTTATTGCTTGACATTTACATAAGTAAATGATAAAATCAAATCAGATGCGGCTGATGCTTTATCTGTCGGTGCGCGTCTTACAATTTTGAGATTGTTTTGAGGAGAGAAAAATGAGTATTCAAAGTGAAAGAGCAATGAGGACGAAGGGCTACTGCCACGACCGCTTCGGTATGTTTATACACTGGGGGCTTTATGCAATTTCCGCACGCGGTGAGTGGGTGCGCTCAACGGAGAGAATAACCGTCGAGGACTACCAAAAGTATTTTGACACCTTTGACCCTGTAAATTACGACCCGAAAAAATGGGCGCGTCTTGCTAAACAGGCAGGAATGAAATATGCGGTGCTTACAACGAAGCATCATGACGGCTTCTGCCTTTTTGACAGTAAGCTCACCGACTATAAGGCGACAAACACACCGGCAGGACGTGACCTTGTGCGCGAATACGTTGATGCCTTCCGCGCCGAGGGCATAAAGGTTGGCTTTTACTACTCACTCATTGACTGGCACCACCCCGACTACCCTGCATACAAGGATGCGCACCACCCGATGAGGGGCAACGAAGCGTATAAGCACCAAAACGGAGAGCATTTTGAGCGTTACCTTGAATATATGCACGGACAGGTAAGAGAGCTGCTCACAAATTACGGCAAGATTGATATAATTTGGTTTGACTTTTCATATGACGAAATGACCGCGGAGAAGTGGCGCGCAACCGATATGGTGAAAATGGCGCGTGAGCTTCAGCCCGGCATTATAATTGACAACCGTATGGGTGGCGACGTTTGTTCAGCCGAGCCTGAGATTTATTCGGGCGATTTCGCATCTCCCGAGCAAATGATTCCCGCGTGGGGCGTGCGTGACGTAAACGGCGACCCTGTGCCGTGGGAAACCTGCATCACATTAAACGGCCATTGGGGCTACTGTGCGGGCGACCACAACTACAAGAGTGCAAGAAACGTAATAAATATGCTTATGGAATGCGTGAGCAAGGGCGGAAACCTCCTTCTTAACGTAGGACCCGATGCAAAGGGCAACATACCTGACGAGTCAATTGAGATTCTTTGCGAGGTTGGTGAGTGGATGCGCTTAAACTCCGAGGCGGTTTACGGCTGCGGCATTGCCGATATTCCAAAGCACGATTGGGGCAGAATCACAAAGGGCGACGGCGCAATTTACCTCTACGTTCAGGATACCTGCTGTGAGGATATTGCAATTTACGATTGCCCGTACAAGACAAAGGGTGCAATTTTGCTTGGCGACGGAAGCGAGCTGATAACAAGCGAGCCGTGGAACGCGCATAGTTACAAGACAAACGGCAAGGTGCCCGTGTTTGTAAGAACGCCCGAGTTTAAGAACCTAAACGGAAACAAAAATGTAATTAAGGTGTTTATAGAGGAATAAATAAAAAGCAGGATTTCGCCGCGGCGGAATTCTGCTTTTTGCTTTGCAAGCTGTTGTGATTTTATTATTTTTTGTACAATTTTAGTCTAAATAATAAATAAAATGTAAACAGATGATAAATTCTATTGACAAGCGCGTAATATTTTGCTAAACTAAATCCGACTATATATTTTTATATAAACTATTTAAATATTTAATATATAATTGTGAATTATGCATAAGGAAAGGATGATACAATGCAAAGGGAACAAAACGTATCAGAAAAAATCCACTCCGTAGGCGAAGATGCTTTGATAAACGGCGCAAGGGTGAGAGCTCTTGCAAGCGAAGATGGAAAGAGGAAAAAGGACGGCTTTGCTAAATTAAAGCGCCGTGCAAATGCGATGCATCTTATAAGGTCGCTGCTCCTCGGCTTTACCTCAGCTTGGCTGACAGGTGCGCTTGTCTTATCGATTGTCAGGTTTTTCCCACTTTACGGGGATCAATATCAGCTAATTGACTTACTTTACACCGCGCTCCCATCAGGCCTTGCACAGCTTGTTGGCTTGGCGGTTGGCTTTGGCACTTGGTTTATTTTGAGGCGAAACGACAAGGTGCTGGCAAAGCGGTTTGACAGTCAGTTTGATTTCAAGGAGGGAATGCAAACCTCGCTTGAATACAAGGACGATACGGGTGCTATGGCAACTCTTTTACGCGACAGCATGAAGGAGAAAACCGAGGCGGTAAACACGAAGGAAATTAAAATAAAGGCGCTTCCTGCTTACATAGTGGCGGCGGTGATCAGCTTTGTTCTTTGCGTTGTGATGCTGTTTATGCCGTATAACGTAATTGAGCGCCCCGGCGATAAGGTTGAGCCGTTTGAATTAAGCGAAATTCAAATTGCACAGATTGAGGCAATTATTTTGCGCGTTGAGTCCTCCGAGATGGAAGAGGGTGCGCGCGCTCAGGTGGCGACGGAATTAAAGGCGCTGCTTGATGTTTTGAAAATCACCAAGGAAAAGGACACAGCGCTTGAGTTGATTTCCTTAAGCGTACTGAAAATTGACGACATCACGGAAAAAACGGGTACAAGCTATGATTTGTACGATACCTTGGTCACGGGCGATACGATATTTACAAGGGACGTTGGCAGACTGCTCACGCTTCACAATTGGGAAAAATTCAAGATAAAGCGCGAGAGAATGAGAGCGTACTTTGAGCACGCGGAGTTCGGCACGGAAAATGCGGACATTGAAAAGATAAATACCGAAACAATAGGGCTTATCAAGGACAGCGCGCTGAGCCTTAAAAATCAGCTTGCAAAAAGCGGAATTGATGAAAACGATGCATTATACAGTGAGCTTTTGAATCTTGCAAACGGGCTTGAGTCAATAGCGTCCGACCTTGAAAACGGACTTATCAACTACCGCGCGGCGGTTGGCACCTCGGAGCAGGGTGAGATTTTCTTTTTGCTTGGTGACAAGATATATCAGGAGCTTGACAAGCAAAACAAAAACTACTCCGTTGGCTTCGGTGCAAGCGACGAGATAAGAGAAATGTTCGGCTTGCCGCCTGTGAACCGTGAGGACAACAAAACCGAAAAGAAGCCGACAGACGTCGATGATCCCGACAATAAGGACGAGGAGGGCAATCACGGCGGCGGCTACGGTGACGGAGACGTTTTCGGCAGTAACGATGCAATCTACGACAGAGACGAGAACGCACACATTAAATACGGTCAAGTGCTTGATGCGTATTATCAGATAATGACAAATTCAAATTATACCGAAGAGGAAAAGAAAGCAATTCAAAGCTATTTTGAAATCCTATACAGAGGTCTTGAAGAAGAGAAAGGTGAGTAATTAAAATGGAAAACAAAGCACAAAACACAGAAAAGCAGCTTGAAAAGGTAAAAGCATTCAGCGAGAAGGTTGCTAAAATTAAGAATGAATTAAAAAAGGACGTTGTCGGACAAGCTGAAATTATCGATAACGTAATCATTGCAATTGTTGCAGGCGGTAACGTGCTCCTCGAGGGTGTGCCCGGCGTTGGTAAGACACGTTTGGTTCGTTCCCTTGGCAGAGTTTTATCTCTCCCATTCTCACGTATTCAGTTTACCCCTGACCTAATGCCATCTGACGTTACGGGTGCAAACATCGTTGAAAAGGACGAAAACGGCAGACTCAACACATCCTTCAGAAAGGGTCCTATCTTTGCAAACTTAGTGCTTGCGGACGAAATTAACCGTGCAACACCGAAGACACAGTCCGCTATGCTTGAGGTAATGCAGGAGCATAAGGTAACTGTCGGCAACGACGTACATAAAATCAGCGAGCCGTTCTTCGTGCTTGCAACGGAGAACCCGATAGAGCAGGACGGTACTTATCCGCTTCCCGAGGCTCAAATGGACCGTTTCGTTTTCAAGCTTATCGTTAATTTCCCATCCGATGACGAGCTTATCGACATCGTTAAAATGACACAAAAAACACTTGCCGAAACTGCCGAGGCAGTTATTAACGGTGAGGAAATTTTGGAGATGAGAGAGCTTGCAACGGAGGTTTTGGTTGCCGACGACGTGCTTGCTTACGCAATTAAGCTCGTCTCGGGCACACACCCCGAGCTTCCCTCGGCTGCTCCTTCAACAAAGAAATACGTAAAATACGGTGCATCCCCCCGTGCGGCTCAGGCACTTATGACCTGTGCAAGAGTAAAGGCACTTATGGACGGCAGATACAACGTGTCCTACGACGATATCAGCGAGCTTGCTTATCCCGTGCTTCGCCACAGAATTAAGGTGAACTTCACGGCGATAAACGACAAGCTTGGCGTTGACGACGTAATTTCAATGATAATTAAGGAAACAAAGAAGGCGTAAAATGGGTAAATTCACAATAAACGAGGAGCTTTTGGCGCAGATTGAGTCGCTTCAAAGCATCCTTAAAAACAATGTTGCCGGTATGTTTGGCGGTAACCGCCAATCAAAAAGCTTCGGCTCATCCTGTGAATTTGCTGACTACCGCGATTATCTCCCCGGAGATGATATAAACAAGATAGACTGGAACGCATATGCGCGCTTTGATAAGCTTTATGAAAAGCTTTATTATGACGAAAGGCAGATGCACACAAGAATTTATATAGACGCAAGCCGTTCTATGATTCACGGAAGTGAGGAAAAGGCGGAGGCGGCGCTCAGGCTTGCCGCCGCCCTTGCATACCTCTCCGTTTGCGAAATGGAAAAGGTGTCTATATATGCCATTCACGGCAAAACGGTTGACTGCGTGGTTTCGGGTATGGTAGGCAAGGAGTCCTATCTTACCGAAATAGGCAAATTAAACGATATAGAATTCTTTGGTGATTTTTGCTTAAGCGATGCGATTTTGCCAACCACGGTTGGCAGGGGCGACGGCTTCTCGGTGATTATTTCGGACTTTTTGACCGATGAAAACTTTGAGGGCGCTATTGACCATCTCGTTTCCAAGAAAAGAGACGTTATGTGCTTGCAGGTTCTATCAAGCGACGAATTAAATCCGAAGCTCCGCGGTAAAATGCACCTTTTTGATTCAGAGGATTCGGCGAAAGCATACCGAAAAAAGATTGACAAGGATATTGTCAAGGCGTATAAGGAAGCGCTTCGCTTCATTATCGAAAGAGTTAAAAATTATTGCGAGGCAAGGGGCGCGACGTATCTCTTAGCTCCTGCGAGTGCAAGCATTTTTGATATATTCTTCGGAAAAATGGTAGATTTGGGGGTATTGAAATGATATTAACGTATCCGCTTTGCCTCCTTGCCTTACTCGGCATTCCGGCGATAATCATTATTTATATTATAAAGAGCCAATATACGGAGCAAACCGTCAGCACAACGTATATCTGGACGCTTAGCGAAAAATTCTTAAAGAGGAGAAATCCACTAAGCGGCCTTTCGGGCATTATTGCGCTGATTTTACAGCTCCTTATGATACTTTTAATCTCACTTGCGCTCATTATGCCTATTTTCACCTTGAAGGACAGGGCAAATGAGTACACCTTTATTCTTGACGCGTCAGCTTCTATGAATATGGAAAGCGCGGACGGCAAAACACGCTTTGAGCGCGGCAAGGAGGAGATTGATAAGCTCATTGAAAAAGCACCGAACGGCAGTGAATACACCTTGATTTACGCAGGTGGCGAAGCTTCGACCGTTTACGAGGGCTTAAAGAGCAAGGAAAATGCAAGAAAGCTTCTTTCCGACCTTGCCCCATCATACACAACAGCTGACATTACCGAGGCGACAGGTCTTGCACAAAAGAGATTTGATGCGCGCCCCGGCACCTTAACCTACCTTGTTACCGATAAAACCTACCGTACACACCAAAACGTGACGATAGTGAACGTGTCGGGCAGTGAGGACAACTTTGGCATTACCGCCCTTGAATGTGAAATGAAATCAGAGGGTGCGGACAAGAATGCGCTTTACGTCAACGGTATATTAAACTCCTACAAGAAGGGGACAACCTTAAAGGTTGAAATTTTCGTTGACGGGGCAGAGACACCTGACGCAAGCGCGACCTTTGTTGTGCCGCTCGGCGCTGACTTCAAGTTTGAAATTCCGCCGATTATGCTGAAAAAGCCAAGCTACGCAAGCGTTAAGGCTGTGATTTCAAATGCGGATTCATACGGTGCTGACAGCGAGGCTATCGTATATAACCTCAAAAACGAAAAGCAGTACAAGACCATAATTGTCAGTGAAACACCGTTCTTCTTGCAGGCGGCTGTCGGCTCACTCGGCGATTACGACGTAACCACCGTTACCCCTTCAGAGTATGAAGAAAAGTACGCGGAAAATGACTACGGCTTATACATTTTCGATTCCTATACTCCCGCTAACCTTCCCGACAGCGGTGCGGTTTGGATGATAAACTCCGATAGCAGCCTTGAAAATACGGGCTTCAGCTATCGCTCCGACGTGGTTTTGAACGAGCCTGTTGTGATGGAAAAATCAACCTCGTCACAAACCGCAGTAAGAAAGCTGCTTGACGGTCTTATCACAAAGGATATTTACTTAATTAAGTATTTAAGGTATAGCACCTACGGCGACTATATGACGCTTTATTCGTATGATGGCGTGCCGCTTATTATGGCGGGCGAAAACCTATACGGAAACAGAACGGTTGTCTTTGCATTCGACCTTCACGACTCGAACCTGCCTGCAACGGGCGATTTTGTAAATCTTGTGGGCAACCTGCTTGATTATTCGTTCCCATCCGTGCTTGACGGTTCAAGCTATACAGCGGGTGACGAGATAATTATTAATACGGTTGCAAACAGCGAAAGCGTTAAGGTGACCGCGCCAAGCGGAAAGGTAAAATACCTTGACACGCAGAAAACAATGAATGAATACGTGCTTGATGAAATCGGCACGTACACAGTAGAGGTAGAGGCAGGCGGAAGCGTGCGCGAGCATAAGCTATTTGCCGAAGCACCGCGTGAGGAGCGCGTGCCTACTGTAATTGAACCGAATTTCTCCATAATAGGTACGCCGAGCGGCGACCGCCTTGATGGAGAGTTCAACCCCGCTATCATTATATTTATAGCTATAATGGTTATTTTTGCGGCAGATTGGATGGTGTATATGTATGAGAAGCGTCAACTTCGATAATCCGTATTTACTACTCCTTGCTATACCTCTTTTGCTCCTTGTTATAATTCCGTTTGTAATTGCGATAAGGAAGGAAAACAGACAAAAGAGCGCAGTTGCTTCACTTATTTTGCATATTGTTATCGTTTGCCTCGTGACCTTAGCGGCGGCGGGCACAAAGGTAACAACCGTGCTTACCGAAACAACGGTTTACGTTGTGGCGGACGTATCGTATTCATCCGAGCGAGAGCTTGACCGCGTTGACGGCTACATTAAGGAAATGTCCGAGAATTTGCCGAAGAACACAAAGCTCGGCGTTGTATGCTTCGGCGGTGACTCCGTGCTTCTTTACGAGGCGGGAGAGGAGCCAAGGAGCGTAAAGGAAGCCGTGGTTGATAAGAGCGCAACCGATATAGCAAGTGCGCTTAAGGAAACCGCACTTCTTTATAAGGATGACGTAATCAAGAAAATGGTTTTGATTTCGGACGGTAAATCAACTGACGAAAACAGCCGAGGCGCGCTTATCTCCGCTATGGAATCGCTTGAGCAGAAAAACATTTCACTTGATGCAATTTTTATTGACAGTACAATTGAGGAAAATGAGCGCGAGGTTCAGGTTTCCGATATAGACGCAACACAAAAGACGTATCTTGATACGGACAGCGAGGCGAAGGTGCTCCTTCAGTCAAGCTACGAGGGACAGGTAAAGATGACGCTTTACGTTAAGGGTCCCGACAGCGAGGAATACGAAGCAAGGCCGTTTACGGTTGAGCGCGTAACCTACGGCTACAATATGATAAGAATTCCGCTTGAAACGTCCGAATCAGGCGTATATAGCTACCGCGTGGAGATTTCCCCCGAGAGCGATATTTGCCCCGAGAACAACTCGTTTGTTTTCACGCAGGAAATAGACCCCGAAATTGATATTCTTTTAGTAACGGAAAAGCAGGACGATATTGACTCGCTCACCGCGCTTTACGGCGAACGCGCAAACGTCAACGCGGTTTTGGTAAGACCCGGCAAGCCGCTTACCACCCTGCCTTATACGGTTGAGGAGCTTTCCGCTTACGACGAGATTATCATTTCAAACGTCGATATAAGAGCACTACCTAACGTGACTTCGTTCTTATACGCGGTTGAAACCGTTGTTTCACAGCTCGGCAAGAATTTAACCACGATGGGCAACCTTGAAATTCAGAATAAGGACGACAAAAATCTCGGCGCGCTTTCGGATATGTTAGCTGTAAGCTACGGCAACCAGAATAGCGACGTTAAGATGTACACGCTCGTGCTTGATACCTCACACAGTATGAACCAGGCATATAAGTTCAGGGCAATGAAGGAGGCGGCAAAGTCACTCCTTTCACTCCTTGCCGATGACGATATGGTATGCGTTATCACCTTCTCGGGCAACGTTGAAACGCTTCAACCGCCTGTAAGAGTGGGGGATAAGAGAAATCAAATTTCAGAGCTTATTGACAACTTAAAGCCCGAGCAGGGCACGTTCCTTGGAACAGCTATGGCGCGCGCTTGCACTATTATGCAATCTTACGACTACAAGGAAAAGCAGATTATGATTGTAACCGACGGTAAGACCAACGAGTACGACAAGAATCCGCTTCAGGTTGCACGTGAGCTTAGGGCATTCGGAATAGTTGCTTCAACGATTAATATTTCAACACCCGATGAACAATCAATTGCAATACTTGAAAATATTGCAAAGACGGCGGGCGGAAATTATTTCTATCTTGAGGACGTTGACGAGGTAGAGGATTTAATCTTTGCCGAGGTTGCCGACGAGGTGACAGAGGTGATGATTGAAAAGGATACACCTGTTCACATTGAGCAAATGAAGGATTCCTTGCTTACAGGCTTTAAGGGCGAGGACGACGACATTTTGGTTGTTCCAAACGTACAGGGCTACATTCAGACAAGTGCTAAGGTTGATGCAACCGTTGTTTTAAGCGTTGACTACGAAAAGGAAAGCGCAACGGTAAGAGTTCCGCTTTATGCTTGGCGTGAATACGGAAACGGACGTGTTGCAACTCTTGCGACAAATCCGTCTGGCGAGTGGATTCAGGGCTGGGATGACGAGTTTAAGACAGCTATCTTTGGAAATATGGTAAAATCCAACCTTCCCGTAAAGAAAATCGACTTCCCGTTTGAAATTACAACAGAGGATAAGGGCACAACGAGCCATATTACCGTTACTCCGTCAAGCTTGCGTGCCGACGGCGTGGTGACAATGGTTGTGACAATGCCAAACGGCGAGGTTAGCGAGCCAATCACACTTACGTTTGATACACAAAAATACTTTACCGAGCTTGATATTACCGAGCGCGGCACATACAAGCTTTCATTTAATTATTCATATGACGAAAATAGGGACGGTATAGATGCCACATTATATAAGACGGTATCGTACGAGCCCGAATACAATATGTTCGAGAGCTATTCGGCGTCCTCACTCCACTCATTTGTGAGCGGTGTTGTACGCGAGGAGAGCGGAATAATCATTGAAAGCGACGAGGATGACTTAGCAACCTACGAATACAGCTTTGTTATTCCTTTCATGATTGCATCGCTTGTTATTTTCGTTTGCGACGTTGCAATACGTGTAATTAAATTAAAGAAAAAAGCAAAGGACGGCGCACACGCCAAGAAAAGAGAGGGGGCAAGATAAAATGAAAAACGTAAAAAGAATTTTATCACTTATTTTAGCTCTTGCCTTTATCTTGTCCTTGAGTGCGTGCGGTATATTCAAGCCGCCTGTTAATACGGACACAAATTCCGACACGTCAGGTGGCGACACAAATACCGACACCCCGGGAACGGGTGATGTTGAGCTTAGCGAGGACGCGTTTACCGTTTCCCTTCGCTACCACGGCACGCCGTATATACCGACAGAGGAAATCACCGTTTTTTGGACGGGAGAAAAGAACATTGCATCGGCTAAGATAAATTCCAAGGGAATTGCGGGTGTTGAGGGTCTTGACGGCGACTATCGCGTTACGCTTTCAAATTTGCCCGCGCGCTTGGCGTACAACCCGAATATTTATACTGCCACGAATGATGAAAGAAATATCGTAATCGATATTTACGATATTCAAAGGACAACGGGCAAGGGCACGGGAATTTATCAGTGCATTGAAATTACAAAAACCGCGGTTTATGAGGTGGAGCTGACGAGCCCCGAGCACATAGTTTACTATGAATTCCATCCAACCACACCCGGAAATTACACAATCGAGAGCTGGATGGACACAACGGCTGAAAAGTACAACCCCTACTGCGAGACATACACAGGCACGTTTGCGGCAAAGTGGTTTGACAAAACCGTTGACGGCGGCGGCAGTGAGGGAATTTACACCAAAAACTTCCTAAACGGTATCAATCTTTCACAGGATATGATAGGAAACGTCCTAACGTACGGCGTCAGGGTTGATGCAAAGAACCAGGATAACTACCCTGTAAAGGTTGTCTTTGCAATACAGGTTGACGGCGGCTTTGGAGATAGCGGTGCCTTTGCAGAGTACGATATGTACGTAAAGCAGGAGTCGGCAGAAACCTATCTTGCGGGCAAAATTGAGTACGATAAGACAAAATATGAGCTTGTCGGCCCCGAGAAGCCGCTTGAGGGCAGAGTTGACGCTTATATCTTTGACGAAACGATGTATAAGCTTTGGAAAAAGGAGGACGGAGGCGACAACTTCTACCACCTTTATAACGAGGAGGAGTACCCCGAAACGGGCGGCTACGGTCCTATTTTGTACGCTTATATTTCAACTGCACCGAGATTTATTGACAGAGCATTCACGTTTATCGAGCAGGAGTCAAAGCCACTCTCAATCAAGTTTCCCGACGGCACAAGGATAAATTACAAGCACTTTATCGAGGGCTACACAGCGCTCGCAACGCGTAACGAGGCACAGTATAACGGCGGCAGCTACTACTGCGATGAGTACTGTCCGTGTCATTTGGGTCAGGATTACGGTCTTGCCTGCACGAGCGACTGTCCCGACGAGTTTTGCCGAAACAACTGCCGTCATATAAAGGCGGAGAACATCGGCTTTGAGGGAATTCAGTCCTATGCAAACAGCGACGGCTTAGTTGCGGTGACACAGGAGATAAAGGACTTCCTTTATCAGTTCAGCGTAAACCAAAGATACTTTGCCGACGGTGAGGGCTGGGTTGAAACAACAGGCTTTGTAATGTGGGACGAAAACGGAGTAGCCCACAAATGCACAATAGACTCAAACGATGCATCTCAATGGCTCTATGCGTGTGCATATTATAAGGAAATAAAATAATTTAATTTGCAAAATTTTTAATTTGTCTTAAGCGGGCGATTGCCCGCTTGGGCAAAATATTAAGGAGAGAAAAATGAAAAGAAGAATAGCTTTAGCTATGGCACTTGTTTTCACGCTTGCTATTGTATTCGTGCTTGCGTCCTGCGGTGGTGATGAGGGCTGTAAAAATCATACATACAGCACCGAATATACAACCGACGCATACGGACACTGGTACGTTTCAACCTGTGGCTGTGAGGGCGAGGTTGCCAACTACGGCGCGCATAAGGATGAGGACAAAAACGGCAAATGCGACGTTTGCGAGTACGTGATTTGTGCTCACACATTTGCAAACGAGTGGTCAAGTGACGAAAACGGACACTACTACGCTTCGACCTGCGAATGCGCACCTCAAAAATCAAACGAATCAGCTCACGTTGATGAAAACAAGGACGGCGTTTGTGACGTTTGTAAGTACGTTGTTTGCTCACACGAGTACGCAACCGAATGGTCAAGTGACGAAACAAACCACTGGAAAGCACCTGTGTGCGGCTGCGAAATTGATTCAAAGAGCTTCGGCGCACACGTCGACTCAAACAAGGACGGTAACTGTGACACCTGCGCTTACGTTGTTTGCGCTCACACCTACGAGAGTGAGTGGTCAAGCGACGGAGCATACCACTGGTACGAAGCAACCTGCGGCTGTGACGTTGTTAAGGACAAGAAAGAGCACGAGGCGGGTGAGGATGAAACAGTCTGCGGTACCTGCGGTGCAAATATTTGCAAGCATACCTACGAGGATACCCTTTCATATGACGATACCTACCACTGGTACGCATCAAGCTGCGGCTGTGACGTTGTCAAGGACAAGGCAGAGCATACCTGGTCAAGCGCGTGGGAAAAGGACGGCACAGGACACTGGCACAAGACAGAGTGCGGCTGTGATGTTATAAGCTCAGTCGAGGAGCACTTTGACAGCGACGATGAGGACTCACGCTGTGACAAGTGCGGTCAGATCGACTTTGCGTCCCTCATTGGCAATATTGACGAATATGTTGGCGAGGAAAGAAACCAAATAGACAGTAAGGTTGACGAAAAGGATCCGATTTACGATAACAAAATTTCAACCTCTCAGTCAATCAAGATTTACGACGATTATATTTTAGTGTTAGATGGCTTTGGTAACAAAAAGTACATCTCATACTGCGGAGAGAACAACTCTATTCCGTTCGTTGTTAACGTGGATTCGGGCAATTTGGCACAAAGAGAGCTTGACTATGACGATTCAAGTCTTTTAAGCTTCTACGGCGTTTGCGAGATTGCAGCAGGCACTTCCCTCGAGGAATATTTGATTTCGCTTTACAATCTCGGCGTAAGTGAAAACGCAAGCAGCTTTAACTACCTTTGCGATGAGGAAAATTCCAAATATTCATTCTCATACTTCTACGATGCAGGCTACGTATATGCAGACGTTGTAGTTGAGTTTACCCTTGACGAAGAGAGAATGGGCGTTACCTCACTCACACTTGACGAAAAAAGATATGACCACGATACATACGTGATGGGCGAAACTAACGTAGTTACGTATACTGTAAAGCAGACGATAACTCAAGGCTTTGGCGACCCAATGGATTCAACTGATGCGAAAAATCCATACGCTGCAAGCAAATACTTGTTTAGCGAGCTTATTCTCTTTATTGCGGAGAAAAAATTTGACGGCACGTACGCTCCTACAAGCGAGCAAATTACCGAGGGCTGCACAGTAATTATTGCGCCTGAATACGCAAACGGCTTGCGCCTTATGCTCGGTACTAACCAAGCACACTATGCAGAGTTCAACCGCTACACCGTTGAATCAAACGGACTTGAGGCGGGCTGGACAAACTACCCAATCTTTATGTACGCAACAAAGGGCGGCACGTACGAGGTTACGGTTTCTAACGAGCTTACCTCAATTTCATTTACAGTTGTTGCAGAATATAAGGCACCTACAACGCTCAGACCTGCCGTTGTGGTTGACGACGAAAAGGTAAGAGTGAAGGAATACTCAATTTATAGCGGTCTTGAATTTGTTGTCGGCGTTTTGGCAAACTCCGCAGCTGAAAGCCCGTTTGTAAATATGCCTACCGTATCAAAGGGTGACGCTTCAAAGATTACCTTCACTAAGGACGGTGAAAACTGGATTGCCGTTGCTTCCGAGGCGGGTGAATACGAGCTTACATTCGTTTCCGCGCTTGACGAAAGCATAACCGCAACACTCCCACTTACAGTTCTTGAAATTCCGACAGCAGCTGATATCTTAAACGGCTACTATGAGCTTTCAGAAAACGATATGTCAATGATAGGTAGCATTAAGTTCACACCTGTCGAGGCAGGCGCATCAAGCGGTACAGCTGTTCTTAAGATCACAATCCCCGGCAACCCAATGCTCGGCATGCCTGATGAGGTATGGGAGGCGACCGTTTCATACGCATATGAAAACGGCGGAATCGTTCTTTCGGGCACAGAGGGTGACGACGTTTCACAGTTCGCACTTAAAATCAGCGACAGATACGTTCTTACTCTTGTAAGAACTCCTTACCCCGAAATGCCTGATTATATCGAGGAATACGAGTTCTTTGCAACCGAAGAGATTATCATAAAAGACCCAACCGAAAATCCGTTCACAATGAACGTTGTGGAAACATATCAATATCACGAGAGCAATGCGTTTATCTTCGTTGCGGGCGAGGCAGGCAAGTACGTATTTAACGTTCCTGCGGGCTACGGCTTGAAGGTAAATTCATCCGAAAAGGTTCACTATCTCAATAATGTAAGCGGCTTTGAGTTCTCACTTGACTTGAAGGAGCGTCAGGAGGTAACGTTTATTCCTATGGCGGCTAAAGTCGGCGAGGTTACAATGTACTTCCACATTGAAAAGGAAACAGTATTGACTGACGCAAACGGCCTTGGCGGCACATATACCTTCGTGGCACTTTCTCAGTTTGAATTGACGTTCACTCCAAGTGCATCGGGCGCTACAAGCGGTGTTCTTACAGTTAAGGATCCTATCAACATCAACAGATCCGGCAGCTTCTCCTACACAATCGTAGACGGTGACTACGTCTTTAGCGAGGATGCGGGCGTGTTCATCACAAAGGACGTAATCGGCAGCTGGTCCTTCCAAAACGCAAGCTTGAGTAAGCCCTATCAGTTCTCAGGTCCAACCTCATACGTTGAGCCAACCGTGCAAGAAATTCCGTATAACGGCTACAAGGACGAAAACAAGCTCGGCGGCATCTACACAGTTACCGCCCTCGGAAATGAATATAAGCTTATCATCGTTCCTTCAGCTGACGGCGGCGACGGCAACGGTATGCTTCAAATATACAACCCCGCAAGCGGAAAGTATAGCGAGCCATATAGCTACTTGGAAATATGCAACGAATACTTCTTTGATGATGCAAGTGTTGCAATATACAGAGAAAATGACAAATGGCTTATAAAAGCAGAAGGTCTTAACGGTGTTGAATTTGCTGATGCGACAGTTGAGGTAAAACCGCAAAGTAACGTGCTTGTAATCGGTTCAAATACAATCAAGCTTACCCCTGTGGACATAGCTAACGGCGGTAAGGAATTCACAATAACACCAAGCGCGAAGGGCGAATTTACCTTTGATGGCGACGTTGATGTTTATGTTAGATATGGCGACAATCTCGTGAAAGTATCCGGCAAGATTGTTGTTGAAAAGGGTGTAACATATACGGTTGTTATCACTACAAACGGTCCTGCGGGTGCATATTTACTCAATGTCAACTTCATTCAGTACACAGGCGGTGGAATGGGCGAATTACCTGACGATGAGCTTTAATTTAATAAATTAACATTTTATTAGCAAAGAACCGATTGACGCGTTTGCGTCAATCGGTTCTTTTGTAAAAAAGCCATCGGCAAACCGATGGCTTTTTATATGTGTTAATCAATTATCCTTTTCGCGCATTTCTTCCACCTTGAATTCAAACCAGAAGATGCTGCCAACGCCTATTTCGCTTGAAACGCCGAAGCGCGATTCGTGAATAAGCAGGATGTTTTTTACAATTGAAAGACCGAGGCCCGTGCCGTGAATTGCACGCTTGTGCACCTTGTCAATTTTGTAGTAGCGGTCCCAGATGAGCGGCAAGTTTTCCTCGCTTATGCCCTCGCCCGAGTCGATAACCGAGATTCGGACAATACCGTCCGTCACCTCTTGCAAAATCCTTACCGTTTTGTCCTCGCCCGTGTAGTTTATCGCGTTGTTTACAAGGTTGTAAACAACCTGTAAAAGGCGTGTTTCGTCCGCGTTTATAAAGACCTCGCAGTCGTAGTCAAAGGTAACCGTGTAGCCCTTGTGCTCAAGCAGCTTTTCATATCTCTTTACCGTTTCGACAACCGATTTGGTAAGTGAAATCTTGGTCATATTTATTGACTGCGTGCCCGACTGAAGCTTGGAAACGGTCAAAAGGTCGTTTACAAGTGAGTTTAGGCGCGCCGTTTCGTCAATGATAATTTGCATATTCTCGGGTGTTCGCTCGTCGGGAAAGTCACGCATAACCTCGCTGTAGCCCGAAATCATAGTTAAGGGCGTTCTTAAATCGTGCGAGATGTTTGCAATAAGCTCCTTTTGAGTTGCGCTAAGCTTTTTTAATTCCCCTGTGGCTGCGTTTAGCGCCTCGGCAAGCTCGCAAACCTCCTTAGGGCCCTTTTCCTCGAAGGTCACGTCGTAGTCATAAAGAGATAAGCTCTTTGCCTTCTTGTAAATTTGCGAAATCGGGTTTGAAATCCTTCTTGAAATGATAAAGGAAAGCACCACCGAGATAACAAGCGCAAAAACGGAAATTAAAAGGAGTAGCAGCTGAAACGCAAACTTTGTGAGTGCGGGCGGCTGTGCATCTGTGTTTATTATAATCATATGCGAGGGAGTGCCGTCCTCAAATTCACCTGCGAGCTTTACGTAAATAAACTCGAAGTCGCCTCCCGTTATATATTCGCGGTTCTCGCTTTGATATGCAAAGCGCATAAGCTCGGTAAGCATTTCCTTGTTTTCCTCGCCGTTTACCGTCGAAATTACGTTATTGCCGTAGAGGTATAAAAATTCCTCACTAAAATTCTCCGAAATCGGCACAATGGCAATTGAAATATCGTCGCCGTACTGCCCCGAGGCACTCTCAAGGTAGCTGCCAAGGTTGGGGTCGTCGATTTTAGATGAAATATCGTTTGAAATGTTCGTTACGGTGTTTTCCTTAACGGCTCTGAACACAATTCTTAAAAACATTGCTTGGAAAAGCCAAAGCGACGCAATTAAGACAAGGGAAAAGGCAATCATCGAAATAAAAATATGTAAATTAATCGACAGATGCTTTCTTTTTACGGATTTAGCTTTCATTTTTCCTCAAAGCGGTAGCCCATACCGCGGATTGTAACTATAAAATCACTGTACTTGCCAAGGCTTTTTCTCAAAATCTTGATGTGAGTGTCAAGGGTTCGGTCATCGCCGAAAAAGTCGTAGCCCCATACGTCAGAGAGCAGCTTGTCACGTGAAAGGGCGATATTCTTGTTTCTTAGCATATAGAAGAAAAGCTCGTATTCCTTTGGCGACATATTTGCGCGCTCACCGTCGATGTAAACAATTCTTGCGGTAAAATCCGCAACCAAGCCGCCGTTTGCCAAGGAAACTATCTCGTTTTTGTTTTCTTCCTTCTTTTCGCTTGCACGCGCACGCTTCATAATAGCGTCAACGCGGAGCATAAGCTCTTTTGGCGAAAACGGCTTAACAACATAATCGTCAATTCCGATTTCAAAGCCGTTTATCTTGTCGTATTCCTCACCGCGTGCGGAAAGCATAATGATAGGCACGTTGCTCGTTTCGCGAATCTTGCGTGAAGCGGAGAAGCCGTCAAGCTCGGGCATCATAATATCCATAATAACGATATCAAACTTATCCCTTGAGAATTTCATTACGGCGTCCATACCGTTAGACGCCTCGGTAACGGTGTGCCCTTCAAATTCGGCATATTTACGGATGAGCTTTCTTATCATATCCTCATCATCAACAATTAAAATATTGTACATTATAATCACCTCTATAATATTTTATCATATATAAATTCAAATTTCAATATAGTATTTATTTGTGCCAAAAAGGTGTCAAGGAAACCAAAAACGCACCCCAAGTGAGAAGTGCGTTTTTGGTTTTATATTTTGAAGGAGAGTAGATTGAGTCTATTTTAGTGCGCCCGTGCCACGGGCTTTAATCTCCAAAGCTTTTTTGCGTTACACTCGCAAAACCAAAGCGAGTGTAACAAAAGCTGATGCTAAGCATCTATGTTTAAGGAGAGAGATATGGTCTATATTTATTAACTCCTTAATGCGCTTTTTTGCTACACTCGTCGTTTTGACGAGTGCAACCAAAGCTCCCGCGCCGAAAAGATTCGGCTTGGGTGTGATTAAGGAGAGAGGGTGTAGTCAAATTTAGTTTAGCTTTCTTTGATATTCAAGCTCGGTTAAGCGCAAATAAGCGCCGAATGCGATAGGACCGGGGATGTAGTTGATTTTTTCAACCTCACCGTCAGCGCCTATACCAACAAGCTCACCGTTTAGGTTGAAAACTCCGCCGCCTGCTGCGCCGATTATAATAAATCCGCTTGGCTGTGTATCTTCAGGACTTGCCCATTTTACACAGGGGAGCACCTTTGCATCCTCGTAAATTTTTAAAACCGCGATGCCTGAGGCGTTGTCCGCGCCGCAAAGCACTGCCTCATATTTATTTCCGTTTTCGCACGTTACGTCAGCGAGCAAGGCAGGAAGACCTGAGCGATGATTGCTGATAACGGCTGTTGTTGTTACAATGTAGTAGCCGTGTCTGTCGTTTGAGTCCGAAAACTCGCCCGCGATAACACCGCTGCCCGATGAACCTGTTTTTGTGTTAACCGATACAACGGATTTTTTGAGTGAATCAAATATATTTACTGAATTCTTGCCCTCGCTGAGCGCTGCCTGATCACCGCTTGAAACGTACGATGTGGAGTGTGTAACTCTTGGCGTATCGTTGTTCATTTTGCGTGAAATTGCGATAAAAGCAAGAATTGAGGTTGAAACAATTACTGACGTAGCTGCAAGCGATATACAAACTATAAGAACGATGGGAAGTGTTCTTTTCTTTTGAGAAACTGCTTCGCCGTCTTGATTTTTGATACCGTTTAAGCTGTCGTTAAATATATAATTAGACATAAAACCTGCCTATTAAAATCATTATTCTTTCCATGTTACGCTACTATTCTACAACACGAATGTGAATTCTGTGTGAAGATGGTAAAAAAAATAATTGAAAAATCGCAAAAAGAATCTTGATTTTACGTAATTTTTATGATACAATACCGAATGAAGTATGCAATCTTGGCATATTTTTGGAAAAGCTATGATGAAGCCGGCAATTTCCAAGCTCCATTCACAGAGAGGGCGCACACGGCTGAGAGGTGCCTAATGGTAGGATGTTTGCATTTCCCTTCGGAGCTGATTTTCTGAAAATTGAGTAGGAAAATACGGGAGATCCCGTTATAGGTCGTGGAAGTGATAGCTTCCTTAAAGTGCCGCATTTGCGGAATTTGGGTGGTACCGCGGACTTTTGTTCGTCCCTTGCTAAAAAGCGAGGGGCTTTTTTTATGCAACGCGGTGCGTTGATTTCATACAAGCAAAAGCTTGATTTGCGTGCGTGGCGCAATTATATATAATAATGTAGAAAAATCCGAGAGGAGAAAAATATGAAAGAAAAATTAAATCAAATAAGAAGCGAGGCATTTAAGCTTCTTGAAAACGAAAACTGCAACATCGAGGAGGTAAGAATTAAGTACCTTGGCAAAAAGGGCGAGCTTACCTCAGTTCTTCGTATGATGGGTCAGCTCTCGCCCGAGGAAAGACCTATTATGGGTCAGCTCGCAAACGAGGTCAGAGCCCAGATCGAGGAAAAAATCGCCGAGATGGCGGAATCAAACAAGGCAAGGGAGCTTGAGCGCGCGCTCGTTTCCGAAAAAATTGACGTAACCGCGTACGGCAAGGAGCAAAAGCTTGGCAAGCTTCACCCACTTACACAGGTGCAAAGAAAGATGGAGGATATCTTCATCGGCATGGGCTTCTCAATTGCTGAAGGACCCGAGGTAGAGTACGACTACTACAACTTCAAGGCACTTAATATTCCCGAGAACCACCCTGCAAGAGATACGCAGGATACCTTCTACATTACGGACAACATTCTTCTCCGTTCACAAACCTCACCTGTTCAGGCAAGAGTAATGGAAAAGACACAGCCACCGATAAGAATCATCTCCCCCGGCAGAGTTTACCGCTCTGACGAGGTTGACGGCTCGCACTCACCGCTTTTCCATCAGCTTGAGGGACTTGTTGTTGACAAGGGCATTACAATGGGCAACCTTCGCGGTATGCTTGAAACCTTTGCAAAAACAATGTTCGGTGAAAGGACAAAAATCCGCTTCCGTCCTCACCACTTCCCATTTACAGAGCCAAGTGCCGAGGTTGACGTTTCCTGCTTTGTTTGCGGCGGCAAGGGCTGCCGTCTTTGCAAGGGCGAGGGCTGGATTGAAATTCTCGGTGCGGGTATGGTGCATCCAAACGTACTTAGAACCTGCGGCATTGACCCCGAGGTTTATAGCGGCTTTGCATTCGGTATGGGTATTGAAAGAATCACAATGTGCCAATACGGCATTGACGATATGCGTCTTCTTTACGAGAACAACATTAAGTTCTTGAAGCAGTTTTAATTAGGAGGCTATAAGATTATGAATTTATCAAGAAAATGGCTTACCGATTACGTTGACGTAACAGAGGTAAATAACAAGGATTATTGCGACAGAATGACCGACACAGGCTCTAAGGTTGAGGGCTTCGAGGTGTTGGCAAGCGATATTGACAACGTCGTTGTCGGCAAAATCACAAAAATTTCAAAGCACGAAAACTCCGACCATCTTCAAATTTGTATGCTTGACGTTGGAGAGGACGAGGAAATTCAGATAGTAACAGGCGCGCAAAACGTTTTTGAGGGCGCGATAGTTCCCGTGGCGAAAGCACCTGCAAAATTGCCCGGTGATATTGTAATTAAGGCGGGCAAGCTCCGCGGTGTTCCCTCAAACGGTATGCTTTGCTCAATTGCCGAGCTTGGCTTAACCACTCACGATATGCCAACCGCTATCGAGGACGGTATCTTTATTCTTAACGAGCTTGAGGAGTCTGTTGGCTTCACACTCGGTATGGACATTAAGGAAGCGCTTATGCTTTCCGATGACGTGGTTGAATTTGAAATCACACCGAACCGCCCCGACTGCTTAAGCGTTATAGGTCTTGCACGTGAAAGCGCGGCTTCCTTTGAAAAAGCACTCAATATTCCTACCCCAAGCGTAAAGGGAGTGGATGACGGCGACAAGGTTGAAAACTATATTAAGGTTGACATCAATTCACCGCTTTGCAAGCGTTATGCCGCAAGAGTGGTAAAGAATATCAAAATCGAGCCTTCCCCCTTGTGGCTCAGAATGCGCCTTCGCGCCTCGGGCGTGCGCCCAATCAACAATATTGTAGATATCACGAACTACGTTATGCTCGAATACGGTCAGCCAATGCACGCCTTTGACTACAAGTGCCTTGACGGCTCACATATTATCGTAAGAGAAGCAAACGAGGGTGAAACCTTTAAGTCACTTGACGATATTGACCATACATTAAAGAGCGGTATGCTCGTTATTTCCGACGAGAAAAAGGCGGTTGCCTTGGCGGGTGTAATGGGCGGCGCGAACAGCGAAATCACCGACGGAACCAAAACGGTTGTATTTGAAAGTGCAAGCTTTGACGGACCAAGCGTGCGTGTTACCTCACGCGCCCTCGGTATGAGAACCGAGTCAAGCTCGCGCTTTGAAAAGGGACTTGACGAGGAAACGGTTATCCCCGCAATCGAGCGCGCCTGTGAGCTTGTTGAATTGCTCGGCGCAGGTGAGGTTGTCGCTAGTCTTATCGACGTTTATCCAAATCCAAAGAAAACACGCGAAATTCCACTTAACGCGGATAGAATTAACGCGTTCCTCGGCACAAATATTTCCGAGGACGAAATGGTAAGAATCCTCAAATCTCTCTCCTTCAAGGTTGAAAACGGTACGGTTTACGTTCCGTCCTACCGTGATGACGTTGAGGGTATGCAGGACGTTGCCGAGGAGGTTGCAAGAATTTACGGCTACAACGAGATTGAAACAACTAACGTTGTGGCATCACTCACACAGGGTGAAAGAACACCGCGCCAAGCATTTGACGTAAAGGTGAAGGATTCACTTTGTGCAATGGGTATGTATGAGATTAACACCTTCTCATTTATCAGCCCGAAATACTATGATAAAATCAATATGCCATCAAATGACGCAAGAAGAAATTCCGTTGTTATTTCCAATCCGCTTGGCGAGGACACGAGCGTAATGCGCACAACCTCACTCCCGTCAATCTTAGAGGTGCTTAACAAAAACAGCAACCTAAAGAACGATGAGGCACTCCTTTACGAGGTTGCAACCATCTATATTCCAAATGAGGATAAGAGCCAGCTTCCGTCCGAGCCGAAGGAAATTTCGCTCGGTATGTACGGCGGAGTTGATTTCTATGACCTAAAGGGTGTAATTGAGGGACTCTTTGCATCTACGGGAATTAAGGACGCATCCTTTGTAGCTGAAAGCGGCGACCCAACCTTCCATCCCGGCAGATGCGCAAAAATCTACGCGCAAGACGGCACATATCTTGGTATAATGGGCGAAATTCATCCACTTGTCGCACAAAATTACTCATTTAACAAGCGCGTTTATATCGCCGCACTTGATTTTGAAGCAATGTTTGACTGCCACGAGGCTGAAGCAAAGTATCAGCCGCTTCCTAAGTTCCCAGCGCTCACCCGTGACTTCTCGTTCGTATGCGACGAGGGACTTGAGGTTGGCACAATCGAGGGCACAATCAAGAAGTCGGGCGTTAAGCTCCTTGAATCGGTTAAGCTCTTCGACGTATATAGAGGCGCACAGGTAGGCGAGGGCAAAAAGAGTGTTTCGTTCTCTGTTTCCTTGCGTGCCTCCGACAGAACTCTTAACGACGAGGAAGCAGACACCGCGGTTAAGAAGATTCTCAAAACCTTGGAAAAAGAGCTCGGCATAACACTCCGCGCATAAAACAAAATATACAAAAACCGCAACCACTCTTTACCGAAAGGTATTGAGTGGTTGCTTGCGTTTGACTTCGCTCATCGAAAAATACGTTAAAATATGATTAAAGCATCGGGTTTACCTCGAACTTGTGTCAAAACCGTCGTAAGTTTTAGATAAGATTTTTGCAAAAGCCTTGATATTTTCTCGAAACCGTGATATACTATACCTACAACTTACATCAATTTCGACACAAGTTGGAGGTAAAACGTTATGATAAAAAGAGATTTTTACTTGGATCGCATCATTCACAATATGTGGAACGGTGAGGTGAAGGTTATTACAGGAATCCGCAGATGCGGCAAATCAACGTTGCTTTTTGAGTTGTTTTTTGATTATTTAACGAAAACCAAGGGCGTTGATGAAAATTTAATCATCAAGCTGGAGCTTGATCAGCGCAGATACTATAAATACAGAAATCCCATAGCTCTTTGTGAATATGTCGAGGGCATAGTGCTTCCCAACAAGGATAAGCAGTATTATTTGTTTATCGATGAGGTTCAATTTACAAAGAAAATCATTGACGAAGAAAACGGAGGCATTGAGATAACAATATACGATATGCTCAATGAGCTCAAATCGTATAAAAACCTTGATGTTTACGTAACAGGCAGCAATTCTCACGCGCTGTCACACGATATAGCTACCGAGTTTAGAGGCAGAGCTACGCAAATACACGTGTATCCCTTGTCGTTTAGTGAGTACTACGCTTACATTGGCGGCGATGAACGCGCGGCTCTTGACAGGTATATGCTATACGGCGGCTTGCCTCGCGTTTTGCTGATGGATGACGACAGGGACGTAAAATCGTATTTGACTTCTCTCTATAAGGAGATGTATATCAAGGACATTGTAGAGCGACACGGTATTGAGCGTGAGGATATATTAAACGACATTCTCGATTTTCTTTCTTCACAAATCAGCTCCTTGACAAATCCTACAAATATATCAAACGCTATTGCCGGTATGCGAGGCGAAAGGGTAAATCCCGCATTGGTATCTAACTACGTGACTTATATTATTGATTCCTTTTTAGTGCATATGGCAAGAAGGTTTGACATTAAGGGCAAGACGTATTTTAATTATCCCAACAAATATTACTATACGGATATAGGGTTACGCAACGCACGCTTGAATTACAGACAGTTTGACGTGGGACACATTATGGAAAATATTGTATACAACGAGCTGGTGCGCCGCGGATATTCAGTGGACATAGGCGTGGTTTATGACCGTTCAAACGGCAACAATACGCAAAAAGAAATTGATTTCGTTGTAAACGATGGGGATCATAAGCTATATATTCAATCGTCGTTTAGAATGGATACCGAACAAAAATCATCGTCGGAGCTTGAATCGCTGAAGCTTACGAAGGATTTTTTCAAAAAAATCATCGTTCGTATGGATATTCCTCATAGCTTTTATGATGATAACGGAATATATCACTGCAATTTGATAGATCTGCTTTTGGGAAAAATTGAACTTTTTTGAGATGTTATTGAAATAAGTCTAAAATAGTGGTAAAATTAACATATAATACCGTTTTGGAGGAATTTATGGAAATTAAGGAATGTATTGAGGGGCGCAGAAGCATAAGAAAATTTAACGGTGCGCCGATTTCGCGTGAGGATATTGAAGAAATAATCAAAGCAGGGCAATGCGCGCCGTCGTGGAAGAACTCGCAAACCGCAAGATATTACGTTGCGCTTTCGCCCGAGGCGATTGAAAGGGTGAACGCTTGCCTGCCCGATTTTAACGCGGAGAGGACACAGGGCGTGGGTGCTTACATTGTAACAACCGTTTCAAAGGGACAAAGCGGCTGCAACTCCGACGGGGAATATTTCAGCCATCTCGGCAACGGCTACGAGTGCTTTGACAATGGCTTGGCTGTTGAAAATATCGCGCTTTACGCACACTCCCTCGGCTATTCTACGCTTATTATGGGGCTTTTTGACGAGGGTGCGCTTCGCTCATACCTCGGTGTACCGAGCGGCGAGGATATCGTGGTGGCCATAGCAATAGGCAAGACGGACAAAAAGCCGAGAATGCCCGAGAGAAAACCGCTTGACGAAGTATTGAAGATATTTTGAGGTGAAAAATGAAAGCATCAAGACAAACTCTTAAAAAATTTATAAAGGGCGCTCTTTTCATAAGAGACGAGGGCGCGTATATTTGCCCGCTTAAATACGAGGAGGAGCAAATAAAAATGTTTGAGGCGGCGGACTGGGGCTGGCATTGGCGCTCACAGTTTTCCTCAGGCACAAGAATTGAACTGAAAACCGACGCAACCGAGCTTTATTTTGACGTTTACGCGCAGGAGTTCTCCTCGCCCGATTGCACCTTTGACCTTTACGTTGACGGGGTTTTGCACGCGGTTACCAAAATCGAAAAGCCAAAGCTAAACAGAATTTGCTATCAAATGGGCGAGGGCTGGAAGCTCGTTCAGATTTATTTGCCGACAGACTGCCATATAGGCATTAAAAACTTTAATATTAACGGCGCATATAAGACGGTTAAGGACAAGGGTGAAAAGGTTCTTATCGTCGGCGACTCTATTACGCAGGGCTACGGCACATTTATGTCGGGCGCAACGTACGCAAACGCGCTTCAAAGAAAAACGGGCTACAATTTAGTCGCGCAGGGAATCGGCGGCTTGCCGTTTAAGGATTGCGCACTCTATAAGGGCGAGTACGAGCCCGACAAAATTATCGTCGCGCTCGGCACAAACTACTACGATGCAATAGACGTTTACGATTACGAAAAGGAAACGGTTAGCTTCTTTAAAAAGCTGAACGAGCTTTGGGGCGACAAGGAGATAGTTTATATCTCGCCGCTTTGGCGCGACAATGACGTTGACTGGCAGAGGTTTAATTGGTGCATTGAAACCGCGGTAAACGAGGCACTCAAGTATGATAACATAACGGTTATCGACGGCTTCGACCTCGTTCCCCACGTCCACGAATGCTACGCTGATAAAATCCACCCAAACGCATACGGCTCAGAGCTTTACGCTTCAAACCTTGCGTTTGTGTTAAAGGAAATTGGCTTCTAAAATCAAACAAAACAGGGTGCGAAAATCGCACCCTGTTTTTATATTTTAATTTTCAGTCCTTCCACAAACGCACTCGCCGTTTTCGTATGTATGTGTGTGTCCCCATACAACGGGGCAGTTTGAATAGTTCCACTGGTCTGACCAGTTGCTTGGTTGTTCCTCTGCTTCACAGTAAATTGTAAGTGACGAACATTTTGAGAATGCGCTGGTGTTTATTTTTGTAACACTACTAGGAATTATTATTTTTTCAAGCGAGAAACATCCACTAAATGCAAAATCTCCAATAGTCGTTACATTTTTGCCAAGAGTTATGCTTGTTAAAGAACTACAGTTTCTAAATGAATATCCCCTTATTTCTTTCACGCTATCGCCGATAATTACGTTTGTTAACGAAGAGCAATTTTCAAAAGCCCATTCATAAATAGTTGTTATTCCGTTTCCAACAGTTACAGTAGTTAATTTATTGTAATTTTGCAAACGTGAATCAAGGATATAGTCTTTATTTTTTGTATTAGCACTTATATTAAGAATGCTTAGATGATATGATGAAAAATGTCCAATTGCATTTACTGGAACAGATGCTTCCTTGATTGGAGAATTATAGAATGCTTGGGACCCGATGCTGGATATATTATTTCCAATCGTTATATTTGTCAGAGAAGCACAGTATGAAAATGCATTTGAGCCGATATTAGTAACACTGTCTGGAATTGTAACATTTGTCAAACTTTCGCAATAATAAAATGCAGAATTGTCAATAGTTGTTATGCTTGTGGGGAATACTATGCTTTTTAACCTTCTGCATTTTTCGAATGCAGAAGGTCCAATAGCTGTTACGTTATCCCCTATTGTTACATTTGATAAAGCAGTGCAATCTTTAAATGCGTTTGTTTCTATAGTTGTTATGCTGTTAGGAATTTTTACATTTATAAGCGAATCGTTGCCGGAAAATGCTTCCGCTGATATAATCGTTACAGGAAAACCGTTGACAGAAGAAGGTATTATTAAGTCATTATCATTACAGCTACCGATACCTTTTACTGCTAAGGTTGCAGCATCGCTATTTAATGCGTATTCTAAACCTTCACTTATGTATAAGTAGCCACAATTTATACACTCTTTTTCTTCGTTATATTGATGTCCAAGTGCGGAAATAACCTTTTGTTCAACTAAGAATTCACCGCAGACGATACATCTTTTGCCTTCGGCAAGACCGGCTTTGGTGCACGTTGGTGCAACAGATGCTAGAATCTCTTCTGTGTGGCAAGCTAACACTTCGCACGGTTCGAGCAAAATTTCTTCGCAAACGGTACATTTAATTCCCATAGTGCAACCATTTTCGGTACAAGTTGGCTTAATTTCGGGAATTATTTCCATATTGTGTCCGAGTGCGTCAATGAATTGTTGCGCTACTAAAATTTCACCGCAAGTGAAACATTTTTTGCCTTCAGCAAGACCCGATGCAGTACACGTTGGTGCAACAGCAACTATTGTTTCTTCGGTGTGTCCAAGCGCATTTACAGTTTCTTGCTTTGCCAAAATATCGCCACAAACAGAGCATTTTTTGCCTGCTGTGAGTCCTGATTCGGTACAGGTTGGAGCAACCGCAGAAATCGTTTCTTCGGTGTGCCCAAGAGCAACTACAGTTTCTTGTGCCGATAAAATCTCTCCACAAATAGAGCATTTCTTGCCTTCTGAAAGACCTGTTTCGGTACAGGTTGGGGCTATTGCAGGGATAATTTCTTCGCTGTGACCAAGTGCGTCTATCTCACCCGGTTCAAGTAAAGTTTCTTCGCAAACAGTGCAGCTGATTCCGTAAGAAAAACCGCCTTCTGTGCAAGTTGGAAGCTTTTCGGGGAGTGCTGACAAGGTATGTCCGAGTGCGTCAATGAATTGTTGTGCTACTAAAATCTCACCGCAGGCGGAGCATTTCTTGCCTTCGGAAAGACCAGATGTAGTGCAAGTGGGTACAATTGCTTCGATTTTCTGTTCGGTATGACCGAGAGCGTCGACTGTTTCTTGCTTTGCCAAAATATCGCCACAAACAGAGCATTTTTTGCCTGCTGTGAGTCCTGATTCGGTACAGGTTGGAGCAACCGCAGAAATCGTTTCTTCGGTGTGCCCAAGAGCAGCTAAAGTTTCTTGTGCCGATAAAATCTCTCCACAAATAGAGCATTTCTTGCCTTCTGAAAGACCTGATTCGGTACAGGTTGGCGCTATTGCTGGAATAATCTCTTCGCTGTGACCAAGTGCGTCTATCTCACCCGGTTCAAGTAAAGTTTCTTCGCAAACAGTGCAGCTGATTCCGTAAGAAAAACCGCCTTCTGTGCAAGTTGGAAGCTTTTCGGGGAGTGCAGACAAGGTATGTCCGAGCGCGTCGATGAATTGTTGCGCTACTAAAATTTCACCGCAGGCGGAACATTTCTTGCCTTCGGAAAGACCTGATGTAGTACACGTTGGTGCAACTGCAACGATTATTTCTTCGGCGTGTCCGAGCGCATTTACGGTTTCTTGCTTTTCCAAAATTTCGTCACAAATGAAGCATTTTTTGCCTTCTGTGAGACCTGACGATGTGCAGGTTGGAGCAATTGCTTCAATTTTTTCTTCCGTATGACCGAGTTCGGCAACGGACTCTTGTGCCGTTAAAATCCCTCCACAAACAGAGCATTTCTTGCCTTCTGTGAGACCTGTTTTGGTACAAGTTGGTAATATTGCTGGAATAATCTCTTCGCTGTGACCAAGTGCGCCTATCTCACCCGGTTCAAGTAAAGTTTCTTCGCAAACGACACATTTAATTCCCATAGTATAACCGTTTTCGGTACAGGTTGGCTTGACTTCGGAAATAATTTCCATATCGTGACCTAACGCATCAACAAACTCCTGTTCCGTTAATATTTCATTACACTCAGAGCACTTTTTGCCTTCGGTAAGACCTGATTTGGTGCACGTCGGTGCAGTCGCTGGAATTATTTCCTCGGTGTGAGTGTGCGGTTCCTCTCCACAGGAAGCAAGCAAAAGCCCTCCTAAAAGACACAGTATAAGCGACAAAACTAATAATGGTATTCTTTTCATATATCTCTCCTGTTTTCGGATTTATAATCCGACATTCTATGTTTTTATTATACTATTATAATTGTGGTTTGTCAATTATATAAAACTGAAACACAGTTAAACTTGATAAGGCGATTGCCGCGTTCTTTGGCAACTTTTGTGCTATGCGCATATCATATAAATGAGAAAAAGAGGTGATTATTATGAAAAAGCCTACCCTGTGTCTGATTTTCGGAGGAAAAAGCAACGAATATGAGGTTTCCTTGCGCTCGGCTTACAATGTGCTTTGTGCAATTGAGCGCGAAAAATATAAGGTAATAAAGATAGGGATAACTAAAGGCGGCGAATGGTATCTATTCTCGGGGTGTGAGTGCGAAATTGCAGACGGAAGCTGGGAAAAGGGAAATTGCAAACGAATTTCTATTGACTTTGCAAGAAAAATGCTATATGCAGGGCGCAAAAAAATCAAGCCCGATATTGTTTTTCCCGTGATGCACGGTGAATACGGCGAGGATGGCAGAATACAGGGGATTTTTGAAGCACTTGGGATTAAGTGTGCAGGGTGTGACGCGTTTTGCTCACACACATCAATGGATAAGCACCTGACAAAGCTGATAGCAAGCGAGGCGGGTGTGGCGGTTGCAAAATACATAGTATTATATAAAAACATCAAGGAAAACGGCGAAAAGGCGCGCCAGTTTGCAGGGGAAATTGGCTACCCTGTGTTCGTAAAGCCCGCATTTGGCGGCTCGAGCGTGGGGGTGAGCATGGTGAAAAGCGAGGGTGAGCTTGACATCGCGATAAAAAACGCCTTCGCGGTCTCAAGTAAGATTTTAGTCGAGGAAAAAATAGATGGCGTGGAAACGGAGGTTGGTGTGCTTGAAATTGAGGGCGAGGCGGTTTCTTCCGTTGCGGGTCAGCTTTGCCACGGCGGCGAGTTTTATTCCTATGATGAGAAATACAAAAACGGAAAAACGAAGTATATTATCCCTGCCGAAATAGGCGAGAAAACCAAAAAAGAGCTGGAGGAGTGTCTGAAAAAGCTATATTCAGCACTCGGAATTCGCGGGCTTTGCCGCTTTGATTTCTTTGTCACGAGCGATGGGGCGCTTGTCTTTAACGAGGTGAACACCATGCCCGGCTTCACCCACGACAGTCTGTTCCCAATGCTTTGGCAGTATAGCGGCTACTCGACTGCGCAAATTCTTAATATTATATTAAATATATAATTTAATCTTGAAAACGCGCAAAGATTAATGTATAATTATAAGGTGGTAGAGATGAATATTGACTCTCTTTACGGAAAAAGCGTAGCCCTCATCGGCTACGGCGTGTCTAACCGCGCCCTGCTTGAGTATCTTACCGAAAACGGTATTTATCCAACCGTACGGTGTCCCGAGGCGGTAGCTTTGCCCGAGGGTGTGCGCGGTATTTTTGGCGACGGCTACTTAAATTTATGTGAGGAAATTGCGTTTCGCTCCCCGTCCGTCCATCCCGACAAAATTTCGGGTTGTGCGCGCGTATATACCGATTGTGAGCTGTTCCTTGGCAATGAAAATGCGTATAAAATCGGCATCACGGGCTCTGACGGCAAGACCACAACCACAACCTTGATAGGTGAAATCTTAAGGTGCACAGGCAAGTGCGCGCACGTGTGCGGTAATATAGGAGTTCCGCTTGCAAGCGTTTTTCCGAGGGTGAAGCGCGGCGACTTTGTCGCTTGTGAGCTTTCGTCCTTTCAGCTACACCGCGCCGAAATTCCGCTTGACTGTGCGGTTGTAACCTCTATCAGCGAAAATCACCTTGATTACCACGCGGATATGTATGACTACATAACGGCTAAGCGAAACATTCTGAAAAAAGCCAAGCGCGCGGTTGTCAACTATGATATGCGCTACCGCGACATGTTTACCCACCCCGAAATTACGTATTTTTCACAAAATGATTTATCGGGGCAGCTTAGCGCAAGGAAAAATTACGTTTATATAAAAAACGGCTTTATTTACTATAACGAAAAGCGCCTTTCCCCCGCGGAAATTATAAAAATGCGCGGCGCACACAACGTATATAACGTCCTTGGTGCTGTCGGCGCGCTATACGGTAAAATTCCGCTTGAAAGCATTATTTTGGCGGTGTCGTGCTTTTCGGGCGTTGAGCATAGAAACGAGGAAATTACGACACTCGGTGGGGTGAAATTTATAAATTCCTCGGCTGACACCTCTCCTGCGCGCACGGTAACCACGCTTGGTAGCTATCTTGGCAAGCGCGTTGTGGCAATAATGGGCGGAGGGGAAAAGAACCTTGATTACTCACCCCTTAGGGAAGCGGCGAAGCAGCTACACGCGGCGGTCTTACTTGGCGAAAACCGCGAAAAAATTGCAAGGGAAATAAGTGCTTTTACAAAAGTAATTACATCAAATGATATATATGAGGCAACGAAAATAGCGTACACACAGGCGCGCCCTGACGGCTACGTCATTTTAACGCCTGCCTCAACAAGCTTTGATATGTTTGAAAATTATAAGGATCGGGCAGAAAAATTTAAGGATGCGGTATCGCGCCTTGATTTGAATGATTAAGAAACGAGGCAGAAATGGAAAAAATAAAGGAAATACTAAACATCTTGATAAGCGCGACCTCGCCCTCGGGCTACGAATGCTTGGGTGCGGATGCGCTCGAAAATCTTGTAGGTGACACCTTCGACAAAATCTATACCGACAATCTCGGTACGGTGGTGCTGCTTAAAAAATCAAAAAAGGAAAACGCAAAAAAGCTCCTTGTTGACGCGCATTTTGACACGGTTGGTCTTATGGTAACGCGAGTATATGAGGGCGGCTTCCTTGGCGTTTGCTCCCTTGGCGGTCTTGACACGTCTGTTCTCCCATCGGGTGAGGTGACGGTTTACGGAAACGAGGAAATTTACGGCATAATTACCTCAACTCCGCCGCACTTAAAGACAGGCGACAGCTCCGCACCGAAATTGAAGGAGCTTTATATCGACACGGGACTTACAAAGGAGGAGGCGGAGAAGAAAATTCCCGTCGGCTCCGTTGCGACCTTTAGAAATAAGGTTGAATATATAAACGGCGACTACGTAATAAGTGCAGGGCTTGACGACAAATCGTGCCTTTGTGCGCTTCTTTATGCCGCACAAGCGCTTGACCCCGAAAAAATGGAGTTTGACCTCTATATTACCGCCTCGGCACAGGAGGAAACGGGCAAGTGCGGCCCATCTCGCGCCGCATACGATATCGCCCCCGATCTTGCAATTGTAACGGACGTGAACTTTGCAAAAACGGGCAAGGACGAGGACTTTGAAGCTATTGAGTGCAAAAAGGGTGCATCAATTGACATTTCATCTGTTTGCACGCGCAAAACCGTAAAAAGCATTATGAAGCATCTAACGAGCGAAAAAATTCCTTACCAGGTGGTTTGCGAGCCGAGAGCGACCTCGACAAACGCGGATGCACTTTCAATAAGCACCCTCGGATTTCCGACGGTTTTAATGAGCATACCGCTTAAAGCAATGCACACACCGAGCGAGATTGTAAATTTAAAAGATATCAAGTCACTTGCCGATATTGTTTCGTCTATCGCTACGTGCAAGGATATAATTGACTAAAAGGAGCGAAAAAATGAAGGAGCTTTTGAAAAATCTTTCCCTCGCCTTCGGCCCGAGCGGCTGTGAGGACGCGGTAAGAGAGCTTGTATACGAAGAAATTAAGGATTATATAGATAAAGACTCGGCAACCGTTGACGCTCTTGGCAACCTCATTGTGCATATGGGCGGTGATGGACCTAAGATGATGATATGCGCGCATATGGACGAGGTCGGCTTTATGGTAACGGGCATAGGGGAAAACGGCAGTTTGAAATTCGGCACGGTCGGCGGCATTGACCCTATCTCTTTGGGAGCTAAGCGCGTTATCTCCGAAAGCGGCGTGCGCGGCGCGATTAGTGCAAAGCCGATACACCTCTTAACAAAAGAGGAGCGCGAGGCAGGCCCGAAAATTAAAAATATGACGATAGACATCGGCGCTGACACAAGGGAAGAAGCAGAGGAGCTTACCTTTATCGGTGATTATTTCACCTTCGACTCGGGTTACGAGGAATACGGAAACGGCTATATAAAATGCAAGGCGCTTGATGACCGCCTTGGCTGTGCAATAATGTGTCAGCTTATAAAGGATATAAAAAACGGCGCAATTGACCTAAAGTACGATACCTATTTTGCGTTTACCACAAGAGAGGAAATAGGCTATTCGGGTGCGTTCTCGGCGAGCGCAAGGATAAATCCCGATTACGCTATTGTAATAGAGTCCAAGGCGGTTGCCGACATTTACGGCGTTGAGGGCTCAAAAAAGGTATCCGTCCTTGGCGACGGCGTGATAATTTCATATGCCGACCGCGGTACAATCTACGACCGCACGTTAATTTCCCACATAAAGAGAATAGCGGACGAAAACGAGATAAAAAATCAGGTTAACCTATATATTTCGGGCGGTAACGACTCCGCAAATATTCAAAAAAATGCGTGCGGCGCGCGAGTATCAACGCTTTCCTGCGCATCACGCTATATTCACTCACAAAGTGACGTCATTCACGAAACTGACTTTTTTGCAGCCTATGAGGTAGTGAAAAAGGTGCTTAACGAAAACCCACCGACAAAGGAGTAAAAAATGAGAGATTTACTTAAAAAGCTTATGTACACCCCATCTGTTTCGGGCAGAGAGGACAGGGTAAGAGAGGTTATATATAACGAAATTAAAGACTATTGCGACGAAATTTCGACCGACGCTATGGGCAATTTAATTGCACGCAAAATAGGTAACGGCAAGAAAATTATGTTCTGCGCGCATATGGACGAGATAGGCTTCTTTGCAACGTATATCACGGGCGACGGAGATATTAAGGTTAGCCCCGTTGGCGGCATAAACACCCTTAGCGCGTCCCATCAGTGCGTCGTTTCCGAAAGCGGCGTGCGCGGTGTTTTAGTGCCTAATTCCTCAAAGGACAAGCCAAAATGCGAGGATATGTATATTGATATTGGCGCAAAGAACAAAAAGCAAGCAGAAAAGATTGTAAAAATCGGCGATTTCTTCGTTTGCGAGCCGAAACTTGAAAAGCTTCAAAATCAAAGATATATTGGCAGACCGTTTGACGACAGAGTTGGCTGCGCTATTATGATTGATGCAATAAAGAAGGTAAAGAGTGAAAACGATTTATACTTTGTTTTCTCCGTGCAGGAGGAGGTTGGCGGCAGAGGTGCAAAGCCCGCCGCATTTGCAATAGCCCCCGATTACGGAATTGCAATTGACGTAACTATGGTTGGCGAAAAGGGCGGCCCCGGTGAAATGGACGTTAAGCTCGGACGCGGCTGTGCTATCAAAATCAAGGACTCAAGCGTGATTTCCTCACCTGAGCTTGTTAAGAAAATGCGCGAGATTGCAATGGACGGAAAAATCAAGTATCAAGATGAGATTTTACCTGCGGGCGGCACAGACGCATCCCCTATGCAAATTGCGGGCAGGGGAGCAAAGGTCAGCGTAATTTCAATTCCGACAGCACATATTCACACAAGCTGTGAAATGATTGATATGTTCGATGTAAAGGAGGCAGTAAAGCTCACGGTTGCTTTGGCTGAAAAGCTATAAGCGAGCTGAAAAAAGATGAAAAAAAGAATTATTTTACTTGTACTTGCAGCTATACTTTTGGTGCTTCCGCTTACCGCAT
This sequence comes from Clostridia bacterium, assembly GCA_017625935.1. GTDB lineage: Bacteria > Bacillota > Clostridia > Oscillospirales > CAG-272 > RGIG2000. The sequence continues at coordinate 44,593 of JAGALA010000015.1, forward strand.
GCGGCAAGGATACGGACGTGCCGAAGGGAATGAAGAAGGCATCGAATACCGAATTTTACACAATGTTCGTGCCGGAGGACTGGTACGTGGTGGAAACAAACTCCGACGTTACTCTTGCACAGTCAAAGAGCAATATTCTCGGCACGACCGAGCTTGAGCCCGTTACCGTAAACGCAATGTTTTGGTCGGTTGATAAGGAGCTTTGGGGCAAGGATGACGAGGCACAGGCCGCGTTTTATAAGAAATACGAGGAGGATATGAAGGGCACGTTTTCCGAGTTTACACATATTGAAACAAAGGAATCGGGCTATTACACAGGCGCAAAGGAGCACACCTTCGGCGCAAAATACGGCGATATTTACTATAAATACAATATGACCGTTATTATCCACAACCAAATTTATTACGTTATCACGTTTAATTTCCCGCAAAGCAACCTCACAAAGGATGCAGACGGCAACTTAAAGCCAAGCGAGAGCTTTGATAAGGCAGAGTTTGAGGATTCAAAGTACGCGGGTGCAATTGAGGACGTGGTATCCAACTTCAAGCCGGAAAAGTAATATGTCAGTTATTTATTTTGATAACAGCGCAACGACCAAAATGAGCAAGGGCGCGCTTGATGCTTTGAACGAAATGGCGGGGTGTCATTTTGGAAATCCATCTTCCCTGCACGCGTTGGGTCTTGATGCGGAAAAGAAGCTTTCTTTGGCAAGAGATACACTTGCAAAAAGCGTAGGGCTCCTTCGCTATACGCGCGCTGAGGTTATATTTACCTCGGGCGGCACGGAGTCAAACAATATTGCGATTTTTGGCTCGGTATTTGCAAAGAAAAGACAGGGAAACGAAAAAATCCTTACTACCGTTGGTGAGCATTCCTCAGTTGAGGAACCGCTTGCATTTCTTGAAAGAATGGGCTATAATATTGTGCGCGTGCCTACAACGGGCGGAGAGCTTGACCTTGAATTTATAAAGAAGAACGCGCGTGGCTGTATTCTTGCCACGTTTATGCACGTAAATAACGAAACGGGTGCGCTTTATGACCTGCCCCGTGCCTTCGAGGCGGTGAGAGAGCAGTCGCCCGATGCGGTTTTGCACGCGGACTGCGTTCAATCCTATCAAAAGGTTAAATTTACAAAGAAATCACTCGGCGCTGATTTGATTTCGGTGAGCGGCCATAAGGTAAACGGCCCTAAGGGCGTTGGCGCGCTTTTCGTTGGCGCGGATATAATCAAAGCAAAGAAGCTCTCACCGCTTTTCCTCGGCGGCGGACAGGAGTCGGGACTGCGCTCGGGCACGGAGAATTTATATTCCGTGTGTGCGTTTGCCAAGGCGGTATCCGAGCATATGGAAAATAAATGCGAGGCGGAGAAAATCGCCGCCCTTCGCGATTACATAGTAGAGGGAGCGACGAAAATTGACGGTGTGCGCGCAAATTTGCCAAAAAACCGTGCGCCTCATATTGTCAACCTCACCGTTTTCGGAATAAGGAGCGAAACCTTGCTTCACTACCTCTCGCGTGAGGGAATTTACGTATCGAGCGGCTCTGCGTGTGCTTCAAACGCGCCGAAAAAAGCAAGCGCCGCGCTCCTTGGCTTCGGGCTGAGCGAGGACGAGGCGGACTCGTCGGTTAGAATTTCACTCTCGTGGGAGAACACAAAAGAGGAGGCGGACAAGCTCTTTTGCGCGCTTGAAAATGCGACAAAAGCACTTGTTAAACGCTGAAAAACGTACACGTGTCGCGCTATTTTGCGCGTGCGGTAGAAAATAAGTTAAATTTAGCGAGGCACGTATCGCGTCCGAGCTGTAAAAAATAAAGGAGACAAAATGAATTTCGATTTAAGTGTTTTATGGGAAAACATCGCCGAGCTGTTTCGTGACGGCGGATGGAAAATGCCCGTAATGTGGATAATAGGCGGCGTGCTTATTTTCCTTGCAATCAAAAAAGAAATGGAGCCGACGCTCCTTTTGCCAATGGGCTTTGGCGCGATTTTGGTGAACCTGCCGAACTCGGGTGCGCGTGAGGTTATTGACCACCTCTTTGAAATAGGTATCAACTCGCACGAGCTGTTCCCGCTTATTCTGTTTATCGGTATAGGTGCAATGATAGACTTTGAGCCGCTTTTGACCAATCCGAAGCTTATGCTCTTTGGCGCGGCGGCACAGTTCGGTATTTTCTTTACACTCTGCGCAGCTTCCCTTATCGGCTTTGATATTAAGGATGCGGCATCAATTGCAATTATCGGTGCGGCAGACGGCCCAACCTCAATCTTCGTTGCAAATATGCTCAACTCCAACTACACCGCGGCAATTATGGTGGCGGCGTACTCGTATATGGCGCTCGTCCCCGTTGTCCAACCGCCGATTATCAAGCTTTGCACAACCAAGAAGGAAAGAATGATCCGTATGGACTACAAGGGCAGAAAGGTTTCAAAGCTCACAAAGATTCTTTTCCCTATCGTAGTTACGGTAATTGTCGGTCTTGTAGCGCCCGATGCGGTTGCTCTTATAGGATTTTTAATGTTCGGTAACTTGATTCGCGAATGCGGAGTTCTCAACTCACTTTCCGAAACGGCACAAAAGGTGCTTGCAAACCTCATTACAATCTTCCTTGGCATCACAATTGCTTCAAGAATGACCGCAAACGAGTTCTTGAAATGGGAAACAATTGTAATTATCGCACTTGGCTTAGTTGCATTTACGTTTGATACCTTCGCCGGCATTATGCTCGCTAAGTTTATGAACCTCTTTACAAAGAAGAAGATCAACCCAATGATAGGCGCGGCAGGTATTTCCGTGTTCCCAATGTCGGCGCGTGTTGTTCACAAGCTCGGACTTGAGGCGGACAACCAAAACTTCCTGCTTATGCACTCGATAGGCGTTAACGTGTCGGGTCAGGTTGCGTCCGTTATCGCAGGCGGCTTGCTCCTTGCATTCGTGCAAGCGGTACTCTAAGGAGGTGGCGTGAAATGAAAAAGAGAATTTTATCTATTGTAGTTTTAGCGCTCATTGTTCTTTCGGCTTTTGCACTTAGCGCGTGCGGCAAAAACGGCGAAAAGGAAAAAATTTATTGCCCCGTGGAAAATTGCGGCGGCGAATTACTCGATACATCGGCTGAGTCAAACGCGGTTTATTGCGATAAGAACCCACTCCATATGTACAAAATTTGTGCAAACGAGGAGTGCGGCGATACAATAGGTCTTGGTGATGCTTATTGCCCCGACTGCGGTGCAAGCCAAGTTGCTTGCCCTGAGTGCGGTGATGGCGAAATCGACGGCGTTTACTGCACAAGCTGCGGAAGACAAGTGCAAAAGGACGGAAAAATGAAGTTCAAGCTCGACTTCGGCGCCCTCGGCGAGAGTGCAATGATCCTTTGCAAGGGCATGCTCGGCATCTTTATCGTAACAGGCGTTATAATTGCCTTTATCTTAGTCCTCAACACAGTTGTTGAAAAAATCAGACAGTCTAAGGAAAACAAGAAATAGAATTATCTATACCATTCTTTGCAGAACAGCATAAGGGGGACGGAGTATTTTATGCCTCCTTTACAAAGGAGCCTAAAAATCAAATTAACAAATCAAACGGGGCTGGCTCATTAAGAATCCAGCAAAATCAATAGGTTTCGTCTAAATAATGACAAAAAGCAGAATTTCACCGTGAAATTCTGCTTTTTATTCTTAATGAGCTGCCCAAAAAAGGACTCGGGGGTTGACAGATTAAGAGCAGAAATCGTCGATTTTTAAGCGTCGGCGTACTTGTGTACGGTAGAGCAAAAATCGGCGATAATAAACCACAATAACGAAGAAAAGCGGAGCTTTTCAACTTTATTTTTCAAACGATACTGTATATAGGTAGTTTTTGTCCTTTTGTGGTTTATGCTTGTGCCTTAATGTGTCACCCCCGTTTTAATATATTTTGAAAAAAGGTATTGACATTGACCTTACGTCAAGTGATATAATGTAACTAAAGGGTGGTGAGACTATGGAAAACGAAAAGCTCACGGATATAAACGAGGTGTGCAGGGCGCTTGGCTGTACCTCGCGCACGCTGCGCTTTTACGAGGAAAAGGGAATTATAAAAAGCACGAAATCACCAAATAAGAGTCGTAGGCAATATAACGACATGCAGATAAAGGAAATAAAGGACGTGTTGGTTTTGCGCTCGCTCGGCTTGCCTGTTGCTAAAATTAAAATGCTCAAATCAAGCAGTCGGCCGCTTGCGGATTTAATAGCGGAAAGAAAGGCGGAGCTTATTGCAACAATTGCTTCAAAAAGCAAGGAATACAATTTGCTTTGCGAAGCACTCGCAACTATTGAAGACGGCGGAAGCATATTTGAAAATAAGAAAAAGAACCCGATTGTTGCAGACAAAAGAAGATTAGATATAGTTAAGCACATAACGGAGTGCTTTTCGAATGAGTATTACGATTTAATATATGACAAATTTTCCGATATGCTAAAGGAATATATCTCTCTTGCCGCGTTTAAAAGGGTAATTTGTGATACCCTTGAGCCGATTGGCAAATTTATCGAAGTGGAAAAAATCACGCGCGACGAGGACTTGAATAATGTTTATTACAGCTATTTGAAGCACGAAAAGCTCGGGCTTTATATAAAGACGGTTTTCCACAAGGAGCAAATAAACGGATTTTGGTTGAATTATTATCATTATAAGGGGGAGAAATGAAAGGAATATCATTGTTGTCGGTGCTTGCCTTGACACTTGCTTTAACCTCGTGCGATGTGCATTTCGGTGATGTACATTATGACGTGCCTTGGTGGGTTGTTGCAATACCAACAGCGCTTATTTTGCTAACAGCGTTTATTGTGGGCGGCATTATAATATCAAAAAAGAAATACGTTTGCCCCAATTGCGGTCACGTATTTTCACCCAAATTTTATAAGGCAGCATATTCTGTCCATCTAAACGACGATAGAGTTTTTAAGTGTCCGCATTGCAAGAAAAGAGACCTTTGCAGCCCCGTGCGGAGCAACAAAAAATAAAAGCATCAAGCAAAACAGCTTGATGCTTTTTGTGTATTGTAGGGGAGACATTCTCCCTCCCGCCTCTAATGAGGGATTGGTTAATTACGTTTGATGTTAAAAAATCCAAAGCCACAAGAGGTTGAAAATGAGCAGAATGAATAAAAAGCCGAAGTTGAAGGCGCTGAATTTGAGAATGTACTTGATTGCTCCTTTTGGGTTGTGGCTGATATACTCGCGCAGGGTGATAAGACTTGCAAGGGATGAAATGAGCGTGCCGACACCGCCGATGTTGACGCCGATAAGCAGCTCTCGGTAGTTACTTGCAAACTGCGAGAGCAAAATTGCGCTTGGCACGTTACTGATAATCTGGCAGGAAAGGGTAGAGAAAATGAGCGTGTCTTTCTCCAAAAGGAAGCCGAAAAAGTCCTTTACCGCATCTATCCTTGCCATATTTCCCGCAAAAATGAAGAAGAAAACGAAGGTGAGGAGCAACAGGTAGTCAACCTTGGCAAGCGCGCGTCTGTCCATGAAAATCAGCACAAGCGGAATTAAAATAAGTCCGACAATGTAAGGAATTCCACGGAAAACGATGAGAATTGAAACCAAAAAAAGCACAAGATAAATCGCTGTACGGACAGGCGGTAGCTTAACCTCCTCGTTTTGAATTTCGAGCACCTCGCCCTTGACAAAAATCAAGCAGCACACGGTGATAAGCAAAACGGAGAGGATAAACGACGGGAGCATAATTCCCATAAATTCAAGCGTTGGAATTTTGAAAAACGAGTAGAGGTACAAATTTTGCGGATTTCCAAACGGTGTGAGCATACCGCCAAGGTTTGCCGCGATATTTTGCATAATGAATGTAAACGGCATATATTTTTCCTTGCCCGTTGAGTGCAGAACAAAGAAGCCGAGCGGCAAAAACGTGAGCAGTGCCATATCGTTGGCAATAAGCATTGAGCCTAAAAACGTGATGTAAATGAGTGCCAAAACCGAAACACGTGCGGTTTTGAAAACGGAAACTATTTTCCTTGCGATTATATAGAAAAACTTGATGTTCTTAAGCGCGCAAACAACCGCCAAGACGGTAAAGAGGCAGGAAAGCGTCTTAAAATCAAAATAGGAAAGGTATTCTTTGTCGGGCGGGACGATAAAGCAGGTGATAGATGCTAAGATAAGCGCGATAACCATAACGACGTTGCGCTTGATAAAATTAAACGTGCGAAGACGAATTTGCACCAAAAGCTCCTTAAACGAGGCGTGGCGCACTCTTTTTTCGTTAACTTCCTTCATTCTTTTCCCCCTCAAAATAAAATCCTTATGCAGTATAATATTTTATTCTATATTTGTCAAGTAGCACTTGCCAAAAAAATCAAAATAATATATAATGAGTTTAAGAAAGAATTTTTTTAGCGGAGAGAGAAATGAAGAAGATATTTATTGTCGGCAGCTTAAACTACGACCTTGTAATAAACGCGCCGTATATGCCCGTCGGCGGTGAAACAATAAAGGGTAGCGATTTTATGACAAATGCGGGTGGCAAGGGCGCAAACCAAGCGTACGCATCAGCTAAGCTCGGCGGTACAGTTTATATGTGCGGCGCGGTGGGAAACGACTCCTTCGGGGAAGCGTTGCTTGATAGCTTATGTAGCGTTGGCGTAAACACCGATTATATTAAAAAAGTGGAAAAAACATCCACAGGTGTGGCTGTAATTGTGGTGACGGAGGGCGAAAACCGCATTATTATCGATAGCGGAGCAAACGCACTTATAACAAAGGACGATATAGACAAATTCCTTGAAAACGCAAGCGAGGGCGACGTTTTCTTGACCCAGCTTGAAAGCCCTATTGACGTTGTTGGCTACGCGCTATCTCTTGCAAAGAAAAAGGGACTTTTGGTGATGCTAAACCCTGCGCCCGCAAACGTGGAAATTAAAAAATATTTACCCTGTGTCGATATTATCACGCCAAATGAAACCGAGCTTGAAATTTTGGGCGGAGTGGATGCGCTCCTTGAATGCGGTATAAGCACGGTTATTACAACACTTGGCGCGCGCGGCTACGAGATTGCAACAAAGGAAGGCGCGAAAATCTACCCCTGCATTAAGGTGAAAGCAGTTGATACCACTGCCGCAGGCGATACCGCATCGGGTGGCCTTGCCGTAAAGCTTGCAAGCGGTGAAACAGTTGAGGAAGCAATGAAATTCGGCTCGCTCTGCGCGTCCATTGCCTGCACCAAGCGCGGCGCACAAATGTCCGTGCCGTCGCTCAATGAATTGAGCGAATACACCTGCGGTGATTCCATGCAAGCATAGTTTGATTCCATACAATGCGTTGCATTGATTCCATACCGCCTTTGGCGGATTCCATACAACCTGCGGTTGATAATATACACATCTGCGATGTGATGATATGCACGCAAAAATGCGTGATTCCATACAATGCGTTGCATTGATTCCATACAACCTGCGGTTGATAATATAGCACCCTGTGTCGATTTTAGACACAGGGTGCTGTTTTGTAGGGGAGGGGCTTGCTCCTCCCGTCTTTGTTATTTGTTCAATTTCTCCATCGTTGTGCGCACGCGCTCGCTGTTTACCTTTAGCACGCGGCGGTCGTAGGTTAAAAAGCCGTTTGTTTCGTCCTCAACGTCGGAGAGCTGGGTGTAGATTGCACCGCACAAGCCGTTTTTCACGTTTGGGATAACCTCATTTTCATATAGATCAATCAGCGCGTTTTCAAACTCATCTTGGTTTTCAAATTTTTTGTAGCCGTATGTCTTTTGTAGGTTGGCGGAATGCTCCTTGATTTTGTAGGAATAACCGCCAAATTCCGAAAGAATTATAGGCTTTTCTCCCTTCGCCCCCTTGAGCTTGACAGCCTTGAAATAAACGTGCAGACTGTTTACGTCGCTTTCGTTTTTCCTAAACCAGCCCGAGGTTGTATCAATTATGCGCGTGGAGTCAAGCTCACGCATAAGGCGGTACATTTTGTCAGCCTCAAATTGCCCCCAGCCCTCGTTAAAAATAGTGTAATAAACGACACAGGGGTGGCTATAAAGCTGAGAAACGGTGCGCTTCATCCCCTCGTAAAACGCATCACGCTCGCGTGGTGTGCGCTTCTTTTCACGCAGGTTTTTGATGCCTATTGTGGGCAGGGCAGTATCGCGGAAAAATGAGTATTTTCCGTTGTTTACCATATCCTGAAAAACAATCATTCCAAGCTTGTCGCATTGGTAGTAAAATTCCTCGGGCTCAACCTTTATATGCTTTCTTAATGTGTTGAAGCCGAGGGACTTCATAGCTAAAATATCGCGCGCATACTCATTTGGCGAGGCGGGAGTGTAAATTCCGTCGCTGAAATAGCCTTGGTCAAGCACGCCGTTAAAGAAATATACCTTTCCGTTTAGTAAAATGCGCGGAATACCGTCGATTTTTTTAATTTCAACTGTGCGAAGCGCAAAATACGAGTCTATTTTGTCCTCACCGCTTCTTGCCGTGAAGTAATATAGGTGTGGACTTTCGGGCGACCAAAGGGTGGGTGAGTCGATTTTTATTTCGCATTTGCCGTTTTCGATAGTGTATATTTTGTCACCCTCGGGTAAGTGGAGCTCAACCTCACCGCCTTCAATTCCGTCAAAGAAAATACGGCAAAAGTCCGACCCTGTGTCGATTTTAAGCGATTTTATATACTCGCTCGGCACGCTTTCCAGCCACACGCTCTGCCAAATTCCCGAAATGGGAGTGTACCACATTCCGCCGCGCGCAAGGCGCTGCTTACCGTATGGGTAAATATGCGAGCTTAAATCGTCAACCACCTCTAAGCACAGCTCGTTTTCTTTCTTTAGCTTATCGGTAATATCAAACGAAAACGCATCGTAGCCGCCTGCGTGCGTACCGAGAAGTGTGCCGTTTAAGTAAATAGCCGCGACGCCGTCGATAGCACCGAAATGCAAGATAACGCGCTCCTTGATAAAGCCGTCATTAAGCGAAAAGCGCTTTTTATAGACAAGGGGTGCGCCGTTTTTATAGACACGGCATACGCCGGATAGGAGGGACTCGGGTGCAAACGGCACGTTTATCTTGCCTGAAAAGTCCTCACATTCAAAGTCCCATTCGCCGTTTAACGAGAAAAACGAATATCTTACGAGCATTTTTCTTGGGTAATAGCTGTCGTATTCTCTTGCGGGATTGCCGCTATTTAGAAGCGCCTCGCCCTCTTTAGTTGTAAGATGCTTGATTTCTGTCATAATTTACCTCGCTTGCCGAGGGGTATCGCGGATAAGCCGTGATTGCCTCGCGTAAATTCTATGTAATTATTTTATCACCCGCGCGCGCTTTTTTCAATACTTGACAAAGTATTTTTAGTATTATATAATAAAATCGAAAAGGTATGACGTGATGTAGCCACATCACGTTTGAAACAAGGCTTTTATAGCTAACTATATAGGAGGCATAATGGAAGAAAGCAAGAATTTAACGCCCACCGAGGGCGAAAGCCAAGCGGAGCTAACCCCCGCGGTTGAGGGCGCAGAGAAGGAAAAGCACCCAAAGGTTAAAAAGAAAATAAACCTCAAATGGCTTGACGGAATTGAGGAAAAGCCAAGAAAATTAAAGGAAACGCCCGACGTCAACGCCTTGCCGCAAACGCGCGGTGCAAAATTTTGGCGCGGTGTCTGGTCGTATCTTCTAATCACCTTTGGCACAGCGCTCATAGCGGCGGGAATTTATTTCTTCAAGTTCCCCAACCACTTTACAATCGGCGGCGTCAGCTCAATGGCGGTTTTGCTTGCGGAGCTTTTCGGCGGCGTAATCTCGGAATCGTGGATTATGTCGATACTCAATATTGTGCTGCTTGTTGTTGCACTTATCATTTTCGGCAAAAAATTCGCAATTAAAACCGTATATTCGAGCTTGCTTTTGAACGTAATCGTTGTCGCGCTTGAATATATCTTCCCTATGAAGGATGCAAGCGGTAATTACGTAACGCTCACGAGTGAGCCGTTTCTTGAAATGCTCCTTACCATCGGCGGCATTGCCGTCGGCAGTGCAATTCTTTTCAGCCAGGGCGCGTCCTCGGGCGGCACGGATATCATCGCTATGATTTTTAAGCGCTTCACCAACCTAAATATCGGCACGGCGCTTATTATTTCCGATGCGGTTATCGTTGCGCTTTCTCCGTTTGTTTTCCACGGACTTGAAAACTATATGACTATATTCCTTTGCTCGGTAACGGGACTGCTCTTAAAATCGTTTATTGTCGATAACGTAATGGACGGCATCAACCTAAACAGATGCTTTATTATCGTAACCGACAAGCACGATGAGGTGTGCGAGTTTATACACACAAAGCTCCACCGCGGAGCAACGGTTTCAAGCTGCGAGGGCTCGTTTACACACGAGGAAAAGAAAATGATTATAACTGTCTTAAACAGAACACAGGCATCGATTTTGAAGGCGTACCTAAAGCAAACAGACCCACACGCGTTTACAATAATAACGAACTCAAGTGACATTCAAGGCAAGGGCTTCAGAATGGTATAAAGGAGAAGACAATGAAAAAGATTTACTTTGCGATTATAGTAATAGCTACGGTGCTTCTTGCGCTTATGCTTTCTTCCTGCGCGTGCAAGCACGAGTTTGGTGAGTGGCAGGAAACAAAAGCCCCCACCTGCAAGGACTACGGCACGAGCGAGCGCGTTTGCGCAAAATGCGGCGAGGTTGACTCAAAAATGCTTCAACCGACCGATTCCCACGTGTATGGCGATTGGGAAACAACCGAAAAAGCAACCTGCATTGGCTTAGGCATCGAGACGCGCACCTGCTCCGTTTGCGAAAAAACCGAGGAGCGCGGCTTACCTATCGATATTGGTGCGCACGTTTTTGGCGAATGGGTTGAAACGAAGGCACCAACCTGCTCCAAAAACGGAGCTAAGGAAAGGACCTGCACGCTTTGCGAAACGAAGGAAAATGCGGTTGTACCAAAGCTTGAGAATGGCGGACACTCCTTTGGAGAATGGAAAATTTCGATAGAGCCAACCTGTTCCGCCGAGGGACAAAGGGTGAAATTCTGCGCGTATTGCGAAAAGCCCGAATATGAAACACTTTCCCCGCTTGACAAGGGCGGCCACTCATACGGCGAGTGGTACACGGTAAGCGAGCCAACCTGCGTATCGGAGGGAACAGAGGCACGAGATTGCGTTTACTGCGATAATAAGGAGGAGAGGGCAATACCCGTAAACGAGGATGCGCACTCCTTTGGCGACTGGGAAGTTTCCGTTGAGCCAACGTGCTCGACCAAGGGCGAAAGAAAAAGACAGTGCGAATATTGCAAAATTTTTGACGTTGAGGAAACAGCTCCGCTTGATGAGGGCGGACATGCCTTTGGCGCTTGGCAAACTACGGTAAAGCCAAGCTGCGAGAGCGAGGGAAAGGAGGCGCGTGAGTGTGTTCTTTGCGGTATCATTGAGACAAACGTGCTCCCAAAATTACCTATTGTATATACGATAACATTAGATATTGACGGCGAAAAGAGAGTTGTAAATCTCCCCGAGGACGGCATTTACTCGCTTGATGCTCCAACGAAGCTCGGCTACGATTTCGTCGCTTGGTACGAGGGCGAAAACGAGTTTGCCGCAAGCGGTAAAATAAGCGAAAGCAAGGAAATATCAGCGCGCTTCGAGGTTGCCCCAACTCTCACCTTTAACGAGCTTAAGACAAGACTTGAGGGCGGCTGTGATAAGATTTTACTCTCGGCAGACATTGAAATCACCGACACGGTTTACGTGCTCGGTCAAACAGTAATTACATCAAACGGCGACTACACCTTGACAAGAGGCGCGGATTTTTACGGCGATATTTTCGTGCTCGGAGAGGATGAAAACGGCAGAAATACAATTTTAAGCGGCAAATTCCCGTCACTCACCTTAAAGCCCGAGGGTGGCACGGTGACAATCGACGGTAACCGCGACAATGTAAGCGGCACGGTTCACGGCACGGTGTTCTTTATGCTCAACGGCACAACCTTGAATATTTACGATGGCGTAACGGTAAAGAACAACCTTAAGCTTTCAAACGAGCGCGCACTTAACACAAAGTACGCCTTGAATGGCGAACCGCTTATCGGCGGTAGCGTAATGATAATTGACGACGGCGTTTTCAATATGTACGGCGGCGAAATTTCGGGCAACGCAGTTAACCTAAAGTATTCATCCGCGACACCCGAGGAGGAAAGAGTGGAGGGCTACCGCGATTCAAGCTACGGCGGTGCGATTTACTCAATAGGCGCGATAAATATCTACGGCGGCAAAATTTCGGACAACGAGGCAAGCTACGGCGGTGCAATCTTTACCTCGCGCACCTTCAATATAGAGGGCGGCACGTTTGAGGGCAACCACGCAAGCTCATACGGCGGTGCGCTCTTTGGCTCGAACAACGGCTCGGGCATTCACTATATCGGCTCGCCAAACGGCGACAAAAAGGAAATAAGCGTTGTTTTCCGCGGCAACACAGCCAAAGGCGGCGGCGCGATTTACCACCAATACAATAACGCAACGGTTATTTACGGAAACACACTATTTGAAGAAAACCAAGCACTTGGTAAAATGGGCGGCGCAATCTTCACAGGCGGCGAGCTTATTATTTACTATGCGGAATTTAAAAACAACATAGCGGCAGACCGCGGCGGCGCGCTTTACGGCACGTATTCGGCGGCGGACAAGGCGGTACGCGTTATCGACATCAAGGAAGCAATCTTTGAGGGTAACTCGGCGGCGCGCGGAGGCGCAATTGCCGCATCAGCCACACAGGATGCAGAGGATACAGGCGCGATTTTCGAGCTTGGAAACGTAACGTTTAAGAACAATACCGCATTCAAAACCGAGCATTCAACCCCGACCTTTATCGATAACTGCGACAGAGAGGGCGTATCAAGGAATTATAACGGTAACGGTGCGGTTGCACACTTCACCGCTAAGTGCGAAATCCATTTTGGCGGAAGAGTAGTATTTGAGGGCAACGCGGCAGAGTCCAAGGGCGGCGCGCTGTACCTCACCAACCAAGCAAAGCTCAAATCCATTGACGGCTCGTCCTTGCTCTTTAAGGACAACCAAAGCGCAGGCTACGGCGGTGCAATTTACTTAACAAACGCATCAAGCGCGACACTTTTTGACGTAGAGTTTATCTCAAATAAGGCGCAAAGCGGCGGTGCACTTGCACTCTTTGCGTCCTCGGCGGTATCTCTTTGCGACGTGACTGCAAGCGCAAATGAAGCAAGCGGAGCGGGCGGCTTTGCAAGGGCAGAGCTTTCCGAGCTTGAAATTTCATCAAGCAAAATAGAATCAAGCATTAAAAACAATACCTCAAAGAATTCAAGCGCGGGCGCATTTTATCTTGAGGGCGCGGTGCTCGAGTTAAAGGGTAACGAAAATACAGGTATTCTCATCGAGGGCAACACGTCAGATGCACAGGGCGGTGTAGTATGCGCATATATCGGCTCGCGCGAAATTACCGTGACTAACGCGGAAACAGGCGAGGAAACAACCGAAACCGAGAGCGTGCGTTCAACGGTAAACGCAAGCTACGTAACGTTTAAGTCAAACGTAGCAAACGCGCCCGAGCAATACGGCGGCGGTGCAATTTACGCATCCAACACAGACTTAGTTATCGAAAATTCAAGCTTTGACTCCAACTCCGCGGTTTACGGCGGTGCGGTTTCGCTTTATTCGGGCTCTGAATTCAAGGCGATCAATACCGTATTTACAAACAACACAGCAAAAGCAAACGGCGGTGTTATGTACACCTCAAAATCAAATGCTATCTTTGAAAACGTAACGGTAAACGGCAACTCGGCAACAGGCTATACAAAGACGGAAACGACAACCAACGAGGAAACGGGCGAACAAACAACAACCGAAAAATACGTAAACGGTCAGGGCGGCGCTTTCTTCTTTAACTCCACCTCAACCGCTACCTTCACGGGTGTATCGGCAAGTATCAACTCAGCTGATGTCGGCGGCGTTGTATTCGTTGCGTACTCCACGGTTACTGTAAACGGAGAGGAGAATGCGTTCAGCGAAAATACCGCAATCACAAACGGCGGTGCGTTCTACCTATCAAGCGATTCAAGCTTGACACTTGAATTCATCAGCGCGACCAAAAACCAAGCTGAAAACGGCGGCTTTATCTATGCTGACGAGGCAACGTTAATTAAAATCAGCGGTGAGGGCAACGTAATTTCAGAAAACAAGGCAACCTCAGAAGCAAATCAATACGGTGCGGGCGCAATTTATATTTACAAGACCGAGACGCAAATTTTTGGTGTGACCTTTGAGAAAAACACAGGCAACTGTGGCGGCGCTATCGGCGTGCGCGGTTCAAATTTGGAAATTAGCGGCTGTATCTTCAAGGATAACTCGGGCACAGGCACGGGTGGTACAATTTACGTAAACACCTCTGACGTAACGCTTGACGGCTGTACCGTGAGCGGCAGCGTATCGGGCGGCAACGGCGGCGCGATTTATTCAACCACGTCAACCGTTAACACAAGCAATACGGTATTTGAAAATAACTCCTGCGGATCAAATTACGGCGGTGTTATTTACTTAACAAAGACAAGCTACACCTCGGTTGATGATACCTTTAAGGGTAATACCTCAAAGCACGGCGGCGCGGTAGCTGTTAACTCAAATTCAAGCTTTGTCGTAAGCGGCGCGGAATTTGCAAACAATACATCAAGTGCAAACGGCGGTGCAATTTGGGTAGGCGGCACGTCCCTTGAAATCACCGAAAGCGTAATTAAAGGAAACGAGGCAAGCCTCGGCGGCGGTATTTACGTAACAGGCGCATCAACAACCGTTATTGGTAACGACATTGAAATTTCACAAAATATCGCAAACGAAAATTCATTAGATGGCTACGGCGGCGGTATTTATATTACAAACGGCGCACAGGTGACACTAACCGACCTTACAATAAATCAAAATAAAGCCGCAAACGGCGGCGCGATAGGTGTGCTTAACGGTGCATCCCTTACCGTAAACGGAATAAGCGCAAGCGGAAACGAAGCACACGGCTACACCGTTGACGGCGTAACGTCGGGCGGTAACGGCGGCGTTATTCACGCGGGCGCGGTAAAAGCAACCGATGAAATTGTGGGTGCAAAATCTATCACAATTGGCAAGGGCACAAAAATAACGTCAAATACCTTTGTGGGCAACTCGGCAAACAACGGCGGCGGTGCAATTTATATCTATAATACCGAAACTGCCTTTACAGCAAATGAAATTGTGGCAAGCGGTAACGAGGCAACGAAAAACTACGGCGGTGCGCTTTATATTAGAGGCGCATCAATTACCGTAAATATCGGCACAATTGAATCAAGCGATAACCACGCGGGCTCAAACGGCGGTGCGGTTTACCTTTACGCATTTAAGGGTGGCAAGATTGACAAGCTGACTGCAAACGGAAACACCACTAACACCTCGGGCGGCGCACTCTATATTGCGGGAAGCGCCGAGGTTACAATCGGCGAGCTTTACGGCTCAGGTAACACAGCGACGACAGACGGCGGATATGCATATATCGGCACATCGACAGTTATAATCAACGGCGGTGAGATAGGCGACAGTAACGATGCAAACGGATATTCGCTTTATTTGGGCTATAAGGTGAGCATAAACACAAGCAAATTTACTTACCCCGAGGGTGAGCTTTTTGAGAAAAAAGCGGGCAATCTCGTTGAAATAACGGGTTAAAGGAGAAAAAATTGAAAAAAAGAATAATATCATTTCTTCTCTGTGCCCTTATTTTGCTATCAACGCTTTTGACGGCAGCCTGCAATACCGCTGACACAAGCAGCGGCACATCAAGCGATACAAGCAGCGACACCTCAAGTGATACAAATAGCGACACAAGCACTGACTCGGGTGGGACAAAGCCACCCGAGCAGGAAAAGCCGCCAACGGTTGACGAGCTTAATAGGCGCGACGAGGTTATCTCGATTAAGGACAACAACTACCTCAGTCGAAACGAGGTCGTTTATGAAAATATAAACGGCAAGGACGTGAGCGTTTACGTGTCGTTCCGCGTTAAGGGCGAGGTGCAAAACAACCCGAACTTTGCACAAATACAAATGGTTTGGCAGGCAATAAAGTATAAGGATAAGTATCCCGAAAAGGACGTTTACGTAACGCTTACCTCATATCGCTTATCGGGCACACTTGCCGCTTGTCTTGACGAAAGCAGCGAGGACTACGGCAAGCTGAAATGTCTGTACGACAAGGACTACGACGAGGAAACGGGATACTACCGCTTAAGCCATCTTCTTTGCGAGGCGGCAAGAAAGGGAATTTACGTAACCGTTATCGGTCACGCAAACGCAAGCTCGGTTAAAATTTCCCCAACAAAGAAGAAGGGCGACGAGCCGTTTTATACGTATTTTTCAAAGCATCTAAATGACCCCTGCTACATTGAGGGCAAGGTGATTTCCGACTATATGGTTGTTCAAAAATCCGAGTGGACGCTTGATAAGGGCGGCACGGATATGATGCACCTAAAGTCCTGCACGGTCTCAAACTATATCGATAGAGAGGGCAATGACAGAGGATGTGCCGTTTGGCTCGGCTGTACCAATGTTGACGGCGTTGACTATCAGGGCAAAAACGGTCTTGACTACGTTCAAAGCGGCGCGGTAATTTGCGACCACGACGAAATTTACCGTGTGACGTACAATTTCACACAGCTGATGGCACAGTACAAGGGGCAGGAAGAGATTTTGATTTTCCGCCGCTTGGCTCAGCTAAGAACGCGCGACCAAATTGACCTGATAAAGGCGGGCAGAGGCGACGAAATTCCATATGACGAGCAAATTGTGTATATCGGAAGTGAGAGCGACGAGGTTTTCGAGCTTTATTTCACTCCGCTTGCAAGTGAGGCGTCGATTTGGGACACGGAATATAACCCCTATTGCAAGTACATAACAAAGCTTGTAAATTCTCACGATGACGATGGCTACATTGAACTGCTTTGGAACAATCCAAAGTACGTGGTGAAGGGCTTTAGCGTTGGCAAAATTATTCTTGACTTGCTCTCGGTTAAGTTTTACGAAAGCGGCAACCCCGAAAACAACCTGCATATGCAAACCCCCGGGCCTGACTGGTCAATCTTTGACGGACTTGTCGAGGGCGAGAATATCGGTGTTAAGGCACTGAACAGATACCGCTCACGAAACTACCACTCAAAGGACGTGCAGGTGACGTACGTTGAAAACGGAGTCAGATACTACGTGACGCTCTTTAATTCGCTCAATATGCACGAGGGCGCAATGTTCTTCCAAACAAACTCAATCCTTGTTATTAAGGAAACGGAAAAAACAGGCAACGATTTCTACATCGATTACGCAATTATGACAGTTCCGGGAATAGAGTTTGAAAGCCACAGATACAAATAAGTATAAAATGTGACAAAATGTTATATATACAAACAAAAAACGCGACCACGTGTCGCGTTTTTGTTATTAATATGGTTTTGTGTAGGGGAGTTCTACCTCACGTTTTTATGTATCGGTGACTATATTCCAAAGAAACAAAGCACTTTATCAAACCATTTTGCGCGCTTGCGTATTGCGTAAAGGACAAGGAGCACCAAGATGAAAAGGACGGTGATGAAAACGCCCTCGCGCATGCCAAGGTGAAGCGCGGCTTCCCATTTTCCCGCCTTCCACGATGGGGTGGTGTGGAATTTTGAGAGGAAAAAGAAATAGTGCGTTGACATAATGAAAAACGAGCTTGACGACATCATTCTTATTACGTGGTTGCGCGGCAAAAGTGCGCAGGTGAGTGTAAGAGAAACAATTATAGTCAGCGCAATCGGAATATAAAGAAAAATATTGTTGTAGTTCAAATTCAAAACGCTGAGCCCGAAATATCCGCCCGGGCGAGATGGGTCGCGGTTTACAAGCGCGCTTACTATAATCGAGGTGATGAAAACGCCGAGTGCGATATAAAGCATATAGTTCTTGTATGGCTTTTCCTTTCGCTCGGCAATGTAGCGAATTGCGCCCGAAAGGCAGAAGCCGAAGGCGAAAAATCCGAAAAGCAAAAGCACGTTGTGGGCACTGAAAATGTTGGTAAAGCCGAAAAGGTTTACCGTTTTGTCAACCGCCTCAAGCTTGACAATTCCCAAAAACGAAACACAGCCGACGGCGAAAATGATAAATTTATTTCCTTTTGCAAAATAGCTTGTAAAAAGGAACAGCAGCGAAACGATAAAGTAGCAGGGGATAAACCAAAGCGCCGCGTTCCAGTTGGGTCTGCCGCCGAGCAAAAAGAAGATTTTGACAAGCTCCCAAAAGCCGTAATCTGTTTTGAAGGGACAGTTTTTCACCATATAGGGTATGCAGGAAACCAAATACCAAATGAGGTATGGGATTCCAAGGCGCATAAGCAGGCGCAAAACGGATTTTCCAAGCTCACGCGCGGTTTTCGGCGTTTTGGAAAGAAGTCCGCCCGCAAAGGCGAAAAGCGGCACGTGGAATGAATAAATAACCGTTCTTAGAATTGTATAAGCAGGCAGGCAATGTCCGAGCACAACCAAAAAAATGCCGATTGCTTTTATATAATCGATGTAGTCAAGACGCTTTTTTTCTTCCATTTTTCGCTCCTTTTTATAAAATTTGGAAAATTTAGCCATGCTATCAACTCTATTATAAGTTTCCCCGCGTAATATTTCAATAAAAATTTGTAAAATAAGCTCGAATATTAAAAAGCTCTTGAAAAAACAATGCGCGTGTATTATAATAAATCATATATTTTAAGCAAGGAGAGAAAAATGGAAAAGATTAAGATGACAACTCCGCTTGTTGAAATGGACGGAGACGAAATGACGAGAATTATTTGGCAAATGATAAAGGACGAGCTTCTTTTACCGTTTGTTGATTTGAAAACAGAATATTACGACTTAGGTCTTCCCGAGCGTGAGCGCACAAAGGACAAGGTTACCTTCGACGCGGCGTACGCAAACCAAAAATACGGCGTTAGCGTAAAGTGCGCGACAATTACACCTAACAAGCAAAGAGTTGAGGAATATAACCTCAGCGAAATGTGGAAGAGCCCTAACGGTACAATCCGTGCAATTTTGGACGGTACGGTTTTCCGCGCGCCTATTCTTATTGACTCGGTTAAGCCCGCGGTTCGCAACTGGAAAAAGCCTATCACAATCGCGCGTCACGCATACGGCGACGTATATAAGGCAACGGAGTACAGATGCGAGGAAAAGGGCAAGGCGTACCTTTCATTTGTAGATGAAAACGGAGAAGAAAAATTCCGCGAGCAGATTTACGATTTTGAGTGCGCAGGCGTTTTACAGGGTCAGTACAACAAGGACTCCTCAATCCGCTCCTTTGCACATTCCTGCTTCAAGTACGCGATAAACACAAAGCAGGACCTTTGGTTCTCAACCAAGGACACAATCTCCAAAAAGTACGACCAGACCTTCAAGCTCATTTTCCAAGAGATTTACGATGAGTGCTACAAGGAGGAGTTTGAAAAGCTCGGAATTACCTACTTCTATACGCTCATTGACGATGCCGTGGCAAGAGTAATTCGCTCCGAGGGCGGCTACATCTGGGCTTGCAAGAACTATGACGGTGACGTAATGTCCGATATGGTTTCAACTGCATTCGGTTCACTTGCGATGATGACGTCCGTGCTTGTTTCTCCCGACGGAAAATTTGAATACGAGGCGGCACACGGCACGGTTACAAGACACTACTACCGCTACTTAAAGGGTGAGGACACCTCAACAAACCCAATGGCAACGATTTTCGCGTGGAGCGGCGCATTAAAGAAGCGCGGCGAGCTTGACTCGCTTGACTCCCTCGTTGATTTTGCTACCAAGCTTGAGGAAGCGTGCATTGAAACCTTAAACGACGGAATTATGACAAAGGACCTTGTCGGCCTTGTCGAGGCAGGCACTAAGGCGAAGGCGGTGAACACGATAACCTTTATTAAGGAGATCCGCGCGCGTCTTGAAAAGAAATTAGCGTAAAATACCGCTTGCGCGTAATGAATTGCGCAGGCGCATAAATTGACACTCCGTGTCATAAATTGTAACCTTGTTACATGAATTGCCTTTAGGCATTATATAAATAATTTGCGGCGAGGGCTTTGCTCTCGCCTTGTTTTTTTCAAAAAAATAATATTTACAAATTAAAAAACATTATTTACACGCGCGTGCGTTTGTGCTATTATATAAATGTATTTTGAAAATGCGGAGGGAAAATATGGTAGTTAACGTCAAAGATATGTCGGGCTTGGTTTTCGGCGTGCCGAATTTTGAAAAAACAAGAACCTTTGAGCGCGTGCCAGCACAGGTGCGCGAAAAAATACCGTCCCTTTCATTCCTCGGCAGGCGCACGCCCGGGGCAAGGGTTTGCTTTAGGACCGCGTCCCCTTGGTTCAAAATCATAATGGAGCTTGAAACGCTCTCAATAGATATCGGAATGTCGATTTATTCCGCCCAGAGTGCGCACGTTTATCTTGGCAACCGCCAAAGCGCACGCTTTTTGGGGCTTGTGAATCCGCCAAATTATGAAACCAAAAAATTTGAGAGAACCTTCAAAAAAGGCGAGGGCGTGGATGAAATTACGGTCTTTTTGGTGCGAAACGAGATAATAAAGTCCGTTGAAATTGAGGTTGAGGACGGCTACACCGTAGATTTACCCACACCGTATAAATACGAGAAGCCCGTTTTGTTCTACGGCTCGTCAATTACCGAGTGCGCACATGCCGCAAACCCGTGCGCCTCGTATATAAACCTCTCATCACGCCATCTTGATTTTGACTATATTAATTTCGGATTTTCGGGCAGCTGTCTTGCAGAGGACGAAATGGCGGAGTATATAAACACGCTTGATTTTTCCGTTTTCGTTTACGATTACGATCACAATTCACCAAACCCCGAGTATCTTGAAAGGACACACGAGAAGTTTTATAAAAAAATCAGAGCTGCGCATCCCACCGTGCCGATTGTGATGATTTCGCGCCCTGTTGCTGTTTTTGATGATGACGCGCGCAAACGGCGCGATATCATAAAGGCAACGTACGAAAATGCGCTTAAAAATGGGGACAAAAACGTATATTTTGTTGACGGAGAGCTGTTTTTTAAGGACTTTTCAGACAGAAACGTCTGCTTTACGGATACAATTCACCCGACGGACTTGGGATTTTATATAATGGCGCGACAAATTGAGCCTGTCATTCAAAGGGCGTTGACACAGGCGTAAAACCACAGTCAAAAACTAAGGAGAAAAAATGACTAAGGTAAAAGGCAGGGTAAGAGCTATATCGTGGCTCTTATCCTTGGTATATTTTTCAAGCTATGTAATGCGGATAAACTTTACTGTTTTATTAGTAAAGGTTTGCTCCGAATTAGGAAAAGAAAAGGGCGAGCTTGCCGTAATTGTAACCGCCTTGACCGTCACCTACGGCATCGGGCAGATTGTGTGCGGCGTGCTTGGTGACAAAATAAAGCCGCGAATTATGATAAGCTGCGGTATTGCGCTTGCCGCGGTGTGCAATATTTCGTTTTTCTTTACGTCAAGCGTGTCTCTTATGACGGTGATTTGGGGCATAAACGGCTTTGCGCACGCAATGTTTTGGCCACCTATTGTGCGACTTATGTCCTTAAACCTCACCGATGCGGAATATTCGTATGCTTCTGTGCGCGTTACCTGGGGCTCGTCAATTGCAACAATTCTTTTGTATCTTTTGTGCCCCGTGCTGCTTCTTTTTATGAGCTGGCGTGTTATAATGCTGCTATGTGCCACGGTTGGACTTGCAATTATGGTTGTCTGGCTCATTTTTGCACCAAAGCTTTTTGAGTCAAAATCGTCAAATTTAGACACTCCCCCGCCTAAAATGCAAAAAACAGATGCAAAAAACGCACAAAAAGCACCAAAATACGTTATTTTGCCGCTTATTCTTATTATGATAGCAATTGTAATACAGGGTGCGCTTCGTGACGGAGTGACCACCTGGATGCCATCGTATCTGCACGAGGTTTTCTCACTCCCAGAGGAGTTTTCCATCTTTATAACGGTGATTCTGGCAATCTTCAGTATGATAAGCTTTTCGGTATTTGATTTTGTAAACCGCCGCTTCTTTAAGGACGAAATTGCATCGAGCGTCTTTATTTTCGTCCTCGCCTCGGTCTTTGGCGTTTTACTTTATTTTTCAAATATTTTTTCTCTTGCAATTCCGTCGGTTTTATTTATGTCACTGCTCGTTGCCTGTATGCACGGCTCAAACCTTATGCTCATTGCAATTGCGCCGAAGCGCTTCAAGGGTACGGGCAAGGTGGCAACGTATTCGGGCATTATGAACGCCTGCACCTACGTTGGCGCGGCAGCCTCGATTTACATTTTCTCAGCAATTGCCGACTGGGGCGCAACAATAATAATTTGGGCAATAATAGCCATTTTGGCTTCGATAATTTGCTTTGCGGCAATCAAAAAATGGCGAAAATTCAGAATAGAGTTTGATAAGGAGAACTAAAATGAAAGCACAAGAAATTCTATCCAAAATGACACTTGAGGAAAAGATATATCATCTTGTCCAAATGACAACAATGACGTACCTAAAGACGGACGGAACGAATATTGTAACAGGTCCTGACAGCACAATGAAGCTCGATAAGGAGTACATATACGACGTAGGCACGCTTCTTAACCTTGTTGGCGCGCAAACGATGATTGATGCACAAACCAACTTTCTAAACGGCAGTAAAAGAAAGGTGCCGCCCGTGTTTATGCAGGACGTTATCCACGGGCACAGAACACTTTATCCGATAAACCTCGGCGTTGCCGCATCCTTTGACCCAAAGCTTGCCCATGATGTTGCGAAAATGGCGGCAAAGGAAGCATCGCTTGACGGTGTTGGCGTGACCTTTGCGCCAATGGTTGACCTCGTGCGTGATCCACGCTGGGGACGCGTTATGGAGTCAAGCGGAGAGGACCCGTATCTAAACAGCCAAATGGCGAAGGCGACCGTTGAGGGCTACCAGGGCGATATGGGCAAATATAATATTGCAGCTTGCGTGAAGCACTTTGCAGCATACGGCGCTGCAGAGGCAGGCAGAGATTACAACACGGTTGACGTAAGTGAAAGAATGCTTCGCGAATATTACTTGCCTTCATATAAGGCGGCGGTTGATGCAGGAGTAAAGATGGTTATGACCGCGTTTAATATTGTTGACAGCGTTCCTTGCTCAGGCAACAAGTGGCTTGTTAAGGACGTTTTGCGCGGTGAGTGGGGCTTTGACGGCGTAGTAATCAGCGATTATAGCGCGTTTGAGGAAATGATCGACCACGGCTACTGCGAGGACAAAAAGGAATGTGCATATAGGGCAATGGAGGCGACCTCCGACATTGAAATGATGTCACCCTGCTATGCAAATCACCTAAAGGAGCTTGTCGAGGAGGGCAAAATCTCCGTCGAGCAAATCGATGCGGCAGTTTTGCGCGTGCTTAAATTAAAGGAAGAGCTTGGCGTGCTTGATAATCCCTACCGCTCGGTTAACGTAGAGGAAGCAAAGCGCGTACAGGTAGGACCTGAGCACAGGGCGATTGCAAGATACGCGGCTGAAGAGAGCGCGGTGCTTCTTAAAAACAACTTCATTTTGCCGCTTTCAAAGGATATAAAGAGCGTTGCGGTTATCGGTCCAAATGCCGATACAGGTGCAATCCACGGTGATTGGCCGTGCGGCGGTAAGGTTGACGAAACTATTACCGTTTTGGAGGGTGTAAAGAATATTGTCGGCGACAGAGCTGTATATGCAAAGGGCTGTAATATTGAATACGATTCAACCGATGAATCAATGATTGACGAGGCGGTAGAGGTGGCAAGGGAAGCCGATGCGGTAATTTTGTGCCTTGGCGAGCATCAAAGCTATTCAGGTGAGGGCAATTGCCGCACGAATATTGAAATTCCGCGCGTACAGTATAAGCTCCTTGACAAAATTTTAGAGGTAAACAAAAACGTAGTTGTTGCGCTTTTTACAGGCAGACCGCTTGCAATTTCCGAGCTTGACGAAAAAGCACCTGCAATTTTAAATATGTGGATGCCGGGCACAGAGGCGGGAAATGCAACCGCAAACCTTATTTTCGGCAACGCAAACCCATCGGGTAAGATAACAATGACATTCCCGCGCTCGCTCGGTCAAGTGCCGATTTATTATAACGCATTTAACACGGGCAGACCGAAGCTCCCCGAGTATGACTTCAACCGCGTGCGCTTCACCTCATCGTATCTTGATTCTCCAAACAGTCCGCTTTACCCATTCGGCTACGGTCTTTCATATACAGAGTTTGAGTATAGTGACCTTAAATTAAGCGCTGACACCTTAACCCGCGGCGGCAAAATTATCGCCTCGGCAAAGATAAAGAACGTGGGCAAATACAAGGGCAAAGAAGCGGTTCAGTTCTACATTCACGACCTTTTCGGCTCCGTTGTAAGACCTGTGAAGGAATTAAAGGGCTTTGAAAAAATCGAGCTTGACGTGGGTGAAGAGAAGACCGTCGAGTTTGAAATTACCGAAGAAACCTTGAAGTTCTGGACAAAGGATATGAAATTCGAGGCGGAAAACGGCAAATTCGATGTGTTTATTGGTAAGAGCTCAGCTTGCAAGCCATTCGCAACCTTTGAGCTTGTTGACTAAAATTGTAAACATAACCAAAAAGACAGAATTTCGTGCGAAATTCTGTCTTTTTTGTTTAATATGAAAATGCGAATGATTGCGGATTTTATGAATTGAAGTTTGCGATTATTTTGTAAGAAGCTCGTCGCTAAGCGCGATAATCTTTTCAGCATACTTCTTCTTGCGTGATTTCATAATTGCAAGGAAGATTGGGTAGTTTACTGAAACGAGCGCGATACCGATAACACCTATCACAATACCAAGCACCATAAGCGGAATGCCCGTGCCGATAACCTGCATTGCAAGGCACATGCCAAGACCGAGAATGAGTGATGCGATAATACCGAAGGTGTATGCAAAGATGTAGGCGGGAAGCTCTACGCGCTTGTTAAGTGCGATAAGCTCGTCGTACTTCGTTTTTGTTTTTGGCTCGTAGACCTCTTTGATTTGCTTTACTATTTTTTCTTTTTCTGACATTGTTTTGTCCTCCGTTTTTGTTTTGTTTATTTTTTACGGTTACATTATATCGGCACATTGTTTTTGAATTTGCAAAGAATTGTAAGTGTTTTGTAAAAGAATGTTAAAATAACGTAAAAGTGCGCGATTTTTCAAAAATCGCGCACTAATTTGTCTTGAAAAAATGTTTGTGCCTTAATTCGCACCCTCGTTGTTTTCACCGAGTAGCTCGCTTGACAGCTCCAAAATTCTTGCGCCGTACTTTTTCTTGCCCTTTTTCATTGAAAGAAGGTAAATCGGCATAGCAAGCGCGCAAGGGATGGCACCGATGAGCCCAACCAAAATGCCCCATAGGTATATTTGCCATTCAAGCACCATTGTAAGTCCAAGCCCGAATATTAAAAGCCCGATTGTGCCAACCGAGATTGCAAGCGCCATAGCGGTGCTTTTTACCTTTTTGTCAAGGCGCACAATTTCCTCGTAAGCACCCGCAGGCGTTTCCGCTTTAACGTCGTATTGTCCCTTGATGCTTGAAATCACGCGCTTTTGCTCCTCGCTTAAAGCGCGGTATGTGTATTCAAATTTATTCTCGTTCATTATTACTTCCTATATTATTATTTCGTTTGTTTTCAAGGACCACCATTACAATCATTGAAATGCCAAGTCCAAGCGTCAAGGCGCATACAACAGCACCCGTTGCCGCGTTAAATGCGCCCTTGTTCACTCCGTCACCGCCAAAGGTGTAGAGCAGAGAGGTTTGAAGCGTCAGAATTGAAACCGACGCGTCGGCAAGACCCACAAAGCGGAGCGCGCGTGTTGTGAGTGCATTTTTTCTTGATTTGAAAAAGCTGATTGTTGCCATTGTGATTTTGTAAAATGCGAATGCGGCGTAAGCATAAATCGTCCAGCCAAAGCGCACAAACGCAAGGTCCTTTGCAACCATCTGCCAAACCGCAAGGGACAGGAAAAAGGAAAGGAGCGTTAAAAGCGAAGCGCACCTTATGTAGCTTGCTAAGCTCTCTTTTTTTCGGCTGAGCAGCACGTCCGAGCGCATTCCAACCAGCAAAAGATGATAAACGCCTATCGCGCCGTACCAAAGCGAGCGCGAAATTATTGCGATTACTATATTAAATACAGCGTATGAAATATTAAGTGCCAAGGATGCTGTCGATGTGATAAGCGTGCGAAAATCGTATTCGCTTGTGAATTTTTTTGTAAAGCCAAAGCGGTATATCGCTGCCATTATTCCTCTTTTTATTTTCGGCGTAAATCTGACAACGGTGTAAACGGAGTAGCCAAGCAGGCAAGCGGCAATGCCGTAGGCAATGTAGGTTGGCACGCCGTCAATTTTCAAGCAGAGCAGGGTTATTGCGCCTGCGCACGCAAGCACGGTCAGAAAATAAATAAGGAAAATAAACCATATGCGCGGCTTTTTGAAAAGAAAGTCAATTATTTTCATTTTATTCTCACAGTAAAGGTCGTCCCCTTGCCAACCTCGCTCTTTACTGAAATTTCACCACCCAACGTGTCAATTACCCGCTTTACGAGTGCAAGCCCGAGCCCGTTGCCCTCGCCCGAGTGCGAGGTGTCGCCTTGATAAAATTTATCAAAGATGTGCTTGCCCGTCTCGGCGTCAATTCCGCAACCCGTGTCGCTCACCTCCACCGTGGCGTAGCCGTCCTCAAAGCGCGAGCGAACTCTTACCGTACCGCCGTTTTCGGTAAATTTTATCGCGTTTGAAATTAGGTTGTTCCAAACTATCTCAAGGTGGCTTTCCGATGAAACTATCGTCATTTCGTCAAGCTCACATTCAAGGTTGATTTCCTTTTTGTCAAGCTCGCTCTCAAAGGCAAGAATTGCGTTTGTTAATGCTTCGTCAAGGCGAAAAGCTTTTTTCTCAACGAGCAGCTCCTGATTTTCAAGCTTATTCAGCTTCAAAATATTGCCAACGAGGCTTGAAAGGCGGTTTGACGCGTGCACAAGCTCGCGCCTGTACTGTGCGCGCTTTTCGGGGTCGTTTTCCTTTTCGAGAAGAACAGAGTAGTTTTTGATTACAGCCACGGGTGTTTTAATTTCGTGCGAAACGTTTGAAATGAAGTCGCTTTTTAATACCTCGTTTTTTGAAAGCTCCGCCGTCATTATGTTCAGGTATTCCTTGATTAAATCGTATTCGTCATACGAGCCGTATTTGTGGCGCACCTTTAACTTAACCGAAAAATCGCCAAGTGCGATTTTTTCCGTTGCGTCAAGAATTTCCTTAAGAGGACGCTCAATCATTATTTTTCTTCTTATTACGTCTGCAATTGTCAGCACCGCCGAAATTTCAAAAATGGTTATAATAAGTGCGATGGAAATTATCTGTGGGCTTTGCCTTTTTACAATTTCGTAAGTGATGAACGATGCGGTTACAATAAAAGCCGTTGTTAAAAAGAACAGAAGATAGCCCAAAAACTGCTTTAATTTGGACGTTTTCATTTCAGCACCACCTTGTAGCCAAGACCGTGCACAGTCAAAATTTCAAAGCCGTCACAGCCCGAGGTTTTGTCGCGCAGCTTCGCCATATAAACGTCAACCGTGCGTGAGGTTGCCGAGGAGTCGTAGTCCCAAAATTCCTCCATCAGCTTTGAGCGTGTAAACGTCTTTTTGGGGTAGGAAAGGAGCTTGAAAAGAATGTCAAACTCGCGCACCGTCAAGGAAATTTCCTCGCCGTCGCAGATAGCCGTGCGCTCCTCAATGTTCATTGTGAGGTTGCCAACGGTGATTTCCTTGCCCGCCTCAATTTTTGCGCGCCTTAAAATCGCATTTACCTTCATCACCAGCTCGTCAATATCAAATGGCTTGGTGATGTAGTCGTCAATTCCCAGCCTGTAGCCGTACATCTTCGACGGCTTGTCATCCTTCGCGCTCATAAAAACGATAGGCGTGGTCTTGTCCGTTATGCGCACGCTTTCTGCAAGCTCAAAGCCGTCAAGCTTCGGCATCATAATGTCGGTGATAATTAAATTATATGTAGATTTTTCAAGTGCGTCGAGCCCCTCCTCGCCGTTTTGGCAAGAGGTTATGTCGTAGCCCTGGTCGCTAAGATAGCCACAAACGAGCTTGTTTAGCGCGCGGTCGTCCTCACAAACTAAAATTTTAACCATAATAGTCCCCCTATAAATTGCAATTGATTATAGTTCATTCTATCTCTATTATATATTAATCCGCGCGCGTTTTCAAATTGTTTGTGAAATGTTAACAATCTGTGAACAATGCTTGAGAAAGGATAAGGGAGGCAATCTGCCTCCCGCCGTGTTATTTATCATTAATCATATTATTTAGACACTCAAGCGCGTCAGAAAGCCCACCGACTGCGTCTATAAGTCCGTATTCAACCGCCTCAGCGCCGTCAATTACCGACCCTGTGTCCGTTGCAATTTGGTCGGTTGCAAGCATTAATTCCTTGAATTTTTCCTCGCTGATATTGGAGTGGTCGCAAACAAAGGAAACAATTCTGCCCTGCATTTTTTCAAAATAGTAGTAGGTTTGCGGTGAGCCAACCACCGTGCCGCTGATTCTGACAGGATGCACCGTCATCGTTGCCGACGGCACAATAAAGGAACGCTTTGCCGATACCGCCAAGGGCACACCAATTGAGTGTCCGCCGCCAAGCACTAAAGAAACCGTCGGCTTTTTCATGCTCGCAATTAGCTCCGAGATTGCAAGCCCTGCCTCAACGTCGCCACCCATGGTGTTTAGAATGATGAGCAGCCCCTCAATCTCCTCGCTTTCCTCAATTTCGCAGAGCAGCGGCACAATATGCTCGTACTTTGTTGACTTTTGTCCGTCCGGTAAGGTGTAGTGCCCTTCGATTTGCCCAATAATGCTGATAGAGTGAATTTTTCCAACTCTCACCGCGCCGTCCTTTTCCTCGCTTAGTAATTCCGATTTTCTTGCTTCATTTTCGCACATAAAAGCTCCTATATAATAAATAAGTAGAAATTTTTCTTTTAGCGTTGCCAAAAAGCGCACTAAATATACCAATAAAACCTTGATTTTTCTACTATATTTAGACCTCGAAAAAATTTTTGAAAAAATTTGAAAAAAGTACTTGACAAAGTGAAAAGTCTTTGATATAATAGCAAAGCACTCTATGCGAGTGCACGAAACAGAACCTGCGAAACGGGTTTGATGCTCGTATGAATATGAGGGGTCCTCAAAGCGAATGAAGAGAGCTTTGGGGTACCTGATAAAGATCCTTGAAAATTGA
>JAGALA010000016.1 GCA_017625935.1 Clostridia bacterium
AAACCTGCTAAATAAAGTCAATAGGTTTTAAGAAAAAATCGAAAATATTTGTGAGCTTAAAAAGAGCGCAAAACAGCATGGCGGTTAGATCTAAGGATTTAATCGCCATTTTGTATCAAAATTAGGGTTTAAGTGAGAATTTCTTTAACTTTTCCGTAGTAAATGCGCAAAAATTTGTTGAGTCCCGCAATCATAGCTTCCGTACAAGATTTCCCCTCAGAGCGTTTCTTTTGAATGAAGTCGAAAACAGGATCATCTTTTGGTTGGTGCTTAATTAACGATTGCATAATCTCAAAACCGACCTTACGTAGATAACTGTTTCCTCTTTTTGAAATATGTCTTTCGGTTGCATTAAAGGTACCGGATTGGTAAGGTGGTGCATCAATTCCCGCATAAGCAATCAGAGAGTGCTTTTTTTTGAATCTTCTAACGTCACCAATTTCCGCAATAATCATAGGTGTAAGCACTTCTCCGACGCAAGAAAAAGAATTTACTAAAGAAAATTCGGGTAAAGTCTTGGCAAGAGCATTCATTTGTGCTAAAATAGATACGCGGGAACTTTCAATTTCGTGGAGTACCCGAATAACTTCTTCCACAACAATTTTGGTAGAGTTGGTGTTCGGAAGGACGGGGATACCGCTTTGAGCTAAAGCAAATATGTCCTTTGCTTTACGTTCGTGCAAGCCGCGGTATCCTTGTTTTTTTGCCCAACTACAATAATTACTTACAAATCGTTTTTCTCCTATAGAGCAAATGTTTTCAAAGTGAATGTACTTAGCAACGAAATTAGTTAATTTTTTGTTTTCTCTAACGTTTTGCAGCATATTTTGTATTCCGGGCATTACTTGGTCAAGTATTGTGGATAAATTTATCTTAGCTTTAACCAACAACGCCGTTGTTCTATGGTACTGTCTTGAGAGCATTTGCAGCTCCTTGTATACCGTATCTAAAGGAGATGAGGGAATAAGTTCGCTCCAATATGTAATACCGTATGAAGCAATTCTAATTGCATCAATGCGGTCCGTCTTAGCTTTTCTAATGTTCTGAGAACAGTATTTTTTCATTCTCAAAGCATTTACTGTCGAAACGAAAATTCCGTTATCCACTAAAAACTTAACGACAGAAAAATGGTAGTGTCCCGTATCTTCGAGAACTACACGCACTTCTTCATCGGAAGATTTTATGCACTCAACTAAAGCTGCAAGATCTGTCTTGTTGTGCATCACATCATATGGCGTTTTTACGACCTCGCCGCCCGGCTTCAAAAAGCACACTGTGCTTTTTTCTTTAGCAACATCAATCCCTACACTAATCATTTGTTTTTCCTTTCTCTTTTTGTTTTGCTTTGCAACGTTTCCGCTAAAACTTATTACGATTCATTTTGGTGAGTGACGCGAACGCGATTTTTGAAGGGGTGGGCGCGCCCACCCCTTCAAAAACGGAACAACCTGCTTAATCGAATCTTTATAACAAGAATACAGCTGACAGTTTTTATTACGAACGCGAAGTTCTAAGGGGCTGCCGTCAGACCGTTGCACTCCCATTATAACAAAAATAAGCACAACTCTCAATCCACTTCAAATGAATTGCGTTGTGCTTATATTGTACCAAAAAGGGGCTGCTTCATTTAGGCATAACCCAAAAAGAGCGGAGATTCCGCAAAAACTATTACGGTTTCTTCGCTCTGATTGTCTCTTTGTCGTTTTTAAGGTTGAAATTCTACGAATTTCTTCTTTTTTATGCTCTTTTTGTATCGCCGTTTCCTCGCTCACCGTATCTTTATACGGCTATCGCTCGTCAGCCGACGATTTCTGCTCTAAATCAAGCTAGCCCCTAAAGCTCAAGCATAAAAATCGTGCTTTCCGATGCTGAAAAGATACTGTCGGTTATTCGGTATCCAGGATGAGGTCGATGCCCTCGGATACAGGAAGAAGAGCGCACTTCTGTTAACGTTGAAGCCCTCAAGACATATCTTCGCCGCAACCGTGGCGCTAGCTGCAGGTGTCGCATATATACTGCCGTCGATTATGGGACTGAACTGCACGCCGTATTTTTTGTCGAAGATAACGCCCCATATGGTACCTGGGTATGAGGGATACGCCACCCTGTTCATAACGACACTTCCAACGGCTATCTGCCCGAGAAGGCTTTCGCCTCGGCTTTCCGCGCTGATTATCCGCGAGAGCCAATAAACCGCATCCTCGGCATAAAACCTTGAGCCGTGAAGTATCGGGGTGACTCTGCCTGAGAGAGTCGACCTTCTCTGCGCTGTGTCATAAGAGCTTGCAAGCCCCAGCGCCTTTGCGATGCTCCCGATGGGCGCATACATACTTCCGTTTGACATAACTGCCGAGGGGGTCATAGAAAAAAGAGTCCTGCCGTTTGCGTATATCACGTTGCCGCCATCGATAACGTCCATCTCAAAGCCTGTGCCGCGCACGTTAAGAGTTCTTGCTGCCGCGCTGTAGCTTACTTTCATATCGGGGGCTACCTCGCCGATAAAGCTCCTGACCGAAACGTACGGCTCACCGTTTATAAGCCTTGCATCCGATGTGATATTCCGTCCGTTATGTACTAAGGAAATCTTCTCGTAAGCTCCTGTATTCTTATTATAAACACGGGAGACCGAAAGCTCATATCGGCTGTATGCTCTTACCGCCAGCTCTCCCTCGGCGCTCACAGCTATCGCTCTGCCGTAAGGCTCGCTTTCTACAGCCGACGCGGTAAAAGAAGAGAGTGAAAGCGCCGACGCGACAAGCAACACCGCCGAGATAATTCTTATTTTGTTTTTCACAAAACACCACCTTTCCGTTTGATGTAAAAATTATACCACAAAACGCCCATCTCATCAATGCAAAATATATGGCAGAGCTTCCTTTTTGCGGAAGCTCTGCCACGTACCAAAATGTTTTAAGCTTAGAAAACATTTTTTATATTCGCTCTATAAGCTCACTCGGCTTAATTGCAGTTACCTTACTCAAAGCAAAATCCTTGATGTTTCTTGTGATAATATAGTTTGCCTTTATTCTTGTTGCCTGTGCGCTTTGGACGGCATCCTCGTAATCCTTAAAATCAAGCTTTCCGGCGCGCTTCAAGTCATCTGCACGCAGGTCAACTATTTCAAAGATCAACGAAAGCCTTTCAAGGATCTGCCCGATCTTTTCCATATCAAGCTCCTTGCGCATTATATACACTATATTCGTAATCGACAAAGCGGAAATATATCCCGTGATCTTTTTGACCTCACAAAGCTTGAACACCTTTTCCGAATCCTCAACAAAATCCTTTCTGTTGCAAAGAACGTCAAGAATAATATTAGTATCAATCAACACCTTCATATTTTTTCATTCTTTCCGCCTTTATACTTTCTTCGTTGTAATCGCCTTTAAGCACGCCAAGGAGCGAATCGGTAAGAAAGGATATGCTCTTATTATGAGAAATCAGCCTTGCAACCTCCTTGCCGTTACGCAAAATAATGACGTCATTTCCCTCCTGAACGTATTGAAGATACTTTCCAAAATTGTTCTGTAGTTCGGTCGCTGATACAGTTGTCATATATACACCTCCTTATATCTAATATTATTATACCCTATTTTAGCTAATTTGTCAATACAAAAAAAGAACTGCCGCGGATAGGGTGGTGTCCTTAGCGGAGAATAAAAAAATATCGCTAAGTGCGAGCATCGCATTTGACTGGTCAAATGCAAATGGGGTATGCTCAAACCCATATACGTGAACCCCCAAAGCTCATTACATTCGCTTCGGGGAACCCCTACACAAACAGAAAGAGCAAACACGCAAGACGAAAAAAATCTTGTATGTCTGCTCTTTTTTCTGTTAATGATGTTTTTGCTGACGCAAAAGTGATGTTATGCTACGCATAATGATGTTGCTCGCCAAGGCTCGCAATGATGTGATGTTTGCCCACTGTGCCGAAGGCACAACATCATTCACGCAGTGAACATCACTGACAAAGTCAACATCATTTGCCCGCAAGGGCAAACATCGTTTAGCGTGAATGCTCCGTTAAGAGCATCACGCTATGCGGCAGCTCTCGTGAAATTCTTATTAGTGAGCGATGCACTTCTCGGAATCCTTGTCGAAGATGTGAATTCTCGAAGGATCGATAGCAACGGTGATCTCGTCGCCTGCCTGCGCTCTGGAACGGGAAGAAACTCTCGCGATGATGTTCTTGCCGTTGGTTGCATCCTCCATACCCTCAAAGCCGAGGTAGAGATAGATCTCAGCACCCATAAGCTCGGTAACGTCAACGTTGACCTTCATTGTGGTGTCAGCAAGAGTCTGGAGATACATAGGCTCATCGTGAATTGCCTCAGGACGGATACCGAAGATAACCTCCTGGTCGATGTACTCCTTAAGAGCGGGGTTGTTCGACTTGTCGGCAGGAAGCTTGATCTCGGTAGTACCGAGGGTCGCGTAAAGATCGTTATCGTGCTTTACAAGCTTACCGTTGATGAAGTTCATCTGAGGTGTGCCTATGAAGCC
>JAGALA010000017.1 GCA_017625935.1 Clostridia bacterium
AGAGATTAAAGGTCATCAGTAAAGCCGAAGAGCTTTGATGCATCGAGAATTAAGTCTGCAACGCCGTCAGCTACGTGCTCCACCTTGATTTCGCCGGAGGCGGAAAGGATATCTTCTACTTCAACATCTACCTTTTCATATTTTGGTGATTCGTATCTCATATTAGTCCTCCTTTCCTGTTAATCCGTTATATGAAACTGCATAGTATCTTTCGCCCTCTTGAGGTACGTTTGGTTGAATGTATGATACGTTCACGCCCTCTTGTGTTCTTTCAAATACGTATGCGCCCATTACTATCTTTGCGCTCATAAGCTTCTCTGTTGTGAAGCCTACAAGCTTAAAGTTGAATTCATTAATGCCGTAGCTCTTTATTTCCTTGTTGATTACGCCTGCTGCAGGTGTTCCCTTTTCATCAAGAATATCGCCATTGCCGATCTTATCTGCCAATACTGCAAATACACCGTATGTAATCTCGTTGCCTGTTACAGCTTCGTATTCTTCAAGTAATTCGGTATTTACCTTGTAGCCAATTGTAATGCCGCCAACCTCAAACTCTGATGCTGACAAGCCAAGGTTCTTAAAGATTGCCTCTGTCGCTTCTTCATATGTTGCGCCACAGCCTGTACAAGTGTTTATCTTTACGCCTGCGTTTTCAAAGCCGTTTTTATATACGATATCGTTAAGAACGAAGCTATGAGGTGCTACCGTATATACGTTATCTGATTTTTGTGCGTGATAGCCGTCTGCTACGAAGTTAGTACCTTCGCCCTCGGATACGTTGTTTGCAGGGTTGAAGCCTACGAAATTACCGCCTTTTACTGTGATTGTGCCACGGTTTGCGTCGTTTTCGTTAAGTGCCCAGATGCCTTCGCCTGCGATGAATGTACCGCCGTTGATGGTTACTTTACCGCCGTTCTTTGTGTAGATAAGGTCGTTTTGGTGGTTAACGTCATCTGTTGAGTTGTCACCGCCAACTGAGTATGTACCGCCGTTAATTACAACAGTACCGCCGTTTGCCCATACTGCGCACCAGGAGCCAATGCCTGCTGTGCCCGCATTAACTACACCGTTGCCCTCTAATGTAAGAGTTCCGCTTGTTACAACGAATACGTCGCCTGCGGATTCAATTGTGATGCCATCGATATTGAGAGTCATATCGGATGTAACTGTGATTGGAGCGAGGAGAACTATTGTTGTGCCTGCTTCTTTAGCATCGTATGCTTCTGCAAATGTTGCGTAGTATACGTCACCGATCTTTGCTTCTGCGTTATATGCTCTTGTTTCAGCATAGTCACAGTTTGCACACTTATTTGTTTCTTCTCCTGCTTTTCCGTATACAGGAGCTGTTGTAAGAGTCCAACCGCTCATTGAGTGACCGAGTGCTTCGCCCTCTGTTGTGCCGCAAACTGAGCAGTTCTTAGCCTCTGTGCATGTAGCGTCTATCCAAGTATGGCTTTCTGCTACTATGTAATTGCCATCCTTGAGGATAATGCAAGTTCCGTCTGCTGCGAAGCTGCATACTCCGCCCGGCTCTGTTTCAGATGCTGCAGGGTTATATCCATAGAATGTACCTGCATTTACAACGATAGAGCCTTCTGTTGAGTCGTGGAGATTCAACGTCCACTTTGGAGTTTGTGCGATAAATGTACCGCCGTTAATAACTACGCTACCGCCATTCTTTACGTAAATGAGATCGTAGTGATCCGATGTTAAGCCTTCGCTTACGTTTGTATAAGTACCGCCATTGATGATAACCTCACCGCCGTCAGCCCATACTGCAATGTTATAGATGTTGTTACCAACACTGTTTACTGTGCCGTCACCGCTGAGTGTGAGAACACCGCCCTTAACAACGTGGAATACGCCGTCGCCGTTTTCATCGTTAGGTGATGAAATTGTGTAACCGGGAACTGTTACTACGGTACCATAACTATATCCATACTTAGGAATTTCGAATGTTCCGCCGCCTAAACTGAAATTAACCTTTTTATCAATTACGATCGCTTCGGTAATTTCAAGATTCTGCATAAGTGCGAAATTTGTTACTTCCTCTGTTGAAGCTTTAAGAGCTGCAACCGCATCCTCAATAGAGGTATAAAGCTTACCGTTTACAAGTGCAACAGTACCTGCAATAGAACTAATGTCGCAGTTTTCTGCATTTTCAATAGCGGATGCATTAAAAATGATACCGCTTGTTTCAAATGTTGTTGTTGAATCAAATACGAATGAAGCCGGATTTTCTTTGCTTGCAATAACACCGCTTAATTCAATAGCCAATGTACCACCGTCAACAGTGCAATTTACAAGCTTGAATTCGCCTTGGAGACGCTGAATAACGAGAGCTATCTTTTCACCGCTGAATACACAGTCGGTCATTGTTCCAATAGTTGCCTGTGTTAAAATTGCTTGACCCTTTGAATAAATTTCAACATTTTCCATAGAGCCAATTACTGTATTACTATTCGGTATTTCAATACCGTGGTTGTAAATACCTATGCCGTCAATGTGGTTCCCGTTTGCATCTCTTACACTATCAATAGTTACATTCTTAATCGATCCAACGTATGAACCATAAGTAGCATTAGAGCTGATAAGCATAGCCGTAGCATTCTTGGCTAGAGCAGAACCTACTATAATATTCAAGTCTTCAATGAAATCAACATAGTAGATGTTAAAAGCTTGATGGCTTCCTTCTTTGTAGAAAGTACCATTTACAATACCGGCAGCGCCTCTAACTATTGCTCCGGCATAATCAGTTGTTTTGCTTATCGTATATCCACCAAAATCAAATATTGTATTTTTATTGTTAATATACCCACCTGATGATGTGATATCTTTAGTAAGTCTAATTACTTTGTAATTTGTATTTGCCGCATTGGTGAAATCATTCCAGCTTGAGCTATACAAAATTGTATAACCGAGGTTTGTTGAGGTATTACCCTCTCTAATCGCAGCTGTTTTACAATTTGGACAACCGTGGATATATGTTACGCCATCAGCCGCTAAGAAGTTCCAATGATACTCGTGAGGAACCTTTGGAGTTGTCACTTCCTTGATTTCTCCACACAATGAGCATTCGGACTTAACGTAACCGTCAACCAAGCATGAAACCTTAACCTCTTTTAATACAACAAAGTTGTGTGCGCAGTAAACGAGAGTTTCACGCTTTGTACCTTTGCAGTTAGCGCATGTGTACTCAATGTAGCCGTCTGCTTCTTCTGTTGCTTCAACTCTTGATGTTTCAGAATAAGCGTGACCTGTTGCTGCAACCTTGTCATCTACATAGCTATCGCTACAAGCTGAGCAAGTATATGTTGTATAGCCTTCGGATTCACATCCTGGAGCTGTTACTACTGCATTGTAGTTGTGGTCAGCAAGCTTGAGAACTTCAACGTTTTCAAATCCGCACAAGCTACATGCATATGTAACAGAACCGTTTTCAATACATGTAGAATCTACTCTGCTTGATTCTACAAAATTATGAACATAGTCAAGAAGCTTTGTACAATCTAAGCACGCGGTCTTTACTGTACATGTGCCTGAAACTACGTTTTCGTGCTTACAAGCTGTTAAAGTGCCGTCTGAATTTTGTGTATAGCCGACAACATTATATGTTACACTTGAGCTGCCCGAATTAAATATTGTTCCGCTTTCACTTTCAAAGTCTGTCGAGTTGTTAGCGGTGATGGAAACATTTGATGCGGAAATACTAACCGCTTGAGTACCGCCTGAAACCTCACATCCTACAAGACTGATTGAAACCTCAGTACCTGTGATATAAATGCCTGAGGTTTTGCCGGAAATCGTACAGTTTGTAGCAGAACCAATAGAAGCTCCCTTAAGCTGAATACCATCTGTGTTTGCGGAAATTGTTACATTTTCCAAGGAGCCAATGGCGTTGCCTGTGCGATTTTGCGTTTCAATGCCGTATGTGATGGTGTTTCCATAAAGCGATACATTTTTGATTGTAGAAATATAGAAATCAGTATAAGTAGCTTTGTCATTCTGCAATGCAATACCGCCAGAGGTTTTATTAGCAACCTGTCTGTCAGACCAAAGGTTAAGGTTTTCGATGGTTCCAGCATTCCAAACCTTAATAATTGCAACGCCACCAAGATGGCGCACGGTTCCTCTTTTAATCGTTACGCCGTCATCTTCAAGCGCTGAGCTTGTGAGTACGCAACCATTGTTTTTCAACGCTAAATTTGAGTAACCAAAGTTTGTTGTGAGTGTTTTTCCGTTAAAGTCGATTGTGATAGCTTTTGTGACGGTTAAAACATCGCCCGTGCCGCCACCCAAACTAAAATCTTGGGTGAACTTGATTGTGTCGCCGTCTTGTGCGCTGCTATTCGCACTAAAAAGCTCTGATTGGCTTCCTACTTCATATGTTTTTGCAAAAATCGAAATTGACATGGCGAGGGTCAATGCGATTAATGCCAAAACAAGAATCAGAAGTTTTTTTGTGTTTTTCATTTTTCCTCCAAAAAATTTACGCTTGCGCGTTTTATTAGCACTAATATATTAACACACGCGTGGAAAACTGTCAACCTAAACAAAAAATTAAAAAAATGGCTAACTTTTGTTGATATTGCACAAATTTCAGTCATTAGCAAAAGAAAATACAATCATTGTGCTTGAACAAAAAAACGCTAAATCAACACACTTCCAATAGATTTTCGGGTCAACGGACAAACAAGAGGCTTCGGCTTGTTTTCGTTATTTTGCACAAATCGCGATAGGTAAAATATAAATGTTAATTTTTTGTTAATTCTTGAAGCTGTGGCTATTTTTAGGCTTCCCCTCCAAACAAAGGGAAAGGCTTTTTATTTCTTGCTTCTCTTGGATAAACAAGCTATCTAAAAGCTAAAGCACTTTGATCCCACCAGCACTGCGGATGGTTTTTCTACAATAGAAAAAGCCGCGGTTTTCCGCGGCTTTCCTTAGTTTTATTCTTTTCGCTTTACTTGTCCGACACGCTTGAAAAGATCTCCTGCATTTTTGCGAGCAGCTCCTCGCTTGGGGCGTAATACAGACACGGGTCGAGGTGTTTTTCCATATACTCCGTGCGATTTTTCTTGGTGTCGCGCTTTCCCTCGCTCTCCAAATAAGCAAGGTAATCGTCCTCTATTTTGTGCTGATATTCAACTGCGGCTTGGGAATACAAAAGCTCCTTGTGTCCCTTATCGGTATACTCCAAGAACTCAAAGCGCGCATTGTCCTCGAACTCCTCGTAATATACGTCGTAGCCGTATTCGATAGGCACGCGCTTATCGTCTCGGCTATGCACGATAAGAATTTTTGCATCGGTCTTTTCCATTCCGTCTGTGGCGCTTATATTTGCGTATTCCTTGCCGAATTTAATTCTTTCATAAAGCGTAACGTACGGAAGCAAAACGACATCGACAAGCCCGCCGAGCGCCATTCTCGGATAATGTGCGAGCATATCCTCGCTTTCGTTAAAGCCCGCAACCAAAACGCACGCGGAAATTTCGGGATGATGATTTAGGACGTTGCCTGCGGAGTACGCACCCCAGGAGTGTGCAAAAAGCATAATGGGCAAGCCCTTGTATTCCTCTATTTCCTGCACGTGTGAAATTGCATTTTCAAGGTCGATAATTCCCTGTGGGAAGCCCGTCACCGCGCGTCCCTCGCTTTCATCGTTGCCTTGTGCATCGTATGAAAAAACGTAAAGTCCCTGCTTTGTCAGCTCACTGATATACGGCAGATACTTATTGTGGCCACCGTCACCGAAGCCGTGCGCAATAATTACAACGCCGTTGGCATCCTCATTACGATAGTATTTGTAGCCCGTCAACGTAACGTCGGACTCAAATTCGCTCCTCTCGGCGTGCAAGCCCTCAAAGTCGCTAACCTCCATTTTCATATAATCCTTCGTTTCAAAGCGCATTGAGAAAACGCCCTCATATACGATAACGGTGGAAATGGGCAAAATAACGGTTGGAATCGAAAGCAAAAAGCAAGCTAATACTATTGACACGATAATTATAACTTTCTTTCTCGTTTTAACCATATGCTTCTCCTTCCTAATGATTTATATACGTTATTATATCAAATTTAAATTCCAATTTCAAGCGTTTTTTAGACACAGGGTGCTTCCAATTTTATTTTAAGACGATTTTTGCCTCGCCAAGCTCCTTTGATTTTGCGCACAAAACAACATCCTTTGAATCACGCTCTACCAAAACCGCAACGAGCGTTCTGCCCTTATAAAGCTTGTGCGTAGTGTCGCAATAAAGCTCGTTTGTGTCAAGGCAGCCACTGCCTGCACCTATGATTTTTCCGCCTGTAACCGAGCAGGCAACCTCGCCCACATTCCACGTTGCACGTGCGCCGTTTTCATCCTGTGCCTCGCACATTACGTAGATTAGCTCGCGCTCACGCTTACCCATGGGCTTTATGTAGCCCTTTTCCTTAGTTAAAGCAATCTTTTGCGCCTTGCCCTCGGTTTTTATTTCGTGTGTGCCGAGGATTTTGCCGTTTTCGTATGCTATTGCCGATATTGTGCCAGGGGTGTAAACCACGTCAAATTCGTACACTCCTCCGTCTGTTTTTGCTTTTCTTGCAATTTCCTTGCCGTTTACAAGTAAAGAGACCTCGTCACAGTCGGCAAAGACGTAGACCTGTGCCATTTTACCCTCATAGCCGTCAAAGCACCAGCTCTCGTCACATTCGTAAAAGCCCCAGCCGCTGATAAAATGCGGTGTGTTATAAAGCTTTGGATGGCGCACGGCGATGTACGGTGCTTGGCGAAGTCCCCAAGCAATTTCACGGAAGTAGGACTGTGGCTTGCGCTCACCGATAATATCAATATCACCGCAGTTTGCAATATGGTATGGGTATGGGAGCAAGAAGTCACCGCGCTTTTCGTTGTACTCAACGTGACCGATGCCCGTTTCTCCAAAATAATCCCACGCCGTCCACACGTAGTCGCCCAAAATTCTTGAGTTTGCAAGCTGCTGCTTTATCGTTTTATATGCGTCAATAGGGAAGGTTTCTGTGTTGATAAACAGTCTTTTCGGAAATCTTACCAAGTCTTTTTCAAGGCGGTATTCAAGATAGTTATAGCCTACTAAGTCACAGGTGTCCGCGGTTATGGCTGTTTTTTTCGTGAAATAGTCCATTTTGTCGGCGGGGTAGTCATTTTGCGCTTTTTCAAGCTCGTACTCCTCGCCATCGTCCCAAAGACTGCACAGCGCGTGAGTTATAGGGCGGGACGTGTCTAAATTACGGATTTTATTTGCAATTTTCGCGGCAATTTTGTAGCCGCCGCCCCTGCCTGTTTTTTGCGGAATTTCATTTCCTGTTGACCACATTATAACTGACGGGTGGTTTCTGTTCTTTAAGACAATCTCTTCCGCCCATTTTTCAAAATTGTCAAGGAAAAACGCGTGGAAATCATTTTCCTTCTTCCCCTCCGACCAGTAGTCAAAAAGCTCGTCAATAACAAGCATGCCGAGGCGGTCGCACGCCTCGTATAGATACGGTGACTGTGGGTTGTGGGAGAGGCGCACGGAATTAAAGCCCGCCTCCTTTAATTTTGCTATGCGTCTGTACTCCGTTTCGGGGTAAACCGCCGCGCCGACAATGCCTTGGTCGTGGTGGATGCAGCCGCCGCGCAGCTTAATGCTTTTTCCGTTAATGAGCAGACCGCGCTCGCTGTCAAGTAGGATTGTTCTTATGCCAAAGCAGCTCTCGTCGGTGTCGCTTGACTTGTCCGTCTTTAGCTTCGCTTTTATTTTATATAAATTCGGTGTCTCAACGTCCCACGACTTATAATTCCTTATTTCAAGGTTAGTCCTTACCTTGTTTTCGCCCTTTTCAAGCAACACGTATTTTGTAATTTTAGACATAGGGTCGCGCTTTTTGTCCTCAAAAATGTCAAGCTCCACGGTTGCCTCGCATTCTCTGTCCGAAACGATAATTGCTTCGGCTTCAAGATATGCGGTATCGTCAAGGGTGTATTTTGTTGTAACAAAAGTGCCCGACGGGTGAATAAATTCGCTATCCGCTTCGCAAAGGAACACGTCTCTGTATAGACCCGAGCCTGCGTACCAACGAGCGTTTGGCTGTGCGCTATTATTTACGCGAATTATAATTTCGTTTTCCTTGTCGTATCTTAAATATTTGGTTGTATCAACGAGGAAGCTATTGTAGCCGTATGAATTTGTGCACGCGATGCTTGCATTAACAAAAACGTCGGTTATGCCAAATGCACCGTCGCACATTAAGAAATATTTTTTGTTTTTCTTTGCTTTGAAGCTCTTTTTATATTTGCCCACTCCGCACTTGAAAAAGCCGCCCGAGGCGCCGCTTGGTGCATTTTCGCTTCTTTCTTGAATTATCGAAAAATCGTGTGGCAAATCGACAACGCATTCTCCCTCAAATGCCTTGTCCCAGTCCTTGCCGTCATTCAGGCAAAAATCCCAGCCACGGTTGAAATTTATCTTTTTCATCTCTCTACCTCAAAGTTGAATTTTTTCATTTTTAATTATATCATATATTAAAGCACAATGCAAGAGAGCAAAACGGGATGCTGTGGGCGTTTTCGGGGCGTCGCGGATGTCGGACGGGTCGTTGAGGACGTCGGACGGGTCGTCGAGGACGTCGGGCGGATCGTCGAGGACGTCGACCCCTACGAGTTAATCAATGCGGAGCATTGTATATCATCACACGTATGTGTGTATATCACCACGCATTTGCGTGTATATCATCAACCGTAGGTTGCATTTGTGATTTCTTGGCACGAGAACCCAAGTCACATTCTTCGGTTTGAGGACCCCTACGAAAAAAATCGGCGCCGAAGCGCCGATTTTTATATTAGATTTCGGGGATTTCAACCTCAATCTCCTTGCCGAGATTTGCAGACTTGATAATTCCGTCGATGATTGCTTGGTTTATAATAATTTCCTCACTTGGCACAGGTGCTTTTCCGCCCGTGATTATCGCATCAAGGAAGGAGCGAAGCTTTTCGTGGAAAATATCGGGAGATTTGATGATAGGAATTTCCGTGCAAACCTGCGAGCCTGCCATTTCGCTGTAAACCTTCATAGGTCCGCCAACGGAGCCGTTCCAGCACTCGGTTGATGGAATACGGAGTGAGCCCTTTTTACCCATAATTATTGTGTCACCGGGGGTGTCAAGGTTCATTGCCCACGCGATACGGAAGTCAAGGATTATACCGCCTTCAAGACGGATAAAGCCCGCCGCGAAGTCCTCAACGCCGAAAACCTCTGCGTATTCGGGGTTCCAGGGATATGTTTTTGGGTCCTTGCCGAAGAAATCGGACTTGTAGCCGCTGACGGTAAGTGGCTTTGGATAGCCGATTGCGTTAAGCACCATATCAAGCGAGTAGCATCCGATATCGCCCATTGCGCCGATACCTGCGGTTTTGTCCTCGATAAAGGTTGTGCCAAACGGTGTCGGAATACCTCTTCTTCTGCCGCCGCCAGTTTGAATGTAGTAAATTTCGCCAAGCACGCCCGACTCTACAATTTCCTTGATTTTCTTCATATTCGGGTCCATTCTCGGTTGGAAGCCGATAGAAAGGATTTTTCCGCTTTCCTTTTCGGCGCGGCGCATTTCAACCGCTTCCTCAAGAGTAACGGACATTGGCTTTTCGCAAAGAACGTTTACTCCCTTTTTAAGAGCGTAAATTGTGCATTCCGCGTGTGTTCTGTTATATGTACAAATGGAAACCGCGTCAAGCTCCTCAGCGTCAAGTAGCTCCTTGTGTGAAAGGTAGCATCTTGCGTTAGGTAGCTCCCATTTTTGGGCGAACTTCTCTGCCTTACCGGGCACGAGGTCAGCCAAGGCAACGATTTCAACGTCGCTCATTTCCTTGTATTTGTTTACGTGCGCGTCAGCAATCCAGCCCGTACCGATAATAGCAACCTTGAGCTTTCTTTCTGATTCAATTTTTTCCTTTACG
Source organism: Clostridia bacterium (assembly GCA_017625935.1). Lineage (GTDB taxonomy): Bacteria > Bacillota > Clostridia > Oscillospirales > CAG-272 > RGIG2000. The sequence goes on from JAGALA010000017.1 coordinate 9,950, forward strand.
GGAGCATTTTTGTATTCATTCATAATGCTCATACTGTCTTTTTTAGCCATAACAATTCCTCCAAAATATTATTTCACAGCTACACTCATTTTACCATTACCGAAACGCGAATGTCAATATTATTTAACAAATAATATTTCAAAGGAAGATAAAAACCGCATTTTAAGAAAAAGCATGGCGAAATAAAAGAGATCCAAGCTAGGATTCTCGCCACGCGAGGCTTTTGCCCAACACACACGCTATCAAGCTGACTATGCTTATGGGCAAAAGAGCGAACCAATTCAAATTTGCTTGCAAATTTGGAGCTGTGTCGAAGACAGACCCCCAGCCAAACGACAAAAAAAAGCCACTCAAATGAGTGGCTTGTCGTTTGTGGTTGGTGACCGTTTTAGATGACATGGCTAAAACGTAGTGTTTTCAAGGGTTTTCGGCGTTTTTTTGCTCTTTTTTAACCCTTTTTTTGATTTTCTATCGCTTTATTTTTGATTTTTTTGAAAAATCCAAATGACCGAAATAGATGACATGCTTTTTTGGACTAAAAATGCGACTTCGAACACATCATGGTTCGAATCTCAGTACCCCTCAAAACCCCGAGGTAATGACTTACGAACCCATTTTTTAGACAGTTTGCATTCAGTCAAAATATCGACTTTCGAACTTTTATTATTGGACACTTTGATGCTTAGTTGCCAAAAGTTTCGAACTGCTTTTTTCTCTTGATCGACAGGTGCAATTTCTCGTTAATGTCATCAAGCGTTTTGATTCCATCGACCATCCCGTAGAATGTCTTTCCTGTTTTTACAAGCTTCACTGCATAATCCAAACAGTAGTTTGCGTTTCGTGAAATAATCGAAATATGATTTACAAGAAGCATATCGAAATCGTCGTTTCTCGCTTTTTCAAGTATCAAATTTAGACCTTCTCTGTCAGTGCTGTAGTTTGAACAAGCATCCCAAATAACCGACTCGAGAATCCAATCATCGTGAAGAGATATTTCTTCTTGAAGATCCTCGGTTCTTAAACGGAGAGTGACAGGACTTATCTTGTGTTCTTTGGATACTATGAAGTATCCGCATATTCTTTTCTTGTTCGATGTTTTTATTTCTTCTTCGTTAAACTTGTTATATCCGAACATGGCTTCTTATCAGTATTTTCTTTCAAGGATTTTCATTGATTGCTCAGATGGCTCAATGTTAAATTCGTAGATGTCACGATATATTCTCGGCACTTTTTGTAAGCGGAAATTCATATCCTCCTTATCGAAGAAGAAAGGATTTAATTCTGATGGATCGATTTTATTCGTATCCTTACATTTGAACTCGGCTGCAAACTCTTCAAGTCCATCCGTTCCACCACAGTCTTCTATGATGCCATAACCTTCTCCGTCAATGACTCTCGGTAATAGTCTTCCCGAGACTTCACTATCATATATGATTCTTTCGCACTCCAGGGATATCTCCCAGTCATCGCCGAAATCATACAAGAAGGATATTTCGTTTTTCTTTCCACTAAACAAGCTCTTTATTGTCGCTGTTGTTGGATTAATTACATTATCCTCATAGTTGTCTTCAAAGGGCAACTCGTATCGAATAGTAATGGGAGGGATTTTAGAATCGTTGTCTTGAGTAAGGTCTGTTTTTTCAAATGCGTAGAGATGAGATGCCTGCATCTCATAGCGGTTACGGTAGAGAATAAAAGTGCCATAATTACATACCTCCCATACTTAGTTCTTGATTGATGCGGTTGGCGAATTCCTGTTCGTTGTCAATGAAATAATCGTCTCCGCTGTGCCAATAGCTTATATACATATCGTCTCCGTCCAAGTCTATCGCTTGCTGCTCGAAGCCCTCACCAAGTCCATCCGAATTCTGTCCGCATACCCAATCTTTAAAGGATTCTTCCTCATAGTCCGAAAAAGGCTCTGTAAGCTTCGCTGTGATGCAACCGTAGAGAGTTCCGTTTACTGATTCGAAATCCCACACA
>JAGALA010000004.1 GCA_017625935.1 Clostridia bacterium
ATTGAAAATTGTCTCGTACTTGACCGCGGGATAGTCTATGCGCGGCTTTGATCTGTCGATCTCAAGTTTCGTCTCTTTCCAGACGCACGAAGAAAACTTCGCGATGTCGTTCGCGCGGCGCATCGCATCGTTCGATGCAACGAGCCGGGTTCGGCTTACGATATTCTCCGAATCGACCAGGGGGCGTGTGGTGTTGTTCCTGAAGTAATTCGCACCGAGGAGTGTATATCCGGTCTGACGGTAGACGATTTCCCGATCCCACGCCTTGCCGCCATAGTTGAAATGACGGAAACCGTTGTTGTGGGTGAACACGATATCGAGAAAATCGTCATAAAGCGCCGGATCAAAAACAGCATAGTTATCGGACGACGTCTGCTGTCCGCGAAAATCAAGAGCCAGCTTCAAACCTGGAATGTTCGCGCGGACATCCTCCGCCTCGCCCCGAAACGCCGAACATGCGTCATCTGCCGCGAACCTCAGCCAATCGTAATAGCGCTCTGGATTGTCGGCAAGCTCCTTGACCCGCGCACGGGAACGGCGCCAATCACCTTTTTTCGACGGGTCCACGGCGAGCATCATCATCTGTACCCACCGCATTTGATCGGTTGCCTTGAGGTGTTCGTCGATTCCTTGTGTCTTGGCAAACGCTACTGTCAGAGAGGTCAGCATCTTGTGCGCCTGTTCGTCCACGTCGGCAAGGTAGGCATTGAGCCGTCCTTCACCGAGCAGGGCGGAATACCTTCCGCGACGGTGCTGCTTGAGGTAGTCGAGGTGCATCCGTCCATATTTGCCGATGGACTTCTGTTCGGGAAGCTCCACGTCGGGAACGAGGTTGCCGTTTTCCTCGCGGTATGTACCTCCAAGCTGTTCGTAATAATTTTGTGTCATGTCATTGACCATCCTTTCTCCCTATGTATTATAGGAGTATATTTTCCGTACTTCTGCCTGAGTTTTTGTCGTCAGATGTGTCCTTTCTCACATCTCCAATTCTTTTCGACATTTCAAGCATAGCGTAGCAGAACCGATTGAATGGTGTCAATGTTGTCTGCGACGGGTCGCCCTCGCGGATTCTCATTGTTCTTCTAATTTCCTTTGGTATAACTACACGGCCAAGGTCATCAATTCTTCTAACGATACCGGTTGCCTTCATAAAAAATCTCCTATTCAAAATTCAATATAGTTGCTCTTTTATTGTTTGCTTAATTTGTGCAGTTATACATAATTTTTGAAAATAAAAAGCACTTAGCCGAAATTTACCAAATCAGCCAAGTGCTTATTTATTAAATCAATTTATAAACGTCCTTAAGTGCCGGATAAAGCCTCTTGAAATTTTCGTACTTTTTATTGTAAAGTGACTGAATTTCATCCACAGGGTAGGTTATATCTCTGTTTTTTACAAGCTTTTTTGTCGCCTCGGAAACGCTTGAATATTCGCCGCTTGCAACCATAGCGAGAATAGCGGCGCCGTAGGACGGACCCTCCTCAATAAGAGGTCTTATAACGGGAATTCCAAGCACGTTTGCAACAATCTTGCGCCAAACCTCGCTTTTTGCACCGCCACCGCAAATCTTTGTTGATTCGATTTTAACGCCGCTTGCACGTGCAAGCTCAACCGAATCACGGAGCGCAAATGCAACGCCCTCTAAAACCGCTAATGTCATTTCTTTGCGCGTTGTGCTTGGGCGCATACCGATAAACGCACCCTTTGCATCCACGTCATTGTGCGGTGTGCGCTCACCCATCAAGTAGGGAAGGAAATATACGTCATTTTTGCCAAGAAGCGCATCAAGCCCGGCTTCCTCGCCTTTGAAGTCATTCGAGCCAAGAATTTCCTCGACCCACCATTTGTTGCAGGATGCCGCCGAGAGAATACAGCCCATTAGGTGATATTTTCCGTTTGCGTGGCAGAAATTGTGAAGCGCGCCGCATTCATTTTTTGTAAATGAATCTTGTGAAATAAACACCGTGCCGCTTGTGCCAAGGGAAATATTGCAGTCACCCGAGCCCGAGATTCCCGTGCCTATCGCCGCACCTGCGTTATCTCCTGCACCCGCCGCTATTGTAATTTCACCAAGCCCAAGCTCGCGTCCAACCTCGGGTAAAAGTGTGCCGATTTTTTCGTATGATTCAAAAAGAGTGGGGAGAGTGTCTGAGTTTACCGAGCAAATCTTGCACATTTCTTTAGACCAGCATCTGTTTTTAACGTCCAAAAGGAGCATACCCGATGCATCGGAATAGTCCGTAGCAAACGTGCCGCTTAATTTGTAAGCAAGATAGTCTTTAGGGAGCATAATTTTTTTAATTCTTGCAAAATTCTCGGGCTCATTTTTCTTAACCCATAAAATTTTCGGTGCGGTGAAGCCCGCAAATGAAATGTTCGCAGTATATTCCATTAGCTTATCCTGACCGATAGTCTCGTTCAGATAAGCGGTTTCAGCCCCTGTTCTGCCATCGTTCCACAAAATCGCGGGTCGAATTACCTCATCGTTTTCATCAAGCAAAACAAGACCGTGCATCTGTCCGCCAAAGGAAATGCCCTTAACCGTGTCCGTATCAACCCCCGAAAGAAGCTCCTTTAAGCCGTCAATCGTTTGATTATACCAATCAACAGGATTTTGCTCGCTCCAGCCGCTGTGAGGATAGGAAATGGGGTATTCTCGGCTGACTGCTTTTTCAATTTCGCCATCACGTCGCACCAAAAGAATTTTAACCGACGAGGTGCCTAAATCAATTCCGATATATCTGTTCATATTAACCAAAGAGAACACTGTTCACAATACTCTCAAGCATTTCTTGTCTGCCGCTACCCGGTAGCTTAGCGTTGCCAAGCTCCTCAGCGTAAGCTGCAAGCTCCTCAAGAGATGTCTCTCCTTTAAGAATTTTTTGACCGATTTCGGTGTTGTAGTAGCTTGAATATCTTTCCTTTTTGAACTCGTCAAGGCGACCGTCCTCGATAAGCTCCGCCGCCTTAATTAGACCGAGCGCAAACGTGTCCATACCGAGAATAAAGCCCATAAACATATCCTCATATGTGTATGATGGACGGCGGTTCTTTGCATCAAAGTTGAAGCCGCCTGTCAGTCCGCCCGCGTTTAATACCTCAAGCATACACATAGTAGCTGTGTAAACGTCAAATGGGAACTCGTCCGTGTCCCAGCCAAGGAGATAGTCGCCTTGGTTAGCATCTATCGAGCCGAGCATACCGTTAATTGCGCTGATTCTCAAATCGTGCTCGAAGGTGTGACCTGCAAGAGTTGCGTGGTTTGCCTCAATATTCATCTTGAAATCCTTGTCAAGACCGTGAGCCTTTAAGAAGCCGATAGCCGTTGATGCGTCAAAATCGTATTGATGCTTCATTGGCTCCTTTGGCTTTGGCTCAATGTAGAAATCGCCGTCAAAGCCGATTGAACGGCCGTACTTAACTGCCATCTTCATAAGCCTTGCAATATTTTCCTGTTCAAACTTAACGTCCGTGTTAAGAAGCGTTTCGTAGCCCTCACGGCCGCCCCAGAAGACGTATCCGCGACCGCCAAGCTTAACAGTTAAGTCAAGCGCCTTTTTTACCTGAGCCGCCGCAAAGGCGTAAACCTCAGCGCTGTTTGAAGAGCCTGCACCGTTGCAGAAGCGCGGGTTAGAGAACATATTTGCAGTTCCCCAAAGGCACTTAATGCCCGTTTCGTTCATTTTTTCGAGAATATAGTCGGTAATCTCGTCAAGACGGCGGTTTGTTTCCTTAATATCGTCTGCCTCGGGCACGATATCAACGTCGTGGAAGCAGAAATACTTAATGCCGAGCTTTTGCATAAATTCAAAGCCCGCGTCAACCTTAGCGCGTGCATGCTCCATAGTGCCACGTTCAGCACCAAAAGACTTGTCAGCAACACCACGACCGAACATATCGGTTCCCTCAGCACAAAGATTGTGCCACCAAGCCATTGCAAACGGAAGATGCTCGCTCATCTTTTTGCCCATAATTACTCTGTCCGCGTCGTAATACTTGAAGGCAAGAGGATTTTTGCTCTTCGGTCCCTCATACTTGATTTTTTCGATGTTAAAAATTTCGCTCATTTTATTTATTCTCCTATAAAAATATTTCTGTTTAATTTTCCGCCGTTTCGTATAAATAGCGGTATTTTATCAATCGGGGCATCAACCTCTACGGTTTGTCCGCCCGTGTATCCTTCGCCCGTCCATACGTTTATCCAAGCATCCTTACTGCTCGGCAAATATACCTGACGTGAAAGCTCGTTTTCGTTTATGATAGGCGCAACAAGCAAATCACCGCCAAACATATATTCGTCGTTAATTCCCCACGCCTTAGTATCGCTTGGGAAATCATAGAAAAGCGGACGCATAGGCGGCGTGCCTGTCTCGTGCGCCTCTGCCATTAGCTCCTTGATGTACGGCTTCAAGCGCTCACGAATAAATATGTACTTGGTGAAAATTTGCTCGCACTCCTCGCCGTATGACCAAATCTCGTTTGGCGCACCGTAGCCGAATTTGCCACCGCCGCTTGTCGGCTCACCGCCCTCGGGGAAGGTTTCAAACCAAGGGTCTCTGCAGCCGTGCATACGAAGCACAGGGGAGAAGGCTGCATATTCAAACCACCTTGCAATCAGCTGCCTGAATTTGGGGTCGTCATTTGTGCCGCCGTCAAAGCCGCCAATGTCGGTCGTCCACCAGGGTATGCCGCTCATTGCCATATTGAGTCCTGCACGCACCTGACATCCGAGTGCTTCAAACGTTGGTGCAATATCGCCCGACCAAACAAGCGCACCGTATTTTTGTGAGCCAAGCCAAGCACACCTTATGAGGTTGAGGATATTTTCCTGTCCCTCGCGTGCCATTCCATTGTAAAAATTCTCAGCGTATTTTTGTGGGTATATGTTTCCAACCTCCAAGCAGTCGCCAAGGTGGTAAATGTGGTTATCGTAATCGTAAAACTCGTATTCGGGCTCTGCCTCGTCAAGCCAGAAAATCTTAATTCCGTGCTTATAGTAATTTTCCTTTGCCTTGCTCCAAACAAATTCGCCAGCCTCTGGGTTTGTCGCATCGTAAAATACCGCAGGAGAAACGCAATCCATATGGTTGCGCCGTCCGCGATGGTTCTTTATAAGATACCCCTTGTCCTCCATTTCTCGGTAGTTTTCGCTGTTAAAATCAACAGTCGGCCAAACGGATACCATTAGCTCCGTGCCCATATCGTTTAACTCCTTAACCATACCCTCAGGGTCGGGAAAGTAGTTTTTGTCAAACTTAAAATCGCCTTGGTTGGGCCAATGGAAAAAGTCGCAAACAATAACCGAAAGCGGAATTTTACGCTTATAATATTCACGCGCAACGGAGAGCAAGTCCTCCTGGCACCAATATCTCAGCTTTGATTGCCAAAAGCCCATGGCATATTCGGGCATCATCGGCGGCTTGCCGGTAAGAGCCATATATTTTTCCAAAATTTCAGAGGGAGCGTCGCCCGATATAATAATATAGTCGATTTCCTCGCCCATTTCGGCTTTCCACGTGGTTATGTTTTTGCCAAACGATACCTCGCCTATCGAGGGCATATGATATATGAAGCCGTAGCCGCGATTTGAAATATAAAAAGGAACGGATGCTTGCGAATTTCTGTGTGCAAGCTCAAGTGTCGCTCCCTTGACGTCCAAAAACGGCTGCTGATACTGTCCCATGCCGAAAATCTTTTCACCCTCGTTTGCTAAGAAGCGAAGATTTATGCGATATTTGCCGTCACCGCGAGAAAGAAATTCCTTTCCCTTTTTCTTAAGTGGCTTCGGCACGTAATACTCCTCTAAAAGAAGCTTTCCGTTTTCATTATAAAATGAAAGCTTGCCGCTTTCTTCAATTACTGCACGCGCCTTGCCGTTTGCTATCTCGGCACACTTTTCCGAAATGTTGATTTTGCAAGCTACCTCTGCCTGTGGCAAAAGAGCATAGTCGCGTACACCGAAGCTTTCATCAAGTCTGGCACGGACTCTTAGCGCGTCCTTGCCGCACGGCTCAATCCGCACACAAATATTCTCATCCTTAAAAACAAGCGCGTTTTTACACGTTGAAAACATTAAACACCTCCTATTGTTGCTAAAATCCAATTGCTTAATTATATCTTAAGATATAAATGCTTGACATTGCTATTCATAAGTGATACAATTATAATCATAAAGTAAGATTTTTGGAGTAAATTATGATTACATATGAAGGACACCGTTCCTATTCGGGACACGAAATTTATTCTCAATTTGATGAAAATTTAGCATTTGGCATACATCTTCACAATAGCTTTGAGCTTGTTTACGTCAAGGCAGGGGAGCTATCTGTAAATTTGGACGGAAGAGATTATACAGTAAAAGAGGGGCAAGCAATGCTAATCTTACCAAACAGTATTCATTCCTACAAAACCGAAAAATATTCAGTCAGCAGACTGTATATTTTTTCAAACCGATACGTGCATACGTTTTACGGTCAAATCAAAAATAAGGTGCCCCTGTGTCCGATTTTTGACCTTGAAGACTCATCTATTTTAGAAAAATTGAACGATGAGAGCATAGATAAATATCTTGCAAAATCTATTTTTTACAATTTGATTTATCAGTTTAACAAAAACACGGACTATGAGGAAAAAAACACAAAGCGCCTTGATAATTACGGCAGAATTCTCAGCTTTATATCAATGCATTACCAAGAAAACATAACAGTCAAGGATATGGCAAGGGAAATGGGCTATGACCACAGATACGTAACGTCGCTTATAAAAAAGGGTCTTGACACCACCTTCCGCGCACTCCTTAATGAATACCGTATTCAAAATGCTCAATATCTTTTAGCAACGGAATCAAAAAGCATAGCGGAGATAGCGTATGAATGCGGTTACGATTCGCTTTGCTCGTTTAACCGCAATTTTAAGGAAATTATCGGCGCAACTCCAAAGCAGTTTAGACAAAAATAGAATAGGATTAAAGAATGATTGTATTTTAAAAATGATATGGCGGGGATTGTGCGTTTGGCAATATCCCCGCTATTATAAATTTAATCTTAAAATTTTCTCACGCGTATTGAAAAACGCGTAAATATATGGTATTATATAAGTTGAACTTTACTTAACTAAAGCAATTTCTAAAATCTAAGGAGGAAATATGGATTCCGCTACAATATCTCTTATAATCGCGGTTGCCTTTTTGGCTTGCCTTGCGGTCGGCTTTTTGAGGGGATTTTTCAAGGGCGTTATAAAAAGCGCGATTGATACGTTTCTTGGCGTTTTAGCCGCCGCACTTTCATTTCCGATAACAAGGATTATTATGGGTGCACTTGTAAATTCAAGGGTTCTTACCTTTGTTGCGGACAAAGCGATGAGCGCAATACCTGCCGAAGCCGCCACATATGTGGAAATGGTCAGGGGATATATGGAAAGCCCCGAAAGTGGCACACTTGTTAAAGAAGCATTGACGCTTATTACCGCTTTGCCTACAATATTTATCGCACCACTTATTTTTATCGTGGTTTTTGCTGTTTTGGCGCTTGTGCTTTTCGGTATGGGCTTCTTTATAAAGATATTCATAAGCTCAAAAAAGCAAAAAATCGGTTGGCGCATAGTAGGCGGCGTTTTCAGTGCATTTACGTACGTTTTGGTTATCACCGCCTTTATTATTCCCGTAAACGGCTACGTGAATATAGTAAACGATGCATCCATACACGTTTTGGAGGTTATCGAGTCAAACGAGCTTCCAAGTGAGGAAGCAACAGAGGAAAAAGATGAAGCCACCGAGACTTTGGCTGAAAAAACGGGCGACAGTATGGAAAGCGGCGATATGCAAGAGCCGACAGACGGCGACGGGGCAGAGGTCGTAAAAGAAAATGAACCGATAGACCTATCCGAGTTTAAGCCAATACTTAATTTAGTAATAGATTACACAAGCGTTTCAAAGGAAAGCCCGATTTTATCGACCATCAGCTCCTTTGGAGGCAAAAAAATATTCAATTCACTCACAACCGTTAAAACCGCAGGCTCAGAAATTTGCTTGGAAAAGGAATTAAACGGACTTATTGACCTTGGTGACGTTGCATTAAAGTTCGTAAACACACCGCCCGAGGAATACGGCGAGACGCAGGCGTTGGCGATTGAAAGAGCAGACGAAATTCTTTCATCCTCTGACTACCTGCCCGAGCTTGTTTCAAGAGCTATTTCCTTTACCGCAGGCGAGCTTTACGCAGGCAGGGATCTTTTCGGGCTTGAAAAGCCGAACCTCGGCGAGGAATTTAATCCCGCGCTTGACCGTGTATTAAGAGTCTTAAAAAGCACAGATGCGGAAGATTTAAAGAAGGACATCGGCACAGTGGCAAGCATTGCAAGCGGAGCGCTTGAAAGCGGAATTATAGAAAATGTAACCTCCGAGGAAATTGACATTTTTGCAATAGTACAGGATACGGAGCTTTTTGAAACAATTTTCGTTGAGCTATACAAAAACTCAAGAACGAGAAATCTTATTCCTTACGTTACAAGCTACATTACCGATTATATTTACGCGCTTTACGATGATATTAACAATGTAAGCACGGATGTGCCGAGCTTTGATTATACACATTATAATGAAGAGCAAATGTACATCGAGGCTTCATATGTCACCAACACTATAGCAGAGCTGAAGTCGTTCATTGATACAATCGATACCTCGAATGAGGAGCTTGACCCTAAGCAAATTATAACCGAGGGTGACTTTGCCGCACTCGGCAGAGGACTTGAAAATATGCGCGATAGCATATTTACCGACAGAATTTTCTCAATTGTGGTTTATGCCGTTTTACATTCCGAGCTTGCTGATAAGCTTGCAATAGTTGATGAGCAGCTTATTGAGGGTGTTTACGAGAAAAATGCAGACCTTGAGGGTATGCTTGTCGCAAGACAAAATATTATGAAGCTTGCACTTTCAATTCAAGAGCTTGAAAACAGAGAGCAAACTCATTTACTTATCGATAGCGTTATCGAATCACTTTTAGATGAGGAAGCAAGCGCGCTTACCTCTATTATTAGCAAGGATAACCTTCAAATTATGGGTATGAACTCACAGCAAGCAGAAAGCATTGAATCGATAGTCGGCTCAATGGTTCACGGTGCATCGGGCTTTGAGTTTGAAAACGAAGAGGAAAAGCAAGAGGAAATTAAGAAAACCGAGGAAATTATCTTCGCAATAGGAAACACCGTGCTTGACGAGGACAGAGAGCATCACCATATGTTCGAGCAGGGTGACGGCATCGGCTCAACAACCGAAATGACGGCACAGGATTTCGTAGATAACATCGTTGATTCAAAGCTTACCTCGTCAATGGTTCAAAGCGCAACCACTGACCAAAACGGTGAAGCAATAGACAATCCGTATAATCTTCAAGGCGTAATAAGCCAAGACGATATGGCACAGATTGAAAACGCATTAAATAACAGCTACGCACAAGAGGATGCAACAGAGGACGAAAAGAAAACACTTGAAGCCCTTGCAAGCATCTTTGGAGTAAAGCTTAATTAATAAAATATTCCCACGGCAAAGGAGAACAAGGAAAATGGGACTTACAATCGCACAAAAAATCATTAAAGAGCATTTAATCTCGGGTGAGATGAAGGTTGGCGAGGAAATCGCACTGAGAATAGACCAAACGCTCACACAGGACGCAACGGGCACAATGGCTTATCTCGAATTTGAAGCAATCGGAATTCCGAGAGTAAGAACAAAGCTTTCAGTTGCATATATAGACCACAATACCCTTCAATCGGGCTTTGAAAACGCAGACGACCACCGCTATATTCAGTCTGTAGCAAAGAAATTCGGTCTTCGCTTCTCACGTCCGGGCAACGGCATTTGCCATCAGGTGCACCTTGAGCGCTTCGGCGTTCCGGGCATGACACTTATCGGCTCCGACAGCCATACCCCAACGGGTGGCGGTATCGGTATGCTCGCAATGGGCGCAGGCGGTCTTGACGTTGCGGTTGCAATGGGCGGCGGTGCTTACTACATCACAATGCCGAAAATGTATAAGGTTAATCTCACGGGCAAGCTTCAGCCGTGGGTTAGCGCAAAGGACGTCAGCCTTGAAATACTTCGCATTCTTTCCGTTAAGGGCGGCGTTGGCGCTATTATCGAATGGGGCGGAGAGGGCATCAAAACGCTTTCTGTTCCCGAAAGAGCAACAATTACAAATATGGGTACGGAGCTTGGCGCAACCACCTCTATTTTCCCGTCCGACGAAATTACAAGAGAATTCTTAGAGGCACAGGGCAGAGGCGATGCATACGTTCCGCTTGAAAGCGACCCTGACGCCGTTTACGATAGAATTATCGACATTAATCTTAGCGAGCTTAAGCCGCTTTTGGCTTGCCCGCACAGCCCCGACAATATCAAGAGCGCAGAGGAGCTTTCGGGCATTAAGGTTGACCAAGTATGTATCGGCTCCTGCACAAACTCATCACTTCGCGATATGCTTAAGGTTGCCGCAATGCTCAAGGGCAAAAAGATTGATGATAGCGTTAGCTTATCAGTTTCCCCAGGCTCAAAGCAGGTGCTTTCTATGCTTGCTGACTGCGGCGCGCTTTCCGATATTTTGGCAGCAGGCGCGCGCGTGCTTGAATGTGCGTGCGGTCCTTGCATCGGTATGGGCTTCTCACCGAACTCCGCAGGCGTTTCTTTGCGCACCTTCAACCGTAACTTTGAGGGACGTAGTGGCACAAAGGACGCGCAGGTTTACCTCGTTTCTCCCGAGGTTGCGGTTGCATCGGCTCTTACAGGCTATATAACCGACCCAAGAACGCTTGGTGAATATATCGATATAGAAATGCCCGAGAAATTCAAGATTGACGACTCCGCGGTTGTTTTACCCGCAAGCGAGGAGGAAGCAAAGGAGCTTGAAATTTTACGCGGTCCAAACATCAAGCCGTTCCCAACTACATATCCGCTTGAAAACGAAATTAGCGCAAACCTCACCTTGAAGGTTGGCGACAATATTACAACAGACCACATTATGCCGGCGGGCGCAAAGATTTTGCCATACCGCTCGAACATTCCGTTCCTTTCAAAATTTTGCTTTGCAGTATGTGATGAAAGCTTTGCTACACGTGCGCTTGAAGCAAAAAGCTCAATTATCGTTGGCGGCTCAAACTACGGTCAAGGCTCATCTCGTGAGCACGCTGCTTTAGTTCCGCTTTACCTCGGTGTTAAGGCGGTTGTTGCAAAGAGCTTTGCAAGAATTCACGCCGCAAACCTTATAAATGCAGGCATTTTACCGCTTACCTTCAAAAACCCCGAGGATTATGAGCTTCTTTCCCAAGACGACAAGCTTACTCTTGAAAACGTCTTTGACGGAATGGAGAAGGGTGAAATTATTTTGAAATCAAACGGCAAGGAAATTCCTCTTGCTTGCTCATATACAAAGCGTCAAATCGATATACTTAAAGCAGGCGGACTTTTAGCTTACACAAAAGGAGAATAAGGAGATTACTATGAAAGAATTATCAAAAGAAATCCTAAATACCTATAATCTTTGGCGCACAGACGAGCGCTTTGATAAGGAAACGCGCGATGAGCTTAATAAGCCGATGTCAAACGAGGAAATTGAGGACCGCTTCTGGCGCGACCTTGAGTTTGGCACGGGCGGACTTCGCGGCGTTATGGGCGCAGGCACAAACAGAATGAACAAATATATCATAAGAAAGGCAACAAAGGGCTTCGCTGACTATTTGATTAACAAATACGGCAAGGATGTTTGCCGCGGTGTTGCAATAGGCTACGATTCAAGAAACAACTCCGACGTTTTTGCACGCGAGGCAGCACTTGTTATGGCTGCTGCGGGCATTAAAACATATCTTTTTGATTACCTCGCTCCAACCCCCGCTCTTTCGTTTACGGTAAGGGAGCTTGGCTGTGTCGGCGGTATTGTCGTTACTGCAAGCCATAACCCACGCGAGTACAACGGCTATAAGGTGTACGACAGTGACGGCTGTCAGGTTTTAGAAAACGATGCAAACGCAATTATCAAATACGTAAACGCAATTACAGATATTCCCGCAATCCCCGTTGCAAGCGAGGATGAAGCAAGAGCAAGCGGACTTTTGGTGTCGGTTGATGACTCCGTTTATACAAAATTCTGCGAAAGCGTTAAGCTCCAAGCGCACGATGTTGGCAAAAAGAGCGCAAAAATCGTTTATACTCCGCTTCACGGCACGGGAAACGTGCCTGTGCGCCGTGTGCTTTCCGAGCTTGGCTATGACGTAACGGTGGTTGACGAGCAGGTTGAAAAGAACGGTGACTTCCCGACAGTTGTATCTCCAAACCCCGAAAATGCCGAGGCACTTTCAATGGGCATTAAGCTTTGCGAAAAAATCGGTGCTGACTTAATCCTCGGCACAGACCCCGACTGTGACCGCGTTGGTATCGCTGTAAATACTAAGGACGGAATGAAGCTCTTCACAGGTAACCAGGTGGGCGCACTCCTCGTTGATTACGTTATTAAGATGAACCGCGCACAGTTAAACGACAAATCAACGGTAATTAAAACGATAGTAACAAGTGAGCTTGGCGCAATCATTGCAAAGAAAAACGGCTTAAATGTTATTGAAACCTTAACGGGCTTTAAGTTTATCGGCGATAAGATGAACACCTTTGAGCGCGAGGGCAACGGTGAATTCGTTATCGGCTATGAGGAAAGCTACGGCTATTTGGTTGGCACACACGCAAGAGACAAGGATGCGGTTGTTGCTTCAATGCTCATTTGTGAGATGGCTTGCTACTACAAGAACCAAGGCAAAACCTTAGTTGACGTAATGGAGGAAATCTATAAGACCTATGGCTACTTCCTTGATAAGCTTGATTCATACACCTTGAAAGGCATAGACGGCGTTGAGAGAATCCAAGCTATAATGAAGGAAATGAGAGAAAAGGGCAAGGACTTGCTCCCTGGTATTGCAGCGGTAAACGACTATACCGTAGGCATTGACGACCTTCCCAAGGCAGACGTACTCAAATTCGTCTTTGAGGACTCCTCTTGGATTGCAATTCGTCCGTCAGGCACAGAGCCGAAAATCAAGGTTTATTACTCCGTTAAGGGAGAAAACAAGGACGATGCACAAAAGGTTCTCGAAGCACGCCAAGGTGTTATTAATTCAATCATAAACGCATAATTTGAGTCAACACAAATAAAAACGGGCTGGCTCATTAAGAAACCTACAAAAATCGGTTTTGCATAAATAAAAAAGCAGAATTTCGTCAAGAAATTCTGCTTTTTACAATTGTGTCTTAATGAGCTGCCCTAAGTACCTCGAGGGTTGTCAGATTAAGAGCAGAAATCGTCGATTTTTAATCGTCGGCGTACTTAGTACGGTAGAGAAAAAATCGGCGATAATAAACCACATAAATGGAGAAAAACGGAGTTTTTCAACCTTATATTAAAAAACGATTACCTATGTGCGTATATTCGTTTAATTTGTGGTTTATGGTTATGCCTTAATGTGACACCCTACGTTAGTTGTAAGGTTTTTGCAAGCGGCACAGAGTATATAAGCACCTTCGATAGAGGTCGCTCAAATATTAGCTCAATTGCGCGCTTGTAGTATGAAAGCTGAGAGGTATAGCGTTCCTTCAAAACCTCTTTATAATTTTCTAAGGTTACCTTATCGGTTTTGTAGTCAACTAAGATTAATTCGCCCATTTTGTTCTCAAAAACGGAGTCAACAACGCCCTGAACCAAAACCTTATTTTCAAGGATTCTTTCATCGCTTGTCAGTCCATCGGCTTCAAGCATTACGTTAAATCTGAATTCTCGGTGTATTTGAACGCTTGTGCGCATTTCGTCAAACAGAGAGGATAAAGAAAATTTTTCAATATGCTCGCCGTTTATCAAGGAAGCATCGCGCTCACTTATAAACGATTCACCGACAAGACGGTCGCGCTCATTTTCGTATCCGTTTTTTGCAAGCAAGTCAAAATCACAGAACTGCAAAAACAGGTGCGTGGCTGTACCGCGCGCGGCTTGAAGCTCTGATTGCTCACCGCTTAAAAAGCGCGGCATTTCCTCAAGCTTCTTTTTAATATCAATCTCCTCGTTTCCGTCCTCGTCAAGCAGGTTGGGGCGCAATCTTGAAACGCTCAGCTTTGACGGGATTTTGTTTAGGTAGTCATATTGATACTTAAAATCAAATCGCTCACGCAGTATTTTTTGATACTCCAAAATTTGATTTTCGTCAAGCCCTACGTTAGCTACCTCACCGTTATTTGTTACCTCGCACATAGTGTTAGGGTCGATAATTTTAAAATCAACGTATGAAACAGGCTTTATGTACGTATTTAAAAGGTAGTCAATTAAGGAGCGTTGCGAGTAAATATAATGCTCCGAGGTGTAAGGGGAGAGCATTTTCACCGTTTCAAGCTTGTCCTTTAGCTTCGGCAAGGCGGCGGTAACAATCAGCTTTGTGCGCGCCCTTGTCATAGCAACGTATAAAACGCGCATTTCCTCCTCCTTGGAGGCCTTGTCAATTGCAATCGCGGTGCATTTGCGCATAAGAGTATTATATTTTACCAAGCTGCCCGTGTTTCCGACGTAGCCCGCAATTCCGAGATGCCTCTCGTAAAGAATAGGCGCGGTTGTGTCCTGAAGCGCAAAGCCCGTTTCGGTGTTGCAAAGAAAGCAAATTTCAAATTCAAGCCCCTTGGATGCGTGAATTGACATTATCCTTACGCAATCGTTGGGATTTGTAAATACGGTTTCCTTACTGCTTTTTTCGCGTATGCCTTCGAGATGAACAAGGTATTTATAAAGCCCCTTAAATGAGTTCTTTTCGTATTCCCTTGCGTTATTGTAAAGCTTAATCAGATCCTTTCTTTGCGCGCTTGACGACATTGAAATAAGACCGCTTTCGTTCATAACGAACGATACCGCCTCGTATGCGTTTAATCGGGATACGTCCCTCTGCATTTTTTCAAGACGTGCTTGGAAATCAATGATCTTTGCGCGAATTTCATCGTCCTTTTCGTATCTTATAAGTGAGGTATAAAGCGGCAGATTTCTGTTTGTCGCTTTTCTGATTTTGATTAGCTCATCAAGCGTAAAGCCAAAAACCTCCGAATGTAAAGCACCCGCCAAATACGTGTCCTTATACGGGTTGTCAATTGCGTTAAGCAATGAAAGGAGCAATAAAATATGCGGCTTTTCAAAAAACTTAACGTCATCGATATATTCCGCGCTTATGCCAAGAGCGTTAAGCGCATCAATATAGTAGCTCTTGTGTCTGCCCTTTCTTAAAAGAATGGCAATATCGCTTGGGCGAATGCTCTTGCCGCTTGAATGCACACCGCAATCAAGCATCTCTTTAATTCTTTGCGCCACGTATTCCGCCTGCAAAAGCTCGTGGCTTTTTTCGCTTTCCTCGTCTATTAGGTCGCGGTCAAGCACGCAAATCTCCGACGGCTGCGGCACGTAATTTTCGGGAACAAGCTTCCTGAAAATCAAATGATCCTTCGGCTCGTAGGGAATACCGTGAGAATTTAAGAACATATAGTCGGATACGTCATTGGTAAGCTTAATTACGTTTTCGTCGCACCTGAAGTTGTCCGACATAAATATCGTTTTTCCGTTTCCGCCGCACTCATATTCGATATCAGTCACGTCCGTAAATCTCTCTCTGTAATCCGAGAAAATCTCAGGCTCAGCGGAGCGGAAGCGGTAAATGCTTTGCTTTATATCGCCAACCATGAAGCGGTTGTTCCTTGAAATAGAGGCGAAAATATCGTTTTGCACGGAGTTTGTGTCCTGGTATTCGTCAACGTAAATCTCGTCAAGCTCCAAGGAAAGCTCGCGTGCAAGCGCCGTCGACTCACCGTTTTTCTCCAAAAGCAGCTTATGCGCAAAGCGCTCGATATCGTTGAAGTCACACACGCCCTCGCTGCGCTTCTTTTTTGAAAATTCCTCGTTAAAAAGCGTTAGAATTTTGTGCATTGAAGCGCATATTTTATTGTTTTGAATAAGTGAAGCCTCAATTGATTCGCTTTTCGCGCTGAAATAAGAGCCCTTATATTTTTCAACCAAGGTTTTCTTAAATTTTTCGCGGACATCTTTAGCGAATACGGTATCAATTTCGCTGTCCTTAATTCCGTTTAAGGGAAACGGCGTGTAGGAATCAAAAATTTCCTTTAGCCCTTGATACGTCGGGCTTTTTAAGGACTCGTCAATTCTTGTCAGATATTCAAAATCGGAAAGAAAAGCGTTTAGGTATTTTGGTGTGCCGTCAAGTGTCCGAATATCGTCGATTATTTTCTTGTAAATCGGTGAGTAGTGACTAACAAACTGCGAAAGCTCTGTTGTCAGCACCTTGCCGTATGGCGTCAGCATAAAATCACCGTCAAAATCAGTGTCCTTAATGAGTGAATCGAGAAAAAGAGAGGTGCTTGAGAGCTTGTTATAGAGAGAAAGCAGCTCGTCTGCCAGCTTGTCCTCGCTTGACAGCTGAGAATAGCAGTCGCAAACCGTTAAAAAGTCGCTGTTTTCGGGCTCATTCTCGTAAAAGAAATCAATAACCTCGTTCATTGACTCCTTCATTAAGGTCTCAATTTCATTTTCCTCGCCAACGCGAAAATCGTTGTCTATGCCGATTTTGTCAAAATTTGGTCTAATAACAGATAAGCAAAAGCTGTGAATTGTCGAAATATTCGCGCTTGACATTTTCACAATCTGCGCCTGTAAATGCTTGTTGTCGGGCGCGTCCTTCAGTGCTGAAACCAAGCGCGCGGTAATTCTGCTTTTTAATTCGTTCGCCGCCTCTTTAGTAAAGGTAACAACGAGCATTCTTGAAATATCAGCGCCGTCAATAATTTTTCTGATTATTCTTTCGGTCAGCGTTGCGGTTTTTCCGCTTCCTGCACCTGCTGAAATTAAAAGGTCGCTGCCGCTATGGGCAATTGCCTTGCTTTGAGAGGATGTAAATGCTTTTTTCTCTGCCATTATTTGTTCCTCCTTCTGCAAAATGCACGCCACTCACAAAATGCGCACGCTTCTTGCCCTGTGGTGCTTTTCTTCGGCACCGCCGCGGCGTTTCCTGCATACATTTCATTGCCAATAGCTGAGATGCTTGCTACCATTTTTTCGTAAAGCTCCTCAAACTTTTCGCTTGAAATGTAGTAATGGGCTTTTGCGCGTCCGCTCGTCTGCGGCAAATAAACACCGCTTTCGTCTGTATTTTGTGCGCTAATTAAATGCTCGTCATCCAAAAATCTGCCCTTGTAAGCTGAGGCAAGCATAATTTCCTCTGCCTCGTTTTTCTCCGCATCGTCAAGGTTGCTTGTCAAATCGTGAGAAGCGACAACCTTGCCAACGTTCAAGGGAATATAGAAAAAGCCGGCAGGCACAATATTTTCCGTGCCCGAAAGCAGCTTCCGTCTAAACTCGCAATCTCTCATTTTAGAGAGCGAGAACAGGTAAATAAGGAGCTGCAAGCCATCGCCCGATTCAACCGCGCTCTCTGAAAAATTCTTAGCTCCTATCTTATAGTCAGCAACTCTTATGTATGTTGTTTTGTCGGTTCGATACGTGTCAACGCGGTCAGCAAAGCCGTTTAAGGAAACCGTCGCACCCGAGTCAAGATTAAATGTTAGCGGCTCAGCCGCGCCCTCGCGCCCGTGATAGAAGGGAAGCTCCAGATATTCGGGCAAAAAGCGCGTACCCTTAAATTCATCGATGAGCTTCTTAACAAATATGTATAAAAATCTGCGAAGTCGGTTAAATAGGTGGCTTAATTTGCCCGACATCATAATACCGCGGCAAACCGCGCTTATATAGGTGTCAACAACCTCGTCAACCGCTTTTCTTATTTCCTTATCGTCAAGCCCCTTATAGTGTTCGGGATTTTCCTTGAATAAAATAAGGAAGCGCTCAAAAACCGCGTGAACGAGCGTGCCTGCCTCTCTTGAAGAAAAGTAGTAGCTCTCGTCGGAGCGCAAATTGAGAAAATATGAGGAATAATACTTGAATTTACACGTAACAAAGGTGTCCATTTTTGTTTGAGAAAGGGAAAGATGCTCGCCTAAAACGTCCTTTACCGTTTCTGCCTTTACCGTATCGCCTTCGTTTGAAAAATCACTCGCAAGCGCGCTTATTCCAAGCTCCCTTGAAATCGCCTCACTAAGCGGCGCACCAACTGAGGAAAGGTATTCCTTGGCTAATAAAGGCGTATAAATTTTAGAAATCGGGTCAAGGAGTGAAGCATCAACCTCTTTGATTTCGGGGAACAGCTCCAAAATGCGTGTGTAGCCAAGGGACGGCTGCTTTGCTGCGCCGTCAATGCCCGCCTTCAGCGCACAAATGTGCGCGCCGTGGCTTGCTGTGCAAACGCTGTTCTTAAAGAACATTAATTCATCGTCGGCACGAACGTCGGTCTTTTCCGAAAGATTTATATTTACCGTTTCAAGCGCGATTTTATCGCTATCGCTGAAAATTGAGCCGCCCGTTACGTTAGCGGGAAATGTGCCCTCATTAGCACCCAAAATGAATACGTGCTTAATTCCTTTTGCACGCACAAGCGATGATTCGGCAACTAAAACGTTGTCCTCGCCCGTTGGAATTGTGCCAACGCGCGCGTCAATAAACGCAAGGTGCAAAAGATTTATAAAGGTGGCTATATCAACACGTGTATCACCGCAAATATCGTGGAGCGTGTCAAGCGCGTCAAGAATTGCTTGCCAGGACTGTGAAAGAATGTAGGCATCCGCCTTTGAAGCCTCGCGCCTTTCGTTTTCAAGCTTATCTAAAATCTTATTTTTATTCAAAAATTCAAAAACCGCCAAGCAGCACTCGCCGACAGTTGCACCGCGCTCAAAAGGTGCTTCAAGCGCGCTAAGAGAGGAGAGAAGACAGTCACGCGTTTTCAGTATCGACTCAAGCGCTTCTTTTTGCGCGTCCGTTTCGTTCTCAACGTATCCGTCGGGGTTTGATGCCCAATAATCGTCGTTTTTGAATTTTTTTCCGTAAATATTCCACTTTGTTATATATGATTCAAAGCGGTCAAGCTCCATCTTATCAATTCCAATGTAAGGAGATTTTGCAAAGGTCAAAAGATCCCCACCTCTTTGCGTGCTTACAAACGAGAGTGCGGAAAATACCATTTTTATAAGCGGCTTTGTGAGCCAATTTGAGGGAGATGACAAAAAGTGCGGTATGTCGTATTTTTGCATTGTATAGTCCAAAATACCGCGATACGTGTCTAAATTTCGCGCAATAACCGCAATTTCGGAATATTTATAGCCCGAGGAAATGAGCTTTCTTATCTCGCAAGAGACATACTCGCATTCCTCAAATTCGTCGTCGCATTTTGCAAGCGTTAAATCCTCACCGCCCGCAAAGCCGCTTTTTGTAAAATCCCAAAGGTTAGAGGAAAGAACCGCCAAATCCTTGCTTTTATGCTTCAAGTCCTCGTTAAATTCAATAATTTCGTATTTTTTGTTCAGTCTTTTGCAAAGAGAAATGACGCTTTTTGCTGTTTTTGCTATCTTTGCAAACTGTATTGTCGTTTCGCCGGCATCACTTGGACAGTCGAACGCAAACGTAACGTCACTTGCCGATGAGATTATTGCCTCAAGCACTCCAAATTGGCTGAGTGTAAAGCCGTAAAATGAGTCAAAATAGACACTGGTCCCACTAAAATAGTCATTTTCGCTGATTGCCTTGGCAAGCAGACCGATGTCGTCGTAGGGGTCGGAGAAACGCTCGCTCAGTATCGCCTCGTAGCTTGACCAAATGGTGATAATATCGTGCAGGCGGTTTTTCAAGCTCTCGTTATCAAGCTCGTCTATTGCCTTTTCAAGCGCGTCTACGGTAACGGAGTATGACTTTAATTCGCCGATTGCCTCCAAAAACGATTTAATGCAGCCCTTTTCGTGTCCGAGAGCGATTTTATATTCTGTCAGCTTATCTCTGCACTCGCAAATTGCGCGGTACATAATAAGGTTCTTGCCGCTTTTTGAAATATAGTTCGTTTTAAGTCCGCCACAGGCTCTGAATACAGAGTTTGCGAGGCGCGTAAAGTTTGTTGCCTCACAAAAAAGCTGAGCGCGTGAGGGCAAAAGAGAGGCAATCTGCCTCTCTCTTAAAACCGTTTCCTGCTCGGGTACGATAAGATAGGAGTGGATACCGTTATGATAGTCCGCCTTGATTAAATCGAAAATATGCGTGCTTTTTCCCGTACCCGTATCTCCAAATAAAAGCCTTATCATAGTATCACTCCCTTCAAATTAAAATTTATTCGTTTTCGCTTGCTTCCGTGGTATTTTGTACCTCGGCTTGCTCGCTTTGTGTGCCTGTTTCGGCTTCGCTTGCTTGTCCAGCCTGCTTTTTTGCTCTTGCTTCCTCCCAAATTTGCACGTTTCGTGATATGGTTTCGTAGCCGCGCCAAGCAAACGGACGTGAATTGAATTCCTCGCTCGACATACCTGTGAGCGTTTTGTTATCAAGGACGTCAATTGCACTATCTATAAAAAACTTAATAGGTGTATATTTTGCATTTTTTGTATAAGGACATACGTTTTGGCACACGTCACAGCCCCAAATTGAGCCATACTTTATAATAAGCTCCTTTTCCTCCTCTGAAAGCTCGCCCTTTTTCTGCGTTATTGCCGAGAGGCAAATTCTCTTGTTTGAGGCATCTTTTCCGTCCTCGTCCGTTTGAATACAGCTTGACGGACATGATTCTTTGCATTTTCCGCAGTGCAGACAGGTGCGCCATTCCTCCTCGTCCGCATATACAAGCCCTAACTGCTTTGGCGTTAGGCTTGTTATACATTCGCCAACGAAAACAAACGAGGAATATTTTTCGTTTATTAAAAGTCCGTTATCACCCATAAAGCCAAGACCGCTAACGCACGCCGCGTGCACCTCGTCAATAGGTGAGTGGTCAGAAAAGACCTTAAACTGCGCAGTTGGATATTTACGTAAAACGTACTCCTCAAGCTTCCTTGATAAGCCCTCAACGTAAGCGTGATAGTCCTTTACCGAGGCATAAGCGGTTAAGTTTTCCGCTTTTGTCTTTGTTCTGTACGGAAAGAGCATAACAATTACGTTTGCATCCTTGTCAAAGCCGTTTTTAAAAAGCAAATACGGCTTTGTTATCTTACATTTTGAAAGCGGTATGCAGGCGTAATATTCAACGCCCTCGTTCAATAAAATTCTCGCAAAATGATGCACGTGCTTCTTTCTGAATACCAAAAACTCCGAAAGCACAAAGTTTAGTACCACTATAATGGCATTAACCAAAACCTTGACTAAAAGCTCATACTCCTTAAGTGATAAAATATCAACAAAGAGCCACATAAGACCTGTGTTTAGTAGGCTTGTTCCCGCCCTTGCAAGCGCAAACGAGCCTGCCTCGGAGATAAGCACCAAAAACCTAAAGCTTTTGCTCTCAAAAACGAAAAGCTTGTTGGTTATAAACGCAAAGGTGATAGCTAAAATTTCGGCAACGGTGTTAGAAGCGATAGTCAGAATACCGCCGTTTAGAATTCCCGAAAAAATCACCGTTGAAAACAGCCAATATGAAACGAAGCTTACAAGGAAGGTTGAAACTCCGCACACGGCAAAGGCAATCAGCTTTTTATATTTTTTGAAAAACCTCATAAGCACGCTCTCCTCTAAAAGTAAAATACATCTTTATTATATAAAATTATCGGTGCTTTGTCAAGGAAAAAGGACTAAGAAAGTACTTGCAAAAATATTTTTTATATGTTAAAATATAACTATATATTGACAAAATGTGGATTTTTGTACACAAAATATAAGAAAAGTGGCTTAAATCAGAAAAATGTGACAAAAGGAGGATAATTATGGCATCAAAAGGATATACAGACCAAAGCATCTCCTCGCTCAAGGGTGCTGACCGTGTCAGAAAAAGACCTGCCGTAATTTTCGGCTCCGAGGGCCTTGAGGGCTGCCAGCATTCGTTTTTTGAAATTCTTTCAAACTCTATTGACGAGGCACGTGAGGGCTACGGAAAAGAAATAACCATAACTGTATATAAAGACAGAACCATTGAGGTTGATGACCGAGGCAGAGGCGTTCCGCTTGACTATAACCAAAAGGAAGGCAGATATAACTGGGAGCTTGTTTACTGTGAGCTTTATGCAGGCGGTAAGTACGATAACAACAGCGCAAAGGGCGCATACAAGTTTTCACTCGGCTTAAACGGTCTTGGTGCGTGTGCAACGCAATATTCCTCCGAGTTTATGGATGTTTATTCGTATAAGAATGACTTCGTTCAGGAAATTCACTTCAAAAAGGGCAACCCTGTATCCAAGCTTGAAACAACTCCGCTTGAGGGCAGGGACAAGCGTACAGGCACGCTCACGCGTTGGCGCCCCGACCTTGAGGTGTTTACCGATACCGACATTCCAAAGGAATATTTCTTTGACGTGCTCCACAAGCAGGCAATTGTCAACGCAGGGCTTAAGCTCGTTTTGCGCTATGAGGTTGCAAGCGGCAAATTTGAAAAGGCGGAATTCCTTTATAAAAACGGTATCTCCGATTATCTTAGCGAATTAACGCTTGACTCATCCTTGACCGCCCCCGTTTATTGGGAAATGAGCGACAAGGGCAGGGACCGCGAGGACAAGGAGGACTACGAGCTTAACGCGCAAATTTGCTTTGCCGTTTCAAATACGGTAAACGCGCTTGAATATTACCACAACTCAAGCTTCCTTGAGCATGGCGGCTCACCCGATAAGGCGGTAAAGCGCGCATTCTTAAACGAGCTTGATAAGTACCTTAAAAATAATAATAAATATACCCGTAACGAGAGCAGAATTACCTTCGGTGATATTCAGGACTGTCTTGTCTTGATCATTAATAGCTTTTCAACCAAAACCTCGTACGAAAACCAAACGAAAAAGGCAATCACCAACAAGTTTATCGAGGATTCTCTTTGCGAGTTTATAAGACGCAAGCTTGAAATTTACTTCATTGAAAACCGCGCGGAAACGGAGCTTTTTGCAAACCAGGTGCTTATCAACAAGCGCTCACGTGAAAAGGCAGAAACCGCCCGTCTTGATATCAAGAAAAAGCTTGCCACCTCAAACGATATTACAAACCGTGTTGAAAAGTTTGTTGCCTGTCGCTCAAAGGACCCCGATCGTCGTGAGCTTTATATAGTTGAGGGCGACTCGGCGTTAACCTCTTGTAAGCTCGCGCGCGATGCCGAGTTCCAAGCGATTATCCCTGTCAGAGGTAAAACCTTAAACTGCTTAAAAAGCTCATACGATAAGATTTTTAAGAGCGATATTATAGTTGACCTACTAAAGGTTGTCGGCTGCGGCGTTGAGGTTGAAACAAAAGCAAATAAGGGCAAGGACGCGGTTGCCACCTTCGATATTAATAATCTAAGATGGAGCAAAATTATCATCTGTACCGATGCTGACGAGGACGGCTTCCAGATAAGAACTCTTATTCTTACAATGTTCTACCGTCTGCTTCCAACGCTTATCAAGGAGGGCAAGATTTATATTGCGGAGTCACCGCTTTATGAAATCACCACCGCAAAGGACAAGATCTATTTTGCGTATAACGAGTCCGAAAAGGCGGAAATCCTTGAAAAAATCGGCACAGAAAAATACACAATTCAGCGCTCAAAGGGACTTGGCGAAAACCAACCCGATATGATGAAGAAAACCACAATGAGCCCCGAGTCAAGGCGCTTAATTCAGGTTAGCCCTGCCGACGAGGAGGCGACAAAAATTATCTTTGAAACATTGCTTGGTGACGATATTGCCGCAAGAAAGGAATTTATCGCGGTAAACGGTCCAAGATATATGGACTTGGCAGATATATGATCAGCTACACGGATGACGAAAAATTTATGCGCCTTGCCATAGACGAGGCAAAGCGAGCCGAAGATGAGGACGAGGTGCCTGTCGGTGCTGTAATTGTGCGCGGCGGCGAGGTTATTGCCTCTGCCTATAACACGCGCGAGTATGGCAAAAACGCGCTCTATCACGCCGAAATCAAGGCAATAGACGCGGCGTGCAAAAAGCTTGGCGGCTGGCGCTTGGTTGGATGCACAATGTACGTCACGCTTGAGCCGTGTCCGATGTGTGCAGGCGCGATAATAAACGCAAGAGTGGAAAGAGTAGTCTTTGGTGCACCCGACCATAAGGCGGGCGCATTCGGCACAATGATTAACTTAACCGATTATCCGCTTTTCAAGCCCGAAATCGTCGGCGGCGTCCTGAAGGACGAATGTGCCGAAATGCTTTCAAGCTTTTTCAAAAAGAAAAGATAAAACAAAAAATGCGACACCCTGTGTCGCATTTTTCTATATTTGATTCCTTTGTAAAGGCACCCGTAGGGCGTACCTTGTGTTGAGCTGTCACAAAATGACTGAGGGATTGGTTATTTCTTTAATGACTTAACAAACGCCTCAATCTTAGTCAAAGCTTCTGCCAAGTGCTTAACAGAATAAGCATAAGAAATTCTTGCAAAGCCGTCACCGTTTTCGCCAAATGCAGTACCGGGTACGATAGCGCATTTCTGCTCGTAGAGAAGACGCTCGCAAAATTCCTCACTTGAAAGACCGAACGGTGCAATATTGGGGTATATGTAGAAGGCACCCTCTGGCTCAAAGCATTCAATTCCTATTTTGCGAAGTCCCTCGAGAATGAACACACGGCGTCTGTTGTATTCCGCGCGCATCATTTCAACATCATCGTCACCGTTTTTGAGTGCTTCAATTGCCGCAAACTGTGACATTGTCGGCGCACACATAATTGCAAATTGATGTACCTTTAGCATCTGAATTGCAAGCTCTCTCGGCGCACAAATATAGCCAAGACGCCAGCCCGTCATTGCGTATGCCTTTGAAAATCCGCTTGCTATAACCGTTCTTTCGCGCATACCGTCAAGCTCAGCGATCGAAACGTGACGTTTGCCGTAGGTCAGCTCTGCATAAATCTCGTCGGAAAGCACGCAAATGTTAGTTCCGCGCAAAATTTCTGCAAGCGCTTCAAGCTCCTCGCGTGTCAAAATCGCGCCCGTTGGATTGTTCGGGAAGGGAAGAATGAGCATCTTAGTCTTTGGTGTTATCGCGGCTCTTAGCTCCTCGGGTGTAATTTTGAACTTGTTTTCAAGCTTTGTTTCGATATGCACAACCTTAGCACCGATCATCTCTGCAATAGGCTCGTAGCAAACGAAGGACGGGATAGGCAAAATCACCTCATCACCGGGCTCAAGTATAGTGCGCATTGCAATATCAATCGCCTCGGAGCCGCCAACGGTTACCACAACCTCGTCCTTAGGCGAGTATTCAAGGTTAAATCTGCGTTTTAGATAGTTGGTTATCTCAGTGCGCAAATCTGTCATACCTGCGTTAGAGGTATAGTAGGTTTTGCCCTTTTCCAAGCTTTCGATAGCACTTTCGCGAATATGCCAGGGCGTAATAAAGTCTGGCTGTCCAACCGTCAAGGAAATTACGTCGTCCATTTCGGAAAGAATATCGAAAAACTTTCGTATTCCCGACGGCTTAATCTCGCAAACGGTCTTAGACAGCATTTTGCCATAATCTATCATATAAGTAAATTTCCTCTTTCATCAACCTCGCAGCTGCCGTAAATGACACCCTTGTCCTTGTATTTTCTAAGCACAAAGTGCGTCGCGGTTGCGGTAACGGATTCAATGGGTGCAAGCTTTTGCGCAACGAAATAAGCAACCTCGCGCATTGTTTTGCCCTCAATAATAAGGGCAAGGTCAAAGCCGCCGCTTGACATAAGGTAAAGCGACTGCACCTCTGGATAGTTGTATATCTTTTCGGCAATCTTGTCAAAGCCGCGGTCTCTTTGCGGAAGCACCTTGACTTCAATTATCGCGCTAACGTACTCGCGATCGGTCTTGTCCCAGTCAATAAGAGTCTTGTAGCCGAGAATCACGCCGTCCTTTTCATATTTCTTAATAGCATCCTTAATCTCGCCAACCTCCTTTTGGAGCATAAGAGCAATTTGCTCGCAGGTTAAGGTCGCATCGTCCTCAAGAAGCTTCAAAATCTTTTCCATAATCCACCTCGAAAAAATAAAAGTTAAATAAATAATACCATAAAAACGCGCCCGTGTCAATTATATATTAGATAAAAATGAAACTAAAAAAGAGGTGAAGCTCCCCCTCACCTCTAATATTAATTACTCATATAACAGCGGATTAATAAACGCAAGTAATTCGGACGTGTACTTTTCCGTATCGGTAAGATAAGCGGTTGCGTGTCCCGCACCCGTAATGGTGACGAATTTTTTGTTTTTCGCACCGCAAGCGTCAAAGTTCTTTTTGCTCATATCGTGCGGCACAAATTCATCATTATCACCGTGGAAAAATATCGTCGGCACGTCAGAATTAGGCATTAGCTGAAGCGGTGTAATCTCGTCAATATCAAAATGACCGTACAGCTTTCCGCCGAATTTAATAAACGGATAGAGCAGCTTAGCAGGCAAGCGCATATCCTTTACCGTAGCAATTATCATTTCCTTAGCCGAGGTATAGCCGCAGTCTGCAACAACCGCAACCACGTTTTTCGGCAGTCCCATTCCCGATGCCATAAGCACGGTCGCCGCGCCCATTGAAACGCCCAAAAGCACTATCTTTGCGTTTTTGTCAATATTGTTTATTACGAAATCAACCCACTTAAGACAGTCACGGCTTTCGTTAACTCCAAAGGTTATCGTCGTACCCTTGCTTAGTCCGCCTCCGCGATGGTCAACCGCCAAAACGTTGCGTCCGTGGTCAAGGGCTCTTTTTATCGCCGCATTCATATCTCTGTTTGCGCTTCCTCGATAGCCGTGGAACAAAACCTCAATTGGCTCGCCCTTTTTCGCCTCGTAATATTTTGCGTGTAGCTTAATTCCGTCAAAGGAATCAATATAAAAATCCTTGTAGGGGATAGCTTCGACCTCCTTGCGCCAAGCAATGAGCCTCTCTCCAAAGATTTCAAAAATAAAGCTGGTTTTCTTCAGTACAGCATCGTTCTTTTTCGTCCTGTCAAGCGGCGAATAAAACGTCTTGTAGTAGCAAATGTATGAAACAAGCAAAACAAGCCCGAAAATAGCCAAAATCGCCACCCAAGCAAGTGCCAAAATACCAAGAACAATTAAAATTTTATACTGTGTTTCCATAAAATCGCCTCGTCTTAATAGAATTAAAAATATTTTATCACACTAAAATATATTTTTCAATAAAAGGTTACAAATTTTACATAAAATTAAAGAGTTGAAAAAAGTCGAATTTTATGATACAATATTCTTAATTCGCATATCGCTACGAAAGGTAAATAAAATGAATATTGTACCTAATTATAAAAATCCAAAAAAGTATGTAACCGCAAAGTTTCCAATAAGACAACCTATATATCTGACCGCGCTTATTCAGCTTTTGTCAAGGGTTGCGCTAATTGGCAATAAGTATAAAACCGAGAAAATAAATATGGAGGGCTTGAAGCCGCCGTATATTATCCTTTCAAACCATATGGCGTTTGTCGATTTCAAGCTTGTTTCTCAAATTACATACCCACACAGAGTAAACAACGTGGTCAACGTGGACGGCTTCTACAAAAGAAAATGGCTTCTTGAATGGATTGGCGCAATCGGCACGCGCAAGTTTACCTCGGATATTCACCTTGTGCGCTCAATCTTAAAATGTCTTGAGCGCGGTGACGTTATCGGTCTTTATCCCGAGGCGTGCTACTCTCAATGCGGTATATCGTCATATCTTCCGACAGCGCTTTCATTACTTATAAAGAAGGCGGGAGTGCCCGTTGTTGCCGTTTTGCACAGAGGCAATCACCTAAACAATCCTATTTGGGACGTCACAAAAAAGAGGAGAGTTCCGCTTCACACAACCGCAACGCAAATTCTCACAAGGGAGGACATCTCTAGCCTGTCCTGCGAGGAAATCGGCAAAATAGTTAAATCTGCCCTTACGTACGACGAATATCAGTACCAAAAGGACAACGGTATTTTAATAAAGGAAGAATACCGCGCAGAGGGACTTCACAAAATTCTTTATAAATGCCCAAGCTGTAAAACAGAGCATAAAATGGCGTCAAATGGCGCAGAGATTTACTGTGAAGCGTGCGGCAAGCGTTACGTTTGGCAAGAAAACGGCTACCTAAAAGCGCTTGACGGCGAAACGGAGTTTGACCATATTCCCGATTGGTTTAGATGGGAAAAGGAGGAGGTTAGGCGCGAAATTGCAAACGGCGAATATACCTTCTTTGACGAGGTTGACGTTTTCTCTATGCCTCGCACAAACAAGTTTATCAAGCTCGGCGCAGGCAAGCTGACCCACGAAATTGAAAACGGCTTTACTTTAACGGGCTTTTACCGCGGCAAGGAATATAGAATGGAGCGCGCCCCGATTCAAACCTATAATTTGCATATTGAGTATTCCTACCCACTCTTAAACAAGGGCAAGCGCGACGCGGTTGTAATGTCAATGGACGATGACCTCTTTTATTGTTTCCCCAAAAAGCAGAATGTTATCACAAAACTTGCATTTGCAACGCAAATTCTTTACGAAAACCGCGAAAACGAGATTAAAAAAGCCAAGCTCGAAAGAAGAGCGACGAAGGTATAAACAAATAAAACGCTTGCATTTTGCAGGCGTTTTTACTTTATGGTAAATTTATATTAAGCGGGAAATATTAAAGCTTTTTATTTACTTTTCACCCTCATAATGATATAATATTTTTGAAGGACGGTGAAAATATGTTACTTTTCAAAAACGAATATACTTTGCAAAGCTGTAAAAGCAAGCAAACGCTTTATGAGCAAAATATAACAAGATTCAAGGATGAAAATTACAAGGGCAAAATTACGGAAGACGGCTTTAAGGTTTTCAAAAAGCAGAAAAGACACCTGCTTTATCGAACCTCGCCGTATCAAGGCGTTTTCATCGGTGAAATTTGCGAAACGGAAAACGGCTGCGAAATAAAGCTAACCTCGCGCATAAGCTACTTTTTCCTTGTTACTATGATAGTTTTGCTTAATACAAACGTTATTTTACCAACGCTTCTTTGTCTCGCTTTTTACATTTTTGGAAATCCCATAAATGAAATTTTGCACCTTCCGTTATTAAGAATAATTTTAATTTGTGTATTTTTTATAGTGCTATACGTTGTACCGCGCAAGGGTGAGGAGGAGCTTGTGAAAAACATACTGATTTTATAAAAAGCCAAATAAAATCAAGAAAAACAAGACCTTTTACCAAAGCTTTAACTGTCACAATATTGCGACATCTATCTATTGAAATCAGACGCAAAATATAGTATAATTCTAATCGTAAGGCAAAGATGATAGCCAAGAAAAAAGCAAAATTGCTAAACGAAAAGAGGTATAACTATGAAAGCGCTTCACCAAATTTTATCAAGCACGGCAAGGCTTTTAGCGTCGATATTTTTAGCCCCGGTTTTCTTAATCTCCACACTTTCAAAGCCGCAAAGACAAGCGAAAATTGTATATCATAAAAATAAGGGATGCTGATTTAGCATCCCTATTTTATTATTTTTTAACAACAGAAAGAGTTACCTTTTCGCCGTTGATGTCCCATGCTTTAGCATTGTCTGCATCCTCGCCGTAAACAAATTCGTCACCGAGAACGATTTTTGCAATTTCCGCCTCGTTACTTTTGATAACGCCTGCGATTTTGTCATTGCCGTTTACGTAAACCTTAATGTGGTCTGTTACGTCAAAGTCGGAGTCCTTACGCATTGTTTGGAGCTTGCTGATTACCTCGTTTACAAAGCCCTCCTCGATAAGCTCTTCGGTGAGCGCGGTATCGATAGCAACGGTTGATTGCTTATCTGAAATAGAGAAGTAGCCCTCCTTTTGCTTAATGTCGATGAGCAAGTCGTCCTCTGTAAGCACAATTTCGTTGCCGTCAATATCAAACTTAATTGCGCCCGTTTCGTCAAGCTCGCGCTTTGCCTTGTTGCCGTCAACCTCGGAAAGCAGTGTTCTTATTTGTCCTAAGAATTTGCCGTACTTCGGACCAACGGTTTTGAGCTGTGGCTTGAATGAATATGATGAGAATTCCGACATATCGCTAACGAACTTAACGCTCTTGATGTTAAGCTCATCCTCGATAATTTCAACACAGTAAGCAGGAAGCTCCTTCTTTGCTTGAACGTACATTGTGGAAAGTGGCTGACGGTTCTTCATTGAAGCGCCGTTTCTTGCCGCACGACCCATAACAACAATGTCAAGCAGCTCCTCCATATTCTCCTCAAGCTCGGTATCAATAGCAGCCTCGTCAACCTCGGGGAATGAGCAAAGGTGAACGCTTTCGGGCTCATCCTTGTAGATGTTGCAAACAAGGTTTCTGTAAATATCCTCAGCCATAAACGGAATCATAGGCGCACTTGCCTTAGCAACGGTAACAAGCGCGGTGTAAAGAGTCATATATGCGCTAATCTTGTCATCTGTCATTGTCTGTGCCCAGTATCTTTCACGGCCGCGTCTTACGTACCAGTTGGAAAGCTCGTCAACAAATGAGTCAAGCGCTTTTGCCGCCTCCGGAATTTTGTAATTTTCAAGGTAGGAGTCAACGCTTTTAACCATTGTGTTCATTCTTGAAAGGAGCCACTTGTCCATAACGGAAAGCTTGCAATCCTTTAAGCTATATTTGCTTGGGTCAAACTTGTCGATGTTAGCATAAAGAACGTAGAATGCATATGTGTTCCAAAGAGTACCCATAAACTTTCTTTGTCCCTCGATAACTGCCTTGCCGTGGAAGCGGTTAGGAAGCCAAGGTGCGGAGTTGGTGTAGAAATACCATCTTATCGCATCTGCGCCGTAGGTTTGAAGCGCATCGAATGGGTCAACCGCATTACCCTTGGATTTTGACATCTTTTGTCCGTTTTCGTCTTGAACGTGTCCGAGAACTATTACGTTTTTATAAGGTGCCTTGTCAAAGATAAGAGTCGAAATTGCAAGAAGTGAATAGAACCAGCCTCTTGTCTGGTCAACTGCCTCTGAAATAAAGTCAGCAGGGAATTGCGCATCGAAAAGGTCCTTGTTCTCAAATGGGTAGTGGTGCTGAGCAAACGGCATAGCGCCTGAGTCAAACCAGCAGTCGATAACCTCAGGTACGCGCTTCATTTGTCCGCCGCACTTTTCACACTTAATAGTTACGTTGTCAACAAAGGGTCTATGCAGCTCAATATTGTCAGGACAGTTGTCCGACATTGACTTCAATTCCTCAATTGAGCCGATGGAATGCTTGTGTCCGCATTCGCATTCCCAAATGTTAAGCGGAGTACCCCAATAACTGTTACGGCTAAGACCCCAGTCCTGCACGTTTGCAATCCAAGAGCCGAAGCGTCCCTTACCGATAGATTCGGGAATCCAGTTTATAGTGTTGTTATTCTTGATTAAGTTGTCGCGAACCGCGCTCATCTTAATGAACCAGGATTCACGCGCGTAGTAGATAAGCGGAGAGTCACATCTCCAACAGAATGGGTAATCATGCTCGAACTTAGGAGCATCAAAAAGCTTGCCTTCCTTTGAAAGGTCGGAAAGAATCATCGGGTCTGCCTTCTTGCAGAATACACCTGCGTAATCGGTGTCCTCGGTCATCTCGCCCTTGCCGTTAACGAATTGAACGAACGGAAGGTCGTAAGCTCTTCCAATGCGTGAGTCGTCCTCACCGAAAGCAGGAGCAATATGAACGATACCTGTACCATCCTCCATAGTTACGTAGCTGTCGCAGGTAACGAAGTGAGCCTTTTTATTTTGCTTTTTAGCGCTTGCGCCCGCGCAGGCAAAAAGCGGCTCGTATTCCTTGTATTCAAGCTCCTTGCCCTTGTATTCCTCGATAATTTCGTATGCTTTTTCGTCCTTTTCCTTAGAAAGAACGCCAAGCACCTTGTCAAGTAGCGCCTTAGCCATATAGTATGTGTAGCCGTCAGCCGCCTTAACCTTGCAATATGCTTCCTCGGGGTTTACGCAGAGTGCAACGTTAGACGGGAGCGTCCACGGAGTTGTTGTCCAAGCAAGGAAATATGCATCCTCTTGGGTAACCTTGAATCTTACAACGGCGGATTTTTCCTTAACGCTCTTATAGCCCTGTGCAACCTCGTGTGAGGAGAGGGGAGTGCCGCAGCGTGGACAGTAGGGAACAATCTTGAAGCCCTTATAAAGAAGTCCCTTGTCCCAAATTTGCTTAAGCGCCCACCATTCGGACTCGATAAAGTTGTTGCTATAAGTTACGTAAGGATGGTCCATATCAGCCCAGAAGCCAACAGTTGAGGAGAAGTCCTCCCACATTCCCTTGTACTTCCAAACGCTTTCCTTGCACTTGTCAATAAACGGCTCAAGACCGTATTCCTCAATTTGCTCCTTGCCGTCAAGACCGAGGAGCTTTTCAACCTCTAATTCAACGGGAAGGCCGTGTGTGTCCCAGCCCGCCTTTCTTGGCACCATATAGCCCTTCATCGTTCTGTATCTCGGAATCATATCCTTGATAACACGGGTAAGCACGTGACCGATGTGCGGCTTGCCGTTTGCTGTTGGAGGTCCGTCATAAAACGTGTAGGAAGGCGCATTTTCTCTTATCTTAATGCTTTTTTCAAAAATTTGGTTGTCCTTCCAAAATTGTTCAGTTGCTTTTTCTCTCTCAACAAAGTTGAGGTTAGTTGACACCTTGTTATACATTTTCATTTCCTTTCTAAAGAAAAATCTCGTCCTGCGAACAGGACGAGATAAAAATCATTCGTTACCACCTATTCAACATACAAATCTATATGCGTCCCATATAACGGTGGGCTACCGTCGTTGACTACTGATTTCGCCAAGAAGCTCAGGAGTGATATTCATAGTCGGCTAATAGCATTGGGCTCGCACCGTCCCCAACTCGCTTTGGCGTTTACCGAAAACTACTGTCTCCGTCACAGCTTTTATAATATAGTTTATTTTAACATTAAGTTTTTATTTTGTCAAGATTAAAACATCAATTTTTCTTCGATGTAGCTCTTAAGCTCGGAAATAGGCAATCTTACCTGCTCCATAGTATCTCTGTCACGTACAGTTACGCAGCCGTCATTTTCAGACTCAAAGTCATACGTAATGCACCAAGGAGTACCGATTTCGTCTTGACGGCGGTATCTCTTACCAATTGAACCTGTCTCGTCAAAATCAACGTTAAAGTACTTTGAAAGCTCCTGCCAAATCGCCTCTGCCTTGTCTGAAAGCTTCTTGGAAAGCGGAAGCACAGCTGCCTTAAACGGAGCAAGTGCAGGGTGGAAGTGGAGAACAACACGCGTGTCGTTTTCACCAACCGCCTCCTCATCGTACGCCTCTACCAAGAATGCAAGTGTAACACGGTCAGCACCGAGTGATGGCTCAATAACGTAAGGAACGTACTTTTCGTTTGTTTCGGGGTCGAAATATTCCATTGCCTCGCCCGAGAGATTAGCGTGCTGGCTAAGGTCGTAGTCAGTACGGTCAGCAATACCCCAAAGCTCACCCCAACCGAATGGGAACATATATTCAAAGTCGGTTGTAGCCTTTGAGTAGAAGCAAAGCTCCTCGGGGTCGTGGTCTCTTAAACGAAGATTTTCCTTCTTCATACCGAGGTTGTAAAGGAAGTTAGCGCAGTAATCCTTCCAGAAAGCAAACCACTCAAGGTCAGTGCCGGGCTTGCAGAAGAATTCAAGCTCCATTTGCTCAAACTCACGGATACGGAAAATGAAGTTACCGGGGGTAATTTCATTTCTGAATGACTTACCGATCTGACCAACGCCAAAGGGAAGCTTTTTACGTGTTGTTCTTGCAATATTCTTAAAGTTTACGAAAATACCCTGTGCGGTTTCGGGACGGAGATATAGCTCGGAGGTTGAGTCCTCGGTAACGCCCTGGAACGTCTTAAACATAAGGTTGAATTTTCTGATATCGGTAAAATCGCCGCTGCCGCAGGATGGACAAACGATTTTATGCTCCTTAATAAAGTTGAACATCTCCTCGTTTGACATAGTAGCAGGGTTAACTGAATCATTGTTTTCAGCCGCCCAGTCCTCGATAAGCTTGTCTGCACGGTGTCTTGTCTTACATTGCTTGCAGTCCATAAGCGGGTCAGAGAAGCCGCCAACGTGACCCGAAGCCACCCAAACCTGTGGATTCATAAGAATTGCACTGTCAAGACCTACGTTGTATTTTGACTCGGTAACAAATTTTTTCCACCAAGCCCTTTTAATGTTGTTCTTGAACTCAACGCCTAAGGGGCCAAAGTCCCAGGAGTTTGCAAGACCGCCGTAAATTTCTGAGCCGGGGTAAACAAAGCCTCTCGTTTTGCAAAGAGCAACAACCTTTTCCATTGTTTTTTCTGTATTATTCATAAAGCTCACCTCAAGTAAAATACTATTTTCAATAATTATATATTATCTTTATAAAAATTTCAAGAGTTTTATTTAAATTAACTTCCTACAGGTAATTTTTGTTAAAAATTGATAAAAACGCCCAAAAATCAAGGAGATATTTTATACTCTATGAAAAAATAAAATAATTTTGGAAAAAAGGTATTGATTTTTCAAAGAAAGTTTGCTATAATCTTTTCACTATCAAAAAAATGCCTTGTAAATTCGAAAGGGAGATTTTTATGTTATCACGTGATATTACTGTTGTAAATGTTGTTGGCTTGCATGCAAGACCCGCTACGTTTTTTATTCAAAAGGCAAATTCCTATAAGTCTTCCGTTTGGGTTGGCAAGGATGACAGAAGGGTGAATGCAAAGAGCTTGCTCGGCGTTCTTTCAATGGGAATTGTAAAGGGCACGGTTGTTACTCTTATTGCAGACGGAGAAGACGAAAAGGAAGCGCTTGACGGACTTGAAGAGCTTATAATGACAGGTCTTGACAGCTGTGAATAATACATATTGCGGCGACGGTAAATGACTGTCGCCATTTGTTTTAGTAAAGGAGCACGAAGCGAAAGCTATGCTTTGGCGATCTATTTTAGAGCCCAATGTAGGGGAGGGGCTTGCTCCTCCCGTTAATTAGTGGAATAATAAAAGGAGGAGAGAAAAATGCAAGAAAAGCTCGAATACCTTCGCAAAAAAGCCGCATCACTTCCGTATAGACCGGGCGTCTATATTATGAAGGACAAGGGCGGCAAGGTTATCTACGTTGGCAAATCGCGCGCGCTAAAGGACCGCGTTTCTCAATATTTTCACCTTTCCTCCGATGCCAATGTCAAAACCGTCAGAATGGTTTCGCAAATTGACGATTTTGATACGATTCTTTGTGACACGGAAATGGAAGCGTTGGCGCTTGAAAACGTAAAAATCAAGCAGTATAACCCCAAATACAATATTTTATTAAAGGATGCAAAATCCTATCCCTACATCAAATTAACGCTGAATGAGCCATATCCACGTGTTCTAATGACAAGAAAAAGAGAGCTTGACGGCGCAAAATATTTCGGGCCGTATTCAGGCACCTCGACTGTTTATTCGGTTATTTCCACGCTTGAGCGCATTTTTGGAATTCCCAAGTGCAAGCACTCCTTCCCACGCGATATAGGAAAGGTGCGCCCGTGCATATATAAGCAAATGGGCAGATGCGCCTCACCCTGTGACGGCACAATTTCACAAAGCGAATACTATTTTCTTATGGAATGTGCCGCGGATGTATTACGCGGAAATATTAAAAAAGCCGTTGACACCTTAACAAGCCAAATGCTGGAATGTGCGGAAAACGAAAGGTTTGAGGAGGCGGCAAGATGCCGTGACGGCATTAATTCCCTTAAGCAGCTGCGCGAGAGGCAAAAGGTCATCGGCTCACCAAACGATGAGTACGATATTATCGCGGTGTATAGCGATGAGCTAACCACAAGCATTTCCGTTTTCTACGTTAGAAGCGGTATAATCAGCGATTTTGATTCCTTCGTTTACGGCGCGTACGAGCTTTCGGTTGGTGATACCTTTGAATATATGACCCCGTTTATCACCGAGCTTTATTCCGTGCGCGAATATATTCCGAAGGAAATTCTCGTTTCGTTTGATTATGGCGACGAGGAAAAAGCACTCGCCTGCGAATATATAAGCAAGCTTGCAAAAAGGAACGTGACAATTCGCACCCCGCAAAAGGGCGATATGAAAAAAATGTGCGACCTCGTTTACGATAACGCCAAGGAGCAGGCAAAGCAGTATAAAAAGAATACCGAGGAGGATTCTAAGGTGCTGATAAGGCTCAGCGAGCTTTTAGCGCTTGACTGTGTGCCCGAAAGAATAGAGGCGTACGATATTTCCAACCTCGGTAGCGAGCATATCACGGGCGGTATGGTGGTCAGTGAAAACGGCAAGCTTAAAAAGAGCGACTACCGCACCTTCAAAATCAAAAACCAAGACGGCGCCGATGACTATTCAGCTATGAGAGAGGTTATTTCGCGCCGTATAGAGCACTTAAGCGACCGAGAGGGCAGCTTCGCAAATATGCCCGACCTTATTTTGCTTGACGGCGGTGAAGCGCACGTGTCCGTTATCAAAGCGTTATTTAACGAGCTTGGCGTCCAAATTCCCGTTTTCGGTATGGTAAAGGACGAGCATCATAAAACAAGAACGCTTGTGACGGAAAATGAGGAAATCAGCATAGCCAAGGAACAAGCCGTGTTCGTTTTCCTATACAAGCTTCAGGAAGAGGTGCATAGATACACAGTATCTAAAATGGACAACGCAAAGCGCAAAACACTTAAAAAATCCTACCTTGAAAATATAGACGGCATCGGCAAATCAAAGGCAAGGGCGCTTCTTTCACACTTCAAAACCTTAAGCGCACTTAGGGAAGCAACCGCCGATGAAATAAGCAAGGTCAAGGGTATATCGCAAAAAAACGCAAGCGATATAGTAGATTTTTTCAAAGGAGATAACGAATGAAGATTATAACAGGACTTGCCAAGGGAATGAACCTTGAAACCTTAGAGGGAGATGCAACACGTCCAACCTCACAAAGGGTAAA
Organism: Clostridia bacterium; assembly: GCA_017625935.1. Lineage (GTDB taxonomy): Bacteria > Bacillota > Clostridia > Oscillospirales > CAG-272 > RGIG2000. The sequence goes on from JAGALA010000004.1 coordinate 36,992, forward strand.
GGAAGCGGTTTTCTCAATGCTTCAATTTGATATCGAGGGCGCACGCGTGCTTGACTTGTTTGCGGGCTCGGGTCAGCTCGGTCTTGAAGCACTCAGCCGCGGCGCGCAAAAAGCAACGTTTTCGGATTCCTCACGTGAGGCAACGGACGTTGTTATGAGAAATGCGAAAAAATCAAAGCTTTTCGACAAATGTAGAATATCGACCTGTGACTGTAATCAAATGATAAGAGGCATTGCAGGCAAGGAACAGTACGATATTATTTTTATAGATCCACCGTATAAGCTCGATTGCATAGATGACGTTTTAAGAAAGCTAATAAACGCAAACGCAATAGCCAAGGGCGCATTTATCGTTTGTGAAAGCGGAAAAGAGGACATTTTCGGTGGTGACGAGGAACTAAAGAGCAAATTTACAGTACAAAAGCAAGCAAAATATTCCATAACCTACATCACCGTTTTAAGACCCTGTGAGGAATAAGAGATGAAAGCAATAGTAACAGGCAGCTTTGACCCGTTCACCCTCGGACACTATGAAATTGTCAAGCAAGCGCTGAAAAAATACGATACCGTTTACGTTGTTGCGCTCAATAACGCGGAGAAAAGCTATATGTTTTCACTAAACGAGCGCAAAGCGATAATCGAAAAATCAATAGGTGAGCTAAGCGGTGCCATAGCCGACGCATATAACGGGCTTACCGCCGATTATATGAACAAAAACGGTATAACTCACATCGTGCGCGGTGTAAGAAACGAGCAGGACAGAGCATACGAAATAAGCCTTGCCGAAAAAATGCAGGAATTTAACCCCAAATTCCAAACCGAGCTTGTGAGCTGCCCCGAAAGCCTCGCCCACGTCAGCTCCACCGAAGCACGCAAAAGACTCCGAGAGGGCGCAAGCCTTGACGGCATCTTGCACCCGAAAGCAATTGAATTTGTAAATAAACTAAACAAATAATCAAAGATTCACCGTAGGGATGACCGGTGGTCGTCCGCTTCAATCGGCACGCACCAAACGATACCCCGTCCGCTGTCATTCTGTAGCGAAGCGATAGAATCTCGGACGGATAATACAGCGAAACAAAGAAAACGCCACACGTTACGAAAACGTGTGGCGTTTTTTTAGAGTGATTATAGGTCATTTGTCAAGCCAAATAGCTTTGCCGCGTCAAGGATAAAGTCGGCAACTCCGTCCGATACTTGTTCTACCTTGATTTCGCCGGAGGCAGAAAGGATGTCCTCGACCTCAATGGTTATTTTTTTATATTTAGGAGCTTCGTATCTCATTTTATTCCTCGTCCTTCTTTGTTAAGCTATTATATGAAACATAGCAATATTTCTCGCCGTCGACAAGTGCGCCTGCTTGAATGTATGACACATTTGTGTTTGTTTCGTTTGCTTCAAATACATATGCGCACATTGTAAGCGTTGCTTCCATTAATTTTTCGGTAGTGAAGCCAACAAGCTTGAAATTAAACGCATTAAGCTCATAGTCACTAATTTCCTTGCTAATTACACCACTAAGCGCTTTGCCGTTTTGGTCAATTGCCTCGCCTGTGCCAAGCGTGCTTTCAAGCGCTGCAAGCACGCCGTATTTGATAACATTGCCCGTTACTGTCTCGTACTCATTGATTGCTTCATTATTCACCTTGTAGCCGGCAGTGATGCCGCCAACGTCATACTCAGAAGCAGAGTAGCCAAGCGAAACAAAGAGCGCATCTGCCACTTCTTCCTTTGTCGCACCGCAAGCGCACTCAACCACCTTAACGCCAGCCGCCGCAAAGTCGTCATAAACAATGCCTGTTACCTTGTCGTAGTCGTGAGCTACCTTTTGTATGCCGCACTCCGAGCAAACCTGAACGCAGTTTTCATCCTTTTCGCTCCATACGCCAGCATCCGCCTCGTGTGAGTGCTTGGAATATACGTTGTACGTGTCAACCTTGCCGTTGTAAAGAACGTTCAAGGTTGTTACGTTTGTGAAATTGTCTGTAACGTAATTACCGATTTCTGTGATTTCAGGGTTTATTGCTACGGTGGTTGCGTAAGTTGATATCCAACCAGTTCCATGTAGGTAAGTAACACTAGAAGCTATAGTTGATGAATCAATTATAACAAATTTCAAATTGAGGCAATAACGAAAAGCGTAATCGCTTATATTTTGTACACTTTCTGGGATTTTTATCGTTGTTAAATTTCTACACTCTTCAAAAGCATACATTCCTATGCTTGTTACGCTATCAGGAATCTCAATATTGCTTAAACTACTACAGCCATAAAAAGCAGAATATCCAATGCTTTCTATGCCATCAGGAATAAATACATTAGTTAAACTTTTGCAACCGTAAAAGGCACAATTTTCAATGTTTGTTATACTATTTGGTATCACAACATCAGTTAAATTTGCGAAATTATAAAAAGTAAATTTTAATGTTGTGACATCGTTTGGTATGGAAACTTCTGTTATAGGGCTACTGTTTGACAACACAGTTCCGCCATAATAAGCGGGATTTGACTGAGCACCGTCAAAATATATTCTGCACCAAGCAAGTATATCGACAATATGTATCTCTTTTAAGTTTGAGCAATACGAGAATGCAGAATTTCCTATACTTGTAACGCTTCTTGGAATTTCTATGCTTGCTAAGTTGCTACATCCGGCAAAAGCATTGCTTCCTATGCTTGTAACACTGTCGGGGACTTCAACGCTTGTTAGACTGCTACAATTATAAAAAGCATAATCTCCAATGCTTGTTACGCTATTTGGAATATTAACGCTTGTTAGGGAAGTGCAACCTTCAAAAGTTCTTTCGATTTTTTCAACATCACTTGGAATTGTTACTTCAGTAACAGGACTTCCGTTTAGATATAATGATTTACTGTATTGAACAGGATTGCAAGATGAATGCTTAAAATCAATTCTGCACCAAGCATCTATGTCAGTAATGTGTACTTCTTTTAAACTTGAGCATCCATTAAAAGAATTTTGTCCGATAGCTTCGATGCTAGCAGGAATAGTAACACTTGTCAAATATTTACATTTGTTAAAAGCGCCTTCACCTATGTTTGTAACGCCGCTCTTGATAATCAAAGAGCTTATGTTATCAGACAATGAAATCCACGGAGTCATATAAACACCTAAACCTGGAGAATAAATATCTTTCATATTTCCACTACCCGAAATCACGAGCGTGTACATGCCCTCATTCTCGGGATCGTTATAAAGGTTTGCAACAACGTTATCATTCGCCGTTGCCGAGATGTCCCAAGTTTCAACAGGTTCGCCAAGGTCGGCGGTTGCGTCAACTTCCTCAGCACTAACGCAAAGCGCGAAGCCGAGCAAAAGCGCAAGAGCAAACACAAGGGACAAAATTGTTAGTTTTCGTTTGTTCATTTTCTTTCTCCTTTGAATATATTTCAAATTGTTGTATATAGTACTAAAAGATACTATACGAAATATATTATAGTACTTTTAAGTTCTTAAGTCAATAGTATTTATAAATTCTATGATAATATTTTTATGGGAGGAATCACATATGAATTATTATCAAAGACTAAAGGACTTAAGAGAGGATCACGATTTAAAGCAGGAAACCGTAGCAAAAATCCTTGGCATACAACAGACACAGTACAGCAGATATGAAAGAGGAGTACAAATGATGGGAGTGGACAAATACATCATTTTAGCCAAGTATTATAACGTCTCCCTCGACTATATTTTAGGAATCAGAAAAGAGCCCGACCGTTTAGACAGATAATATTTTTAACATAAAAGCAGAATTTCGTCACGAAATTCTGCTTTTATTCTAAGAGATCCCCAAAACTCCCGAGGGTAGGCAGATTAAGAGCAGAAATCGTCGATTTTTAAGCGTCGGCGTACTTGCGTACGGTAGAGCAAAAATCGTCGATAATAAACCACACCACGGAGAAAAACGGAGTTTTTCAACCTTTTTTTCAAACGATCACAGATTAACTATTGTTTTGAATTATTTGTGGTTTATGATTATGCCTTAATGTGTCACCCTCTGTATAAAAATGAAAATTTACACAAAGTTTATTTTATACTAAAACACTTGTGGTAAAATAAATATAGAAAATTTCAAAAATTGTTCCAAAATTTCTAAAAAATACCGACATAGTTAGTGAAGACACAAAAATGCTTCAAAAAAAGCAAATAAACGGAGGTATATTTATGAAAAAATCAAAAGCACTTCTTGCCGTTGTCAGCATACTTATTTTGTGCATTATGACGGTGAATTTATCAAGCTGCGGCGCAAAAATTCACGCAAAGGATTTAATGGACGGAGTAACGCCAAGGAACGTTGAAAAATCCGAAAACCTCAGCCAAAGCAGCCAAGACGTCACCGATTTTGCAATTCGCCTTTTCAAGGAAGCAAACGAAAACGGAGAAAACACGTTAATTTCCCCATTGTCCGTTTTGTGTGCCCTTGCAATGACCGCAAACGGCGCTGAGGGCGAAACACTCACGCAAATGGAAAGCGTGCTTGGTATGAGCGTAGAGGAGCTAAATCTTTACCTTTACACCTACGTAAACTCCTTGCCAGAGGGAGAGAAGTACAAGCTCAGCTTGGCAAACTCAATTTGGTTCACCGACGATGCGCGGTTCAACGTAAGTAGGGACTTTTTGCAAGCAAATGCGGACTATTACGGCGCCGACGTTTACAAAGCACCCTTCAATAAACAGACAATGCGTGATATAAACAACTGGGTGAAAAACGAAACCGACGGAATGATCCCCAAGGTGCTTGACGAAATTCCCGAGGAAGCAATAATGTACCTTATAAACGCGCTTGCCTTCGAGGCGGAATGGAACGAAATTTACGAAAAGAATCAAGTGCGCGACCGCATCTTCACCAAGGAAAATGGCGAGGAGCAGGAAGTAAAGCTGATGTATAGCACCGAGGGCAGATATTTAGAGGACGAAAACGCCACAGGATTTATCAAATACTATAAGGGCAGTGAGTATGCATTCGTTGCGCTCCTGCCAAACGAGGGAACAACGGTCGCTGAGTACCTAAGCACACTAAACGGCACATCATTAAACGCTCTTTTATCGGGTGCAGAGCGCAGAACCGTCGAAACGGCTATGCCGAAATTTGAAACCGAATTTGAAACAGAAATGTCCGACATTCTCATTTCAATGGGCATGCCCAATGCCTTTGACCCCGAGTTATCCGACTTTGACGGTGTTGGCACGTGGCAGGACGGAAGCATTTATATAGGCAACGTAATTCACAAAACCCATATTGAGGTTGGAGAAAAGGGAACAAAGGCAGGCGCAGTAACATCTATACAGTTAGACGGCGCTACCTCAGCAGGACCGATCGAGGTAAAAACGGTTTACCTCGACAGACCCTTTGTCTATATGCTCATCGATTGCGAAAACAACATTCCATTCTTTATCGGCACAATGATGGATGTAAACGGATAAAATAAAACCCTCGCTCATAGTGTGCGAGGGTTTTTCAAAATCCCTAAAAAACCAGAATCAGCGATACATTTCCTCGCGGAAATGAGTTGCACCGAGGTGCTTACAAGCGAGCTTGACGCCCCTTTCGTCGCACTTGCGCACTCTATTCGCGGCACGTAGCGAGCAGAGTTCGAACCACCTAATTCACTTCAGCAAAAAAGGACACCCAAAGGTGTCCTTTTTTGCTGGCGGAGAAACAGAGAGGCATTCCCACAGGAGAATGAGTCACAACGAGCCTTACGCTTGCAAGCAGACGACGGCTTTCGTTGGACTTGCGCACTCTATTCGCGACACGTCGCGAGCAGAGTCGAATCTCGTCCAATTCTGCACCAATATAAAATAAACAGGAACACGAAAATGTGTCCCTGTTTATTTGGCGCAGAATCAGAGATTCGAACTCTGGAACCCTGTTACAGGTTACACGATTTCCAATCGTGCGCCCTCGACCAACTAGGCGAATTCTGCGTATATTAAATTTTGAAAAGTAAAATGAGATTTCTGGGTAGTGCGCCCTCGCACCTTGCGCGAATTCTCTGCATTTCTCATTATTGCTAAACAAGTATATCACATCTTTTCCGAAAAATCAAGTGCTTTTTTATTTTTATTTGGTTTTATTTTGTTGAAAAGCGCGTGCATATATGCTAAAATAATCTCAAAGACTAAAACCGATAAAAAAAGGGGAGTCGAAAATGAAAAAATTTATGTTAAGCATTTTGCTGCTTTCAATTTTCCCAATGCTCATTTCTTGCGGCAGTGTCAGCGCTAAGAGCAATGAAGTTACCTTTTTGGCAACGGTGAAAAGCGTAAGCGACAAGATAGAGGTAGAAGCAGACGAGGGACAAAATGAGTTCGGCACTTATTTAATTGTTACCACAAGTCAGACAAAATATTACGACAAAGACGGAAACAAGGCTTCAAAATTGAGTCTTGTCGAGGGCACGAGAATAAAGATAACCTATAACGGACAGGTGGCAAGGAGCTATCCACCGCAGGTTGCCGCACAAAAAATCCAACTAATATAAGGAGAAAAAATGAAAGGATATCATACTCACGTAATATTTGAGGCAATTGAGTTGATTTTCAAGGTCATCACAGGTGATGCGCCATATATTGTCTTGCCAATTGTTATTATTCTCACAGCTCTTGGCGCGTTAATTATTTGGCTCACAATGAAATACCCAAGAAAGCCAAAAGCACTCATATTTGAAAACGGCGAAATTCGCGACCTGCGCGCACCGTTAGATAAAATATTGAACGGTGAGCCGCTCAGCGTTTGCTACACCTTGAACACCGACGATATAACAAAGGGACAAAAGCCAAGCTGCACGCCGTACAACGACCGCAAGGATATTATCGAAAACGGTTATGCAAGCAATACCGAATCGTCGTTAAGCGTGCAAAAATATAAAAAGGGCTTGATTTTCGAGATTAAAACCGAAAAGGACGACGTGTCTGAATACGGCATTAATCTTCCGCTTAATTTCATGGGTAAAAGAGAAGGCGGAGGCTGGGAAAACCAGTTCCTTTTCAACACCCCATATACATATGAGGGTAGTGACATAAAATATTTTTATTTGACAAAGCCAAATGGCAAAAACCTTGTTTTGGCAATCCTTTCCCCTGCAAACGGCTGGAAAATGGACTACTCACCATATTCGTGGGGACATTATTTTATAAATTTGAAGCTTCTTTCAAGCTTTGACAAAGCATACGGACAAGAAAGAAATGAAAATTATATAAAGCTTGCGGTTTTGCCTGTTACCACCTTTGATAGCTGCTTGAAAGCACTGAGCGAGCTTTATGAAACGCCTTTTCTTGACTATGAGATAAGCGGTGGCGCGGTTGGCACTGAGATAAAGCTGATCCCCTACGGCAAGCCCGACTCGTTAATTGAGATTTATAACGGAGAGGAATCGACGGTAGGATTTAGCGAGTGGTACACGGTCAAAAATGAAGGCCTGACAACGCTAATTCCCGTGAAAAATGGCAAAAAGGGCGCACCTGTGTCTGTTTTTGGCTACAAATCGCTCATTGACCTATACAAAAAATCAATGGACACCGTTGACATTAACCTAATTGATGAGCGCACAAACTCAAATCTTTGTGAGCATCAAAGCTGGGCAAGCGCAATGCTTCGCTTCCTTATCAAATATAAGGATAAATTAACCGACAAAGAGGCCGAAGAATACGAATCAAAGCTAAAATCGCTCCTTGATATAATGACGGAAACGGACGTGGAAAAAGCAACGCCGCTGCGCACAATATTAAACGTGCCACATGACCGCTTTCCACCGTATAACGTGTATAAATCCTGCCGCGTGCAGGAGCTTTCCGGTGCGATTACAATATTGCTCGATGCATATAAGTATTTCAAGGATGAAAAGTATCTAACTTATGTAAAAGGCGCGACCACGTGTCTGATTTCTTACTATCAAAAAGAGGACGGTCGTATCGAGGTTGAGTGGGAAGGCGGCTCACGTGAGGACTATTCAAGCGTTTGCACACCTATAATTCCTATGGTTGACGTTGCAAACTACTTAAAAGACATTGACCCCGAATTTTCAGAGCTTTGCGCCAAAGCTTCTTTCAAACTTGCCGAGCATCTTTATAGACGCGGTCTTGATTTTCCGACCGAGGGCTCAAAAACAGACTTAACCGAGGAAGAGATGGAGGACGGCTCAATTTCCTGCACCGCGCTTTCGCTCCTTTACTACGCAAAAAATCAAGTGTACGATGAAAAGTATATTAAAAAGGCAAAGCAAATTCTTGACATACACGAGAGCTGGATTATAAAAGCGCCTATTGCACCGATGCACCGCTCGACCCTTCGTTGGTGGGAAACAGGCTGGGAGGGTGACGGTGACGGTCCTGCAATTTGCGCAGGACACGCGTGGAGCATTTGGCGCGGCGAGGCGGACTATCTGTACTTTGAATTAACAGGCGACAGAGAATATTTAATAAAGTCTCAAAACACCTTTATGACTAATCTTTCAAAAATCAACGAAAGAGGCGAAAGCTACGCAACCTACAACCCCGATATGATAAATGGCGGCGGCTTCCACTGTGAATGCTCAAAAATTAATTATAAAATCGCACCCAAATTCGCATCCTACAAGGACTCAGGCCTTTCAAGATACGTTTGGATAAGAATAAACGATACTTTTTTGAAGGATGATTCTCAAATTGAAGAATAAGAAAACGGCTTCCGCGAGGAAGCCGTTTTACATTTTAACTCAAACAGAAGTGTAAGAGTTTATTTTTATGGAAGAATAGCCGTTTTGTAGTCCGTAACCAGCATTACATTATCAAGATAGTACGGCTTTCCTGCGCCGTCATTTACGTCGGCATACATATAAAGTCCCGTAACAAGCGTTTCGGAATTCATCACTTTTGAGCCTTCCTTGAAATATTCAATAGGGAGCGCAAGATAGCCCTTTTTGCCTTTCATGCCCTGTGAGCCGCTATCACCTGTTCCAAAGCAACCGTCACCGCCGTGTGAAAGCGTAACCCATTCGCTCGTTCCGTCGGCAAGATAGTAGAAGGATGAGCGAGAATCGTGGTCATCGGTTCTGTATGGGCAGGAATTTCCGTCGTTTGTGAGCAAGCCGAAGCAAGCCTTTCTGAATTCAACGTTGGTAAAGTCAACCCAAACTATCAAATATTTGTTTTCGCCGAGCTTGCCGTACGCATCTTTGCCAAGGTCAATGTAAATTTCATAGTTACCGCCTGCGCTTCTTAGAACCTCAATAGCTCCGTCAACACTTGAAATTGTAACCGTGCCGTTAATCGAGCCCTGGTCGTAGCCGCTATATGATGCTTCAAAGCTATTATTTTCAAAAAGCGTAGTGTTGTCTGCAAGTGTGCCGTAATCGTCGGGATTTATTCTCTCGATAACATACTCAACGTATGTAGGGATGTCGTCTAAGGTTTCAACATTCAAATCAAATACGCGTGAGCCCTGAACATTTGCATTTGTGTATGTCAAGTCACTTACGTTTGGAGAAGATGTGAGCTTAACACCGAGGTAGTTATACATATAGTCGTTTACGTGGTCGTGACCTGTCACAATCGCCTTGACGTCTCCGCGTTTGAAAATAGTTTCAAGCAGCTCGGTGTCGGTAGCGGAAGCACAAATATTTTCGTTTTTATTGCCCGAATATTCGTAAACGATTTCTTTGTTATCTCTCTGGTTGTGTGCAGTGTTATTTTCGATCAAAGGAATGTGGAACGCCATAATTGCAGGTACTGTTTTTCCCGCATATGCTTCAATAAGCTCGCTGCTTTCCTTGTACCAATCGATTTGGTCCTGTTTAATGTAGTCATAGCCGCCGTTTGCATACGCACCTGAGTCTAAGCAGTAAACAACAGAGCCGAGTGTGCCGTCCTTATTGTAAACGCCGAGTGCGTAGTTTCCCGTACCGGAAACATCCTCGGGGCCTGCCTTGGAAACGCAGTATTCATATGACTCAAATATAGGTTGCTGCTGAGCATTGGAGAGTGAGCCCTCGTGGTCGTGGTTACCGTAAACGTGGCACCAAGGAATTTCCTTCTCCTCAATGTAGCCAACGATTGCGTCAATATTTCTTCTCAGCTTTTCCTCGCTTGACGAGCCGATAACGTTGTCACCCGTAAAAATAATGAGATTCGGCTCAACTCTGTCAACCAAAAGCTTAATTCTATCCTTAACCGCTTGCACCTTAGTCGCGTCTGCATCTACGTTCATATGAGCATCGGCAATAACCATAACTCTGAATGAGCCGTCGTCATTATAATAAAGCGGAATCTTCGATTCAAGGAATTTAACAGCTTCCTTCTTTTCTTCTTCAATCATAATATTTAAATCCTCTAATGAAAGATAATTGAGTGCACCGTCGGAGTATTCGATTTTCTCACCGTCTGAAATATAAAATTCAAGCATTACCTTCTTCGAATAAAATTCCTTGGCTATGTTTACTAATTTTAAATTTACGATGGAGTAAGGAGTTAAATTTTTAAGCGATGCTTTAATACCACCCTCGGAAAGAAGCACCTCGCCGTTAACAAGCTCAACGGTTGTTGAAGTGTTACCGGCAATTACGCCAAAGTCGAATTGCTCGTTCGGATTTTTGCTTAAAAACTTGTCAAGCATTTCGCGATTGATTCTTGTGCCGAGTGCCATATTGGTGTTTTCTTCATTTGTTGAATAACCCAAATTTACAAACAACGGCTCGCATTTTTCGCCCGTCTCGGTGATGCCGCAATAAGAGCAGGACTTTAGATAAATACCTTCATTTGTGTACCCATTTGGATAAGTTGGGGTAAAATCGGAGAATTCATGCGCACCCTTTGAATAGGTTGATTCGTAAAGTGCGCTACCGTTTTTACAAACAAGCATTGTGCCACCGCCAAGACAGGTTGGAATAGAGTCAAGAACGTAAACGTATGCGTCACCGCCCCTGTCACCTTGGAACTTTTCGCCGCTTACAATTGAATTGAATGTGCAGCCAATGAGCTTGAAATTTTGCTTTCCCGTCTCTGTATTAATAGTTATGTTGCCAACTGTTTCATCATAGTTGTTAAAAATACAGCTTACGTAATTTGCCGATTTTTCAAATGAGTTCATAATTAGCGGCAAAACGCTTGAGTTGTATGTATCGTACCAGCAGTCGTTTTTAATATAAAAATCGTAAAACTTTACGTTTGTAAACGATGTGCCAACCGTTAGATTGTAAGCGTAATTAATACCCTTGAAGCCACCGTATAAAACGGAGTTTTCGGCAACAACCGCTCTTTTCTTGACCGCACTGTTGCTTGAATTTCCGCCCTCGTGCGCCATTGCTGATTTTGACGAGCCCTCGGGTGCTCTTAAAACAGAATCCTTTACGTAGATTGAGTAATCGTTATTGTCAACCATATCGCCGACAATTGCAAACGCATTGCTACCCGAATACATATACATATCGTAAAGATTAAGCTCACCGTTCAAAATAACGATAAGGTTGCCCATACCCGTCATATCGGGCTTTACTGTGTCGTCATAGTGCGTGTAAGATGCGTAGTCATTCAGCTTGCTTGAGCCGTATAAATTCACCGTTGCATCAGCGGAATTTATATAGAACGCACCGTAGCTTAAATTGTCCGTTGTGCTGCCCGTATAGTTAAGCTGATTTCCATTAAAATATACGTTAAGCACAATGTCCTTGCTTATTTCAATGTTTTTGGTGATTTCAATATCGTTTTCAAGTGTGATATTGACCGTGTCACCGTCATTTGCACCCGAAATCAATGATGATATATCGCTCTCACTGTACGCCTCGGTAGCTGAAACGAGGCAGACGGATAGAGCAAGGGCTGCAATTATGCTAATGATAAATATAAAATGTCTTTTCATACCAATCTCCTTACTGTTTTTTCTATATTATACCATATGCGCGCAAAAAATTCAATACCGCATTATTTTAGATATATTATTGATTTTTTGCGCATCCTGTGATAGAATAAAATAAACTTCAGAAGGAGAGAGCATATGGATTTTAACAAAAGTATTTTTGAAAACAGAAAAGAGCTGGCAAGACCGTTTTTGGCAGCGCACAGAGGCGTTTGCGGCGCAAACGTACCGTGCAATTCAATGGCAGCGTTCAAAATCGCGCTTTCACAGGGGGCGGACGTTGTTGAAATTGATGTTTCTAAAACAAAGGACGGCAAATTATACGTATTTCACCCTTGGATGGAGCCTGTTTTCTTAAAGGATAAATATATTTGCGATATGGACGCTTCCGAGCTTGAAACGAAGCGACTTGTTAATCAGGATAGCGTAAAAACAAGCTACAAGGTGCCAACCCTTGATGAGGTTTTAGCGCTTCTTAAGGATAAGGTTTACATAAATGTTGACAAGTTTTGGACGGATGTAGAGGGGATTACCGCTGCAATACGCAAAGCGGGCGTTGAAAAGCAGGTTATTGTGAAAACCCACGTTGATGAGGAGTCGCTCGCAATGGTTGAAAAATACGCGCCCGACCTTATGTTTGTGCCAATGGTCAGAGATAAGGATGAGATAACGGAAAGCTTACTTAAGCGCAATATAAATCTTATCGGTGTAGAGGTGCTTTTCAAGGACGACAGTGCCGAATGTATCAGCAAGGAATACATAAAATCAATGCACGATAAGGGACTTTTGGTTTGGGCAAACTCGATAATATACAATGAAGATGATATTGTAAACGGTTATCACAGTGATGACGTCTCCGTTGCCGACTCACCCGATAAGGGTTGGGGCTGGCTCATTGATAGAGACGTTGACTTTATTCAAACAGACTGGCTGCTTGCATTAAAATGCTATCTTGATTCAAGGAAATAATATGAAAGAGGGTGACACATTAAGGCACAACCATAAACCACGAAAAGAGAAAAACTACCTATATACGGTATCGTTTGAAAAATAAGGTTGAAAAGCTCCGCTTTTCTTCGTTATTGTGGTTTATTATCGCCGATTTTTGCTCTACCGTACACAAGTACGCC
>JAGALA010000018.1 GCA_017625935.1 Clostridia bacterium
GTCGGAACAAAGACCGAGCAAGGCAAATACTCAAGCAAATACGCATTGACCGAACTGCTCGTCTGCGGAGAGTGCAAAACCCCATACCGCAGATGCACATGGACGGTCAAAGGAAAGAAGAAAATCGTGTGGCGGTGCATCAACCGTCTCGACTACGGCAAGAAATACTGCCACGAATCACCTACAGTAGAAGAAAGCGTACTCCAAGAAGCTATTATGAACGCAATTATGAGAACGGCGAACGAGAACGCAGAACTGCTCAAGACCTTAAAGCTCCACATCGGAATGGGCTTGGATATGGGAGAGAGCGAGGACGAAAGCCTCGACCTCCAAATCAAGATAGCCGAGATTGATGCGGAATTCAAGGCAATGCTGAATGCCATCTCAAGCGATACGGTGGAAGCCTTTGACGAGCAAAGAGCCAAGGAGCTTATGGACGAAAAGAGCCAACTCCAACAACAGCTTGCACAGATAGCCGAGCGAAAGCAAAAGCGTGAAAACACGAAATCCCGACTCGATGAGATTTTCACGATACTCGACGGATTAAGAAATCGCCCGATGGAATACGATGACCGACTCGTCCGTCAGATACTCGAATGCGTGGTGGTCGAATCCAAGGAACGCATCAAGGTAGTATTCATCGGCGGTTTGGAAATCACAGAAACCCTAATAAACAATATATAACAGGAGGAAAACACTATGCCAAAAAAGAACGCAACCACAACCAAAACCCCGGAAAAGCAGGCGGCACCAAAGAAAGCCAAGCTCCCGTCCATCGACGTGCGAATTGACTCGCTCGTCGACTACGAAGGCAGTAAAACGAAAGCCTTTGCAAGCGCGAACATAGGTGGCGCGTTTGCCATCCATGGACTCCGAATCATGGACTCCGAAAAGGGCTTGTTCGTATCGATGCCGTCAAGAAAAGACGGTGAGAATTACCGAGAGGTATTCCACCCCGTATCAAGCGAAGCGAGGGATGAACTCAACAAAAAAGTCCTCGCAGCTTACGAGCAAAAGCTGACCGAAGAACAGAGTCAGGAACAGGAGGAAACGGAAACGCTTTCAGAGGACGAATCACAAGCTCCCGTCACGCAGACAATGTAAAAACGCACACGGGTTCAAATCCATCGATTAAAAAGGTAAAATATCTTTTTTATCGCCCCTTCACAAAAAAACGGCAAATTTCGACAGAAATTTGCCGTTTTTTATTCAAGCCGCAGGCTTGGCATGGAATCACGCGTTAGCGTGTATGGTATCGCCGTAGGCGTATGGCATCACCAAAGGTGCATTTTTCTGCGGCATGATTCCATACGATTGCTTTGCAATCAATTCCATACCGCAACAAGTTGCGGATTCCATGCACGGCTCCGCCGTTATTGAGTACGCACGGGTTCAAATCCATCGATAAAAAGGTAAAATATCTTTTTCATCGCCCCTTCACAAAACAAAAAAGCTCCATAAGGGCGTGCACAATTAGCGGGAAAATCGCAAAATCTTTCACCAATACACGGTAGGGGCGAACATCCGAGCAAGCTCGGCGGTTCGCCCACGGGCGTTCAAAGAACGCCCTTACGGATAAGCGAAATTTGATATGCAGAAAGCAAAGATTAACCCCGACAGATTTTGTTAACGGTCTGTCGGGGTTTGCTATTCTATAAATTGTGATTGGTTAGACTGATACGCCTCCAAATACAACAGCACAAAAAGGTACAAATAGCATGAGAATCTCGATACTACCTGCAGCTAAATTGATGATAGACAACACAAAGGTAGTCTTTCTTAGTTTTATCATTCTTTTCGCCTTAATAATTCCGATAATACCAACAGGTATACCCACAAGCAAGATAATGCAACTTCCTCCAATGCCGATAATCTCCAGTAGCTTAAACAAGGAATTAGAATTCAGAATGTTTGTAGGAGTATTAGACCACCATACAACAAAAGGTATAACCAAGCATATTGCAAGATCTAACCCAAAAATAATCTTATAGAATACCGTATTGTTTTCTTTCATATACAATCGCACTCCATTAGTCAAATTTCTATTCATCTCTCTGTTTTATCGCCAGTTTCGCCTTTGTATTACAAAGGCCTCGGGCGAAGCCCATACCCATAAGGTTGAGCGTATCCTAAGGCTCCCTCCGAGAGGGAGCTCCCGACGAAGTCGGGTGAGGGAGAGTGCGTTACAATGAAGTTAGCACAAACCTAAAGTCGCGCAGGCTCCTTCCGTCACGCTAACGCATGCCACCTCCCTCTCGGAGGGAGGCTTTTATTCTACCTCCATTATAACACAAATCGGCAGAGAAAACAAGTTCTCTGCCGAGATTTTTGTGCCTGTCATGTATCCGCGAAGAATGCAGAGAGAATGGGCTTTTTTATTTTGCGATAGGTGAGAACCGTTGGTGAGATAATGGGACTCCAAGACAAAAAGCAGATTCCCAAAAAAAGGAATCTGCTTTTGGTTATATGAATTTAACGAAATTTTTAAGGTAGCTATCGCTTATATACATAAGTATTTTTTCGTACGGCTCGTCAAATTTGCCGTTTTCTATTTGCTTTACAATTCCGTCGTAAATTTGCCAACGAATGCTTGACAAAAGCGTTTTTTCGATCCAATAGGAAAACTCAGTTTTTGAGTTTTTGGCTTCAAGCTTTTTCATTTTGATATAAAGCTCTACTCCGTCGCTTGCATCGTGCCATAAATCGACAAAGGCGTGGTCGAATTTTTCATTTACCATAATGCTCTTTGCGTATTCAAAGGCATCGCTCTTTACTATTTTGATTTTGTCCTTGCTTGGAAACTGCGGCAAAATGTACTTTTCAAAAAGAGCAATTACATTTGGGTCGCGCTCGACAACCGTAACCGATTTTACATCCGTTTTTTCACTCACCATATACGCAAAATAGCCGATACCAAGTCCAAAAACGCACACGTCCCCCGACATTTTCGCAATATGAGGCTTCATAGTTTCGATTTCGTTCGGCTTAATTGCCATCCATTCAACTCCGTCCTCAAAGACGGTAGGAAATGAAAATTCCTCGGTGAAGTATCCGATTTTGGGGATTTCGCGCATATTGTCAAGCACGTCGATATCATCGTAAATAAAGCACTCGTATGCGTCATAGCTTTGATATCCCAAATCCCAATTGCCCATTTTCACGCTTGGGATTTTAATGTTTTTGAAAAACGGGTTCTCTCGGTAGTCGCTTGCGCTTAGCTGCTTAACCGATTTAATTAGGTATTCCCTTTCCAAAAGCTTGCTTTCCGCTTCGCTTTCGCAAAGAGCCGCACCAAGAAATGTTGACACGATTTTTTCGTGATTTTCAGGCACTCCCCCCGTTATTTCTTCAATAATTTCAGAGGTTATGAGCTTCGGGAAATTATTCAAGAAATCGGCAATGGCGGAAAATGCAAGAAAGTTTTCTTCTCTTATTTTATCAAGCCCTTTAAGCTTCTTTATATCCTTATACATCTTTTTTCTCAAAGCTTGAAAGCGCAGCACCTATAACCGTGCTATACTGTGCATTTTCGGGAATAACGAAATTCATATCGAACATTTTATTAAGCCCGTCGACTATTTCCTGCGCTTGTGAAATGTGTGTTAAATTACCTGTGAGAATAACATCCTTAATACCGTATTGCTTTGCTGCAAAATACGCAATCATACCGACGGTTTCAAATACCATATTAATAAGCCCAAGTGCGAGGTCGCCGCTTGTTG
Source organism: Clostridia bacterium (assembly GCA_017625935.1). Lineage (GTDB taxonomy): Bacteria > Bacillota > Clostridia > Oscillospirales > CAG-272 > RGIG2000. The sequence goes on from JAGALA010000018.1 coordinate 3,723, forward strand.
CGGTGTCGCTGATTTTACCGAAGTTGGCAGCCGTCATATTGGAGCTTAAACCCATATCCTTTTTGGAAATATCCGATATTCTTAAATCAACGTTTGCAAGATCACCACTCTTTGCAATTTCATCAATAGTTTCAATATGGCTGATGCCGAGCATTTTTGAGGAAAGACCGACGAGTGTGCCGCCGCCAACGCCTGTGCCACCGAGGTATTCGGGTGCTTGTCCCTTTTTGACGTGAACTATTGCCGTGCCCGTGCCTAAGCTGACAATTATTGCCTCATCAAGCTTTGAGAGGTAAAGCCCGCCAAGTCCTATGCTCTGAAACTCGGGCGTATGTATGCAATTAAGATTATATATCGGCTTAGAGATATACGAGGAGCCGACTCCTGTTATCATAACTCTTTCTATATCGTCAAGCTCAAGTCCGTTTGTGTCGGTGAACTTGCCAAAGGCGCCGTAAACCGAGGTTATCGGGTCATTTGCGGTAACAAACATCGGTTCAATTAGCTTCTTTTCATCGTCGAAGCCAACTATTTTCGTCGTGCTTCCGCCTATATCAATTCCTATAACTACTCCCATAAATCCTCCCTATCACAGTGTCATTGTGCTTATGTCTTTTTTATTATTCTATCACTTAAGCGCAGAAAAATCAATAACTAAAACCAAAAAAATTGCCCTACACGTGTATGAATTTTGGGTATTCAACACGCATCGACGGTGTGTGACAAAATAGGACAGAGAATTTTGACGTCCTCTGTCCTATTTGTTAGAAATGTTTTAATCAAGTGCAATTTCGTGTCCGCACTCCGCCGACCTATAAAGTGCTTCGAGAATTTTAACCATATTTACTCCCTGCTCGGGTGTGAAGTCAGGTTCGCATCTACCGTTTATAACGTCAATGAAGTGTCTGATGTTTGCTTCGTGATGAGGCATACAGTTATAGTCATCGATTGACGGCTTTATAGTAACGTTTGTGCCGCATTCCTCGGTGAAAATATCGAATTTTCTATCGATGCCCGACATACGCGAGCCCGATTTTTCACCACGCAGCTCAACAAACATTTGGTCATATTCTATATTTGATGCCCAAGAAAATTCAATTTGCAAGCAAGCGCCGTTATCAAAGCGAATAAAGCCCATTGCAAGATCCTCAACGTCGGTTTTTGAATAAGAGGTGTGAGCAAACTTTGAATAGGTTGAGCCGCTAACAGTAACAGGCTTTGGATTGCCCATTAGGTACATTGCAAGGTCGATGATGTGAACGCCGAGGTCGATAAGCGGTCCTCCGCCCGATTGCGATTTGTCTGTAAACCATCCGCCCCAACCGGGGATTCCGCGGCGTCTTATCCATCCGCAACGGCCTGCGTAAATCTCGCCCATTTTACCCTGCTTTATGTATTCCTTAAGGAATTTTGTGCTTGGACGGTAGCGGTTGTTTCTTATCACCATCAGGGTTTTGCCGCTTTTTTCGGCAGCCGCCTTCATCTTCTCTGCTTCAAGGGCGTTTATGGCGTCGGGCTTTTCGCAAATAACGTTTTTGCCCTTATTAAGCGCGTAAATTGCAACGGTTGAATGAAGATTATTCGGCGTGCAGATATCAACTGCATCAAGCTCCTCATTATCAATCATTTCCTTGTAATCGGTATATAGCTTGGCATTCGGATACCTTTTCCCCGCATCCTTTAATCTATCGGGATTTATGTCGCAAACCGCAACAATCTGTGCCTCGTCAATTTTATCGTAAGCACCCATATGTGGGCCTTGGCAAATTTTGCCTGCTCCGACAATTCCTATTTTAACCATTATTTTTCCTCTAATCTTGCAACCCAAGGGCAGTTAAGCGGAATGCGCGGGCAAACAGGCGCCGCCCATTTTACTGCGTTTTTGATTATTGTCTGTACGTTTTCGTTATAGAAGGTTGGGAATGTTTCGTGACCCGGTTGGAAATAGAACACCTTTCCGTTTTCTCTGTGCCAAATGCAACCCGAGCGGAAAACCTCGCCGCCGTTGTACCAGCCGATCATAAGAAGCTTATCAGGGTCAGGAATGCCAAACGGCTCGGTATATGTTTCCTCAGCGGGAAGCTCGAAAAATCTATCGTTAATACCGCGCATAATCGGGTGGTTATGGTCTATAACCCAAAGGCGCTCCTTGTCGTTGCTTTCACGCCAGCCAAGGTTACAGGATGTGCCCATAAGAAGCTTGAACGGCTTTGAATGGTGTGCGGAGTGAAGGAAAATCATTCCCATTCCCTCAAGAACTGCATTTTTAACCTTCATAGCGATTTCATCGGGAACCTCACCGTGTCTAACGTGTCCCCACCATATCATAACGTCTGTATTTGCAAGCAATTCATCGGTAATTCCAACGTTTTCGATAAGCTCACCGTTTTCGTCGTGCTGAGTAACGGTCGTAACCTCGATTTCTTCATCCTTGCCAAGAAATTCAGCAAGAGCTGAGTGGATTCCGTTTGGATAAACCTTCTTTACTGTTTCTTCCTTTACCTCGTGGAAATATTCATTCCATATAGTAACTCTAATCATTTTATTTTCCTCGCTTAAGCGTAAAATTATGGGTGCTTCCCACAAGCAAAGTATAGCATATTCAACCGTATATTTCAAGTGTATTTACCTATTTTATTGACAAATCACAGATAAAATGATATGATATTTATAGGAAAGCGTGAGGTGATAAAATGGTTCAGCTTGGAAACGATTGGGACGAGATTTTAAAGGGCGAATTTTCAAAGGAATACTACCTTAAAATTCGTGAATTTTTGAAGGTGGAGTATAAAACGCGCGTGATTTATCCGCCTATGTTTGATATCTTCAATGCGTTGAAATACACCTCGTACGAAAACACAAGGGTGGTAATTTTAGGTCAAGACCCATACCATGAGGAAGGGCAAGCACACGGACTTTCCTTCTCGGTGAAGCGTGGAGTCAAGGTGCCGCCGTCACTTGTAAATATATATAAGGAATTAAAGAACGATTTGGGCGTTGATACTCCAAGCCACGGTGACCTTTCCAGCTGGGCTGTGCAGGGTGTTTTACTGCTCAACGCGACCTTAACTGTAAGACAAGGCATGGCAAACAGTCACCAAAATATCGGTTGGTCAATCTTTACAGACCAAGTCATCAAGATTCTTAACGAATCGAAAAATCCTACGGTGTTTATTTTATGGGGATCAAATGCGCGCTCAAAGAAAAAATATATAACCAACCCTCACCATTTGATAATCGAGTCGGCGCATCCGTCGCCGCTTTCGGCTTACAACGGATTTTTCGGCTCACGTCCCTTCTCACGCGCTAACGAGTTCCTCGAAAAAAGCGGACGAGGAAGCATTGATTGGAATAGCGTCAATTTATAAAATTTTATAGAAAAAGCTAAGACCGCCGCACCGGCTCGTCTTAGCTCTTTTTTATTCTTTTGTTTATCAGCTTAGCGCAAAAATACGCAAGGACAATAAGCACCGCATCCTTGAAAATATACGGTAAGGACATTGTGACAAATGCAGCAAAAATATTAATTTTTGCAAGTATGCTATACCATAAAACACCGATAATATGGCAAAATGCAAGACCTAAGGTGCAAAAAAGAATCTTTATTTTGCCCTTACCAAGTGCGCACAAGAGTGCCAGCGGGAAAAATCCCCAAATAAAGCCGCCTGTATAGCCAAAAAGTGTGGATGCACCGCCGCCGAGGCCGGCAAAGGCGGGCACTCCTACAAAACCAAGTGCGATATAAGCTGAGAGTGATAGCATAGATTTTTTGACACCTAAAATAAAGGCTGCAAGCGAAACAATAAAAACCTGCAAGGTGATAGGCACCAAAAATGGTGTCGGAATTGAAATTTGCGAGATGACGATAAACAGTGCAACAAAAATTCCAATCTCGGCAATCGCGTATATTTTCTTGTTTTTCATAGCTTTTTGCCTGCGCCTCTTACTCTTGCTTCACCAGAGGAAAATGACTTTTTTCCGTCCTCGGTTTGAACGACAAGTCGTGCGTCGCTATCAATATCAACAGCCGTACCGTGTGTGACTTTCTCTCCTACGTAGACGTCAACATCCTTGCCGATAAGATTTGAGCGATTTTTATATTCGAGCATATATTCCTTGGCTTCAATACGTGAGTAATGCTTATAAAACGACTCAAAAAAGCTTGAAATCAGCTTCGTTTTATAGCCACAGGGTGCGCTCTTTTCATATATCGCGGTTGCTATATCCGCAATTTCCTTGTCAAAGCCGCCGTTTGGAGTTGATATGTTCACTCCAACGCCGACAACACAAAAGTCAAGTGCGGTGCAGTTGGGATTTAACTGTGCTTCGGTCAAAATCCCCGCACACTTTTTTTCATTTATATATATATCGTTTACCCATTTGATTTTGGCACTAACACCACTCGTTTTCTCTATTGCCTCTGCCAGAGCAACGGCGCAAATAACGGTAATATTAAGTGATTTATCTGCGGGAATTTGCGGGCGCAATATAAATGAAAAATATAAGCCGTCCTCGCTGCTTGAAATAAAGCTCCTGCCCATTCTGCCCCTGCCGTTTGTTTGAGATTTCACAATCACAACTGTGCCGTGGCTCTCACCGTTTGCTGCAAGCTCCTTTGCAATATCGTTCGAGGAGGTTGCCGTGTCAAGAATAATCATGCGCGCGTCTTTCGGCAAAAATCGCGCTATTTCTTCTATATTAATTATATTAAACACTCCTTAAAAAAAGCCGACCGTTTGGTCGGCTTTTAAATTTTATTCTGCTACCGGATAAAGAAGGTTTTGAATCTTTGTGATTTCACCCTCGTAGTCAAAAATGCTGTAAAGGTAGAGATTTTCGTATGTGTTTGTGTAGATAATTGCTTCTGCTGTGTCGTAGCCGAGAAGTTCAACTGTTGGCTCTGCCTTAAATACACCAACACCCATTTGGAGAAGCTCACCAACGTCGTCTCTATTAATGTTTGCCTTTGCAGACTCAACAATCTTCAAAGCAACCTTTGATGCACCAAAGAGCTTTTGCTCCTTTGTGCCTTGAGCGAGTGCGGAAACAACGTTCTTTGTTGCTGCCTCTCTGTCAGTTGCCTTTTCTACATAATCGTAGATTTCATCCTTTGTTTCATATGCTGTGTCATTGATTGTGATACCGCCGATTTCTGCAGAAGCAGTAACGAATGTATCAAGTGACAAATCAGCATAGCCGTCAACAGTAATACCGTAGTTTGCTTCAATTGCTCTTGAAAGAAGCGCGCCACCGCCAAATGCATAAGCATCAAAGAGTGGGCCGATTCCAACAGATGGGATGAGTGCGAATGTGGCTTTGTTAATGTAAACGTATGTAACCTTGTCTTCTGCCTTGTTGAAGGAAAGAAGCATAATCATAACTACGTTTCCTGAGTCAGCATCCTTAACGGAATCATTGATAGTGAAAACAAAGTTGAAAACGTTTTCATCGCTCTTCTTATTCAAAACTTCCGTTCTGTTTGCATTATCAATAACAACCTGATATGCGTTACGGAATGGAGCGCAGGTATCAAGCAAGTAATCCGTTTTCTCATAGTAGCTGCCTGTAACAGGTGCAGTAGCAACCGCGTCTGTATGAGCAGGAGCGTTTACGAATTTCTTCGCTTGTGCATCAATCACCGCGTTCAACATTAAAAGAACGCAAGCAACAACCGCAACTATTGCCAATAGTGCGATAAGCACCTTTTTATACATATATTCTTTCTTTTGTGCCGGAGCCTCTGCCAAATACGCTTTGTTTTCAATTTTGGTGTTAGCTGTCCTTTCTCTTCTCTCACTGATTTTACTCATTTGAAATCCTCCGTGTAAAGAATTATAATTTACCATTATATTTATAGATTTATTTTATAACAAAAAACGCAATTTGTCAATGGTTTTTTCAATATTTTATTTATTTAAGCGCATTTTTTTGTGTTTTTAGATATTAACGCTTGGAAACTCGCGTAAAAAATAAATGTTTTCGCGCTCAACCGAGATGGTTTTTCCGTTTAAATACGAAAGAAAATCGTCGCATTCCCCAAAAGTAAGCTTGTAGGAATAAAGCGCTTGATGCTTATATTTTTTTGTGCCGACCGTGTCCTCCTTGCCGTACTTTCCGTCACCGAGGAGTGGATTTCCTATCGATGCCATATGGGCTCTTATTTGGTGAGTTCTGCCTGTGACAAGCTCAATTTCAAGAAGCGAAATTTTCTCCTTGGCATTGTAGGAAACCGCCCTGTATTTGGTGATAATTTCCTTAGCTCCCTCACGGTGATTTTTCAGCACTCTTACCGTGTTGTTTTTGCTGTCTTTTATCAAAAAGTCCCGAAGAGTGTCTGTTTTTCGGGGTGGAATGCCGTGAACGGCGCAAAGATAATACTTGGTGATTTGATTGTTTTTTATGCGTTCATTTACTGTACGAAGCGCTTCGGCATTCTTTGCGCAAATAACCATTCCGCCCGTATTTCTATCAATTCTGTTGCAGAGTGCGGGCACGAAGGAGTTCTCGTTTTGAGGATCGTATTCACCTTTTTTTGCAAGGTACGCTTGCACGTGGTAAATCAGGGTGCTTCGCTCTTTTGCGTCTCCCTTGCCGCTTTCCTTACCGTCTCCGTCACCCGAATGGACAAGAATGCCGGGGGCTTTATCGCAAATAAGAATGTTTTCGTCCTCATAAACCACATTTATCTTTGCTTCAACGCTTATCAGCTCCGCTTTAGTGATTTTCTCCGAAAACAAATCCTCGTTCAAGAACATCTGAACGGTGTCGCCGAGCGAGAGCACTTGATTTAGCTCTGCACGCTTGCGGTTGACCTTAATTTTCTTTGTGCGGATTGATTTATACATAAGAGAGGTAGGAATGCCCCTTACAGTTTTTTGAATAAACTTGTCAAGGCGTTGTCCCGCATCGTTTTTGTTTATTGTAAATTCTCTCATTTTAGCTCCTTTGGAGTTATTTATTATATTATAATGCGAAACTATCACTTTTTCAAGTTAATTTTCAATTTTAGTTTACATATTGAAAAAAGTATGGTAGAATATCAATATATTTTACTTAGGAGGTGCTTTATGATAAAGGCTTGCGTTTTGACGCTCGGCTGTCGCGTAAATCAGTACGAGAGCGATTTTATAATGGAAGAGCTTTCAAAAAACGGCGTTACCATTTGTTCACCGCAGGAAAAATGCGATATTTACATTATAAACACCTGCTCGGTAACAGGTGAGAGCGACAGAAAATCAAGACAGTTTATAAGAAAATGCACAAAGAGCAACCCGAGCGCTGTCGTTATTGTCACAGGGTGCTTCTCTCAAATAAACAAAGAGGCTGCTGAGGCTATCGAAGGCGTTTCGCTGGCGGTTGGCAACAACGAAAAATCAAAAATTGCTTCTCTTGCCCTTGACCTATATAACGGTAAAATGGCTGAGACTTGCGGATTTGACATATATAACGGAAAATTTGATACAATGAGCGTGGGTGCTCCCTTAACAAGAACACGCGCGTTTGTGAAAATTGAGGACGGTTGTGATTCAAAATGTGCATACTGCATCATCCCTTACGCAAGGGGTAGCGTGCGCTCGAATTTACCCGAAAATGTGATAAATGAGGTTAAAAATATAGCACGTCAGGGCTACCGTGAGGTAGTGCTGACAGGAATCGAGACGGCATCTTACGGTAAGGATTTAAAGGATGGCACAACGCTCGCTTCTCTTATGCGCGAGGTAGATAGAATCGAGGGGATTTCAAGAATCCGTCTTGGCTCTCTTGATCCGTTCAACGTAACGTCCGAGTTTGTTGATGAAATTTCAAAACTTAGACACGTGATGCCACATTTTCACATTTCGATGCAAAGCGGTTGTACAAAAACGCTCAATTCGATGAAGCGTAAATATACCGCTGAGCGCGCCGAGGAATCAATAAATTATCTTAAAGAAAAGTTTTCAGACCTTATGCTCTCTGCAGATATTATCGTTGGTTTTCCCGGGGAGAGCGACGAGGATTTTGAAGCGACTTATGAATTTTTAAAGAAGCAAGGATTTTTACACCTTCACATTTTCCCTTATTCAAAGCGCGAGGGCACGGTTGCGGCGAAAATGAGCGGACAAGTTCCCGAGGAAACAAAAAAAGCGCGTTTACACAAGCTTGAAGAAATGCAAAAGCAAATAAAAGCGAAGTTGCTTGACGAATATTTGAATAAAAACGAATATACCGAGGTTTTGTTTGAGTCGTTTGACGGCGAATACGTACACGGCCACACACCAAATTTCATTGAGCTTAAAGCCAAAAGTGATGCTGGCTTGAGTGGGGAGATAAGAAAAGTAAAGCTTGTTTCACACGATGGCGACTGTCTTTTTGGAGAAATCGTCGATTAAATTCATTTTGTTTTACCAATCCCTCAGTCAGCTATGCTGACAGCTCAACACAAGGTACGCCCTAAAGGGTGCCTTTACACAAAGGAGCCTGTTAAGCTTGTTTCACACGATGGCGACTGTCTTTTTAGAGAAATTATATAAAACACACCTCTGTGATGCTTGACACAGAGGTGTTTTGGTAAATATTGAAATGTTAATAAATTTTGAATTTTGTTGACATTTTATAAATAATATGCTATAATCACAAACGGCGCTATTCAGCGACTATTTTGTTATTCTTTTGAGGTTTTATGGTTTGGGGAACATTTGGCATTTGCCACATTGCAACACTTTTGTTTGGTGCAGGCATAATTGTGGGCTTATACTTTTTGTTAAGGAATAAGTCAACTAAGGTAAAAACAATTGTGCTTGGCATTCTTTCCTTCTCGGGCATTGCGGCTATTATTTTTAATTTGGTTGCTTGGGGCTCTCCAATTGAATATTTGCCGTTTCACCTCTGCTCACTGAATGCGCTTGCTTTACCTGTGGCGGTGTTCACAAGGAACAAGGTTTTAAACAATCTTTTGTTGCTTTGGTCGGTTGGCGCGTTTTGCGCATTGGTTCTCAACTTTGCACAGGCAGATTTCAAAATTTTCTCATTCACGTTTGCATTTTACTTCTTCCCGCACGTTTTGGAGCTTGGAATTCCTATCCTTATGTTCCTTTTGAAAATGACAAAAAAGGAGCTGAAATACGTCCTTTCAACAGTTGGAATCACGTTTTCCGTATATACGGTTGTGCATTTTATCAACGTGGCAATAAATGCGTACACGCAGAAAAACGGAATTTTAGACAGTGCGGGGAATATAATAAAGGTGAATTATATGTACTCCATCGAGCCTGAAAACCCGCTGCTTGATTTGTTCTACAAGATCATACCTCATTCGTATTGGTATATGTACCTTTGCGTTATCGTAATTGCGGTTTTCCTGTTTTTCGTGTATCTAGACAACATTATTTCGCTTATCAAAAAAGCTAAAAAGAAAATTTAAAATACGCCTCTTTGCCAAAATAGCAAAGAGGCGATTTTGTTTTATCAAGCGTGGATTTCTTATCGGTGTATTTTGTAGGGGCGACCATTGGTCGTACGCATTGTTGGGTGTGTGACATAAAAACGGCGGGAGACAAGCCCCCGCCCTACGAATTAATCAACGCGGAGCGTTGTATATCATCAATGTGAAGCGTTGTATATCATCACGGGTTACCGTGCATATCACCACACGAAGTGTGCATCTCATCACGCAATATGCGTGCATTTCGGCGTGCATATCATCAACCAGAGGTTGTATAAACAATCCCTCCGTCACCCCATGGGTGACACCTCCCTTTACAAAGGAGGCATATGAAAGAACCACGCCCGAGGGCGTGGTTCCAAATAGATTATACTGTTTTATTGACTTTGAATTATTTCTTATATTCAACTTCTATGTTATCAACATAAAGTCTGTTATTCTTATCTGCACCAGTTGTAGTAACAACTACCTCGGTTACTCCTGAATCAACTGTAATTGTGTAAGTATAGTCAGAAAGTGCAGAAGCTGTGCCGCCGGTCACAGAAATTGGGCCTTGTCCACCAGACTTGCTTGCAAGGTGAATTATGATGGTGGTCATCTCACAACCATCAGCTGCTTTGATTGTAATTGTAGCTCCACCTTGATAAAGTCTTATGCTCTCACTGTATATACAAGGATTAGATGTAGAGTTGCCCTTTTCACATACAACAGTGATATCTTCATTAAGTGCAATCTCTTTTCCTTGAATGCTACCGGTATTCTGACCAGCTGTTACACCTGCAATTGTAGCCATATCAGTATGTGACTTTGAAACAGACATTTCTGTCTTTACATCTACAGAGCCCTCTACGTCACCACATACAGAGCAAATTCCATTATTATATTTGTGACCAGTAGCATCAACATAGTTATCTACATAAGAATCGCCACAAGCATCACATTTGTAAGTTGTATAACCTTCAGCAGTACATGTAGGAGCAGTTACAACGCTTGTGTATTCACACTCATGTTCAGCATACTCGATAATCCAACCATTCTTTATTTGAGGTGCGCCGCTATATATACCAATTGCGCCATAAATAGTAACTGTATATCCTGCAACAGGTTTATCCGTCATCTTGTCATATCTTGTTGAACCGTCAGCAGAATACGTACCATAAATTGTGAATGTGTTAGTACCGTCTGTGATGTACATATTGCCATAAGTTGCGTTATAAACCGATGTGATGATACCTGTTACATAATACTTATTTGCTGTATAGGTGTTGTGTGCATGGAGATTAGCAATTTGGATTGCTTGCGCAATTGTAAGCGTTGTTCCATTTGCAGGAAAAGCATTTTCGCCACAAACTTCACACTTGAAGTTACCATATGTGTCGGTATGACCGAGAGCAGCAACTTCGTCTACTTTTTCAGACTGTCCGCATTCACAGTAGTTAGTTGTGAAACCAACAGTTGTACATGTAGGAGCTGTAACTACTGAATTATAGGTATAGTCATGTTCGTGGTTAGAAACATTGCAACGAGTGCAAACACCAGTATCATCGAAATCGTGTCCAAGTGCATCTGTTATATCGCTTACATTTACGGTGCCGCAATACTTACATGTTGAAGTTGTTTGACCACCTTCTGTACATGTTGGTTCTTTAACAACAACTTCGTTATTGTGTTGAATCCAAGCATTCTTCATCTGAGGATTGCTGTTATATTGGCCTATAATACCGTAAAGCGTAATAGTTTCTCCTGCAACAGGTTTAACCGGAAGCGCATCATACCTTTTTGAACCGTCAGCAGAGTATGTGCCGTAAACGGTAAATGTTGTTTCGCCGTCAACAGTAACGTACATATTGCCATATGTAGTGTTATAAACTTCTTTTATTGTAGCTGTAACATAATACTTATCGTTTGTGTATTTATTGTGAGCAAAAAGTTTGCCAAGCGCAATTGCTTGCTCAAGTGTTAAAGTTTCGTCAGCAGCCGGGAGGTAGAGCTTTCCACATCCGTTGTCGCATTCATAGTCGCCGTCTTCATTTGCGTGACCGAGTGCCGGAATTTCTTCTTGTGCTGTTAGGATTTTGCCGCAAACTGAGCACTTAGCGCCCTCTGTAAGGCCTGTCTCTTCACATGTTGGTGCTTTGCCTTCAACAACTTCAGCTTCACACTCGTGAGTAGCCAAAACAATCTCGTCGTATGAAACGCCGCCTACTGTTTCGCTAACGTCGCCGTTTTCATAGTAGTAAACGTTTGTTCCGTTAGTAACATAAGGTGTAACAACGTATTTAGTTGAGCCGAGTGATTGGAAGTTAACAAGCTTAAAGCTATATGATGTGTTTTTCAAGTCATTCAATGACATTTTATAAGCTTTGCCTGTTACGTTTCCTTCTGCATCGATTGGTGATTTGCCATCCTCGTAGATAGCGATAACAAGACCGATGTCAACAGTTTTTCCGATTTGCTCCTCATATGTTGCCTTTGCTTCTTGGTTCAATGTGAAGCCGAAGCAAGCATCGCCGGATTCATCCAAGGAATATCCCTTGAATGTGAAAACATCTTCAGGAACGATGTTTTCAGTTGTTTCCTCTGCGCAAACGCCGATTGCAAGCATAGCAAAAAGCATAACGCAAGCGAAAACCAATGATGTTAGTTTAGCTAAGCTAATTTTTTTCATTTTTTTACTTTCCCTCCTATATTTTGTACTAATTATGTACATAAACAATTATATCACCTTATTCGACCATTTTCAAGTGCTTTTAGATAAATATGTAAAATACATTGTATAAATAGTATAAACTAATATAAAACAAGCGCGCCAACGGCGCGCTTGTTTAAATTATTTTTCAAGATTTTCTGTTTTTGCACTTTCCGAAATTGTGTTGACAAGACCGACAATGCCTTGGAGATCACTTGGAATGATAACCTTTGTTGATTTGCCGTCCGAAATCTTTTCAAACGCTTCAAGCTTTTTAAGTGTCATAAACTCTGCGTTTGGTGCAGCCTCGTTTATCAAGCGAATTGACTCGGCTTGTGCTTGGTTAATCTTTAAGATTGCCTCAGCTTCTGCCTCCGCTTGCTTAATTCTTGCTTCTTTCTCTGCCTCGGCACGAAGGATTGCGGCAGCCTTTTCTGCCTCCGCCTCTAAGATTTGGCTTTCCTTTTTACCCTCGGCAACCAAGATATTACTTGATTTTTCACCCTCCGCGCGAAGGATTGCCTCACGTCCTTGTCTTTCTGCCTTCATTTGCTTTTCCATAGCGTCCTGAATTTCAGCAGGCGGCTTGA
>JAGALA010000019.1 GCA_017625935.1 Clostridia bacterium
CCACGGTTTTATCATCTCGGCGTTGGTCGTTGTCGTTGCGTTGTTGGTGGAAATGGCAATGGGAATCGTATAAAGAGAAATAACACTATAAGAGAGCAATGAATAAATTATCCGATGCGAGTTACACGGTATATAAACTACAATTTATCGAATTGTTTTGTGTCGGCATCTAAATTGGCAGCACAACACAAATAAAAGAAACGCACCCATTGGAGGTGCGTTTTTTCTTTTATTTCGAGTATGGGTGCTCGGGATTTGTACGCGCGACCGACGGAGGAGGTCGGGGGTGAGCGCACTAAAAACGATTGAGTATTGCTTTCTTTATTATTTTCTACTTTGTCGGTACGTCGAAGGCGCCGTACCCTACGTTTTTTCGGACGAACAATGTTCGCCCATACATTGAGCGTGGGTTCAAGTCTTGCACTTCCCTACTCTTATGGGCAACCTTCGCTCTTTACTATGGCTTGAAAGCTACGTGATATTGGATATTCAACGATTGATTTAACATAACGGGCTGTCTTTTTGGCTTTTGGATTGCAAAGCGGCTGTTTTTGTGCTACAATTAATTTATTAACTCATATTCCCTTGGGAGAAACGAAAATGAAGCTTTACGCTCCGAAATATTACAAAAATTTTAAGTGCATAGCGGACAAATGCACGCACTCCTGCTGTGTCGGCTGGGAGATAGACGTTGACGAGGTGTCGCTTGAAAAATATAAACAGCTGACGTGTGGCTACGGTGCGCAAATTTTGGACACCGTTTCCTTTGACGAGGTGCCGCACTTTAAGCTCGGCACAGGCGAAAGATGCCCACATCTTGATGAAAACGGACTTTGCAAGATAATTTGCAATTTAGGTGAGGGATATCTATGCGATATTTGCCGTGAGCATCCGAGATTTTATAACTACACAGGCGTGTGCGAGGTGGGCATTGGCGCATCCTGCGAGGAAGCCGCAAGAGTTATTCTCTCCTCGCCCGACTACGCGGAAATCGAGGAAATTGGCGAGGTTGACGGAATTGGCGAGGTTGACTTTAACGCAAGGGACGAGCGCGCAAAAATATATGGGGTGCTTGGGGATAAGTCGCTTAGCTATCACGCGCGGCTTGAGGAGCTTTACAGGCGCTACGAAATAGACATGGGCAAGAACGAGGAGTGGCTTGAAAAAATTGAGTCCTTAGAGTATCTTGACGCCTCCGACAAGGAGCTGTTTTTGAATTATTCGAGCGCGTGCCGTCCAAATTCTACGGACACGGACGAATATTTGGAGAGATTTTTGGCGTATTTAATTTACCGCCACGCAACGGAAGCCGAGGACGGTGAGGACTTACGCTCGCGCCTTTCCTTCTCTCTTTTTTGCGAGCGGTTGCTTGCTTCGCTAATTTGTACAAAAGGGGCAAAAACAATAAACGAGGTGGCTGCTTTAGCAAGAATAATTTCAGAGGAAATTGAGTATTCAGACGATAACACGCTTTCGCTGATGTATTAAGAGGTAATATGGAATATAGAATTTTAGGAAAAACAGGGCTTGAAATTTCGCGCTTGGGCTTTGGCGGTATTCCGATACAAAAAATCGACGCTGAGGGCACGCGCGCGCTAATTTCCGAGCTGATTTCAGAGGGCGTTAATTTTATCGATACCGCGCGTGCTTATACGGTGAGCGAGGAATATCTTGGCTATGCGCTTTCGGGCGTGCGAGATAAATTCGTGCTTGCGACAAAGAGCATGGCGCGCACAAGGGACGGTATGGCAAGGGACATTGAATCAAGCTTGAAAGCACTTGGCACAAGCTACATTGACCTATACCAAATACATAACCCGAGCCCGAAGGATTTCGAGGCGGTAATCGCCGAGGGCGGCGCGCTTGAAGCACTGATAGCAGCCAAAAAGTCGGGCAAAATCGGTCATATTGGAATTACACTACACTCCGTGGAGCTTTTTAAGCGCGCCGTGGAGCTTGACTGGGTGGAAACCATTATGTTTCCTTATAATATTGTGGAAACGCAGGGTGAGGAGCTAATTTCTTTGTGTGCAAAGAAAAACATCGGCTTTATTTGTATGAAGCCGTTGGCGGGCGGTGCAATTGACGACCCGACTACCGCTTTGCGCTTTATTGCGTCCAACCCCGACGTAACGGTGGTTATCCCCGGTATGGCGGACACAAATGAAATCAAGGAAAACGCAAACGCAATTGCCTATACCTCGCCGCTTAATGATGATGAGCGCGAAAAAATAGCAAAAATCAGAGAGCTTTTGGGCACGAATTTCTGCCGCCGCTGTAATTACTGCGCACCCTGCACCGCAGGAATCAATATTCCGTCCGTCTTCTTGCTTGAGGGCTACTTTAGCCGATACGACCTTAAGGACTGGGCGTTGGTTCGCTATTCAAAATTAGAAAAAACAGCGTCCGACTGTGTAGGTTGCGGCGTGTGTGAAACGCGCTGCCCATATAACCTTCCAATACGCGAAATGCTCAAAAAAGCCGTGGACGTGTTTGGAAAATAAGATAAAACGCACAGCCTTTTTAATCTAAGCTATTGCATTTATTTTGCAGTTATGATAAAATTATTTTAAGTAATATATAAAATCAAAAGGAGCGATTCATGCAATACAAGGACAAATATAATCTTTCGCCAAATGAAAGCTTGTTTCTTGCAAAAAAGAAATGGGACGAAAACGTTTATTGCGGTATGCGTATGGAAAACAGAGCTGTAACGTTCCCACAAACGCAAACAATATTAAATGGCGTAAACGTGCCAAGCGTTCAGCTTGACGATATACAGGCGATTCTTAATATGCGTGACGCTTGGAAGCATATTTTTGCCACCGTTTACGATCCACTAACGGTTGAGTATATTTGCACATTGAACGGATTTATAGCAAGAAACGAGGCGCTCGAATGGGGAAAGCTGAGACGCGGTGCCGTTGGTATATCAGGCACGGATTATAAGCCGCCTGTGCCCGTATTTGAAGCAGTCAAAGCAGAGCTTGAAAAAATTCTTACCGAGGAATCAACAGCTACTGAAAAAGCACTTAACCTTTTTCTTTGGGGAACAAGAGGTCAATTCTTTTGGGACGGAAACAAAAGGACAAGCTTAACCGCAGCAAACAAAATACTCATTTCAAGCGGTACGGGAATTTTAACCATCGTTGACAAGCATATGGAAAAATTCAATACGCTGCTTTTAGATTATTACAACACCGGTAACGGTGAAGAATTAAAGCAGTTTTTGTATGATAATGCAATTTTAGGATTAGATTTATAAAACAGGAGAGGATGTGCCCTCTCCTTTGTTTTCAATTTTTTAACTATCCAAATGAGGTGATTTTATGACACTTGTGACAGGTGCGAGTGGGTTTGTCGGTGCGAAGATAATGGAAATGTGCGAGGGTGTGATTGCTGCTCCGTCGTTAAGGGGCGTGAGTGAGGATGAGGTACGGCGCGTGGTGAAGGAAAGCGGCTGTGATGTGATAATTCACACGGCGGCGATTTCCGATATAGGCGCGTGTGAACGCGACCCCGAGGGCTCATATATCGCTAACGTTTTATTGCCGATTTATTTGGCAAGAGCCGCATCAGAGGAAAAAATAAAGCTAATTTGCTTCAGCTCCGACCAAGTTTACAGCGGGCACGGTGAAGGCGGTCCCTTCAGCGAGGAGATGGTAAAGCCGTCGAATTTATATTCGCGCCACAAGCTTGAAATGGAAAACCGCGTGCTTGATATTTGCCCCGACTCCGTTATGCTACGGGCGGAGTGGATGTACGACTACTACCTTAAAAAATCGAACTACTTTATGAATATGATTAGTGCTACGGGCGCGGTTGCGTATAGCTCTCAGCAATTTAGAGGTGTGACCTACGTAAAAGAGGTTTGCGAGCAAATGGAAAACGTATGCCGCTTACCGGGTGGCACTTACAACTTTGGAAGTGAAACAAAGAGGTCAATGCGCGAGATAACAAAGGAGTTTCTTTCAAAAATAGGCAGTGACGTGTCTGTTTTAGATGCTCCCGCGAGAGAAAATTTGTGGATGGATTGTAGTAAGGCATGCGCATTTGGCGTTGAATTTTCAAGCGTTGAGATGGGGCTTGAGCGATGCGCGCGTGACTACGGATATTTAATATAATTATCTTTGGCTTTTGAATTGAGGATTTTATGCTTATCTTACTTATTGCTATAATATATTTATCGTTTTTTGGGCTGGGACTACCCGACTCTATGCTTGGGGCGGCTTGGCCAACAATATTTTCGGAAATGGACGTGCCTGTGTCGGGCGCGGGTATAATTTCCGCTATTATCGCGTTTGGGACAATTCTCTCCTCTCTTGCAAGCGACAGAATAATAAATATCCACCCGCAAAGCGGGTGGTATTTCATTTTCGGGCATAGCCCTAAACACTACTAGCTACGCACAAGTGCGTTGAGAATTGGCCTGCCAGCCATGCGTTTGCTACTTACTACCCATAAATGGGTCCTGTGGG
>JAGALA010000020.1 GCA_017625935.1 Clostridia bacterium
CCTCAAGCTCACTAAGATGCTCGGAATATCTCTTTAGTCCGTCAATGTCAACCTTAAAGCCCTCGCACTCCATATCACTAAGCACGTAGGCAAGCGGAATTTCAATATCGGTTAAAATATGGCTCGTTTTGTCCTTGTTTAAGTGCTTTTGCATAGCGCGGTACAGCGCGAAAATCAAATAAGCACCGTAATTTTCGTCAAAATCCATATTTAAGTAGGTAATAGTTAAGTTATCAAGCTCATACGAGGAGTCGGCAGGGGAGATAACGTACCCTGCAAGCATTGTGTCAAAGACACATTTTATGTCGTACTGCTTACGTAGTGACTTTATATCGTGGCAAATTACGTCCTTGCCATCTAAAAAAGCAAGCGCGTCCTCGGTTTTTGCTAAATATTGCGCGCCGTTCTCGGTGCAAATTTGCACGTTTTCGTCCTTAAAATATACCGCGAAAAGCTCACCGCCGCTTGGCAAGCCCTCGCACACGGAAGTCGGGAGCGCAACAGGCGTTGGCTCAATTTTTTCCTCGCCGAAATCAAAGCCCATCTGCTCACCTATCGAAAGTGGCTCACAGGCTTCAAACTCGTCAAGGGAAACGCTCGGTACTGCACCATTGATTTCCCCTTGTGGGGAAGGTGGGTTGCAAAGCAACTCGGATGAGGTGTTTTCCGCTCTTGTTGCTTCAACGATATCACCCTCGATTTCCTGCGTGTCGATACTTTCAAGCCCGAATTTTCTAATAAGTGAGCCAAATTCAAGGGTAATAAAGCGCGAGCGCAGGGTGCGCTTGTCAAAGCCCCTGTTCTTTAAGTCCTCAAGCGTCTTATTTATAGGTGCATCAAGCACGATAGTGGCAAGATGCTGTGAGGCGAATGCCATTTCGCGCCCACTTTCTATTTTCGCCTTCATACCCGCAGATAGAGAGGACTCGGCGTAGTTTTCGTAAAGTGCGTTTAGTGAGCCGAAGTCGGAAATGAGCTTAAACGCGCCCTTTTCTCCAATTCCGTGAATACCCGGGATGTTGTCCGAGGAGTCGCCCATTATTGCCTTAACGTCTATATATTGAAGTGGGGTAACGCCGTATTCCTCGGTGAATTTTTCGGGCGTATAGACAACGTCCTCCTTGGTTTTAACAAGGATAACCGAGGTGTTTTCGTTTATCAGCTGAAGCGAGTCACGGTCGCCCGTGAGTACGTACGCGTGTACCTCGTTATTTGCCAAGCGCGAAACCGTGCCGATAACGTCGTCCGCCTCGTACCCCTCAAGCTCAACGATATTAAAGCCGATAAGGGTAACAAGCTCCTTTGCGTAAGGGAGCTGAAGTGCCAAATCCTCGGGCATTGGCTTGCGGTTCGCCTTGTAAAAATCGTATTCAAGATGCCTAAACGTCTTTGATTTGAGGTCAAACGCGCAAACGGCGTAGTCGGGCTTTACGTGGTCAAGGTGCTTTTTTAATATGTTCATAAAGCCGTAAAGCGCATTGGTGGGGAGTCCCTGCTTGTTTGAAAGCGGACGCACACCGTAAAATGCACGGTTTAATATACTGTTTCCGTCAACGATAAGTAATTTTTTCATATTTTGTCCTTTTAATTTAATGTTTTCTCCAAATGAGTGGAGAACCTCGAAAAATCGGGAGGAGCAAGCCCCTTTCCTACATAAATCGGGGATTTTTTGTGATAAATGCGCTTCGTGGGTTATTCCACGGGGGTTAGAACGCCGTCAAGTGCGGCACGGAGTGCAATTGCAAGCTGGTCAGCGCAGGACGTGCCCTTGAAGCCGCAAAGGTTGCCCTTTAATATTTCGATAACGCGCTCGGCACGCTCACCCTCAATAAGCTTGGAAATTGCCCTTAAATTTCCGTTGCAGCCGCCCTGAAAGGAAACGCCCGAAACGATGCCGTCCTCTAAGCTAAACGTGATGTACGAGGCGCAAACACCTCTTGTTTTGAATTTATAAGTCATAAAATTCTCCTAAACAGTAGAAATTTGAAAAAATATGTGGTAAAATGCTAAAGAACGCCGCATTTTGTGGCTATATATTCTATTTTAACAAAAAAATAAGGAAATATCAATATGAGAATGAAAAAAAAGAAGCACGGACCCGAGCGCCGCGCACTCCTCTCGGCTTTAACAACCGAAAATATACTCGCTCTTTATGAAAATAAGGAGAAAATCTACGGAAACAATAACCCATTACGCATTGAAATAGGATGCGGCAAGGGTGATTTCGTTTGCGGAAAATCAAAAAAAGAGCCAAATTATAACTATCTTGCAATAGAGAAGATTGCAGACGTTTCAACGCTTGCCACGGAAAACTACGCAAGGGACAGAGGCCTCGGCGACCTTGCCGCAAACGGCGGCTGGCAAACGCCCGACGGCAAAATTTACCCTCTTGGCGAGGTTGTGGATTTTGGTGATTTGGACCTTGGCAACGTCCGCTTTACCGTGGGAGATGCAAAGGAGCTTTTGCCAACGCTCCCCGATAACTGCTGTGATGCAATTTACGTCAACTTTTGCGACCCTTGGCCCAAAAAAGGACACACCAAGCGCCGCTTGACCTACATTGAGTTTCTTAAAATGTACTCGCGCCTTTTAACGCCCGACGGAAAATTCTATTTCAAGACGGACAACCGCCCCCTCTTTGATTTTTCACTTGAGGAGGTCGAAAAAGCGCCGTTTACGCTCGAATATCACACCTTCGACTTGCATAGTAGCGAAATGGACGCGGAAAACATCCGCACCGAGTACGAGCGCAACTTCAGCGCCAAGGGCTTTTCGATAAATATGCTTATTGGAAAGAACAACAAATAGCCTTAAAAATCGGGCTTCTTTCGGGTGCTACTACTAAACCTTATAAAATTCTCTGCATACAATATATTGAGAAGAAATTCTCAATAATTTCGTGAAGGAAAAGCGATGAAAATATATATTGTATCGAAGGATAAAAGATATGCGTATTTGAACGAGCTGCTTTGTAAGCACGGCTACGATTCTAAAATTGCCGCGCCGAGCGAGGCAAAAAACGCCCAAGCGCTCATTTTGCCTATACGTCGGGAATATTCCGACGGGGAATTAAAGGAGCTGTTTGAGGGAATTTCAGACAAGACGCTCGTCTTAGCACCGATGAGCCAAATAAAAAAGGAATATTTTAACGGTGAAGTCATTGACTATTCCCAAAACGGGGAGCTTTTAAAAAGAAACGCACGTCTGACCGCGGAGGCGTTTATCTCGTCTTGGTATGAAGCAACCGAATGCTCATTTGAGAAAAAGAAAATTCTCGTATGCGGCTACGGGAGAATAGGAAAATGCCTTTGCCGTATTTTATCTTCACTTGGCGCAGATGTGTATATTTATGCACGCAGAGAGGAGTCAAGAGAGGAAGCGAGAACAAACGGATTTACGCCCGCGTCGCTTGATTTCTCAAAGGAATGCGATGCGGTAATTAACACGGTGCCGAGCTTGATTTTTGACAGCGCCCTTATCGACTCAATACCCGTGGGGACGTATCTTTTTGAGCTTGCTTCGACGTGCGGCTTTGAAAGGACGGAAAGGGTGAATTTTGCCCTGGGGTTACCGGGGAAAATTTTGCCAAAAAGCGCCGCAGCGGTGATTTTCGATGCGATACTGCCGTATCTTCCTTAACGGGAAAGGACATTTTGATGATTGGATATGCATTATGCGGCTCATTTTGTACACATAAAAGAAGCTTGGAGGTGCTTCGCTCACTCGCAGATTACGGACACGAGCTTTTGCCCATTGTGAGCGACTGCGTTTACAGCACCGACACGCGCTTTGGCACGGCCGCCTCACTTTGTGAGGAATTAAAGAAAATCACGGGCAGAGAGGTGATACACACAATAGTTGATGCCGAGCCGCTCGGACCTAAAATACACCTTGATGCTATGATAATTTCGCCCTGCACGGGCAACACCCTTGCAAAGCTTGCAAGAGGCATAACAGACACGCCCGTTACAATGGCGGCAAAGGCACATTTACGCTCCAACAGACCGCTTGTAATTGCGCTTTCTTCAAATGACGCGCTCTCGGCTAACCTGCAAAGCATCAGCATTTTGCTCGAAAGAAAGCACGTATATTTCGTGCCGCTTTCACAGGATGACCCGAAGGGCAAGCCACACTCGCTTGTCTGCGATTTTTCCTTGCTTGAAAAAACGCTTCAGCTTGCAATTGAGGGTAAACAAATACAACCGCTGTTTCAATAAATAAAAAGGGATGATTAAATGAAAAGGATATTTAAGCTTTTAACAAATAGAATTGTAATTACCGCATTATCTATAATTTTCCAGATGATAATCGGATTTTCTTTACTGTTTTATTTCGATGAGGTGTTCAAATACTATATTTTGGCTTGGCACGCTCTTGCTGTCATTTGCAGCGTTGGTGTTATAAACACAAGCATGAACTCCGCCTATAAAATCACTTGGTTGATTGTTTTGTTGGGTGTACCCGTCGTGGGCGTTACGCTGTTTATTTTTCTTTACGGACGTCTTTTCACTTGGCTCAGAAAAAAGAGAATGCTATCAATAACCCAATCGCTTGAAAACGAGGCATGCAAAACCTCGAATATTACGTTGCCTCGAAGACTGAAAAGACAAAGCGACTATATTACGCGCTACGCCCACTCCGCGCCCTTGAAAAATACAAGGGCGAGGTACTTTCCCTCGGGTGAAAATTTCTTTTCGGCTTTGCTTGAGGATATTAAGGCTGCTCAAAGCAGAATATACATGGAATATTTTATTATCAAGGACGGATATATGTGGGGAGAGATTAAAAAAGCTTTGATAGAAAAAGCTCAAAAGGGTCTTGACATTCGCATTATCTTTGACGATATGGGCAGCGTGGAGCAAATTTCCAAGTCGGAAATGCGCAGGCTTAAAAAACAAGGGATTAAAATAATAACCTTTAATCCCTTCGTTCCTGTGCTTAGCACAGTTACAAACAACAGAGACCACAGAAAGCTATGCATTATCGATTCCAAAATTGCGTATTGCGGAGGGGTGAATTTAGCTGACGAATACATAAATATAAATGCAAGATTTGGGCATTGGAAGGACTGTGCAATTGCATTGTACGGAGAAGCTGCGTACACTAACGAGCTTTTCTTTTTAACTCTTTGGGAATATATCACCAAGGAGAAAATACGCAATGAAAAGCCGAGCTTTGAGCTAATAGATCAGGGAATATATCAGCCGTACACCGATAGCCCGATGGACAGCGAGCCGCTTGGCGAAAATATTTATATAAACATCATTTCCAACGCAAAAAAATACGTATATATAAGCACTCCGTATTTAATTATCGGCGACGAAATGATAAGAGCCATAACAAACGCCGCAAAATGCGGAGTGGACGTAAGAATTGTTGTGCCGCATATTCCCGATAAAAAAACCGTAAATCAAATAACGAAATCACACTATTTGCGGCTTATATCCGCAGGGGTGAAAATATACGAATATAAAAACGGCTTCAATCATTCTAAAATTGTAATTTCGGATGACGAAATTGCAACGATCGGCAGTGTGAATTTTGATTTCAGAAGCTTTTATCTCAGCTTTGAAAACGGCGTTGTTATATATGATTCACCCGTAATTTCCGATATCTATAATGACTACAGTGCGATGATGCAGGAGTCAATTCCCATAACGAAGCAAATGTGTAAGGCATCACTGCCAAAAAGAATCATTCGTGCAATGCTGGCAGCAATAGCATCGTTTTTCTAATAAAAAAACCGTGATTGTTCACGGTTTTTTATTAATATTTAGTGAATAAATATTCACCGAGAGGGCTTGCCGAAGGAGGTCGAAAGTCCCTCGAAGCCCCTTTGCCTCATACATTCATAGGCGGCGATGGCAACGGAATTTGACTGATTCAGTGAGCGTAAGCCCTCACGCATAGGGATTCTTAAGGCGCGCTCCTTGTTTTCCTCAATCAGCCACTCGGGCAGTCCTTCGCTTTCGCGCCCGAAAAATAGGTACGGATTTTCGCCGTAGGTAACATCTGTGTACGTATTTTTTGCTTTTTTGGTAAAGAGGTAAAACTCGCACCCCTCGTTTTTTGCCCAAAAATCGTCCAAGCTGTCATAGTAGCGAATGTCGAGGTGGAACCAGTAGTCCATTCCCGCGCGCTTTAATTTTGCGTTGTCGATTTCAAAGCCGAATGGGCGGATCATATGAAGTGTTGCACCAAGCGCGGCACAGGTACGTGCGATGTTGCCCGTGTTTTGCGGAATCTCAGGCTCGAGTAAAACAATATTAAGCATATTTTCCTCCAAATATAATAGAAATAGCCAATCCCTCCGTCACGGCAAGCGTGACACCTCCCTTTACACAAAGGAGGCGGTGCGTAGCACCAAGCGCGGCACAGGTACGTGCGATGTTACCCGTGTTTTGCGGAATCTCAGGCTCAAGTAAAACAATATTAAGCATTTTTTCTCCTTTTAATGCAATGCTTTGCATTGATGATTTTTTCTGATGGGAGGGGAAGGGGGTGATTCCCCTGCGAGGGCACCCTTTATGGGCGTGCCTTGTGCTGAAATGTCGCAAAGCGACAAAAGGGTTGCGCCCTGCCAAGGGACACTATGGTGGATGAGGTGTACACACGCCCAAATATCATATCACGTACCAAAATCACATATTTGAGTACTGCCCCCTCCGTTTCGGTCACGATAAACATTTTACTATTAAAATGGCGCGAAATCAATATAAAATATAAAATAAATGCAAAATTTTAAAATAAATGTGGACTTTTGGAAAAATTGTGATATAATTATTCTGTATAATTATGAAAGGAAGCCAAATTTGGCTAAAAATAATGGGAATCTTTTCTAAAATCTTCGGCACTTACAGTAGCCGCCAAATCAAAAAGCTCATTCCGACGGTTGATAAAATCGAAGCGCTCGCGCCCGAGTATGCGGGCAAAACCGACGCAGAATTAAGAGCGAAAACAGACGAATTCAAAAGCCGCTTAGCAAACGGCGAAACACTTGACGATATTTTGCCCGAGGCATTTGCCACCGTGCGTGAGGCAGCGTGGCGTGTGCTTGGCAAGCGCCCCTTCCGCGTTCAGCTTATGGGCGGTATTTTGCTCCATCAGGGCAGAATTGCGGAAATGAAAACAGGTGAAGGAAAAACACTCGTTGCGGTGCTTCCTTCTTATCTTAACGCACTTTCGGGTCTTGGCGTTCACGTCGTTACCGTAAACGATTATCTTGCGCGCCTCGGCTGTGAGGAAATGGGCAGAGTTTACGAGTTTCTCGGTCTTACCACGGGTCTTGTCGTTCACGGACAGTCAAGAGAGGAGAAGAAGCGCGCATATGCAAGCGACATCACCTACGGCACGAACAACGAGTTCGGCTTTGACTACCTCCGTGACAATATGGTTATTTATAAGGATGATATGGCGCAAAGAGGCCACAACTTTGCCATAGTTGACGAGGTGGACTCAATCCTTATTGACGAGGCGAGAACTCCGCTTATTATATCCGGCGCAGGCAGAAAGTCAACAGACCTTTACGACAGAGCCGATGCGTTTGTTGCCAAGCTTTCAAAGTTTACGGTTAAAGAGCTTGATATGAAGGTTGACCACGATGACGTGGCGCAGGACTACATTCTTGATGAAAAGGCAAGAACCACAACGCTTACAAAGCACGGCGTTAAAAAGGCAGAGGAGTTTTTCGAGATTGAAAACCTCACCGCGCCCGAAAACTCCGAGCTTTATCACCATATTCAGCAGGCGCTTCGCGCACGCGGTCTTATGAAGCTCGACACCGACTACGTTATCAAGGACGGCGCGGTTGTAATAGTTGACACCTTCACGGGCCGTTTGATGCCGGGCAGACGTTACTCTGACGGACTCCACCAAGCCATCGAGGCAAAGGAAAAGGTAAAAATTCAGCGCGAAAACCGCACTATTGCCACGATAACGTTCCAAAATTACTTCAGAATGTATAAAAAGCTTTCGGGTATGACGGGTACAGCGCTTTCCGAGGATATGGAATTCCGTGAGATTTACAACCTTGACGTTGTTGAGGTGCCGACAAATATGCCTATGATAAGACGCGACTACAATGACCGCGTTTATAAGACTGTCGCAGGCAAGGACAGAGCTATCATTAATCAAATCAAGGAGTGCTACGCCAAGGGACAGCCTGTGCTTGTGGGTACTGTTTCGATTGAAAAATCCGAGGCGCTTTCAAGAAAATTAAAGGGTGCGGGCATTCCTCACACCGTTTTGAACGCGAAATATCACGAGCGCGAGGCGGAGATTGTCGCACAGGCAGGTAAGCTTGGATCCGTTACCATTTCAACAAATATGGCAGGCCGTGGTACTGACATTATGCTCGGCGGTAACGCTGAGTTCTTGGCTAAGCAAAAAATGCGCCGCGACGGCTACGATGAGCCAACCATTATGCTTGCAACAGGCTCCTCTCAATCGGTTAGCGAGGAGGTTTTTGCCGCGCGTGACGTATTTAAGAAATATTACGAGCAGTTTAAGCTCGAAATCGAGCCCGAGGCAAATAAGGTTAGAGAAGCGGGCGGATTATTTATTATCGGTACTGAAAGACACGAGAGCCGCCGTATCGACAACCAGCTAAGAGGACGTTCGGGACGTCAGGGCGACCCGGGTGAATCGCGCTTCTTTATCTCGCTTGAGGACGACCTTATGCGTCTTTTCGGAAGCGAAAGAATTATAGGTATGGTTTCGCGCCTTGGCCTTGACGAGGATACACCGATAGATGCAAGAATCCTTTCGGGACAAATTGAGTCCGCACAAAAGCGCTTGGAGGGCAGAAACTTCTCACGCAGAAAGACCGTCCTTTCCTACGATGACGTTATGAACCAGCAAAGAAACGTTATCTATTCTCAGCGCTCAGACGTATTAAACGGTGCAGACCTCAAGGAAAAAATCGAGGATATGATTGTTTCAACCATTTCCGACGCGGTAGATGCGCATACAGCCCTTGACCGCGAGAATTGGGAAATTGACGCACTCAAAAATAAATATATGGGACTGCTTTGCTCGCAGGACGATTTCGTTTCGGCTAACGTAACAAGAGAGGAAATTAAGGAAACTCTTGTCAACCGTGCAGTAGAGCTTTGGAAGAGCAAGGAAAACGAGTTCGGTGCGGAAACAATGCGCGAAATTGAGCGCGTTATTCTCCTACGAAACGTTGACGAAAAGTGGATGGATCACTTGGAGGCAATGGATGACCTTCGCGATAGCATTGGTCTTCAGGCATACGCGCAGAGAAATCCGCTTAATGAATATAAAATTGCAGGCGCAGACCTCTTTGACGAGATGATCGTTTCCGTGCGTGACGATACGGTGCGCGGCGTGCTTTCGGTTGTGCCAAAGGCTAAGCCTATTGAAAGAGTACAGGTTGCAAAGCCAACGGACGAGGGCTTTATGAAATTCGGTCAGAAAAAGGTGTCAAAGCCTGTTACCAAAGCACCCATAAGAAACGAAAATAAGGTTGGCAGAAACGATCCGTGTCCTTGTGGCAGCGGCAAAAAGTACAAAAAATGCTGCGGTGCGCAAGCAGGCGAGGGTGAGGAATAATGGGCTTCGGGCTTTTATTCATCGGCTTCTTTATAGCTTATCTCGGCTCACTCTCGGGGGTGATTTCCGCATTTACCTATGCGCTCGGTGCGGCGATAATTTTGTTTGCGCTGAGAAAGCTGCTTTATGAGGGCAAGCTCTTTATTGTCAGTGCTGCCTTGTGCGTGCTTTTGGAAATTTCCGCACTTGTCGGTATTGGTATTCAGGTATTTTCGGACACATTTACGCCAAACGCGGTGCCCACCTACCTAACCGAGCTTTTTGCGTACGCATTCGTTATCGTTTTAATGCTCGCTATTGCTTTTTTGGCAAAAGAGGTGGAGCTTGGCAGGCTTAAAATTATGGCTTTTGTAAACGCGGGGGTTATCCCTGTGTGCATCTTGCTCTTTGTGCTTACCGAGATAGTAAAAAACAGTGCGGTTTTGCCGTGGCTTTCACTTGCATACGTGCTTATTAAGCTTGGCACGGTAGTCTTTTCTCTCGTTATAGTTTTCGGCGCGTATATGCGCATTTGCTACGAGGGGGACGAGAAAATGCAGGAGGAAAAAACGGGCTTTGCGCCGTTTGACAAGCTGAACGAGCTTTCAAACAAGGCGTTTTCAAGCAAGCATAAGGGAGGCAAAAAATGAGAAAAGCTTTGTTAATTATCGCATTTGTAATTCTTGCAAACCCCTTGGCATCTAACGTTGATGTGTTGCCCGATTTATTCGGTTATATACTAATTATGGTTATGCTTTCAAAGCATACCTACTATGATGCACAAGCCAAAAGCGCATACAAATGTACAAGAAATATGGCTATTGTTTCCGCCTTCAAGCTTGCAAGCGTGTATATTTCGACAATGGTTGTTGACGACACGATTTCGCTTGTTTTCTCGTTTGTGTTCTTTACGGTTGAGCTTGTTTTCGGTATTCCGTTCTTGCTTAAATTGTTTGAGTATTGCTCTCAAAGGGCGCTCAAATCTGAAAATATGAAGGCAATTAAAATCGTTGACGGCGTAAAGATAGCAACGGTGGTGCTTTTCGGTGTGCGACTCCTTTTGGCAACCGCGCCCGACTTCATTTTGCTTACCGCGCACGACCCGCTTTCACTCTATGACTCAGACCTATCCCATTTCCGCCCCGTCTTGATTGTTCTTTCGGTGCTTATCTCAAGCATTATAACGCTTGCGTGGCTGATGCTTGAATCATATTTTTTTGCTGTTACCTTTACAAAAAGGGAAGCGACCTTATCAAGTGAGGAGCTTTCGGAAAAGCTGACAAACAAGAATCTTCAATTTAATTTGTCGCTTCAAGGGAAAATGCTTCCCGTCCTTGCGGTTTTGTCACTTTTTGTATTTGAATTGAAAATAGACAACATCGACATTTTCTTTAATACCGCGCTTGTTTTCGGCTTTATCGCGATATACGTTTTCTTGCTTATAAAGAAATATGTAAGATTTGATAAGCTGCTTTACCCCTTAATTGGCACAACGGCAGTGCAATTCATATTTAATATAATTGTAAAGATGAAAACACGCGCATTTTTTGAAAAATACACCTTGTCAAGCGTTTTCGAGGTGTCACAGGCGGAAACCGACTACTATTCCATTATTCCGTTTTCGGCGGTTAGCTGGCTCCTTTTTGTCGGCGCGTTTGTCCTTTCAATGCTTTTGCTTTTAAGGAGCGCAAAAAACACGCTTAATGACCATATTGACGTGTGCTTGCCGTACGCAGACAGAGAATACACCGTTGGCGAGTTTAAGAAGCGCGCAAAGCTCCTTTTCATTTTGCCAACCATTGCTTGCTCCTTGGTGGCGGTGATTTCACCCGTCGTCCTTGCGCTTATGCCGAGAATTGACGAATTAACCAAGGTTACAATTTTCGGCACGGTTATAAATTTGCCGCTTTTCCCGTCGCTCGTTCCGCTTCAGCTCATTTTGACGCTTGGTTTTGTTGCGCTTTTTATCTACTCACTCGTTATGATAAACGATCAGGTTTACAAAAAGCTATACTACAAAATTTCACTCGATTAAAAGAGAAGCGATGAAAAATTTATACAATTTATAAATAGGGCGACACATTAAGGCACAATCATAAACCACAAATAATTCAAAACAATAGTTAATCTGTAATCGATTGAAAAATAAGGTTGAAAAACTCCGTTTTTCTCCATGGTGTGGTTTATTATCGCCGTTTGCTAAACTCTCGACGTACGCCATGTACGCCTTCGGTCGCAAACGACGATTTCTGCTCTTAATCTGTCAACCCTCTGACTAAATTAGGGCATCTCATTAAGAATAAAAAGCAGAATTTCGCGGTAAAATTCTGCTTTTTGTCATTATTTAGACGAAACCTATTGATTTTACTGGATTCTTAATGAGCCAGCCCTATGATATTTCTTCATATTTTAATTATAGTTACTTTATATGTCAAAATGAACAAAAAACACATTGAAATACAAGGATTTTTGGCACTTTTGACAATTGTTATAAATTACATAAAAAATTCACAAAAAAATTCAAAAAAGGACTTGAAAATACTTTAGCGTAGTAGTACAATAAAGTAAATTTTATTTTGACAAAGGAGATTTATTATGGAGAGAGTTTTCAATTTTTCAGCAGGACCGTCAATGCTTCCCACGCCTGTTCTTGAAAGAGCAGCAAAGGAAATGATGTGTTATGAGGACAGCGGTATGTCCGTTATGGAGATGAGCCACCGTTCACCTGTTTACGATAAGATTATAAAGGATGCAGAGGCAAAGCTTCGCGAGTTAATGAATATTCCCGATAACTATAAGGTGCTTTTCCTTCAAGGCGGCGCCTCCACTCAGTTTGCGGCAGTTCCGCTTAACTTAATGACAGGCAGCGGCAAGGCTGACTACATTGTTTCGGGTCAGTTCTCGGGCAAGGCGTTTAAGGAAGCGCAGAAATACGGTGATGCTCAATGCGCGGCAACGAGCAAGGATGCAAACTTCACATTTGTTCCAAAGACAACAAGAGAAAGCTTCCGTCCCGATGCAGACTACGTTCACGTTTGCTTCAACAACACAATTTACGGAACAAAGTTCCCATATATTCCCGACACAGGAGATATTCCGCTTGTAGCCGATATGTCATCTTGCATTATAAGCGAGCCTGTTGACGTTTCAAAGTTCGGTCTTATCTATGCAGGCGCACAAAAGAATATGGCACCCGCAGGACTTACAATCGTTATCGTAAGAGAGGACTTGCTCGGCAAGGCAAAGGATTTCACGCCGACAATGCTCAATTATAGCGTAATGGCGGAAAATGACTCGATGTATAACACCCCACCGTGCTACTGCATTTATATTGCAAAGCTCGTTTACGAGTGGATTCTCGATATGGGCGGACTTGAGGCAATGAAGAAGTACAACGAAAAGAAGTGCGCTATTCTTTATGACTATCTCGATTCCCAGGATTACTACATTGCACCCGTTGAAAAGGAGAGCCGTTCGATGATGAACGTTACCTTCGTTACAGGTGACGCGGAGCTTGACAAGAAGTTTGCAAAGGAAGCGGACGCGTGCGGCTTAAAGAACCTCAAGGGACACCGTAGCGTTGGCGGTATGCGTGCTTCAATTTATAACGCAATGCCAATCGAGGGTGTTGAGAAGCTTGTAGAATTTATGAAGGAGTTTACAAAAAACAATCCCAAGGCAAACTAATAGGTGAATACAATGAAAAATATTAAATTAATGAATAAAATCGCAAAGGTCGGCACAGACAACTTTTCAGGCGAAAAGTACGTTGTCAGCGACGCGGTTGAGACACCCGACGCTATAATGGTGCGCTCTGCCGCATTGCACGAAATGGAATTCAACCCCGAGCTTGAGGCAATTGCACGTTGCGGCGCGGGTGTAAACAATATTCCCGTTGAAAAATGCACGGAAAACGGCGTTGTAGTATTTAATACCCCCGGTGCTAACGCAAACGGCGTTAAGGAGCTTGCAATTTGCGCGCTTATTATGGCTGCTCGTGACGTTGTCGGCGGTATTGAATGGGTAAAGACGCTTGAGGGTCAAGAGGGCGTTGCAAAGCTCGTTGAAAAGGGCAAGGGCGCATTCGTTGGCGGTGAGCTTGTCGGAAAAACACTCGGTGTTATCGGTCTTGGCGCTATCGGCGGTATGGTTGCAAACGCGGCTAATGCCCTCGGTATGAACGTTATCGGCTACGACCCGTACTTAACCGCAAGCGCGGCTTGGAATCTTGCTCCTTCAATCAAGCAAGCATCAAGCTATGACGAAATTTACAAGAAATGCGATTATATCACGCTTCACGTTCCCGCAACACCGACAACAAAGAATATGATATGTGAAAAATCTATCGCTATGATGAAAAACGGCGTTAAGATTATCAACCTTGCAAGAGCAGACCTCGTTTGCGCTGACGATATTAAGGCGGCGCTTGCAAATAAGAAGGTTTCGGTTTATATTACCGACTTCCCAACAGAGGCAACTGTGGGCGCTGAGGGAGTAATCAACATTCCTCACTTGGGTGCTTCAACCCTTGAATCAGAGGATAAGTGCGCGGTTATGGCGGCAAAGCAACTTGACGAGTACCTCCAAACAGGTAACATCAAAAACAGCGTAAACTTCCCGAACGTTTCTCTCCCACATACGGGTGCTGGCAGAGTTGCGGTTATGCACAAAAACGTGCCTAATATGCTTTCGCAAATTACCGCGGCATTCTCGGCTAAGGGCGTGAACATTGAAAACCTTGCAAACGGCTCTAAGGGCGAAATGGCGTACACAATTATCGAAATTACAGATGCTCCGAGCGCGGATTTTGTAGAGGCGGTTAAAGCAATCGACGGCGTAATTAAGGTAAAAACATACTAATCCTGTTAAATTGTAAAGTTGTGGTAAATAATAAATTTGCCACTTGACAAAGGAACAAAACAGTGATAAAATATTCTCATATAAGGGAGTAATCGGCGGCATTTGCCGTAGTAAAGTCAACATCATGACCCGCGGGTCTGGCTTTATTTTGAACGATAAGACTTATCTGTCAAACGGCAGATAAGTCTTTTTTTATCGATTAATCCAAATAAATTGAAAGGAAAAAGTGATGAAAGAGTACTTAAAGAGCACAAATGAGGTCTTAGACGAGCAAATCACGTCGCAAAACGGTCTTTCAAGTGAGGAAGCCGCAAGCCGCCTTGAAAAAAACGGCAAAAACAAGCTCCAAGAGGGTAAAAAAGAGAAGCTTATAGTTAAGTTTTTCAAGCAGCTTGGTGAGCCAATGACGATAATTTTGCTTATCGCCGCGGCAATCTCGGGCGTAATTGAGGTTATCGAGGGCGCATTTCCCGTTGATGCCGTGATTATTTTAGCGGTTGTTCTTTTGAACGCAATCCTTGGTTTAATTCAAGAGGGCAAGGCGGAAAAGGCGCTTGAGGCGTTACAGCAAATCTCAGCCGCAACCTCAAAGGTTATCCGTGACGGACATCAAATCACGGTGAAAAGTGAGGACATTGTAGTTGGTGACATCGTTGTTTTAGAGGCGGGCGATGCAGTTCCTGCCGACTGCCGTATTATTGAATGTGCAAGCTTAAAGGCAGAGGAGGCGGCGCTCACAGGTGAGAGCGTGCCGTCAAATAAGGTGAGCGAAGCACTTGAGCCAAACGCAAACGGTGACGTTGCGCTCGGTGACCGCAAAAATATGGTATTTAGCGGCTCAACTATTGTATATGGCAGAGCCAAAGCCGTTGTAGTTGCAACGGGAATGGACACGGAAATGGGCAAAATTGCCGATGCGCTTACAAGCGCGCAGGAGGGCAAAACTCCGCTTCAAAGAAAGCTCGGTCAATTGAGCAAAATTCTAACCGTAATAGTTCTCGGCATTTGCGTTATAATGTTTGGCGTAAACATTGTCCGCTCGGTAATTGGCGGCGATTTTGGATTTAACACCGCGGTTCACACGTTTATGCTTGCGGTTGCGCTTGCCGTTGCCGCAATCCCTGAGGGACTTGCAACCGTTGTAACAATGGTACTGTCAATCGGCGTTACCAATATGTCAAAGCGCAACGCAATTATAAGAAAGCTCACCGCCGTTGAAACGCTTGGCTGTGCGCAAATTATCTGCTCGGACAAAACGGGCACACTCACACAAAATAAAATGACCGTTGTTGACTTTTTCGGCAGTGACGAAAAGCTCCTTGCAAACGCAATGTCGCTTTGCTCCGATGCGGAGTTTGACACCGAGGCAGGCACGGCGGTAGGTGAGCCAACCGAATGTGCGCTCGTTAACTATGCCGAGAAGGTTGAAATGTCAAAGAACCGCGAGAAGCAAAATTACGTGCGCATAAGCGAGGTTCCGTTTGACTCATCAAGAAAAATGATGACAACCGTGCACGAAAACGATGGCAAGATAGTACAGTTTACCAAGGGCGCGCCCGATGAGATTTTGAAGCGCTGTGTCTCAATATGGGAAAACGGTGAGGTTGTTTCCTTAACGGACGAAAAACGCGATGAAATTCTCTCAAATAACAAAAAAATGGCAGACAAGGCACTTCGCGTTCTTGCTTGCGGCTTCAAAAATCACGAAAGCGCACCAACCACCCTTACAAGCGAGGCGCTTGAAAACGATTTGGTATTTATCGGTCTTGTCGGTATGATCGACCCTGTACGTCCCGAGGTGAAAACCGCAATTGAGGAATGTAAGGGCGCAGGCATACGTCCTATAATGATTACAGGTGACCACCGCGACACCGCCGTTGCAATTGCAATGGAGCTTGGCATCATCACCGACGCAAGCGAAGCAATCACGGGTGCGGAGCTTGACAACATCTCCGACGAGGACTTTGAAGCGCTCGTTGAAAAATACTCCGTTTACGCACGCGTTCAGCCCGAGCATAAGACGAGAATTGTAAACGCTTGGCGCAAAAAGGGCAAGGTTACCGCTATGACGGGCGACGGCGTAAACGATGCACCGTCAATTAAAAATGCGGATATCGGCGTCGGCATGGGCATTACGGGTACTGACGTAACCAAGGGCGTTGCCGATATGATTTTGACTGACGACAACTTCGCAACAATAGTTTCGGCAGTTGGTGAGGGCAGACGTATTTACGATA
Source organism: Clostridia bacterium (assembly GCA_017625935.1). Classification (GTDB taxonomy): domain Bacteria; phylum Bacillota; class Clostridia; order Oscillospirales; family CAG-272; genus RGIG2000. Next base: position 16,650 of record JAGALA010000020.1, read on the forward strand.
ACATCAGACGTGCAATTCAGTTCCTGCTTGCATCGAATATGAGTGAGGTTATCGCGGTATTCTTGGTTTCACTCATCAGCGGCGCAACTCTCTTTGAAGCACCGCACTTACTTTTCATCAACTTAATCACCGACTCTCTCCCTGCAATTGCGCTTGGTATGGAGCAGGCGGAGAAGAACGTAATGAAGCGGATGCCGAGAGAATCAAATGAGGGCATTTTCGCCCGTGGGCTCGGCTTCGGCGTTGTTTACCAGGGTATTTTGGTTGCAGCCTTGACACTCACCTCGTACTTTATCGGTCTTTACGCATTCGGCGGCGGTATGGAGTCATCACTTGCACACTCACTCGGCACGTCAATGGCATTTTTGACCCTTTCTATGTGTGAGATCTTCCATTCGTTCAATATGCGCTCGTTAAAGGGCTCAATCTTTACAATAAAGAAGCAAAACCTCGTGCTTTGGGGCGCGGGAATACTTGCTATGGCGCTTACCGTTATGGTGCTTGAAATTCCGTTTATTGCAAGCATTTTCAGCCTTTATAACTTAAACGCCGCACAGTTCTTTACCGCATTGGGAATTTCAATCTTAATAATTCCGTTTGTTGAAATCGTAAAGCTTTTCCAGCGTTTAATTGACAGAGCGAAAAGCAAGAAAAACAATAAATAAATTAAAACAGGGGGCTGCTCACAAGTTGCATGCCCCCTTTTTATGAAAGTATTTCAAAAAAATTCGCCCAAGTACTTGCCTAAAAGTAAATACTGTGCTACAATGTAGGTGAATTTTTTATCGATCTATTATTACTAACAAAGGAAACATTATGCGGCAAAGGGTTGATATTTTAAAGGGCAGCTTGGGCAAGAGCATTATTCTTTTTACGCTGCCTATAATGCTTCAGGGCATACTCCAAACCTTATATAATTCAGCAGATTTGATTATCGTCGGCAACTTTGCCGAAAACGGTGATGCGGCGCTTTCCGCCGTTGGGGCAACGTCAAGCACGTATAACGTAATGACTGCGCTTTTTATGGGCATTGCCGTCGGCGTTGACGTTATCACCTCGTTTAATCACGGCAGGGGAGATAACGAGCGCGTAAAGAAAACAATTGACACAGCGGTGATTGCGGGAGCGGTTATCGGCGTTATAGCGGCGGTTATCGGCTTTATTATAGCCAAGCCCGTTATGGTGCTGCTTGACACACCCGAGGAATTTGACGTTTTAAAAAATGCGGTTTTATACCTTCGTATTTTGATGATTGGCGTGCCGTTCAGTATGCTTTTCAATTTCTGCTCGGCAGTTTTCCGTACCGCAGGCGAAACAAACAAGCCGTTTAAGTACCTTGTTTTATCGGGGCTTTTGAATGTTGGCTTGAACATTGTTTTCGTTGCTATCTTTAAAATGGGCGTTGCGGGCGTTGCGCTTGCCACTGTAATTTCGCAAATTCTTTCTTGCTTTTTGATTGTAAGGCGTTTGATGAAAAACGAGGGTCTTTTCTCGTTCAGATTTAAGGGCATACAGTTTTCGTGGCGCATTTTCGGCAAAATGATTGCAATTGGACTTCCCGCAGGGCTGCAAAGCAGTGCATTTAGCCTTTCCAATATGTTCCTTCAATCGGGCGTTAACTCCTTTGGCAAGGACGGTATGGCGGCAGGCACGGCGGTAAACACCATTGAGGGACTAATGTGGGTTACGCTTTCGTCCTTTGGCAACACGGCGACAACCTTTGTCAGCCAAAACTACGGCGCTTGCAACTTAAAGCGTGCAAAAAAATCAGCTATATATATTTTGCTTATTACAACCGTTTTGGGTATTTTCCTCGGTGCGACAACGTTTTTGCTTGGCGACCAGATAATGTCTATATTTATAAGAGGCAATTTGGCGGCGCTTGACTACGCAAGGCAGAGATATATGGTCACCTTCCCGATATATTTCTTGGCGGGAATTATGTCCGTTTTGCCCGGTATTATAAGGGGCTACGGCTCGTCGCTCCCACCGTCGATTATTTCGCTTGTCGGTGCTTGCGGAATAAGAATTGTTTGGGTATTTACCGTTTTCAAGGCGGTGCCGCATATGTCGGCGTTGTTCCTTGTCCACCCACTTACGTGGATTATTACAAATATAGCACTTCTAATCAATTTTATAATTACATACAATCTTGCAAAAAGGAGAATTAAAAATGGAAAACAATAAGATAGTTTTTAAGGACGAAGAGGGCAACGATAAGGAATTTGAATTGCTTTTCACGTTTAATTCCGATAAAACAGGCAAGAGCTACGCCGTTTTGGGAATTTTGGACGAAAACGAGGAGCTTGACATCATCGCCGCAAGCTACGACACAACCGAGGACGGCGAAATCGGCGAGCTTTATCCCATAGAGGACGACGAGGAATGGGCAATGGTTGAGGAAACTATTGATGCGTTCTTTGAGGAAGATGACGACTACGGCGAGTAATTAGCTGCGCATTAAGGTATAAGCATAAACCACATAATACAAAAAGGTGAGCGAAAGCTCACCTTTTATATTTAATTTTAGGGGAGTGGCTTGCTCCTTTCGCTTTTCAGTTCTTTTTCTTTCTTAATATAACATGCTTGTAGAAAAGCGAGATTAAGAAATATGAAAGATAGCCAAAGAGCGTTGTGCCGATGAAAATAACGAAAATATAAATTGCTTGACCGAAGAAGCCTATGGCGTTGTTCATAGCAACGCGTATATTTTCGAGCGCGCCGAAGTTGCATTGGCGCAGGTTTTGGAAATTAACCTTTAAGATGTATGAAAGCACGGTTGCAACGATTACGTAAACGGACAAAACAACCGCCATTATAGGAAAATCTCTCTTTACCTTAAGCTCAAACTGCTTGAGCGCAATTGCAATAAAGAAATAAAGCACAACCAAGTGATGGAACGTAACTGTGTGGAAGTTAAAGAACTCCTTGAAATACGTTGTGAATGCGCTTGCAGGGTAAAGAATTGTCGGAATTATCAAGAAGAATAAAAACAGGGAAGCGCAGGTTGCAAACGTAATGCCGTCAATGTACTTTTTGAATTTTCCAAACGCAAACGCGTGCAAGGGTAGCAAATAAATAAACAAGCTGCAATAGTGGAAGGGAAGATGGTATAAATCATAGCCCTTTGATAAGGAAATAACCTGCTTTAATATTTCCAAAATTATAATAACCGATGCGATAACCTGAAGCGGAATGCGTTTTACTGTGTTACTTTTGTTTTTGAGCGTAAAGCCAAGCAAAACGGCAATGCCCACAAAAACGATAAACGCGGGAACAATGCCCCAAAAGTGTGTCCAAGTCCAAAGACCCATAATTTAGCTCCTTTTTATATAAAATCGCTCCTATTTTAGCATATAGTTTATAAAAAATCAATATAATTAACATTTTTTTAACATTTCCGAATGTATTTAACTATTTATTAAGCACTTGAAAATTTTATAATGCTATGATAAAATAATAATAAACCACGCAAATATATAATTTAGGAGAGATTTATGAAGAGATATTTACTGTTCTTTTCCGTGATTTTGACACTTAGCTTTCTTTTTGTGATTTCAGCCGCGGCGGAAAAGAATACAACGGACGTAACTGACACGTTTTACGTTGTTACAAGCGAGGACTCCGAGGCGGCAGTTGCGCTTAAAGCTGAGGGAAAAAGCACTATCGTTCTTGCGGACGTATATAGCAGCACAACCTCTTTGAGCGAAACCGACTGGATAAATCAGTTTGAGGATGGCAGCCATGTCGAGCTTATTTTCGCCGAAAATATCGTTGAGTCCGTTGGCGAAAACAGAGGCATTTTGCTCAAAAAAGCAATAACCATAACCGTTAGATATAACGGCTTCTGCCACCTTTTGACAAACGGGGTAAGCAATGAGAATATGTTTGTTTTAAGACACTCTGGCGCACAACTCAACCTAATTGGCTCAACCGATATTTATGATGAAAGCGGAAACGTTATTAAGGATTTTACCTATGATCCCAACGACCTTTCAAAGAATATGGTCCAAATTCGCCACTCGAAGGTATATGCTTGGGTGCACGATGGCGGCGTTTACGTTCAAAATATTCGTTCCGTTACGGGGCAGGAGCTTGTTTATACAGAAGGGGATGACAGCACTGCGGAGGGAACCGTAAACAACACCTATGAATTTGTTGACTGTGCATTAAGCTCTGGCTCGGTTCCCGTTGGACTTTTAGGCAGAGGTGACGCGAGAAAAATCGTTAAAATAAGCGGCGGCTATTACAGTAAGGTGCAAGCTCACACAATTCTTACTGGAACAGTATTTGAAAACTGTGAAATTGGCACTTTTGAAATGGATTGCTGGGATATTTCAGGTCAAATGGCAGAATTCAAAAATTGTACCGTTGGCTCTGTTTCAACCGCAACAGGCAGAACACATTTAACATTTATTGATTGTAAAATCGATATTTCCAAGATTTCCTTAGGTAGTGACGGCGGCGGAAAATGCTACGCGCTTGTATATACCTCGCCAAATTGTGAAAACGCAGGCACGCTTAATATATACAGAAACGGTAGTGGCATAACGCCTGTAACAGACGATTCAAAATACCCTTATACTATGGTAGAGGAATACGTTTCATCTAATCCTGCCTTTGGACACGATAATCAGTCAATCGCAGTATATGAAAACGGCTTTACCGAAAAGGGCTATAAGCGCATCGGCTGTACAAGATGCGATAATTACGAGGGTGGAGAATTACCCGCGCTCTTTGTTTGCCACGGCTATTCAGTGCCCGAATACGATGCGGGCGGAATCGCTGTGCGTTACTCGGTTGATAACGATGCAATCGCTGAATATGAGAGAATAACGGGAGAAAGCATTAGCTACGGTGTCTTTGCGGTAACTAAGCAAAAGCTTGGCGATAATGATATTTTCGCAAGTGACGGAAAAGCATCAAGCGGCGTAATAGCGGCAGAAATTTCAAACGAGCAATTTAATTTGTTTGAGCTTAAAATCGTTGGCTTTACCGCGGACCAAAAGGATAAAAAGATTGCTCTTGGCGCGTTTGTCGGCGTAAACAATGGAGATACAACCGAATATACGTATATTCAAGCAGGCGTCAAAGCCGAGGGCGAAAAATACGTTTTCGTTTCATACAACGATATTGTAAATCCGCCCTCAAGCGACGAGGAATAACAAATCAGACTGAAAATAGAAGCCGTGTAGAGTAAAATCTACACGGTTTTTATATAAATTAATTGTGTATTTTTAAGAAAATTTTGGAATAATATATTTTAACGAATAAATTTGATAAAAAATCAAAAAAGGTATTGACAAACAAGCAATAAATGTGTACAATAATATAGCGCACAAAATTTGGACCAATAGCTCAGTTGGTTAGAGCTACCGGCTCATAACCGGTCGGTCCGGGGTTCGAGTCCCTGTTGGTCCACCAAAACAAAAAGGATGGCTTTTGCCGTCCTTTTTTATTTCTTGTATATCGATATACAGGGACTCGAACCCAGCCGTTAAAAAAGCTTCCGGTGGAAGGTTTTAGGCGATGACCGAAGGATTTTTCAAGGCATAAATGATACACACGCACAACTTGCCTTGAAAAATTCAAGAGCGAAGTCCCTGTTGGTCCACCAAAACAAAAAGGATGGCTACTTGCCATCCTTTTTGTTTTGTAGGCGCAACGCGCCGAGACGACGCTCGTGCAAAGCACGAAAGGGGTGCGCATTTTCGGCTAAGACCGACGGGAGCTTGCTCACAAGAGGTCAGACGAAAATAGTTCGCTTGGCGAACCGACCCTGTTTAATTGTAATTGGTAGGTTTTATGTCTACCTATTTGTCAATACCTTTTTTAATTTTTATGATAAATTTATTTCGGAGTATTCTTTATTCTTCAAAAAATCAGTCGAACTCCTTTATAGCCTTGCAAACCGCCTCGGCACAAAGCTCAATTCCCTCATCGCTTAGGTGGATTTTGTCACATTCCTTTACGTATTTATGTACGTCCCTTGAAACAAGCGCGTGCAGGTCGTTGATTTTAACGCCGATTTCCTTTAGCCTTGGCACGATAATTTCGTTAAAACGCTCGATTTTGTCGTTGTGAGTCCACTCAAACTCGTCCCAAACGGGTGTTGTGGTTGCAAAAATCACATTTGGTGTAATTTTTTTGAGCAGAGTAGCCACGCGGAGCATATTTTCGACGTATTCCTCCTCGGAGGTGAAAAGTCCGTCATCAAAAATCTCTGTGCAGTCCCAAAGACCGTTGTTCCAATGGATTACGTCGGCATCCTTGATTATATCGTGCCAGTCGAAAAGACCGCGCAGGGTGTATTTTACAAAGCGGCAGTTGTCCTCGGGCTGAGATACTAGATAGCCCTCGCCAAGCATTTCGGGCACGCGCGTGCCGTAGCCCCATAAACGGATTGAATCACCAAGTAAAACTATTTTTTTCATATTCCACCTCATAATTTAGGACAAAATCGTAATTCTTAAGTCCTTTTCTTAGTTTATTTTGTAATATTTATAAGTTGTTAATTTCATTATCAAGCCAATCGATACGGCGATATAAAACCTCAAAATCGCGCTCGAAATTGCGCATAAATGTCGCGCCTGAGTTATAGTAGTGGTAGCGGAGCCAGTCCTTGTGCGCCGCCGTGGATATTCTTTGGTTTTCTGCTTGAAATTCGCTCGAGGCATCTCTGATTTTTCCCTCAATTTCAGCCCAGCGTGCCTTTACCGCCTGACGAAATTCGGGCGAGCGAGTGAGCAGGGCATAGAACCAAGTTCCCCTCGAGCAGAACTCCGTTTCCTTCAATTCGTAGTCATACCAAAAGGCAAGGGACGGGCCGCTAAGCGCCCAATCGTAGTCCCAGAGAGGACCCATTTTCATCTTTCCGTCAACCGCTTTATACATATAAACCGATTTATAATTTATGTCGGGCTGAATTACAATTTTCTGTATCAAAAAGTAGTCAATAAAGCTACCGACGTCTATGTATTCTGCAAGCTCGTCAAGGGTGACGTTTTCCTTGTAGCAAAGGGAATGCACCTTGGTTACGTAATTTTTTATGTAGTCAAATTGCGCCTTTGTGTAGCGCTCGGTTTTGTCGGGGTATTTTACTGTGTAAAATAAATTGCCGATTTTGAAGTAGTCCTCGCCCTCTATACCGCCGTCAAGCTCCGCGTAGTCGTCAAGCTCGACAAGGAAGGGGACCTCGGTATCATTTTTATCAAAATCGTATTTTACGTTTGTATGCTCCTTGTTTTCGTTTATCTGCTCGGTGAGAAGGTAAAGCCCTTTATAAATGCCGTTTACGTACAGTTCAACGTAGTTGTATGACGGCACGTAGTCGCCGTTATCAAGCGACGCGCCGAGCTTAAATGCAAGGGCATCCTTGGAGAGTGAAAAATCGTTATACATTGCAAGCAAAACCCAGCTTTTGCTTGGTGCTTCACCGAAAAAAGAGGTCTTGGAGTCGAGCTTTAGGCGGTAGGGCTTTTTGGGGTATTTCCACGTCGTGTTTCCGCGACCGCGTATTCCACCGCTAACATCGTCAATTATAACCGTATCACCGTCTGAAAGGGTGAGTGAGCAGGGGACGTATTCCTCCTTTGAGGTAACTTTTCCGTCAACGGTTAAGTCAAGGCGCGGTAAATCTGTATCAGACGAGGTAAGGAAGGCGACAAGCCAGCAAAGCGCGCACACAAGGCAAAACGCAATAGTTGAAATTAGAATAATCAAAATGACTTTTAGTGCGTTGCTTTTCAATTCGTTTTCCCTCCTTTTTTAATACCTTTTTTGATAATTTTATCATTATAAAGATTTAAAATCAAGATAATTGTTGCAAAAACAAAATAAAAATGATAGAATTTAGGCGAGGTGATAAAATGAACACTTGTTATATCGTGTGTGCGCTTGACTCTACGCTTGATTTCACGCCCGATGAGAGCGATTTTGTTATTGGTGCTGACCGCGGCTATCATATCTTAAAAAAGCAAGGAAAGAGAATTGATTTGGCGCTTGGCGACTTTGACTCGTCAAATGAGCCGATTGATTTTGAAAACGTGATAAAATTCCCCGTGATGAAGGATGAAACGGACGGCGCAATTGCCATAAGAGAAGCACTCGCACGTGGGTACAATAGAATAAGAATGTACGGCGCGATAGGCGGGCTTATTGACCATACGCTTGCTATAATCGGTGAGGCGGTAAAATATGCCGAGGGCGGAGTTGATTTTGCATTTTACTCGGGGGAGTCATCAATTTTGCCACTTAATAACGGTACTGTAAGGTTTGATAAGGGCGCAAGCGGCCGTATTTCCGTCCTTTCTCATTCAACCGTTTCAGAGGGCGTTACAATAAAAGGTCTATTATATACGCTTGATAATTACAACCTTGAAAACAAGGTTTCACTCGGCTCGGGCAATTCGTTTATAGGTGAGGAAGCCGAGATAAGTGTTCGGGTGGGCACGCTCCTTATTTGCACTTCAAAAAATAATTTGGAAAACCACTTGACAAAGCGATAAATTAGTGGTATGATTTCTACATCGCACAATTAAATATTCGGGGGTGCTTTTTGGCTGAGATGGAATTTTCCAAACCCTTTAACCTGATACGGATAATGCCGGCGTAGGAAGTAGTATTTTCATAACTTGGAGTATATTTACCGCACGGATGTTTTCCTGTGCGGTAATATTTTATTTCAAGGAGGTTTTTCTATGAAAACCAAATCATCAAAGCAAATTGTTGCAATGATTGAGTGTAGCATGATGATTGCTTTGTCAACCGTATTCAGCCTTATAAAGCTGGTTGATATGCCGTACGGCGGCTCGGTTACAATTGCATCTATGCTACCTATCGTTATTGCAGCATACAGACACGGCTTCCTGTGGGGCTTGGGGACAGCGCTTACTAACTCCCTGATTCAGCTTCTTTTGGGAATTAACAACCTTTCCTATTTTTCAACGTGGCAATCAATTGTTGCAATTATATTGCTTGACTATGTAGTTGCCTTTGGCGTTTTTGCATTGTCGGGACTCTTCAGAAAAATAGAGAAAAGACAAAACCTGGCGTTTCTTTACGGCATTTTGCTTGCATCTGTCCTTAGATACGTATGTCACGTTATTTCGGGCGCAACGGTATGGGCAGGGCTTTCAATACCGACTAATGCGGCGCTTATTTACTCCCTGTCGTACAACGCAACCTATATGGTGCCCGAAACTATTGTGCTAATTGCCCTCGGCGTTTATCTTGCAAGCGTTATTGATTTCGGCGCACAATACCCAACACGCGTTAAAACGCAAAAGCTCGACAAGGTTGAGGTATATACTATGATTTTCGGTTGGTTTATGCTTATTGCAACTATGATTACCGATATAATTTTGGTTGCACCGTATCTGCAGGACCCCGAAAGCGGAGAATTTGTATTTACATACCTCGGTGACGTAAACTACGTTAAGCTCGCGGTTGTGAGCGTTGTCGGAGTGGCTATGTCAGTTGCACTTTTTGTAATTTCGCTTGTGCGCAAGAAGATAAATCAAAAAGCGGAAGCAAAATAGGGCGACACATTAAAGATAACCTTAAACGAGAACCCGAAAAAGTACAAAATAGAATATTACGCCGCCTGTGTAGCATTGCTATATGGGCGGCAATTTTTTTATTCAAGGGGGAAATAGCGGTTGACAAGAGGGAGAAAAGCAGCTACAATTAAAGTATGCCCATAGGGCATAATACTTTATGAGGTAGAAAAATGAAAATTTTAGCTGAATACAGATATGACGGCATATATCATTTAGAGGTTGAGTTTAGGGGCAAAAAGGGAATTGCGCTTATGGCAGAGGACAAATCAAGGCGCAACGGAAAAGCTGTTTTGAAAACCGAATATTTCGGTGCTTTTCCCGAGCTTCAAAATGAATTTGTGCGCCGCGGCTACACGCTTTTGTTTATTGAAAACAGAAACCGCTGGGGCACACCGTGTGAGATTGAGGATCAATACGAATTTGTACGCTATATAACGGGTGAGCTTGGCATCGAGTGCGGTGTTATCACACTTGGAATGAGCTGCGGCGGAATGATGAGCGTTTTGTTAGCGGCGAAGCATCCCGAAATTATAAAGGGGCTTTATATTGACGCGCCTGTAATGAACTTCCTTTCCTGTCCTGCACGCTTGGGCAACGCGCCCGACGTTACCGACGGAATGTGGCAGGAGTTTGAAATCGCGTGGGGAATGACAAAAAGCGAGCTGCTCACCTTTAGAGGCCACCCCATAGACTATTTCCCGAAGCTAATTGAAAATAAGATAAAAATCTATATGGCGTATGGCGACTGCGACAAAACCGTGCCGTATGAGGAAAACGGAATCGCGCTTGAAAGAGCATACAAGGAAGCGGGGCTTGACAGCTTGCTTTACATTGACAAAAAGGCGGGTGTTGACCACCATCCGCACGGCCCGAGCGATATCGATTTTGCGATAAAATATTTTGAAAAATAAATCCATAAAAAGCGGGAGGGAGAACCCATCCCCAAAAGCGGGTTTACTATCTCTAAAATAAATTTTGGTAAGTTATAAAAATCACTTGATTTTGCGCGCAGAAAATTATATAATGAATTTAATGAAATTTTTTCTTGAAGGAGAATATTATGGCAAAGAACAGACTTATTGGGGATTACCCCGTAATCGGTATCCGTCCTACCATTGACGGCCGCCGCGGTGTGCTCAAGGTTAGAGAATCACTTGAGGACCAAACAATGAATATGGCAAAAGCAGCAGCAAAGCTTTTTGAGGAAAATCTTAAGTACTCAAACGGCGAGCCTGTTAAGGTTGTTATCGCAGACACAACAATCGGCAGAGTTGCTGAGGCAGCCGCTTGCGCTGACAAGTTTAAGAAGGCAGGTGTTGATATCACACTTACCGTTACTCCTTGCTGGTGCTACGTCTCGGAAACAATTGATATGGACAAAAACACCATTAAGGGTGTTTGGGGCTTCAACGGCACTGAAAGACCGGGTGCGGTTTATTTAGCGGCAGTTTTGGCTTCTCACGCACAAAAGGGACTTCCTGCATTCGGCATTTACGGTCACGACGTTCAGAATATGGACGAGAGCGACAAAATTCCCGATGACGTTGCCGAAAAGCTTCTTCGCTTCGGCCGTGCGGCAGTTGCGGCAGCTACAATGAGAGGAAAATCATATCTCCAAATCGGCTCAATCTGTATGGGTATCGGCGGTTCAATCATCGATACTGCATTTATCGAGGAATATCTCGGTATGAGAGTTGAGTCCGTTGACGAGGTTGAAATTATCAGAAGAATGTCAAAGGGCATTTATGACGAGGCAGAGTTCCAAAAGGCACTCAAGTGGGCTAAGGAAAAATGCAATATCGGCTTTGATAAAAACCCGAAGGAGCTTCAAATTTCCGACAAGGAAAAGGAAGAACAGTTTGAGTTTGTTGTTAAAATGGCGTGCATCATTAAGGACTTGATGAACGGCAACAAGAATCTCCCCGAGGGCTGTGAGGAGGAAATGGTTGGTCATAACGCGATTGCGGCCGGCTTCCAGGGTCAAAGACAATGGACAGACTTCTATCCAAACTGTGACTTCCCTGAGGCAATGCTCAACACCTCATTTGACTGGAACGGCGCAAGAGAGCCATATGTTCTCGCTACCGAAAATGACGTATTAAACGGTCTTGGTATGCTCTTTATGAAGCTGCTCACAAACAGAGCGCAAATGTTCGCAGACGTAAGAACATATTGGAGCGGTGAGGCTGTTAAGAGAGCAACGGGCTACGATATTGAGGGTAAGGCAAAGGAATCAAACGGCTTTATTCACCTTATCAACTCAGGTGCTTGCTGTCTTGACGCAAACGGCGCGGCTAAGGACGAAAACGGAAACGGCGTTATGAAGGAATGGTACAATATGACCGAGGCAGACTGTGATGCTGTTATGGCAAACACAACCTGGAATATGGCTGACCTTGGCTACTTCCGTGGCGGCGGATATTCATCAAGATTTGAAACAAAGGCTGAAATGCCTGCAACAATGATAAGACTTAACTTAGTTAAGGGGCTTGGTCCTGTGCTTCAAATTGCAGAGGGCTACACAGTTGCACTTCCCGAAAAGGTTTCGGACACATTGTGGGCAAGAACAGACTACACCTGGCCATGCACATGGTTCGCTCCTCGCTGCGACGGCAAGGAGGGCAGTCCGTTTAAGACAGCTTATGACGTTATGAACAACTGGGGTGCAAACCACGGCGCGATAAGCTACGGTCACATCGGTGCTGACCTTATCACGCTTTGCTCAATTTTAAGAATCCCTGTATGTATGCACAACGTACCCGAGGATAAGATTTTCCGTCCTGCCGCTTGGAACGCATTCGGTATGGATAAGGAAGGACAGGACTACCGTGCTTGTCAAGCATACGGTCCTATGTATAAATAATCAAACGAGGTTAAGTCAATGAAAAAAACATCATTAGTTATTATGGCGGCGGGCATCGGCTCGCGCTTTGGCGGCGGTATTAAGCAGCTTGAGCCGCTTGGCCCTAATGGCGAGGTTATAATGGAGTATTCCATTCACGACGCGCTTGAGGCAGGATTTAATAAGGTGGTTTTCATTATCCGCAAGGAAATGGAGGACTACTTCAAAGAGGTTGTCGGCGACAAAATCTCGGGCATTTGCGAGGTTGCATATGCTTATCAAAATATTGACGATTTACCTGCGGGCTTTACAAATCCCGAGGGAAGAACAAAGCCTTGGGGCACAGGTCAAGCAATTCTTGCCTGCAAGGGTATAGTAAACGAGCCGTTTATGGTTATCAACGCAGATGACTACTACGGTAAGGAAGGCTACAAGGCAATTCACGAGTTCTTGGTGAACGAGCAACCGAAAATCAAGGACTACAACTTCTGTATGGCTGGCTTTATCATAAAGAACACACTTAGCGAAAACGGCGGCGTTACCCGTGGCGTTTGCACAGTTAACGACGAGGGCTACCTAACGAGCTGCGTTGAAACAGGAAACCTTGTTAAAACAGAGAAGGGTGCAGGCATTAAAAACGATGACGGCACAGTTACGGAAATTGACCCAAATACATACGTTTCAATGAATATGTGGGGGTTAACTCCCGAATTTATTGACGTTTTGGAGGGCGGCTTCGTTGAGTTCCTCTCTGACCCTAACCTCAACAAATTAAAGGGCGAATACCTCTTGCCCGGCGTTGTTGGCGGTCTTGTAACAAGCGGTAAGGCATCGGTTAAGGTGCTTGAAACAAACGACAAGTGGTTTGGCGTTACCTACGGCGAGGACAAATATTCCGTAAAAGAGGAATTTATAAAGCTCCACGCAAACGGCACATACGCAAAAACACTTTACTAATACCATAAGCATAACAAAAGCAGGTCAACCGACCTGCTTTTCTTATGGAATTTGTCAAAACAAACAAAAAACATAAAGTAATGAAAAAGTTTTTTTGTGCAAAAGGTAGAAAAAACAGTATGGCACACCTCATATCTACGATTTTCTTGATTTGCAAAAAAGCATATGATAAAATGAAATTAAGAAGAAAACGTAACGAACGCGGAGACAAGGAACCGTCCCCTGTTTCCTTTGCGTTTATATTCGAAAAAAACGGAATAGGAGTAAAATATGATACTAAAATTACGTTTACGAAAGTCATTGACCCACGTATATAGATTGCTTGTTTTGTTTGTTCTTATTTCTGCTGTGTTCGTATTTGTATGCAGCTGTGGTCTTTCAGATTGGGATTATGATTTACCAAATGGCTATTATGTTGCCAGAGGCAACTATAAATGGATATTTTTAGCATATGCAAATAGCGATGGCTTGGGCGGAACCGTAACACCGCCGGAAAAATATGTATCTTATTTTGCATACAATGAAGTATATATAGTTGCACAAACGGTGATGTTGCCCGAGGAAATCGAACCCGACGAAATTGAAACGTTTTTGAGGCACGCAAAGATTACATACTATGTTGTAAACAGCGAAACACGAGAGGTATATGAGGAGTTAACAGAAGAGGAATATGAAACCCTCATAAGCGAATTGCAAATTACCAATTTATGTGATTGGATTCCTACTATTACGAAACCCAAAGGCGCGTGGACGTAAGACAGGGGACTAAGACAGGTGACGGTTCCTTTTCTTGGTGTAAAGGAGGTTATGATGAAAAAACGCATATTAGTAGTATTCTTTTGTTCTTTGGCTTGTATAATTCTTATATTTGCGTCTGTTTTGTGGATGATCTTATCATTGTTTGGTGTATTCAATAAAACAAATGATGAAACAGAGGATTTTTTAAACAAAGAGATAAAATTGGATGAAGATGTGCTTACGAACAATGCTAATGAGTTTTTCTATAATTGTTATTATGGAGAACATGCTACATTGGAATATAAACATGTAAAGCCATCTTGTATGTACGAGTTGACATCAAAATTTAAAAATATATATGTTTTGCATATTTATTACAATGATGACAATGAATATGAATTAGCTAATTCAAAGATAAATGAAAAATATAAAAACGATATATATTTTGACGGGTCATATACGGGATATTTGATTAAAGAGCATACAAAGTTAAAGGAGTATGCTTCGTTAATTGTATCATCACCTAAAGAAATGAGAATATCATATGTTTTCATTGATTGCCCTAAAATAGATACTTTTAGTGAAAAACACTTTGTATTTTATACACAAGCGTGGAATGTTTCACCAATTATGCTGATATTCGGCGAAGGATACAAGTGGAGACAGTAGGGGGGATAAGACAGGGGACGGTCCCCTGTCTCCATTGCATATGGTAAGGGTAATGGATACTACAATTCGGAAACAAGATATTTTGCAATTAGGGGTTAGATATGAACAATAAAAAAATTATAATTCTATCTGTCGTATTTTCGTTTGTTTTTTTATGCATAATTAGCACGATATTTTTTGGTATAATTTTTCAAAAGAAAGGAACTGAACCTAAAATTCAAGCAAACAATACGACTAATATTGAATGTATTACAAAAAAGTACTCAAAAAAAGAAATTAATAATTTAATTTTACTAATGCAAAAAGAGCATATGTGTTATGAACAAATCAAACAGCAATTTGTTATAGAGTGCATTAGAGAGACTTATCAAGGATATTATATAATTTTGATGAGAGAAGATAATGCCAAATTATTTGTGTTCTTTGATGGACAGTTGATGGTAAATAATTATTGTATAATTGATGATATCTTGAGTGAAAAAGATTTTGAATTCGTTGAATTGAACGTAACTTCCAAGGAGCAAATCATTCAATTTGACAATAATACAATTGTTATTTCCCCGTTTTCCGCAGATACTTCTAGTAAACATATAGTCAAGGAGGGCGTTTTAGTTGTTAATTATAATCCTAACAACTTGGTAAGGGATGTACATTTGATAACGCATGAACAACTGTCAAATGAAAATTCTAATTACAATAATGATTATATACCATACATTCTTTACAAAGATATTAGTAATAAGACAGGGTAAGACACGAAGATAAGACAGGTGACGGTGGCTGTCTTGACAATTAATCCCTATATGCTTCAAAAAACAATAAACGAATCACCTCTTTGATGTTTGGCAGAGAGGTGATTTTTATAAAATGCTCACAAAAAGTATAAAAATTTTTTCTTTGCAAATAATATCTCAAAAGGCGAGAAAATTGCCAAAATAAAAGGAGATATTATGAGAGAAGATACCGTAAATTTATTAAAGGAATGTAATTCGGGCATTACGATGGGAATGTCCTCAATCAACAACGTGCTTCCGTACGTTAAAAACCCTGATTTGAAAAGCACGCTCATTGCCTGCAAGGAGAAGCACGCAAAGCTTGGCGAGCGCACACACAAGGCACTTGCAATGTATGACGAAAGCAGAAATCCCCCACACGCAATGGCGAAAATGATGGCGGACGCTAAGGTAAAGACACAGCTTTTCTTTACAATGGAATCGAAGGACAAGCAAATTGCAAGCTCAATGACCGATGGGTGCAATATGGGCATTAAATCAATTAACAAATACCTTAATATGTACGACGGCGCAAACAACGACTCCAAGGAGATTGCCACCTCGCTTATTGCCTGCGAGGAGGAGCTGCTCAAGGATTTGAAGCAATATTTATAACGGGCTGACACATTAAGGCATAAACACAACCAACTGTAAGAGGGATGCTAACAAGTTTAGTGTCCCTTTTTTTGTTAGTTTAAGTTTAGAATTATAAGCTTTTAATTTTTACTTGACAAAAAGTTAATAATTATGTATAATTTAGTTATAACACTTCTAATTTTTATCTTTTACCTAAAATAGGAGCAAAAAATGAAAAAGACAGCTTTATTTCTTTTCATAACCTTAGCAGTTTGCATTTTGCTTTGCGCCTGCGGAGAGGACGCGCCGAAATACAACGTGACCTTTGACATAAACGGCGGCGAAATGTATACCGTGTCGCAAGAGGTTCAGCTTTATGAATATTATTCCTTGCCGGTGCCAAGAAAGGTTGGACACCGTTTCCTCGGTTGGTTTAACGGCGACACGCCTGTTAAATCCGAGGGCTATTGGGAAATTGAAAGCGACGTTCAGCTTGTTGCTAAATGGGAATTTATGGAATATTCCATTACATATGACTTAAAGGGCGGCGTGCACTCCACGTCAAGCTATGCAACGGGATATAGCTCAGAGAGCGAGGATATTGTTATTCAAGCACCAAAGAAGGATAACAACATTTTCTCGCATTGGGTTGACCAAAACGGCAAAAGCTACGGCAAGACAATTACAATTCCAAGCGGCTCTGAGGGAGATTTGCACTTTACCGCTGTTTGGTGGGATTTTGTTGACGAAAACGGAGTAAAGTATGAATACAGCGACGGTGAGCTCACGATAGTTTCGTTCGAGGGCACACCGAAGACCTATACGAATATCAGCGATAACATCCACGGAGTAAAGGTTACTGCGATTGCGGAAAATGCGTTTGGCGCACTTGGAGAAGCTGTTTTAAACTATAACTACATTTATAGAATTTATTTGCCAAGAACAATAGAGGTTATTGAAAAGAATGCGTTTGCGGGCTGTGAAAACGTTAAGGTTACAATCAATTACAGCTCAAGCGAGGACTACGACCTTGTTGTAAGAGAGTGGCTTGATATTGTGGTTATTGAAAAAGCAGGCAACGAAAATCTACGTGACGTTGTAATGCTCAAGCGTGCAAGCTTGGGTTCAAGTAAGTACGTTGAAATAGATTAGTAGGGATGCTATAACAGCGCAGACCAAAAACAGACAGTTTATTTTCACGTTAGTTAATCTTAAAATCAAATAAAATCAATGTTGATACCTTGCAAAATTTGCAAGGTATCTTCTGTTTTTGTCTGTTTTTTAGATGCGACCGCTTGTACTGCCGTACAAAGTACGGCTACGACTTCGCGTTCACGTCTTCTGCATCTGTTTCGCTATCCCTAATATAAATCAAAAGGGCTACCGCAAAAGCGGTAGCCGTATATGGACTCATAAAGGACTGCCCAAGATAACGGACTCGGGCGCCCGTGCATTGATTCTTCTCCTAATCAACGCATTTTGCGTTTACGATAGCTGCTTTCTAAGCACGGCGAAAATTTTCTTTTCCTCGCGTGAGATTTTCACCTGAGTAAGCCCAAGCTTTTTTGCAGTTTCTGCTTGTGAATATTCATGTAAATACCGTAAAACAATAATTTTTCTCCACAGCGATGGCAGCGAGGAAATAGCTTGCTTTAAAGCGATTTGCTCGAGCTTTTTGTCTATTTCGCTTCGGTCCTCGCATAGAGTTGATTCAATGGTAAAGCCATCGTCCTCACCTGTGAGAGGAGCAGAAAGAGAAGTAACCTGGGCGGTTGCCTCGAGCGCAAAAACCGCCTCCTCGGTTGAAAGACCCGAGAGGTGCGCAAGCTCCTCAATTCTCGGCTCCTTGCCGTTTTCAATTACGTATCTCTCTCTGATTTTATTAAGGTGGGCACTTTGCTGCTTATAGGTGCGGCTGACCTTGATGAGCCCGTCGTCACGCAAGAACCGACGAATCTCACCCATAATTAGGGGAACAGCATAGGTTGAAAAGGACGTCCCCAATGAAAGGTCAAAGCTGCGTATCGCCTTTAGCATTCCAAGCGAGCCGATTTGGACAAGGTCCTCGTAGTCCACGCCCCTGTCCTTAAATCTTAACGCAACGGAGCGAACAAGCCCGATATTATCGCGCACGAGCGTTTCCGTTGCCGCCTTATCTCCCTTGTGTGCCTCTCTTAATAGCTCTATATTTTTACTGTAATCCATGTTATGCGAGCTTTTTGGTCATAAGAATACGGACCCCGTTTCCTCTTTTTGAGTAAACGTCGAGCTTGTCCATAAAGGTTGACATTACGGCAAAGCCCATTCCACTCCGTTCACCAGAGGTATCAGTTGTAAATAAGGGTGTCATAGCCAAACTTACATCCTCAATTCCGCATCCCTTGTCCTTAATCTCTATTACCACCGTCCTATCACGATAATATTTGACACATATGTAAATAATGCCTGTGGCAAATTTATACCCGTGGACAATTGAATTTGTTACTGCCTCCGAAACCGCACATTTTATATCGGAAATTTCCTCAATTGTGGGGTTCAGCTGAGCAACAAATGCGGCAACAGCGCTTCTTGCCAAGCTCTCATTTACCGAAAGGGAAGGCAAATAAAGCTTCATTGTGTTTTCACTACGCTTCATTTCTTTGCACCCTCCTCGATTTTCATAATTCTTTCAATGCCTGCAAGCTCAAGTATTCGCAAAACGCTTGGCGCGGGCTTAATTATCTTAACCTCCGCACCGATTTCCTCAGCAAGATTGTACCTGCCGAGAATAAGTCCAAGCCCTGATGAGTCCATAAATTCCACAGCGCTTAAATCAAGAAGAATTAAGCGCGGCTTCCTTCCCAAAATAATTTTATCCGCTTCCTCCCTTACCGCCCTTGCATTATGGTGGTCTATATCACCGAGAATTTTTACCGTTAAGGTTGCGTCCTCGTAGATAAATCGTGTTTTCTCCATAGTTTCACCGTCCTTTGTGTATATTTTAGATTATGGGGAATAAAAAATCCGTCGAAATTTGACGGAAAAATATAAAAAAGTTTCGACAGAATTTGATAATTCTTGACATCGGCGGTAGTGTATAGTATAATTATATTTGAATATTTAATTATATCTAAGGAGCAAAAAATGTTACTTATTCCAAGTGTAAAAGAAATAAAATCGGGCGAGAGAATGGAGCTTAGCGGCTGCACGTTTGTTTTTCCCGAAAATTGTGATCAAAGAATTGTAAATCTTGCCAAAAAGGTTCCGAGCGGCTCAACCGTTGTTGAAATTTCTTATGGAGATTGTACCTCTGAAGCATATAAAATTACCTTTGGCGATAAAATTAAAGTAGATGCGCGCGGAGTTAAGGGCGCTTTCTACGCTATACAAACGCTTCGCCAAATTATCAAAAACGGATACTGTGACGCTGAGGAAATTTGCGACTATCCCGATTTTGAGGTGCGCGGCTTCTATCTTGACATCACAAGAGGAAGAATTCCTACCGTCAAGACGGTAAAGGAGCTTATTGACAATCTCGCGTACTATAAGGCGAATATGCTCCAGCTTTACGTTGAGCATGTTTTTCCGTTCAAGGAATATGACGGTATTTATCAGCGCACAGGCTATATTACTCCCGAGGAGCTTCGCGAGCTTGATGCGTACTGTCACGAAAACTTTATCGACTTTGTGCCGTCGCTTTCTTGCTTCGGTCATCTTTACGAGCTGCTTGAATCGGAGAAGTATAAGCACCTTTGCGAGCTGACGAATGACGTGCATAAAACCCATTTCTGGCAGAGAAGAATGGCGCACCATACAATAAACCCAAGTGACCCCGAGAGCATTGAGCTTATTAAGAGCTTGATTGACCAATATATGCCATGCTTTACAAGCAAGTACTTCAATATTTGCTGTGATGAAACCTTTGACCTCGGCAAGGGCAAAAACGCTGGCAAGGACCCAGCCAAGCTTTATACCGAGTTTGTTAAGCAAATTGTGGAATATGTAAGAAGCAAGGGCAAAACTCCAATGATGTGGGGCGACGTTATCGAGCATATTGACCCACTTGGTGACGATATCATCTTCCTTAACTGGGGATATAGCCCGAATGAAAAGCCCGATAAGATTTACAATCTTGCAAGCGCAAAAAAGACGCAGTTTGTTTGCCCGGGCGTTAGCGGCTGGACAACTCTTTGCGAAAGAATTAAGGAATCCGTGCCTAACATTTCAAAAATGGCTAAATACGGCAAGGAGGTAGGCGCTAAGGGACTTCTTAACACCTGCTGGGGTGACTACGGTCATATCGTGCCAATCGAGGCTTGTATGTACGGTACTGCCTTTGGCTGCCAAAAAGCGTGGAACGAGGGTGCGGACACAGAAGGCTTTGATGGCGCAATGGACCTTTTATACTACGGCTACAATGGCGGTGCTAATTTCGTAAAAACAATTGACAAGGCGCACAGAGTTACTTATTGGTACGACCTTGTTTGCGACTATTCAAACAGAATGTTTAAAGAAGAGGTAATGAGGGCTTGGAACACGCCCGTTGCCGCCGAGCTTGAGGAAGCATTCTACGAGCTTGAGGACATTATCCCTTATCTTCAAGGCACAAAATGGGAAAATGAGGACGCAAGAGAAGCGCTTGAAATTGTTGCCGAGGGTACTCAGTATATGATTTCTATGCTTTTTTCGCGTATTACGGGTGAGCGTCTTGGCGTTATTTTCTCCGATATTGAGGATTGGATTAAGAGATATTCCGCGCTTTATCTTGATGAAAGCAAGGAGGGCGAGCTTGCCGAGTTTGTTAAGGTATTCTACGCTCTTGCAAATACTTACATTAAAAGGGACTAAAAATGGAACTTAAATACGAGAGCTTTAAGCAGGTTCTTATAAATATTTTCGTCGGCGTTTTCATCGGTCTTTCCGTTATCGTGCCCGGCATTAGCGGCTCGACAATGGCTATAACGATGAAGGTTTACGACAAGGGAATGTATGCGTTTTCGCATATGTTCAAGGAGTTTAAGAAGTGCTTTCTTTACGCATTACCCGTTTTGGTTGGCATTTTCTTCGGCTTTTTCTCGGGCGTTGTCGCGGTTAAGCTTCTTTTGGAATACTTCCCATTTATGACAATTTGCTTTTTCTTAGGTCTTATGATAGGAACCTATCCCGTTATTTTCAAGGAAATAAAGGGACAGAGGGTTAATGCAAGCAGGACTGCCTTATCCGCTGTCGGCTTTGTCCTTCCAATTGTATTTTCCGCGCTTTCTCTTGTTTTTTCGGGCGATGCCAACACGTTGACTGACTTAAATTTCGGTCACTACATCTTTTTCTTTGTGCTTGGCGCGTTAATTTCGATTACTCAGCTCATGCCGGGTCTTAGCGCAACGGTGCTTATGATGGTTTTCGGCTACTACAAATCGTTAATTGGCAACCTCGGCAGAGAAATGTTCTCCGATTTTAAGATTTTCTTGGTTTATGTGGTGATGGGCTGCGGCTTTCTTGTCGGTGTTTTCACCTTTTCAAAGGCGGTTGAGGCAATTCTAAGCAAGGCAAGGGTTGGATTTTTCTTTGTAATTGCGGGAATTTCCCTCGGCTCTGTCGTGTCCGTATTTATGGGCAAGGACTGCGTTGATATATATAAGGGCTGGGAGTCACCTGAGCTCTATATTGAGCTTTTCCTTGGCATTTGCTTGCTACTTTGTGCGTTTGCTTTGTCCTTTATGTTCACTCGAATTTCGGATAGCCACGGTGCGGAAAAAATTTCCACAGAAAAAAATTAAAAAATTTAATAAAAAGGTATTGCATTATTTATTGACATATGCTATACTTGATTTCGCAAAAATTCTTATCAAGAGTAACGGAGGGACAGGCCCTGTGAAGTTACGGCAACCTATCTTTTGACAAGGTGCCAATTCCGAGAGATGAGACTTAATTTTTTGAGTATCAGCCCGCGGAAAGCCGCGGGCTTTTCTTTTGGAAAAGCAAAAGAGATTTTGTGCTTTCACCGAAAATTTGAATATAAAGGAGCTATTATGAGAAAGTTTTTTACATCAGAATCGGTTACTGAGGGACATCCCGATAAAATTTGTGACCAAATTTCAGACGCAATCCTTGACGAAATGCTTCGTCAAGACCCATATTCACGAGTTGCTTGCGAAACATTTGTTACAACAGGCATCGTTAATGTAATGGGCGAAATTACAACGAGCGCATACGTTGATATCCCCGCGGTTGTTCGCAAAACAATTCGCGAAATCGGTTATGACAGAGCAAAGTATGGCTTTGACAGCGAAACCTGCGCGGTTGTGACCTCAATTCACGAGCAGTCACCCGATATTGCTCTTGGCGTTGACAACTCTCAGGAGGCAAAGAACGGCGAGGCGGAGAACGACCACGGCGCAGGTGACCAAGGACTTATGTTCGGCTATGCCTGCAACGAAACTCCTGAGCTTATGCCGCTTCCTATCTCGCTTGCACACAAGCTTGCAATGCGCTTAACCGAGGTTAGAAAGAGCGGACTTCTTGCATATCTCCGTCCTGACGGAAAGACACAGGTTACAGTTGAATACGAGGATGACAAGCCCGTTAGAATAGAGGCGATAGTTGTTTCCTCACAGCACAGCGCAGACGTTCCGCTTGAGCTTATCAGAAGCGACGTTATAAAGAACGTTATTCTTCCTATCGTGCCGAGCGAAATGATTGATGACCAAACAAAGATTTACGTTAACCCAACGGGCAGATTTGTAATCGGCGGCCCTTGCGGTGACACGGGCTTAACAGGCAGAAAGATTATTGTTGATACATACGGCGGTTACTCACGCCACGGCGGCGGAGCATTTTCGGGCAAGGACCCAACAAAGGTTGACCGTAGCGCATCATATGCCGCAAGATACGTTGCAAAGAACATCGTTGCCTCGGGCGCGGCTGATAAGTGCGAGGTTCAAATTGCATACGCTATCGGTGTTGCAAAGCCTGTTTCCGTGCTTGTTGACACATTTGGAACTGCAAAGGTTGACGAGGAAAAGATTTCCGAGTTTGTTGCAAGCAACGTTGACCTTCGTCCAAGCGCGATTATTTCAAAGTTTGACCTTCGCCGTCCTATTTACCGTCAGGTTGCCGCATACGGCCACGTGGGCAGAGAGGACCTTGATTTGCCTTGGGAAAAGACGGATTTGGCTGAGAAAATTAAGGCGGAATTGCTATAAGAGAATATAAAAAACGGGTCGTCGAGGGCGCCGACCCCTACAAAACGGGTCGTTTCCGACATTGATTTATAAAATATTAAAATGAGCGAGAAATCGCTCATTTTTTATTGAATTGACTGAGCAAATGTGATAAAATGAGTTATATGAAAATCGCTATTTTGTCAGAAAGGGGCTTGAAATGATAAATATTTCGGGAACTGTTGAAAAAATCATATTCCAAAGCCCTCAAACGTGGTACAGTGTGTGCGACGTTTGCCTTGACACAGGCGAGGGGCTCACCGTTGTTGGCGTTATGCCGTATATTTCTGTCGGTGAGTGCATCAGCGCAAGCGGCACCTTCATCACAAGCAAGGAGTACGGCAAGCAGTTTAAGGTCGAGGCGTACAAAAAGTATTTGCCGAAGAATAAAAACAGCATTTTGCGCTATCTTTCCTCGGGCGCAATAAAGGGAATCGGTGCGAAGATTGCCAAAAAAATTGTTGACGAGTACGGCGAGGATGCGTTTGACGTTATCGAAAACCACCCCGATTGGCTTGTCAGCATCAACGGTATTTCGCGCAAAAAGGCATACGACATCAGCTTTGATTTTAAGGAAAAATCGGACGTGCGCAGAATTTGCGAGGAGTCGGGCGGTATCATTTCCCCCGATACGTCCGCGAAAATATACAAAAAATGGGGCAAAAACGCACTTGGAATTTTGAGGGAAAATCCGTACGCGCTTTGTGACGGTGATTTTGGCGTGAGCTTTAAGTTTGCAGACGAAATTGCATTTTCCTACGGCATTTCCCCAAGTGATAAAGGTCGCGTAAAAGCCGCGATAAAATACGTCCTTGGCGTTTACGCCGCGCGTGACGGACATACATACGTGCAAAAAAACAAGGTAGTAGAGGCGGTTTCCAAGCTGATTGGCATATCACAGGTGGAAATTTCACCGCTTTTTGATGAGGGGGAGCTGCCTAAGGGCATTTCGAAAATTACGGTCAAGGGTGAGGCTTGCCTAACCTTAAACGAGCTTTATTTTGCGGAGATAAACATCGCAAAAAGGCTGCATTTGCTTAACCGAAAGGCAATTTCATTTGAAAACTCCAACCTTGACTCTATGGTTGCGCGCCTTGAGGAAAGCGAGGGCATAAAGTATGCTCATTTGCAAAAGCGCGCGATTTATGAGTCACTCAAAAACGGTGTCACGGTGCTGACAGGCGGACCCGGCACGGGAAAAACCACGGTAATAAAGGCGTTAACTCGCATTTTTGACAATTTGGGGCTTAGCTACGCATTATGCGCGCCGACAGGCAGAGCCGCAAAGAGAATGAGCGAGCAGGCGGGCGTGGATGCAAAAACGGTGCACCGTCTCTTAGAGGTGACGGTTGGCGCAGAGTATTCCGACGCGCCGAAATTCGGCAAAAACGCAACTGATTTACTTAGCGAGGACGTTATTATACTTGACGAGTCCTCGATGATTGACGTCTTGCTTGCAAACGCCTTGGTTGTTGCAATCAAGCCGGGCGCGCGCATCATATTTATAGGTGACACCGATCAGCTTTTGTCGGTCGGTGAGGGCAACGTGCTTAATGATATTATCGCAAGCGGATGCTTTTCAACCGTTTGCTTAAACGAAATTTTCCGTCAAGCTGAAAACAGCGGAATTGTCACAAACGCCCATAAAATAAACAAGGGAATTTACCCCGATTTAGGCGAAAAATACGATGATTTTTTCTTTATTCCGTTAAGTGACGAGAAAATCCCCGAATATATAGCCGATTTAAGCGGAAACCGCTTGCCAAAGCGCTACGGAAAGGACGGGCGCGAGGGCGTGCAGGTGATTTGCCCAAGCAAAAAGGGCATAGCAGGCGTCGGTAGCTTGAATTTCACATTACAAGAGCGATTAAATCCGCAAAACGGCAAAAAGGCGGAGTTAAAGCGCGGTCAAACGCTCACGTTGCGCCAAGGCGACAAGGTGATGCAAACGAAAAACAATTACAGCGCTGAGTGGGTTGAGGAGCGCGCAGGCACGGACTTTTTCGGTATGGGAATTTATAACGGCGATATTGGCGTTATAAAGTCGATAGACGACGAGCTTACCGTTTCATACGGCACAAAGGACGTTATTTACCAAAAGGGCGAGCTTGACGAGCTTGAGCTTGCGTACGCGATAACGGTTCATAAAAGCCAGGGCAGTGAGTACCCCATTGTCATAATTCCGATTTCGCCGTCGTGCCCCTATATGCTTCTTACCCGAAACCTCATTTATACCGCAATAACAAGGGCGGAGAAGATGGTTATTTTGGTGGGAGACCCCGAAACATTTTATAAAATGATTGATAACAACACGCGCGCCGAGCGAAATACACTCTTAAAGGATCTTTTGGAAAATGAAGCTAAGTGAGGTATTTTGCCGTATGGTCTTTACGCGCCAATGCTTAATTTGCAGTGAGCCGATTTCCTATGACAAGGACTTACCGTTTTGCCACGATTGTGAGGACGCGTGGGAGAAATTTCTTGAAATTAAGTGCCCAAAATGCGGCTTCACCGCGGAAAATTGTGCGTGCTTGCCCGAGAATATAAGAAAGCTCACAAAGCGCGGTGCTGCTTGGTGCGTTTTCTACGACGGCGGCGGAAATAACGCGGTTAACAATTTTGTTTTTAAGTTCAAAAGAGAATACAGGCGCGACCTTGTTGATTTTATGTCATCACTTATAGCAAAAAACGTCAAGGCGCTTGCGCAAAGACACGGAATCGACTTAAAGGAATACGTAATTACATATGCGCCAAGGCGCGTGCATACTAAGCGGCGCGAGGGCTTTGACCACGTAAGAAAGCTGGCGCTTTCGCTCTCGAAAAATCTCGGCTTGGCGGTTGAGCGTTGCTTTGTAAATAAAGGAATATTGGCACAGAAAACACTAAACAAAAAGGAGCGCTTGGAAAATGCGCGCTCGTCATATTCACTTCGCGCGGATGCGAACGTTGAAGGCAAGAAATACCTTTTGCTTGACGATATAATCACTACAGGTGCGACAATGCTTGCCTCGGGAGAGCTTTTATTTGGCGCGGGCGCTTCTGACGTTATTCCGATTTCTTATGCAAAAAATATTAAATAAATTCGGTGTAAGCCGAGAAGGAGAAAACTATGTTAAAAGGAATTCCACAAATTTTGTCCCCGGAGCTACTCAAGGTGCTTTGCGAGATGGGACACAGCGACCGTATCGTTATTGCAGACGGCAATTTTCCTGCGGAATCAATGGGCAAAAACTGCAAGGTGATAAGATGCGACGGACACGGCGTGCCCGAGCTGCTCGACGCTATTTTACAGCTTTTCCCGCTTGATACCTACGTTGAAAAGCCCGTTTCGCTTATGGAGGTTATGAAGGGCGACAACGCCAAAACTCCGATTTGGGACACATATAAGGAAATTATCGCCAAGCACGACGCGCGCGGCGCTGATACCGTCGGCACTATCGAGCGCTTTGCCTTCTATGAGGAAGCAAAAAAAGCATACGCCATCATCGCCACAAGCGAGAAGGCAATTTATGCGAATATTATGCTCCAAAAGGGTGTTATCTAATTTTTGGCTGACACATTAAGGCACAACCTTAAACCACAAAAAAGACAAAACTACAAAAGGCGTCAACTGCTTGAAAAATAAGGTTGAAAAGCTCCGCTTTTCTTCATTTGTGTGGTTTATTATCGCCGATTTTTGCTCTACCGTACAAAGTACGCCGACGCTTAAAAATCGACGATTTCTGCTCTTAATCTGCCTAGCCAAATGGCGTTATCTAATTCGCCTTTCACTTGAGGGCACCCTTATGGCGTGCCTTGCGCAGAAGGGGAACCGCTTGCGGTGGATGAGGTGTAATTGTACGTAAAACCAAAATGACACGCAAAATGGAAAATAACTCGTAGGGGAGGGGCTTGCTCCTCCCGTTTTCTTGTTGTATAACGAAAACCACGCGATAGTCGCGTGGTTCAAAAAAGGTTAACCGGTGAGGAAAAATCCTCCGTATGTGATATAATTAGAGCGACCTGCCAGTCAAATCTAAAAAACATACGGAGGATTTATCTATGAAAAA
>JAGALA010000021.1 GCA_017625935.1 Clostridia bacterium
AATTTTGATCCCGTGCTTTGCGTATTCTTTGATAAAACGGACGATGTACTCCGCATAACAATCAATGAACTCTCTGCGCATAAATCCACCGCCCAAGCTTCCGCCCGTTTTCATCCATGCCGGAGGACTCCATGGCGAAGCGTATAGATAAAGATCGGGGTTAATTTTTAAAATCTCCTTTATCATGGGAATTATATATGCTTCATCTTTTTCAATGGAAAAATGCTTCAACTCAGTATCACCTTCCACATCATCATAAGAATATATCTGTGGTGAATAGTCGCTTGACGCAATGGATAATCTTCCAATACTAAGTCTTAATCCCTCTTTTCCGTACACGCTTTGCAAAAATGATTCTCTTTGCTCCTCGGGCATTTGGGCCAAGTTATAGCAAGAGCTTCCGGTTATGGCAACACCAAAGCCCAAAAAATCGTTAGAGAGCACCTTGGAGGTGCGTCTTAGTGCTTTTACACCCAGCAAATGCCGTGCTGTGTATACAGGTCTTTCTAAAAATTCTTCTTGCGGTAAAAAGTCTGTTCCCTCTGTTGTAAAATATTGTGTAACCCTCATCGTTTCTCTCCTTCAATCGATAAATTTGTTTAAGAAACAACTACTAACCGCTGTCGTCTTATATAAATACATTCCGTATTTCATATTTACCTCCTTTTAAGTTGAGATTTTGCGACCGTCAAATATATTGTAACAAATAAATTTTTTCGTGTCAATGGAGAGCTGTCGCGTTTTTAGGACACATGAAGTGTAATTCGCTATTTTTGAAAAATTCTGACACAGGAGACAAGGAACCGTCCCCTGTCTCTGCTGTCCCCTGTCTCTGCATAATAATTTTACCACATTAATAATACCAATCCAATGCAAAATCAACGGAACATTTCCGTTGGCTTTGGGTGATATTCAATTGACTTTTCTTAACATTGCTGTTATACTTTAATTACATTTAATACCGTTGGAGATTAAACCATCTATGAAAGAATATGAATTTCAAAACGCAATAAGAGTAAACCACAGAGGCTTCTTAAAAAAGAGTCAAAAACGTTTTATTCTCACGGAAAATAAAACAGGAAGCGATAATTTTTCTGTGTTTTTAATAGATAACGTCAAGGAAATTAAGGTCCTTGATGGCAAAATGCTCCCGTTTCACGAAAACGGACAAACCTTTTACGAGGGAGATTTTTCCTCCATAATAGAAGATGGGGATTATTTTATTGTCGCAGGCGGCTTTAAAAGTCGACAGTTTGTTATTTACGATGGTGCGTACGATATTTGCAATCGCACAATGCTTGAATACTTTACCTATCAGCGCTGTGGACATCCTCTTGGATGGAATGGCGCATGCCACACGTACGATGGCTACATAAAGGAAACAGGCGAAAGAGTCGATTTAAGTGGCGGATATCACCAATCCTGTGATTTAAGAAAATCTCCGGGTGGTGTTTCAATTGGTGTTTTGGGAATGCTTCGCTTTGCACTCAAGGACAAAAGCGAGTGGGGGACAATACTCGTTGCTGATGAGGTGCGTTGGGCGCTTGAATACTTCATTAAAACAATTCAAGAAAACGGGGTAATGTACAATACCCTTAATGCTCCCTTCGGTTGGAATGGGCGTGAGTTTTATAAATCCGCTGCTCCGTCCTCTGCACAGTGGAATACAACCTCAATTCTTGCCCTTGGTTATGTGTATTTTAAGGACAAGGACGAGGTGCTTGCAAAAAAATGTCTTGAAAAATCACTTTTATCATACGATTATATGATGAGTGATAGGCGTCCGCTTGAAATATATAAACACCCTGACAAGTACCCTATGGGAATGGACCCTGATGTATTTTACGAACAATGCAGGCCTGGCTCAACAAGCGATCTTGCATATCAAATAACCGCTTCTGCTGATCTGTTTCGTGCAACAGGGCAGAAAAAATATCTCGAGATAATTAAAAATTGCCTACCCAGTGTACAAAATAGCCTAAAAAACGGTTTTGTTTTAATAAGGCAAGACGATAAAGAAAAGACAGTATCTGCATCCTGTAGCTATTGTTGGCTTATGAGTGGTTTGTTATCTCTTTGCGATGCATATGAGCTTTTAAAGGATTTTAACGGACTTAGGGAAACGCTCATCGTCGCACTTGATAAGGTATGTGAGTTTGCTGATAAATCAGTATGGCGAACTATTGAAAAATTGTATTCAAGTGCAGATTTAAGCGTTGTAGATGGACATTTAAATATGACACGCAAGGACTCAATGCAAGGACTTATAGCATATGAAGATTTTTATTATTCGCAGGACGAAATTTTAGAGCCTTCCTATGCCTGCTATATTGGAATATTTCTTGCACGCGGCTCAAAGCTTCTTTCAAACAGTAAATATATGTGTTATGCCCAATCTATAGTTGATAACCTTTTGGGTGCAAATATTCTTGACTCAAGCCACATTCGTTCCATTGGATATAATCATCCGCAGCACCATGCATTTGGTCAGTTTTTCCCGTCAACACCATTCATACCGGGAGCTGTTGGCATAGGATATACAACCATAGATGTATACAAACACAGTGCAGAATACGATATGCCTTGCGTTGGAATATCAATGTATCTGCTTTCCGAAATTTCATGATTTTTCCTTTTAAATCTTTCATAGCCACATCTACTTTTTTAAACTAAAACAAAAAAATGGCGCGGAATTTACCGCGCCGATTTTTATTATTCCTTGGTGAAGGCAACCTTGCCAACGCCGCAGAGGGGGCAAACGAAGTCCTCGGGGAGGTCCTCCCATTTTGTGCCGGGAGCTATGCCGTTATCGGGATCGCCGAGCTCCTCGTCGTATTCGTAGCCGCATACATCGCAAACGTACTTCATAATAATTTTCTCCTTATTAAATATTTTTACACAGATGACTGTGTTTTTAGCTGTTTTGATAAAAAAGTGGCGGGGAGTGTCTGATTTTTGACGTGATATGCTTGTGAAAGAATGATAATTCTCGGGCTTATCCAAGTAAAAAGTCAAAGCACAGCATCACCGCAAAGCCGACAAGAAGCGCGTAGGTTGATGCGCGCTCATTGCCGTGTGAATGTGTTTCGGGTATCATTTCATCACTGATGACATATAGCATAGTACCGCCAGCAAAGGCAAGGGCAAACGGCAAAATAAACGCGGAAATGCTTGCCGCAAAGAAGCCGATAAGCGTGCCGACAACCTCAATAAGTCCTGTTGAAAGTGCAATCAAAAACGTACGCTTTTTGGAAATACCCGACGAGACCATAGGTGCGATAATCACCATACCCTCGGGGATATTTTGAAGCGCGATACCGCCTGCAATTACAAGTGCGTGTGCGGTGTTTTCGCTACCGAAGCTAACGCCTGCGGCAATACCCTCGGGCAGGTTATGAATTGCAATTGCGATAACGAAAAGCAAAACCTTGTTTAGCTGCTCTGTTTTATGCGGATGCGCTTCCGTGTCCACACCTGTCATTTTATGAAGGTGCGGCACCAATTTATCAATTAGATTAAGTGAGATTGCGCCGATGAAAATTCCCGCAACCGTTACTAATATAGTTATTATCTTTTTTGAGCTGATGCTCATTTCAAGCGACGGCACGATAAGTCCGAGCGTTGCTGCACAAAGCATAACTCCTGCGGCGAAGGAAAGCGTGATATCATTGAATTTTTGCGACGGCTTTTTGACAATAAATCCAAAGAGCGAGCCGACAACGGTCGCTCCGCCTACGCCGAGCGCGGTTAACAGTACTGTTTTTATCATAGGCTCTCCTCCTTTGCTTAATTTTGTGTTGCCTTTTTGTCCTTAGCACCTTTCTTTTTATTATTCTATCACACATTTTGATTTTTTTCAATAAATATTATTGTGTATTTTCCAAAATTAATTCAATTTTATACTTGGGATTTGTTGTTTTTTACCAAAGGGCTTGACAAAAACGGACTTTATCATTATAATTAATATATGAATACAAATTTAGGAGATTTTATATGATTTGTAACTACTGCGGCACTGAAATTGCCGATACCTTAAAGCAATGTCCTGAGTGCGGAATGCCAACTGATAATCTTGCTATACCCGCTCCACAGGTAGTTAATAGCAAAAAGAAGAAAAAGAAAAAATTTGACCCAAACGAGATTCAACCAAATGCTCTTGGTGATTTGAGCGTGCTTGTTGCATGGGGCTCAGTTGCGCTTTGCTTAATTGGCATTTTGTTTGGAGTTGCCGGTGTGCTCTTCCATTTCTTGCTTACCTCCGTTCCTGTTTTGGGACTTGTGTTTGCAATAATCGGAATTGTTTTCTTTGGAATTGGACTTATTGCCGCTATCGTTTCCTTGGTTATGGCACTTAAGGCAAGACAAAAGAAGGATTTGCCGCAATCATCTCCGCTTGTTGGCATTTGCTTCTCTGCATTGGGTCTTGTTTTTGCCGTTTGCGCAATACTTATCCTTGTGCTTTACGTATTAATCTAAAGAGAACCCTATGCCTCATATCCACGAGAGACCCCCAAAGCTCATTCTTCGTATTCGGTTTGAGGATCCATTTTGAATAAAAGAGGCGAAAACGCCTCTTTTTTTATTGAATTTTGTTTTACCGTGTGATACAATAAATTTATCAAATTTGCGAGGTGACTCTATGTTTAAAAACGTTACACCCGAGTCGGTTGGGTTAAAATCAAAATACTTGGAAAAATTCATACTTGGACTTAACAAGCGCAATATTCATATGCACAGTGTGGTTATGTGTCGCGGCTACGATATTTTCGGTGAGTTTTACTGGGCACCGTTTAATACCGATTTTTGCCACAGAATGTACTCCCAGACTAAAAGCTACGTTTCCGTTGCTATCGGACTGCTCCTTGAGGAAGGAAAGCTGTCGCTTGATGACAAAATTGCAGACTATTTTCCCGAAAAAATAGACACTCCCCTGCACGAATCGCTAAAAAAACAGACTGTAAGACATATGCTTATGATGTCAACTGCCAGCTTTGGTGAAAGCTGGTTTTCGAGCGAATGGAACGACAGATGCAGGATATATTTCAACAAAAGAGGCGAAAACGTAAGATGCCCCGGTACAATTTGGGAATACGACAGTCAGGGCTCACAGGTGCTTTGCTGTCTTGTCGAAAAACTTGCGGGCAAAACGCTTTTTGACTACCTAAACGAAAAGATTTTTTCACACCTTGGCACGTTTAAGACCGCAGAGATACTAAAAACACCAACGGGCGAGAGCTGGGGCGACTCCGCGCTGATTTGCACCTCACGCGATATGCTTTCGTTTGGGCGCTTTGTTATGAACTACGGCGTTTGGAACGGCAAGCGACTGATGAACGAGAAATATCTAAAAGAAGCAACATCATGCTTAATTGATAACCGTGAAACCGCGTTTGAGGATGTGCTTGGTCACGGCTACGGCTACCTGATTTGGCGCACCGAGAAAAACGGCTTTGCCTTTGTGGGAATGGGTGATCAGCTCACGGTTTGCCTGCCCGACTACGACCTTATTTTCGTTTGCACAGCGGACAACCAAGGCTGCGGCTTTTCGCGCGAGATTATTCTTTCCACATTCTTTGATTTGATTGTTGACAATTTAGAAAGCGCACCGATAAAAGAGGACGAAAAAGCGTACGAAAATATGAAAAAAGCGACACAGGGTCTTTCGCTTTTTGCATTGACGGGTCAAAATAGCTCCTCCTGGCAAGAGAGAATTGATGGCAAAAGGTACGTCTTTCCAAAGAATGAGCTTGGCTTGTCCGAGCTGACCTTCAAGTTTTCGGGGGATGGCGGCGAGCTGCACTATACAAACGAAAACGGCAATTTGGTTTTACCGTTCAAATTAAACGCAAACTATTTTGGAAAATTCCCCGAGCTTGGCTACTCGGGTAACGTGGGACACGTGCGCACAACCGACGGCTCAAAATACGACTGTGCAACCTCGGGCGCGTGGCTTTGCGAAAACAAGCTTATGATATTCGCGCAAATCATTGATAAGTATTTTGGCAACGTGTCAATGTGCTTTGGCTTTAACGAGGATAAAATCACCGTCACATCTTACAAAACCGCCGAGGATTTCCTTTGGAATTATAACGGTCAGGCATACGGTGAGCTTGAATAAAAACAAAGGGGCTGGCTCATTAAGAATCCAGTAAAATCAATAGGTTTCGTCCAAATAACGAAAAAAGCAGAATTTCACCGTGAAATTCTGCTTTTTATTGTTAATGAGCTGCCCAAAAAGGACTCGGGGGTTGACAGATTAAGAGCAGAAATCGTCGATTTTTTATCCGAGGGGTTCCCCAAACCGAAGTATGAGGTTAGGGGGTTCGCTCGTGGGCGTACTTGTGTACGGAAGACCCATTCCCAAAAAATCTTGACAGATTTTTACGGGAGCCCTTGGGGAGCAAAAATCGGCGATAATAAACCAC
>JAGALA010000022.1 GCA_017625935.1 Clostridia bacterium
GCTCATTTTGGGCGGGATGCTCACCAGCATATGTATATGGTCGGGACACACTTCTCCCTCTACTATATCCACTCCTTTCCATTGGCATAATTTTCGCATTATCTCTCTTATTTCTAACCGTTTTTCTGCGAAAAACACTTTTCTCCTGTATTTTGGGGCGAACACGATATGATACTTGCAATTCCATTTCGTATGTGCTAAACTATTTGTGTCTATGGCGCCTTTTCTCATAGATAAATCCTCCGTATGTTTTTTAGATTTGACTGGCAGGTCGCTCTAATTATACCACATACGGAGGATTTTTCCTCATCGGTTAACCTTTTTTGAACCACGCGACTATCGCGTGGTTTTCGTTATACAACAAAAAGCGTAGTGAGAAACCACTACGCTTTTTAAATATTTATTAAATCGGCTTGAAATGTGCGCTATATAAGATGAATATAAAACAAAAAGCAGTTGATTTCTCAACTGCTTTTATATTTGAATTATTGTGCGGGTGTTTCAATACCTAAATATGCTTTCTTCATCCAAGCGTGTCTGTCTTGGAGCCAAGTTCTTAGGTAGTTGATAGCGTGGTTGTAGCTGATTTCGATATGTCCGCCGCAAGCATTATCAACGTCACTTATGATGTTGTAAATTTGCCAGTTTCTCATACGCGCAGCTGTGTAATCCTCATCCTTATAGAATTTATCAATTACGTTTTGATAAACCTCTTTTTTGCTAACAGTAACGTCAGCATAGAGAAGTGTAAGCTCTCTGTCGTAGTCCTCAATGTAATCTTGAACGAGCTTAACAAATTCTGGTGAGTAGTTGTAGAGCTGCTTGAAATAGCCGTTTCCGCATCCGCCCCATTGTGAGTTAGCCCAATAGCCCGTTGTGCTATCGTTTAATATACCCTCGCTTAGGTCAGCGTAGTTTTGTCCGTTATTGTGGTAGCCTGCCGCTGTGCCGTCGTGCGTACCGCCAAGACCGAATTCTATGTTACCAAGACCGTAGTCAAAGTCCCAAACAGGATCGCCGTGAAGCTTTCCGTCCTCGTAGTAGAATCTTGTCGAGTCGTAGCAATAGTCAAGTGCCTTCAAATATTCGTGGAGAATATAGTATTTCGCCATTGAATCAACGTCAACCCATTCTTGAATGTATTCCCAATCGCCCGAATAGATTGCAAGAGCGATTTGCCAATACTGTGAATTGAGCTTAGAGTATGTTTCACCGCTCATTTTATCCGTATCCTCAACAACAAGTTTTAGATTTTGGAATGGAGCAAGCATATTGTTGGTATTCATTATGTAGTTGGCTTGGTCCTTGCCTTGGTTAGATGTAACCTCAAGCAAGAAATCGCTTTCCTCGTTGATGTCAACTCTGTTTTCGTCTATAACGTCAGCAGGAGTCGTTATCATATAAAGACCGTCATTTTCACCGTTGAGATAAACCTCAACCATTGTATAATTTGATGTGTAGTCAAGTCCGAGTGATTTTGCAAGCTCTATAGCGATTGCATTTCTTAAAAGCGTTTGGTCAAAGAAGTTTGCCATTACGCAATATTTCTTTCCCGCGCCCATTCCAAATAAGTCAACGTTTGTTGAAAATTTGATGTTATATGGGTTTTTCGCCTTATTGGCAGTAGAGTTACCTCTAATCTTAATTTCTCCGTTACGTTCGATTGCCTCAACCTGGTAATTTCCCTTTGCATCAATGTAAGCAATATAAAATACCGCAGAGGAATATTGGGACGTTGACATTGAGCCCTCCTTCTCAATAAAGAGAACGGGGATGTCCTTTACGTTATATTTAACATTTGAAAGAATACTGCTAAGAAGCGCAGCGTTATAGTCAACCGCCTCTTGAGTTAGGTTCAAGTTCTTGTTGTCCATAATTGGTTTGAGCATAGCAACAGTATCGGGAGCATAGTAAATCTCGTAATACTTTGAAACCTGTGCCAAAAGTGTATTGAATACAGAGTAGTCTACTTCGCGGCTTTCAAAAGTACCGCAAACACTGCAGGAGCTGTATTCAACACCCTTGTTTTGAGTAACTGTGTACCAAGAATGCTTGTGTGGAGCAAGGTCTAATTTGGTGTGTCTTTCCGTACCGCAAATCGTACAGGTTTCAACCAATTGACCGTTTAATGTACAGGTTGACTGAATTTGCTCTGTTTCAACAAAATTACAGGTTGATTTTGGAGTGACAACCTCTCTTGCGAACAATCCGCAGTCTTGACAGTAGATAATTCGTAATCCGTTTGTCTTACAGCCCGCAACGCTGATGTCAATGTTTGTATATGTGTGCTTTTTACAACGAACGTCACTGTGTGGAGTGAAGCTCACAAGATATGTTTCACTGCATACTGCACAATTTCCGATTACGTATCCCGGGGTAGTGTCAGTAGGAAGAACAGTAACAAAATAAGAGGTGTGTCCCTTGGCGGTTTGTGTAATCATCTTAACCTCTTGCTTGCAGGTTGTGCATTTAACAAGAGAATAAGCGTCTGTAGTGCAGGAAAGTCCAACCTTTTCAAGAATCGGACCTGTGTGTCCAAGCTCCTTAACGTATGCCAAACGATTGCAAATTACACATTTGTTATAGCCGTATTCCTCACAGGTAGGTGCAACGTCAAGATAACCGTATTTGTGGTCGATGCATTGATATTCGGAAGCAAGAACAAACTTTCTTACTCCGTTTGGACGAGAAACCTTGTCGCTCTTCGAGTAAACAGTTAAATTTGTATTAGTGCCGTTGAACGCATCAAAGCTTGATGCCTTAACACCCGCACCGATAACAACCCATTCAAGCTGTGAACAGCCCTTGAACGTGTCGCCCTTGATTTCCGTAATGCTGTCAGGAATATAGAAATCCTTAATATATGAATTACTAAAAGCAGATTT
The DNA here is from genome assembly GCA_017625935.1 of Clostridia bacterium. Lineage (GTDB taxonomy): Bacteria > Bacillota > Clostridia > Oscillospirales > CAG-272 > RGIG2000. The sequence goes on from JAGALA010000022.1 coordinate 2,886, forward strand.
TTCAATAGAAACAATTGTCTCAGGAAGGATAACTCTGTCAAGCTTGGCGGTGTAGCTAAACGCATTTGCACCGATTGTTGTTACCTCACTCGGAACTACGTAAGATGATGCACTCTTTACGTACGGGAAGAAAACAAGAGTTTTTCTGTCCTTGGAGAAAAGCACGCCGTCAATGGAGGTATAGCTTGTATTTGACTTGCTTGCGCTTACTTCCTTTAAGTTAATGCATCCGCTGAAAAGAGATAAAATTCCGCTTGTAGTGTTTGGAATAACAAATCCTGTAATTCTGTCACAGTTGTTAAACGCAGTAAGATTTACGCTTTCAACAACGCTAAGGTCGTATGTACCGGAGAAGGAATCACAGTTATAGAAGGCTTGGCTTCCAATTGATTCCGCGGTCTCGGTGATATCCACCTTGACTAACGAACGGCAGTCATAGAAGCATTTATCTCCAAAGGTCTTTACGTGACTTGTGTTAATTTCAACAAGTGAATAGCATTGGAAGAATACAGATTGGTTAAGCTTTGTCAATGTTTCAGGAAGCTTAACGCTGTAAATGCCAACACAGTTTGCAAACGCACTGTCGCCGATTGAGGTTACACTATCGGGAATTACAATATTTCCCAAAACATAAGTACCCGCAAACGCACTGCTTCCAATTGCCTTAACGGTATTTGGAATGGTGAGCTTGCCAAAAACCTTCTTATTATTGTTAAACGCGCTGTTTGCAATGCCGGTTACCGTATACGATACGATTTCGCCGTTCTTTTCAATTTCGAGCGTTGAAGGAATATCAAACTTAGCCGTTTTATCCTCGTTAATGGTAATTCCCGTAATTGTCGCGGTTTTATCCGATTCATTTAAGGTGTACTTCCAGGTTATATCGCCGTCCGATGGCGTAACTGCAAAAGCGCAAATAGCGAACATCGAAATAAGCAAAATAAGTGAAAATATGAAAGCTAAAGTAATTTTGCTGCAAATCTGCTTCATAATTATCTCCTTTTAGGTAAAATTGCACATATATATTATAACAGAACGCCAATTATATGTCAATATTTTATATATAAATAAATAATTAAAATATTTTAAACTTTTGCGCTTTTTTCGCCTAAAAGTCCTTGAAAAAGTGTAGAGCGTGTGATATACTTATTCATATTCATATTTTAAGGAGGCGCAGTATGTCCTTATACATTCCAAACGGCTATAAATCATTGCTCGATATAAGACAAACTCAATTGGCAATCAAAAAGGTAAAGGATTTCTTTGAAAGAGATTTGGCAATAGGACTCAATTTGACACGTGTGTCAGCGCCAATGTTTGTTTCAACCGATAGCGGTCTTAACGATAACTTAAATGGGTTTGAGCGTCCTGTCAGCTTTGATACCGTTGACGGAGCAGGGCTTGAAATTGTTCATTCTCTTGCAAAATGGAAAAGAGTTGCCCTAAAGGACTATGGCTTTTGCGTTGGCGAGGGCTTATACACGGATATGATCGCAATTCGCCGCGACGAGGAGCCCGACAATATTCACTCTATGTACGTTGACCAATGGGACTGGGAAAAAATCATCACTAAGGAAATGCGCACAGAGAGAACACTTAAAAAGACCGTAAAAATTATATACGATACACTTAAGCACACAGAAAACTATATTGTCTACGAGTATGATTTCATTGGGAAAATGCTCCCTGACGATATTTTCTTCGTTACCTCGCAGGAGCTTGAGGATATGTACCCCGAGCTTACCTCAAAGGAAAGAGAAAAGGCGATCGCAAAGGAGCACGGCGCTGTATTTATAATGCAAATCGGCGGCAAATTAAAATCGGGCAAGATTCACGACGGACGCGCGCCCGACTATGACGACTGGACGTTAAACGGCGACATTATCGTTTACTATCCCGTGCTTGATATCGCGCTTGAGCTTTCCTCAATGGGTATAAGAGTTGATGAGGAAGCACTCAAGGCTCAGCTTAAGGAAAGAGGCTGTGAGGAAAGGGCAGAGCTTGATTATCATAAAGCACTCTTAAACGGTGAGCTTCCTTATACAATAGGCGGTGGTATCGGTCAGTCAAGAATGTGTATGTACTTCCTTCGTAAAGCGCACATCGGTGAGGTTCAGTCATCCTATTGGGGAGAAAAAACCGCCGAGGAGTGTCTGAAAAACGGGGTTCACCTTCTCTAAATGGAGCATCTTTGGATATATCTTATTCTTTTTTACGGCATATGCAAAAGCATAAGAGAGGTCTTAAAAAAGAAGTCAATGGAAAGGTGTAGCGTAATTGAGGTTTTATTCTTCTATACGCTCTTTGCCTTCGTTTTGACTATTCCTTTTTCGATAGGTCAAGGCATTTTTCAAGTAAATATACAGTATCACCTGTTTATTTTGATAAAAGCAATAATGATTTTTATTGCTTGGCTTTGTGCTATGACCGCAATAAAAAAGCTACCCATAAGCTTATATTCCGTTTTAGATATGGGGCGTATGCTTTTTGCTATCGTTCTCGGTATGATTTTCCTTGGCGAAACTATCGGTCTTTGGCAGGGCATCGGTATGGTGCTCGTCCTTATCGGCGTTACGGTGGTTAATTTCAAAAAGGACAAAAAATCAAGCGAGAAAACGACCTATAAAGCAATGCCGCTCATCGTTATTTCTTGTCTTTTCAACGGTCTATCGTGGGTTATCGATAAATTTACGCTTTCTGAATCGTTTGATAAGTGGTTTTTTAGTGGTGAACTGTTAAATGATGCCCAAATGCAATTTTGGTATATGCTTTATCTCACCGCGCTTTACGGGCTTTATATCTTGGTTAGATTTATCTTCAAAAAAGAGAAGATAAATGCAAAAAGGTGCCTCACGTGTCCGTATATTTACATTTTGAGCGTACTTTTTATGCTTGCGGATAAGGCGCTTTTCATTGCAAACAGTAACCCAAACAGCCAAGTTATTACAATGACCTTGATACAGCAGGTTTCGGTTATCGCAACCATTTTACTCGGGCGAATCCTATATAAGGAAAAGCACGTTGTTTACCGCATACTGTGCGCGCTTTTAATTATATGCGGCATCGTTCTTTCGGTAATTTAGGTATTGACAAATCAAAACAATTATTGTATAATATGAGCGTTGCTCTTGTAACGCTCAAAATATGCGGGTGTGGCGGAATTGGCAGACGCGCTAGACTTAGGATCTAGTGTCTCCGACATGCAGGTTCGACCCCTGTCACCCGCACCAAAAAATACTGCAGAAAAGTAATTTTCTGCAGTATTTTTTATTCAAGACCGAAGGGCTTAGTATGGAATCACGCTTTAGCGTGTATGGAATCCTGACTCTGTCGGGTATGTCTTTTGCCATTAGGCGGTATATAATCACCTTCGGTCTTGATTCCATACCGTCTTTCGACGGATTACATTCAATGTTCATTGTTTGCATACTGCAACAAGTCGCAGATTACATACACTCGCGTTGCGAGTGATTTTCAATTGCAATCTTCTGAGTTTGTTTCACTACGTTTATATTTCCACCTTGCATTTCATATAAAAATATGCTATATTAAAATAAAGAGGTGATAATTATGCCAAAAAAGCAACCTATCGTTGGGCTCGTTTATGATTTCGATAAAACGCTATCAACTGACGATATGCAAAATTTCAGCTTTATTCCCGCTGTCGATATGGACCCCGATACGTTTTGGGGGTCAACAAAAGCATTGACAGAAAAAACGGGTATGGAAAAAATCCTTTCCTATATGTACGTTATGATTGAAAAGTGCAAGGAAAAGGGAATACCGCTTACAAAGGAATACCTTCAAAAGCTCGGCAAGGAGGTAAAGCTTTACGACGGCGTTACCACTTGGTTTTCACGTATAAATTCATATGCTGAGGAGCTGGGCGTTAAGGTAGAGCACTACATTGTTTCAAGCGGAAACAAGGAAATTATCGAGGGCACCTCGATAGCAAAGGAATTTAAGGAAATTTACGGCTGCGAATTTTTATACGGTGACGACGGCATAGCAATATGGCCCAAGGTAACTATAAACTATACTTCAAAAACGCAGTTCTTGTTCCGTATTTCTAAGGGCGTGCTTAAAAGAACGGACGATGTCAAGGTCAACTCGCGACTCGGGGCGCATCGAATTCCATTTGAGAATATTATGTATTTGGGTGACGGTCTTACCGACATTCCGTGTATGACGCTCGTTAAGGAAAAGGGTGGAAAATCAATTGCAATTTACCCATCGGGACAAAAGGAAAAGGTTAGCTTCCTTTTTGAGGACGAAAGAGTAAATTATGTTTGCCGCGGAGACTATTCAGCAAATAGTAACTTAGAGAAAATTGTAAAATTGTTCATTCAACAAATTTCAATTTCTGATACCTTGCTTCGCAAAGAAATCGAATCTTACAACAGATAAACAAAAGGCAGAGAATATATAAGGGTGGCGGTGTTATGAAAAGAATTATTACTATAATATTGCTTATGTTATCAATGATATTATTGCTTTCATCATGTTCTTTTTTGTACGAAGGATTAACAATGCCTAATGTAGAAACGGAACAGACATTTGAAAATGATAAATGGTTGGTTATAGAAAATAGGTTGATAAATAAAATTGACGGCACCGTTCATTATCTAAAAATAAACGATGACGCTACTATACCGGGAGTTGCTTATTTTTATTCCGATATTGAAAACGTTTATAAATATGAATTTGGAGAATCCTCGCTCAATCAATATACATTTTTACGAGTTTATCCTGAAAATTCAAGCTCCGTACTATATTATGAATATGTAATTACTTACGGTTACGACGGCAAGGAAATTGAGCGCTCACGCATTGGCGAGGCGCTCACAAAAGCAGAAATGCAAAAGGAATATTATATCAAAGCAACCGACATTGAATTTTTTGATTTCTGCGTGCTTTGGACCGGTTCGGGATGTATATGGGATAGATTTGGCTCAATTCAAAAAGAAGATGCAGACTTAGAGGGTCAAGCAATTTTGGAATTTTGTGAAGAGATATACAAGGATAAGTCCAATGGAAGCTATTATACGATAGAAGGCATTGCAAAACCTATGGGAAATGAGATTTGGTTTTCCACCGCAGGAAGCAATTCCCGAGATTTTTTGCGCGGCAACCCTTTAATTAGAGGCATAAGCGAAACAAAAATCTTTTCATACAATTTAGAAACAAAGGAATTCAATACTGTTTTTGAGTACAACAAAAAGGGAGCACAAATAATAGATTTTGACGAAAACGGAGCTTACATTCTCAGCTTCAACGGCAAGCTTAGTTACGTTGATTTTGAAACAGAAAAACAAACTGAAATATATAAGTTTTCAAGCATAGACCGCATCATAATTACCGATAAATATATTTGCGTAAAATATGCGCTTGACGGCTACACCTATTTCGTTTACGAAAAGGGCGGTTCGGTTATTGCAAATGATTCACCAATGACTTAACATCGTCAAATTCACATTCATAAAAAGCCGCACCCAAAAAGGTGCGGCTTTAACATTGCCTTCACCTTGAGGCAATTTCCCCTGCGAGTGGAAATGCCGCTTTCGACAAAGAGGGCTCCTTTGTAAAGGGAGCTGTCACGAAGTGACACGAAGTGACTGAGGGATTTTTGTGCACTGCTAAAGTAGACCTGCGGTGGATGAGGTGTGGTTTTTTGGGGATTTTCCCCGTCTTTTTTCGTTAGAATTGATTAAAAATCAATGTTCTACCAAAAAGAGATAGCGCGCACCTTGAAAAGTGAGAAAGGGAAATGATATAATTAAGCTGTAAAACAAAGGAGGCGACAACATGAACGATTACAGATTCGGCAATTTCATTTGCAAATTACGAACAGAAAAAGGGCTTTCTCAGTCCGAGCTTGGAGAAATGCTCGGGGTTACAAACAAGGCGGTTTCAAAATGGGAAAACGGAAGCGCAAAGCCAAACACAAGCCTAATACCCAAAATCGCAGAAATATTTGAAATCACCGTTGAGGAGCTTTTCGCGTGTGAGCGTATTGAGAAGAATGATGAAATTGAGAAAATCCAAAAATACTTATCATCTCAAAAAAAGAAATTCGCAGTTTTGTTTTCAATAGTACTCGCGATTTCTGTTATGCTGCCTCTTTTAATAGCGGAGTTCTTTTTCGTCGTTGCGGGCTTTGATATAGGTGACGGTGTAATAGGTGCCATTGGTTTGGTTTTATACATATTTGCATTTGTTGTTTCCACTACCGCACTGATTATTTTTTATTGTGTATTCAGAACAATTCCGTCTCCAAGTGAGCAAATATATTCAAAAGGACTCAAAAGAGCATTAAAAATAGGAACGCTTGCTTCGTTTATATCATTCCTACATTCCTTTGTTTTTGAATTTTCTTTATTAGTATTTATTCTTGCACTTACGGAATCAAAAATAGTTGGCGTTATTCTCGCCATAGTAGCACTTAAAATCATTTTCAGCTTAGGCGTGCTTGTTTTTGTTGTCGGTATGATGCTTTTATTAAATATTAAGCTTGGAAAGGAAAACAAAGCAAGCGGCAATACAGCCAAATTTTCCGATATGCCGGTGTGGTGCAAGGTGTTCCTTGGAATTTCGCTTGCCTTACTCCCGATTTGCGTCAACGTTTGGGTGTTTTCCTTCTTTCTTGATGGCTTTATCGTTCTAAAATACTTGATTTTTCCATTGTACTGGGTATTTTTGTTCCCTGTATTGATATATCAGATTGTAAACAAGAAAAAAGCTAAAAAAGGAGCAGAAGATGAAAAACATTAAATTAATCGCAGTAATCGTTTCGTTAATAGTGCTTGTATTTGTTTTTGCCTCTTGCCACCAAACGCCACTTGAGGACTTGGAAATGCCCGATGATGACTGTGTAATTGTTTATACAATATCCGAAAATGAATATATTCGTATTCTGTTTAGTAGTAATTCTCAATTTAATTACTATGGCGAATGGGTAAAGGGAGATAGAACAGAAGCAGTTTATTTGGAACACTACATTAAACCATCGATGTTTGGAAATGGCGATGGCGGACTTGTTTGCAATATTGAAATATTTGATCCTGATGAAAAAGACCATATTCATTCAAGCTCCTGCAACCATACGTACAGCTTTGAAAAGGGTGTTATGAATTCATCATATCTTATAAATCCAAAAACCGAAGAAAAAATTCCGATTACATTTTCCGTTGATAAGGACTTGGATTTTTATTTCAGCTGGGTTTCTCAAACCTATATTGATTTTTTCAATATGAACGATAAGATTTACAAAGAAGACTCTCAAAGCTTTTGGTATGACTTTGAAGCGCAAAAGGGTGAATGGATGGTGAACGGTACCGTTATTCCCATCAAAATGGAGTTCACAGCTATAACGCCAATCAACGTAACGCTACGTATTTACGATGCTTCGGAAGAACAGGAAAAAGAAATTTTTTTCGCACGCGGAGAACTCATAGACGAAAACACGTTTATTTCGCAGGAGCTCTCGGGAACTATGTTTTATGAAAATACGGTAACTGAAATTAAAATTGTGAAAACAAATAACGAAGCTTAATTTCTAATAATATCAAGAGTATAATATTTACGTCAATAAAGGAGAAATTGCTTATGAAAACAAAAATCAAAACAATTATTTTAGTAGCTATGCTTTTGATAACAGTAACAATTCTTTCCGGCTGTATGTCCTCGTGCTTTTATAAAGACGGCGAGGTTATAAAAAAATTCGACGAGCCGTACGAAAACGGCTTAGCTTCATATTATGCAGGGCTTAATAACAGAAAGGGAACTGCACGCTTGCGCGGTGCAAGCTATATTGTGGATTCAACATCAAATGGAGAAATTTTTATCAAATTACCGCAAATCGTTGAATCCGACTCGGGCGAAAAATATGAAATAAAGCAGTTTGGCGGTCCAACAGGCACACACGCACCGCTTGAATACTTCGAAATTGGAATAAACGTCAAAAACGGCTCATCCCCAAGCGAGGAAATTTCTTTAACCGTTGACGCAGGCGCGCTACCGCTCGATACGCACAACTTTGCGGATTACGTCGAGGTTGTTTTTGAGGAAACGGGTGAAAAAATTGAAATTCCTCTATACAAAGTTAAGTTTTTAACAAACGGACCAATTGAATATTACGTTTGCTTAGACGATTATAGAAAATTCGATTCAAAATGGATTGATGACGATACTGAGATCGAGAGCTTGTTTTATAACGTGCCAAATAGCACCTATATCGGTGGAAATGAAATTGCCGTACAAGTGAAGCATCCGAATGACGGATATGAAAGAAAGCTTTTTGTTGGACCTCGAGAAATAGAACCGTATGCTATACATAAGGACTATATAGAATATAGATTCACAATGCCATATCAGGATCTAATTTTGGATATTGAGGATAGGAAAATCACAAATGAGCAATAAATAAGCTCCAATTCTTGCTTTTACAAAATTAATCTGATATTCTAACATTAGAAAGGCGGTGGGTTTATGAAAAACAGAAGAAAGCTTGTTAAAATTTTTGCAATCGTTTTTGCTATTGTTTTGAGTTGTCTGTTTATGACCTCTTGCAGCGAAGCGTGGCCGCATTACGGTCGCTTCTGGCGTGAGCTTTCTCCAAAGGGCACGATAACAGTTGCCGAGGGCGAGGAAAACGTTATCATTTATAAAGAAATGAGATACGTTGAAGAACGAAATAATAACGGAAAAATTAATATACTTGATTTCAACTCTGACAATTGCGTCAAAATTGCAACCCTACCGCGCAGTTATATTTTGGCTGCCGTTGATGTCTTTTATGCTGACTCCTATGATAACCCAACAATCATTTATCTTATAAGAAACGGTCAGCTTTGGGTGAAGGAGGGAATGGACATCGACGAGATGATAATGAACAATAACGCTGTTATAAGCGATTCCTTTTCCTTTAGAATAAACGACGTCATAACAGGTGAGATATTTCCTTATCGCGAAACACGGGATAAAGCGTACGACCTGTACACCTTCCGTAGTATTCATCTTGAGGACTTCCCGATGTTTACATATTATGTAATAATTGCTTCCATCGACGGAGAGCTCTATCTCCAATACGTTTGGGACTCTGATTATTATAAAATCACAGACGAATTTGCAAACGCACTTTATCAAAACGGTTATTTATCATAATAGCAAACACAAAGCCGCACCCTGTTTCCAAGGTGCGGCTTTTGCATCAAAATAAATTATTTTACAAAATTCTGCTCACGTCCGTCAAGGTATGCCTCGATATTAGAAAGCACAGTGTTAAAGCATCTTGTTCGTGACTCGTAAGAGCCCCAAGCCATATGCGGTGTTAAGATTACGTTTTCCTTGTCTAAAATCTTGTTAAACGGATGCTCCTTTGGTAGCGGCTCCTTAGAAAACACGTCACAAGCCATACCGCCAATTGTGCCGTCAAGGATTGCGTTTGCAACTGCTTCCTCGTCCCATATAGCACCGCGCGCCACGTTAATTATAATAGCGCTTTTTTTCATCATTTCAAGCTGCTCCTTGCCAATCATTCCGCGCGTCTCGTTTGAAAGAGGGCAGTGGATTGAAATTATATCGGATTTTTCAAGTATGGTATCAAGGTCAACACACTCAAAATCAGACACAGGGTGACGTTTATTTACTAAAATCTTGCATCCGAGCGCACTTGCAACCGCTGCAACCTTGCGCCCAATATTGCCAAAGCCAATGATGCCCCAAGTAAGACATTCGACCTCGTGATAAATCGGCTCAAGCATATTTGCGCTTACACTTTTTTGATAAGAGCCGTTATGCACAAAATTTCTGTATTCATTTAGGTGCGTTATAAGTGAAAGTGCCATTGAAACAGTCACCTGACTTACACACGCAGAAGAGTAGGCAGGGGTATTCGCAACCCTTATCCCACGGCGCGCACAGTACGCAATATCTATATTGTCATACCCCGTTGCCGTTTCGCAAATCAGCTTTAGATTTGGTGCGTTTTCAACCACGTCCTCGGTCATTTTTACTTTATTTACTATAATTACGTCCGCTTCGCGCACTCTTTCCTTGGCTTCATCTTGCGTGCTTGTCGCATATTTTATCACCTTGCCGAATTTTTCAGCACCGCTAAGGTCTAAGTCGTCACCGAGCGTTTTATAATCTAAAATTACTATGTTCATACTATTTTTTCAGTAATTCCTTTCGCTTTTTGTAGTCTGGCAAAATTGAAGCGACAATTTGCCAAAATTTTTTTGAATGGTTCATTTCCTTTAGATGTGCAAGCTCATGCACACAAACGTATTCAATTGCTTCATACGGGTAGAGCGCGAGCCGATACGAAAAATTAAGTGTTTTCTTTGACGAGCAGCTGCCAAACCTCGTTTTTGCCGAATTTATCGAAACCTTGATGGGCTCAACACCCATTATATTTGAATATTTTTCCAAAATCGGCGTTATAATTTCCTTGAGCTTGTTTTTTAGCTCCTTAACCTCGTTTTCTGAAAAATCTTCGGGGATGTGTCTGTTTTTCGCTATTTCTTGCTTGTTTTTTATCCAATTTTCGTGCTTTAAAACAAACTCGTCAATTGCTTTTTCGCTTGCTCTTAGCGGTGCGCGCACCAAAACGCTTCCGTCGCGCCTAACCTGTAGGGACACCGTGCGCCTTTTCGACCTGATAATCTCGTATTCCATATGTCCCTCCTGCGTTTTTTAATAATTTTACCATAAACCTTCATTTTTGTCAATTCCGACAAATTATGCTATTGAAAAATTAAAAATAATATGATATACTTTTCTATGGTTGCATCTTAACCTAAAAATAATGAAAGGAGACCGAAATGGCTGACAAGAACATAAAAATCATCGCTCAGAACAAAAAAGCGTATCATGATTATTTTGTTGAAGAAAAGTACGAAGCGGGCATTGAGCTTTTCGGCACGGAGGTTAAATCCTTGCGCGCAGGCAAGGTCAATCTGAAGGACTCCTTTTGCAAGGTTTATGCAGGAGAGCTTCTTGCGCTCGGCGTGCATATCAGTCCCTATGAGCAGGGTAACGTCTTTAATAAGGACCCACTCCGCCACAAGCGCCTACTTATGCACAAAAAGGAAATTATGAAGCTAAACGGCTATTTAACCCGAGACGGCTATTCGTTAATTCCCTTGTCCCTCTATTTCAAGGGCTCACGCGTGAAGGTTGAAATCGGTCTTTGCAAGGGTAAAAAGCTATACGATAAGCGCGAAAGCGATGCCAAGCGCGACGCAAACAGAATGATGGAAAGAACAATGAAAGGCGGCATAGACTAATGAAGGAATATTTGAAGCAATTTTTAGTTGATTTTGATTACAAGGAGAGCGATGCAAGCTTTTTGCTGAGCGAGTACGAAAAAATCGCAAGCCACCGCGATGCAAATTCAACCTTTAATAAAATCATAGCGGATTACGAAAAATCAATCCATATTGATTATTACAAGGACGTTTTGGTGAAGGCTCAAAGCGCAGGCACAGATGCAGGCGTGCATCCATATACCTCGGGGCTTCTCATTTTTATGTGTCTCTCAAAGCACTTAAAGGAGCTTTATGACGAGCGCGGAATTTCCGAGCAAATCTATCACGATTCAATGCTTGATTTAAGATACAAGCTTGAGGAATGCAAATTAGTTAAGAATATTATCGGCTCATTTGTTGCTTGGTGGTTCCCGGGATTTTTCGATATGACTCGCTTTGCCCTCGGCAGATTGCAGTTTGAAATGTCAACCTATAACGGTGAGGACTACGAAAAGAACGGCAAAAAGCTCGTAAAGGGTGACAAGGTTATCGGCGTTCACATTCCAAGAAGCGAAACACCCGTAACCAAGGAAGCAACCGACGATGCATACGCACAGGCGGCAAAATTCTTCATTGACGAAATTCCAAACAAGCAGGTTGTTTTCGTGTGCCATAGCTGGCTCCTTTACACCGCAACTCTTGAGGTTTTCCCAAAGCATTCAAATACATACAGATTCATTCACGAGTTTGATGTAACCTGGGATTCACACGACAAGGAGGGCGAATATAACGATGCTTGGCGTCTTTTCGATATGGACTACACAGGCAACGTAAACGATTACCCCGAAAACACAAGCATGCGCCGCGCCTATAAGCAATACTTGCTCGACGGCGGCAGAACAGGCGAGGGCTTCGGTATCATAATGTATTAATATTTAAAGGCAATTTATGTAGGGCGGGGGCTTGCTCCCGCCGCCTCATATAGCGAAGCGGAATCTCAGACGACCATAAAAAATGGCAACAAAAATTAGAATATGGGTACGTAATGGTTTCGACGGGGACTGTGAGATATGATAAGCGTAGCGGGCTGGCTAATCCCGTATAATGGCTAAACTTAAATAATAAACGACAACAATAAAGTTGCTATGGCTGCCTAACTAATTGCCCCTCGGGGTGATTAGCGGCAGTGCTGTGGCCAAATGCGCCACCCGTTCCTCTTGGGAGTACCTCGACCCAAGACTGAGCGTAACGCGAGAGGTGAACTTGAATTGAGAGTCTTGTCTGTATCAATCAAGCAATAAGGCAATACTCTGTAAATAGCCTGTTAATCGGCGCTTTGCAGGGGAAAACTTGTAGATTAACTGCCTACGGAGAAATTCATATCAAGTGGTTTTCGGACGCGGGTTCGACTCCCGCCGAGGACACCAACTGTACCTACGTCCCGAATGCTTGAAGACCAGCATTTAGGGGCGAATTTTTCATTTTCAAGAGCAAAACCCATTGTTCTCCAAGCCCGAAATGAAAAACACCTAATCGTTCTATGCAAGTTTCGATTGCAACACCAAATTCTTTACCTTTTAATGCTATTTCAAATCCTTGACTTTCAGGGGAGTTCGCTCCCTTCCTTAGTTTTCAAGTGGTTTGGTAGAGTTGGGCAAACTTGGGCTCTCCCCGAAAGGGGTAAACAGATAAAAGCTTTGTCTGTATAAACAAAAAAGCTTGCTTGGGGGCGGGGTGGGATGAGACAGGCGAGTTTTTGAAAATTCTCAAAAAACGGTCGTTTTTCGGGAATTTCAAGGGCACGAAAAGAAATTCTATATCAAAATTTAGAAATAGCCCTTGATTTCCAAGCGTTTTCCTGTGTCCTGTGAAAATCTTGGGGATTTGGGGAAATTTCACAAGTGATTTAAAAAATAAAAATTTTGGCATAAAGAAATATGTTATTGACAAAGTGTCAAGAATAATATATAATTGAAACACAAAATCCTATATGGGACTGTAAAGGTTTCGACGGGGATTGTGAGATATGATAAGCGTGGAGGGCTGGCTAATCCCTTATAATGGCTAAACTTAAATAATAAACGACAACAATAAAGTTGCTATGGCTGCCTAACTAATTGCTCCTTTGGGAGCGATTAGCGGCAGTGCTGTGGTCAATGCACCACCCGTTCCTCTTGGGAGTACCTCGACCTAAGACTGAGCGTAACATCAGAGGTGAACTTGAATTGAGAGTTTTGTCTGTATCAATCAAGCATTAAGACAATACCCGAATAAAAGCCTGTTAATCGGCGTTTTGTAGGGGAAATTCCAATAGATTAACTGCCCACGGAGAAAGTTATGTCAAGTGATTTTCGGACGCGAGTTCGACTCTCGCCAGTTCCACCATTTCAATGGAAAATGCACTCTAAGCATTGAGCTTAGGGTGCTTTTTTCGTTCCATTAGTCCTCAAAAAAATTGGGGAATTTGGGGAAATGGGGAAAATAAAAGAAAGGACAGATTTATGATTATCAATCTCTATTTTATAATCGATTGTTCAATGAACATCACAGAAAGCGAAAAGCTTAAAATACAAAAAGCTCTCATAGGCTATCAAAAAGCCTTGAAAGCATTACCATTCAACACAAAGGCACACTATATAGGCTTCTCAAATGCTGGCTTTGTTTTGAATCCGTATACTATGGAACGAAGAAAAGGCACACCCCGTATCGAGAATGCCTTTGAACTATTAAGTGCTATTATGAAATTAGACAGAGGAAAACCAAAGACAAAAAGTGTCTTTATGCTGTTTTCAGCGACTAACCCTACATACGAGTTTTACCAATCCATCAAGGCTCTTGAAAAGCTACCAGAATTTGCAAACGGGCTTCGCTATTCCATTTGTATGCCGAACGCAAAAAACGGCGAAAAAAAGACTCTCTTGCGATTTTGCGAATACCCCGACCGCCTGTTGTACTATTTCTCCCCGAAACGTCTTCAAGGGCTGGTATCTATGCTTTCCAAAAGAATATGATAAAATCTCCTTATCAATAAATGAGAGGAGATTTTTCTATGAAGTACAAAGAAATCTTAAACAAATGGATGAATGAAAAGCAAATTTATGCCCTGAAGCACAGGACATTTCTGCGTTATGAGGAAATCATAAGAACGCAGATTGAGCCTTGTATTGGAGAGTATGAGTTATCAAACCTAAGTGTGCCTGTTTTGCGTGAATTCCAAAGCGACAAATTATCTTGTGGAAACAGCA
>JAGALA010000023.1 GCA_017625935.1 Clostridia bacterium
CTACGCAAGCGAACAAAAATAACAGCCACGGCTCGTTCTGCTTTTTACGCACGAACAGAAAGTATAATGGTAACAGCGACAGCGAAAGCAAAAACAACGCTCCATATGTCCATTGCATATAGTCACACCTCCTTTGACGATGATTTTAGATTGTAAATAATTGATTATATTATTATATCATAAAAATGTGAATAAATCAAGGTGTTTCATCAAAAAGTGGAGTGTCAATGAAAAAATCGCCATCCCGAAGGACAGCGATTTCTTCCTTATTATTCTTACAGAGATTTCTCAACCGTAGGCAAATCAATATATCCCTCGGCTTTGGCACTATCCTCGCCCTTTTGTAGCTCGGACAGTAATTCGTCTATGGCTTTTCTTTCTTCTTGGCAGGCAAACACAAGCTCTTTTAGTACGATTTCCTCCGCTTGCGCTCTGACATTGTTCATCATCTGCACCCACCGCATTTGATCGGTCTCCTTGAGCTGTTCGTCAATGCCTTGAGTCTTGGCAAGCTCTACCGTCAGAGAGGACAGCATTTCGTGTGCCTGTTCGTCTATGTCGGCAAGGTAGGCGTTGAGCCGTCCTTCACCGAGCAGGACGGAGTACCTTCCGCGACGGTGTTGCTTGAGGTAGTCAAGGTGCATCCGTCCGTATTTGCCGATTTGCTTCTGTTCGGGTAGTTCCATATCGGGAACGAGGCTGCCGTTTTCCTCGCGGTATGTACCTCCGAGCTGTTCGTAAATGGTTTTGATGTCCTTCATTTTCTTTGTTCCTCCGTACGTTTATTTCATCAAAGCCTTATACCGTAAGGGAAAACGCGTACTTAACGGTTATCTTGTGTCCTTGCGATATGCGGTTATGACGTTCAAATCTCATAGTTCGTACGGGGTTCATATTGTTAACCATCTGACCGCCGATAGAGCCTGCTTGCTTAGAAGTGAGGTTACCGTTGTAGCCGTTTTGGTTAAGAGTTACGCCTACCTCGCTTGCGGCTTGCATCTTGAACTGGTCAAGTGCTGCCTTAGCTTCGGGAACTGAGATGTTGTTCTTAGACATAATAAACTCCTGTTCGTAATCTATATTATCGAGCATTGGCAACTTCCCAAAACTGCTCACTCGCCGAACAATTTTCGAGTCGCAAACGCTCTGTAATTATTATGGTGCAATGATACGAAAATATAATTGGTAAAATAAGTATTATAGCTGTGTTTCTTTCATTTATATATACCGTTGCTTTTTTTAAAAAATTAGAAAAATTTTCATTTCCTATTGCAATTTTTGCAGCAGTATGCTACAATCTAAATGAAAACTGTATCACGATATAGAATTGAAGGAGCGAATAATAAAATGCTTGAAAAAACGATACATTCAAGGAGTGAAAGAGTGAAGTCGAAGGTGTTGCACGCCGCGGCTAAGCTTTTTTTGGCAAAGGGCTATACGAATACGACGCTTAGGGAGCTTGCCGCTATGTCGGGGGTGAATTACGGCTCGCTCGCGTTTGCATTTAAGAATAAGGAAGCAATTCTTTCGGAGCTTGTGGGCTTTGTCCTTGACGGGCAGTTTGAATTTACCGAGAGGCTGCTTGAGGGCAAAACGGACGATAAAATTCTTTTTTATGCGGCGGAAACAACGTTACAGCTATATATGGCGGAGTCAAGCGAGCATATAAGGGAGCTTTATTCCTTGTCTTATTCACTTGAGGCGTCCTCTGACATAATCTATACTAAGATAACGAAAAAGTTAGCCGAAATATTCGGTGAGCAATATCCGAATTATACACAGGGCGAGTTTTACGAAAAGGAGCTTGCCTCGGCAGGCATAATGCGTAACTATATGACGCGCCCCTGCGGCATATACTTTACAATGGACAGAAAGGTAAGAGCCTTTCTTGAAAACACCTTCCTTTTATATGAAATACCGAGAGAAAAAATAGAGGAAGCAATAAAATTTGTAAAAGAGTTCGACTTCGAAGCACTCGCCAAGCAGATAATTGACAATATGCTTGCATATCTTGAAAGTAAAACATAATTTGGAGGAGAAAACATTATGAAAAAATCAATAACAATACTAACAATTATAGTAATGCTCATTTCGTTGAGCGTTATGTTTGCCTCTTGCGGCAAATGCGAGCATTCTTACTTAAGCGATTGCGATGAAATCTGCGATAAGTGCGGCGAGGAAAGAGAAGTCACCGCCGAGCATAATTATTACGGCGACTGCGACAGTAGCTGCCATAGCTGCGGCAAGGAGAGAGAAACAACAGCAGAGCATAGCTGGAAGGGTGCGACCTGCACTACTCCCGAATCTTGTGAGGGCTGCGGAGCTGTAAAATCGGGCAGCCTTATTGAGCATAGCTATACCGCTGCGGGTTATGACGATCATTACCACTATATGATGTGTTCAATGTGCGAAAAGCTCGATGAGAACAGCAAGGAAAAGCACGTCCTTAACGGTGAGTACACCTGTGAGTGCGGTGTGGAATACACCGTAAAGCAAGACGGCAAAATCGAAACAAGTGCCATCGTTGACCTTTATAATTCGGATGGATTTCTTATTAAAGAAATTACTTACGAAGAGGGAGAGATAATCTTTTATTTCGAAAATTACCACAACGAAAACGGTGACGTTATCAAGTCCGAGAATTATGACGGTGACGGTGAGCTTATGGATTATTTCTTAGTTGAGTATAATCAAAACGGCGACTTATTAAAGGAAAGCCTTTATGACTTCGAAGGAGAGCTTCTCGTTTATACGCTCTATCATTATGACGAAAACGGATTTTTGGTTAAAACAGAAGATATTGACGGCGACGGCACCCTTGATGAATACACGCTTTACACCAATGACGAAAACGGCAACGTGTTAAAGAAGGAAGATTATAGCTTTGACGGAACGTTAGAGGATACCGAGCTTTACGAATATGACGAAAACGGAAACCGTATTAAAAGAACATGCGTCAGCGCCGACGGCAGTACGTACTCATATCAGTATGAATACGATGAAAACGGAAATTTGATTAAGGAAACGTACACTGACGAAAGTGAAAACGTAACAGTTGAAGAATACGATGAAAACGGAAAGCTCGTTAAATTAACCTACACCGATATAAGCGGCGTCGTGGTGGTCAACGAATACAACGAGGACGAAATGGTTGTTAAGGAAACGCAAACCGACCCGAACGGTTATTGGTCGATTTCCGTGTATGAGTATGATGAAAACGGTAATATTGTTAAAGAAGATTTTAGGGATAGTGACGGTCAACATCAAATTTGCGAATACGACGAAAACGGAAACAACATAAGGATAACTCACCTGTGGGAAAACGGAAGCAAAAACATTGTTGATTATGACGAGAGAGGTCTTTTGATCGGGGATACGGTCATCGATGCTGACGGAAACGTATATAGCGTCGCTGAATACGAGTATATCTTCGTTGATGGGGAATATCTTAGTAGCAAGGCAACGGTCACCTTTGCATACGGTGAAATGGATAATATGGTGTATGAGTATAACGAGAACGGATATTGCATTAAAAGGACGGATACCTATACAGATGGCAGCGGTGTCATCTACGAATATGAGTACGATGCGGAAGGAAACCGTATTAATGAAACAAGCACGGAGTTCGGCAACGCAGCACAGTAAATGCAAAACCTAATTCGGAGGAAAGTAAATAATTACAAAAACGGTGAAGCTTTCACCGTTTTTTGCTTTTGAGCAATATGAAAAAACGCAAAAATGAAAATTTGTCAAAAAATGAAAATTTTCCTTGACAAAACAAATAAGTAGTATTACAATAGTTGGTGCTTTGTAAAAATTATCAAAATATAAAGGAAATCACAATGGAAATCTTATTTACTCTTTCGGTTGCGCTTTTTGCAGGACTTCTTTTGTCCAGACTTGCAAAGCTTTGCAACCTTCCCGCCGTTACCGCATACTTAATTGCGGGCGTTTTGATAGGTCCGTTTGTGCTTGGCGCGTTCGGCGTTGAGGGTCTTGGCTTCACAGGCGAGGTTATACATACGGAAAAATTCAAAATTATCTCTGACGTTGCCCTTGGCTTTATCGCATTCTCAATAGGTAACGAGTTTAGAATGAATGATTTGAAGCAGTTCGGCAAGACCGCAACTATAATCGGCATACTTCAAGCGGTGTTCACAACCGTTGTCGTTGACGTGGGACTTATCGCCCTGCACTTCATTTTAGGAAAGGAATTATTCCCGATAGAGGCGGCAATCATTCTCGGTGCGGTTGCATCAGCAACAGCTCCTGCGGCAACCTTGATGGTTGTAAAGCAATATAAGGCACGCGGCCCCGTTACGAAAACGCTCCTTCCCGTTGTTGCACTTGATGACGCGGTTGGACTTGTCCTTTTCGCAATTTCCTTCGGCGTTGCAAAATCCATCGCCACAATCGGAGACGGACTTAATCCTTGGCAAATTGTGATTTCCACAATTGTTGAGCCTATTCTTGAGGTTATTCTTTCGATAGGACTCGGTGCGCTTATCGGACTTATCTTTACGTTTATCGAAAGATTCTTCCATTCACGCTCAAAGCGTCTTGCCGTATCGGTTGCCTTCGTGCTTCTCACCGTTGCCATTTCAATGATTAAATTCTCAATTCCGTTTGGCAACTCGGGCGTATCAATGCACGTTGGCTTCTCGTCGCTCCTTGCTTGTATGATGCTCGGCACAATCTTCTGCAACATCTGTGACTTCTCAGCTGAGCTTATGGACCGTCTTGACCGCTGGACAGCACCTATTTACGTTTTATTCTTCGTTATCAGCGGAGCAGAGTTAAACCTTGGCGTTTTCAATATCTTCAAGCCGGGCAACTGGGTGTTCATCGTTATAGGCATCGTCTATATCGCATTCCGTTGCTTGGGCAAATACTTTGGTGCAAGAACCTCCGCAACTATTTCGAAAGCGGAGCCAAACGTAAAGAAATACCTCGGCATTACCTTGTTCCCACAGGCGGGCGTTGCGCTCGGTATGGCAAATATGGTAGCGTCGGAAACTGAAATTTTCCAAAACAACACACCGCTTATCGTGCTTAATATCATTTTGTTCTCGGTTCTTATCTATGAAATTGTCGGACCGTTCCTTACCAAAATTTCGCTCCAAAAGGCAGGCGAAATTGACAGGACCAAAAAGGTCAGCAACCGTATTAAGCATCACGATAAGACAATTCCGACCACAAAAATTTAATAAAAACTCTAAAAAGCTCGCAATTTTGCGAGCTTTTTTACTTTCACTGCGATAAAACAGCGATTATTTTTCTTAATTAAGTGAAAGAACAAAAATTGGTTTTTGAAAATATAAGATTGATATTTTTCGCCTTTTATGTTAGAATGTAATAAAGACAAAGAATGAAAGGTAAAAGGCAGTGCTGATTTTATATACACTTTCGGAAAAGGCTCAGCTTAGCCGTTCGGAGCAAATTGAAGCATACATTGCTGATGTTGCGCTCGGTAAAATGGACGCGCTATCCAAGCTTTATGAGCTTATCAAAACCGATATATATGCATACGCGTTATCTAAGCTTGCCAGCAAGCCTGACGCGGAGGACGTCACACACGATACGTTCGTTTTGATATACAAGCACGCAAAGCAGTATAGAGCCGAGGGCAAGCCGCTTGCTTGGATATTTACAATAGAGCTTAATTTGATAAGGAAGCTTTGCAACTCGCAAAGGCCGAATTTGTCGCTTGACGAGGCTATCGGGACAAAATCAAGCGAGAGCGATTTTACAAATCAAATTATCAATAGCCAATTTTTGAAAGAGGTGCTTGGGAAATTAAGCCCCGAGGAGCGCGAAATTATCACACTTCACGTCGTTTCGGGACTGAAGCACAGGGAAATTGCCAAGCTGCTTGATAAGCCTCTTTCAACCGTGCTTTCAAAATACAATAGAGCTATTAAAAGACTGCAAGCTGAGGTAAGGGAGGTGGAAGCTTGAACAGGCGTGAATTGAAAAATAAAATCAAAGAGGATTTTGAGAAGGAAACGCCCGAGCTCTATGCAAAAATAGAAAAGACGTGCAATTCCACCGTACAGCAAGAGGTCGCCTTTGAGGAAAAGCCGAGGCGCACTCAGTGGAGCTTTAATCTCATTATGAAGCGCGCTTGCGCGTTGGCAGTATGCTTGCTCATATTCGTAACGGGCATTTCCGTCGGAATTTTCGCAAAAAGAGACGGCGGCAACGGCGGTGACGTGGTAGCGCCCGAAACCGATGCCCACGTTTATTTGGACGTTAACCCGAGCGTGGAGCTTTCGGTGAATACGGAAAATAAGGTTGCGGGATGCTCGGCAATAAATGAGGATGCCGAGAAAATCTTAGAGGGCTTGAATTTGGAAAACGTCGATATGAATACGGCGCTTAATGCAATTATCGGCGCAATGTATATGGGCGGATATCTCTCGACCGACTCAAATTCCATTCTCGTCAGCGTTGAGGGCAAGGATGATGCGCGCACAGATGCGGTTTTGACAGATGTCAGCGACAAAATAAGCAAGGTGTTTGAAAGTTCCGCGCTTGAATGTGAAATTGTTGCTCAAAAAATCGTGGTTGACGAAAATCTTTCAAAAAGAGCCGAGGAAAACGGCGTTTCAGTCGGAAAAATGCATTTCGTTGACAAAATGGTCGAGGAGTTTGACGAAATTAATGAAGAATCTGCAAAAAATCTCTTGAATATGACAATTGGCGAGCTTGGCACAATGCGCAAGGAGCTTGAGGAGCACGTAAAGCCGCCAAAGGACGATGAGATGCAAAATCCCGACGATAAGCCGAATGACGAGCCAAACGACAGCGAAAAGCCGAACCGCGTAGAAAACGACGAAAAGACAAGCGCGCTTGTCGATAAGGTTCTTGCAAGCAAGGAAATCAGTGCGGACAAGGTGAAAAGTAGCGAGGTTTATTTCTGGTTTGCAAGTTATGAGCATAATATAAGACCCGCATATATTGTGATTCTTGAAATCGACGGAGAAGAGGGATATTTCGTTTATGATATCGACCTTTTCACGGGTGAAATTTTCAAGGAGCAGCACGTTGGCACCTTAGAGGAGCTTTGGCAATAATCCGAAAAATCAATAAAACAGAGAAAGAACAAATTTTTTTGAAAATTTGTTCTTTTTTTGCGATAAAATCAAAAATAAAAGTATTAGTTAAGTGAAATTACCGAAATACCGAAGCATCGACGCTTTGAGATGGGTGTCATTGGGCGCAAGTTGACATCATAAATTTCTCAAAGCGCCAATCGGTGTTTCTTCATTATTAATATATCGACATTAACTCCTTCTCTATATCGGCTTGAATCAAAGCGTCATGACTAAGTGTTTATCATCATCGGGCGATGCTTTGATTAGCCACAGTATGCTCAGCTGAGCTCGGTTGGGTGTACTGTGGCTGCCGGGCTCGCACCGTCCGAGGGTGCGGGCTTTTTTCTTTAGTCGAGAATGTTTTCTATAAAAAATGCACAAAAACAAAAAATAGGCAAAGCTTTTTTATAAATTTTGCATAAAAGTGATTTTTTTCAAAAAAACTTTCAAAAAACCCTTGACAAAAAAGAAATGGTTTGATATAATAGCAAAGCACTCTATGCGAGTGCACGAAACAGAACCTGCGAAACGGGTTTGATGCTCGTATGAATATGAGGGGTCCTCAAAGCGAATGAAGAGAGCTTTGGGGTACCTGATAAAGATCCTTGAAAATTGA
>JAGALA010000024.1 GCA_017625935.1 Clostridia bacterium
AGCTGTTAAGATATCGTGGTTAACATTGAATACGATAGTGGGAAGGTCGTTTCCTGCGGGAGCAGAAATAACAACTTTCTTAGCACCTGCTGCAATATGAGCAGAAGCCTTTTCCTTAGAAGTGAAGAAGCCTGTGCATTCGAGAACTACGTCAACACCGAGCTCAGCCCATGGGCAGTTTGCAGCGTCCTTTTCTGCGTAGATCTTAATTGTTTTGCCGTTTACTGTGATGCTGTCCTCCGTGTTTGAAACAGTATCTGCGTAAGCGTACTTACCTTGTGCTGTGTCATACTTGAGAAGGTGAGCGAGCATCTTTGGGCTTGTCAAGTCGTTGATAGCAACGATTTCATAACCCTCTGCACCGAACATCTGTCTGAAAGCAAGACGACCGATACGACCAAATCCGTTAATTGCAACTTTTACTGACATTGTGAAATTCCTCCGAAATTTTCATATTGTGTATGGAATATTTTCCCTACCAATTTAATATTTTAACCTATTTTTTTCTATTATACAAGTGTTTTTTGAAATTTCGTCACTTTTTTCTATTTTTTTATTCATTACAATGTTTTTTTGTTCAATTTAGATAAATATTAGAAAGAATTTTTATTATAAAGTCAATGTCAAGAGATTTTTTGAATTTTTTTGAAAAAATTTTTAGTTTTATGCAATTCGTCTAAAAATAAATTTTCAGAATTGTTAAAATCTAACAACTCACGAGGGTATGTATTGATATAGTTTGCAATTTCGTCTATGCGTTTTTGCGGAATCGGCTCGAACTCCGTTCCCTTTGGTAAAAAACGGCGAATGAACGAATTTTGGTTTTCGTTTGAACCTCTTTCATAACTGCTATAAGGGTGACAATAATACACCTTCGTGCGTTGTTTGTTTTTATAAATACACGATTGTTCCATAGCCGGGCAATTTGAAAATTCTGTTCCATTATCAACAGTAATTGTCTTGAAAATAACCGGGAAAGCCCTTCTATACGTTTTTTCCAATTTATCAAGAAACTTTACTAACGATAGAGCCGTTTTATCTTTGGCTTTATAAATAATTTCATATCGCGTTTTCCTTTCGGTGAGGACAAAAAGCACCTCACCTTTTTTGCGTTTACCAACAACTGTGTCAAGCTCCCAATGCCCGAACTCTTGACGGTTATCAATATGCTCCGGGCGTTTTTCGATTGAGTCACCAACTGATGCACGCTTTGCAACACGAACCTTCCTCTTTTTCTTTTTCAAATTTGCCTTACGTAACAGATTTTTGTTTGTAACGTTAGGAATTAGCCCCTTTTCAATGTATGAGTATAGAGTCACCCGGCAGACACTTGTTTTGAATTTCAAATTATGCTGCTTAATGTAACCAAGCACAGCATTAGGACTGTATTTTTTCTTAACAATCATATATGACACAAAATTCACAAACTCATAGTCATTGCCGAGCTTAATTTGTGCACCCTTGGATGTTTGTTCATAATCCGTCTTTGCCTGAGCTTTATCGGCGCTATACCTTCTTGTTTCCGTCCAATCGGAGTTCCTATGCATATAGAACCCCTTTTTTAGTTCATAGTATATCGCTTGAAAAGTAAAGCCAAGAGTATCAGCTATCACTTTCACAGGAATACCTGCATTATAAAGTGCTTCAATCTTTAATCTATCAGTTCTTGTCAATCTTTTGTTGTTCATATATACACCTTCCTTCTAAATTTTTGCCTTTGGGAGCATTACGCGCTACCTTGACTTTTAACGAGTGCCCGCGCTGCGCGCGGTCATCGTCAAGGTAGCGGAATCACGATACTTTTGTTACGTAGGTTGCGAAAAAATAGCTTTGAAAAAATGCACTAAACCGCTAACCCGCTTGGTTTTGTGCATTTTTTACAAAGACTGAGGTATTTTATAGGGGTATCGTATAACGCAGAAAAAGCCCCTGTTTCCACGGGCTAAGAAGGTGTGAAATTTAACAAAACTTAATCTGAGCTTGAAGCTAACTTTTTCAATAATCTTTTCTTAAAATCTATTCCATCACATATCCCTAACAAAATTTCTGAATTCGTCAATATCGTTAATGTCAATAAAATATTTTTCAGAAAGATCTTCATCACTTAAATCCAAATCTTTTGTCAAAAAAGTATCAAGCAAATTGAATTTCACATTATCTTCTTTTTCTAAAAGCTTTGCATTGAAATAATATCGGGTAAACCAGTCAAAAAACTTATTTTGCTCAAAAGAATAATAATTTCCACTATTTCTGAAGCTATCTCTCCTAATTGTCAATTGTTTCGGCTCATAAATCGCTGAAAATAATTCTTCAGACCAATCTTGCCCCGAACTATATGCTTTAACATAATCTATCAGGTCTTCGCCATTCAAGCTACCATATGCTTCACTTTCAAAAACCCAATACAGCTTTTCAATTTCATTGTTATAAAAGTCATTTTTAGCTACCGAATATGCGGCAAATTGAATATCTGCAAAAGTAAAAAGATTTTCCAAAAAATTTCTATCGCCACGAATAAATCTTGAAGGAATCTCGCTTGGATTAATAACATAATTAAATGTAGTATCACGGAAACCACACATACCTCTTACTATACTTGTAATCAAAATAGGGTCAATAAGACTCGTAAGAGTAGGAGATAAAGGTACAAAATGATCGGAACGCAAAGAAGAGCCAAACGAATATCCAAAATCATCGGGAAAGGATTGACCTATGTATTTTTCAAATTCGCTACATATTTCATTATCATCGACAAGTAATATTGGCTTTGTTAAATATTCTTGAAATGCTATATCTATTGAGTCAAGAACACCAGCATCTTTTACCTTGTCATTGTTTACGGCAAAATATACCGAACGAATATCTCTGTACCCTTCCGAATGAAAATCAAATTGAGTTAATAACCTATAATATGTATGACCGACACGCAATTCCATTACATCAAACGTTCCGTAAGAAACCGAAAGCATTCCGTCTTCAGACTCTGTAAATTCAAACGATTTGCCAACAGGAAAGCTCTGCAAGCCGCTCTTTAAGCTAAGCTCAATTTCACTTATACCATAAGAGCGAAAAGCACTACCTATCTGCAATGAATAATCCGAAAGCTTATACTTGATTATCGATGCATTTGTTTCAAGCTGTGTGTTTTTCGTTGCGTACTCGACCTGAACACGCTCAAGATGATATTTTGTAAAATTTTTATAGTCAACTTTTTCTTCAGAAAGCGACATTGTAATCATATTATCTTGATTTTCAAACACTGTTTTTTGCGAAGGGTTATATACGTAAACGTAAAGCTCAAGAGCACCCTCTTTATTTCTCGTTTCCGTCATAGTGATGAGCTCAATATTGCCCTCGGCGGCATTGGGCTTATAGTCCTCAAGCTTGAAAGCATTAAAAAACACGTATTCAAAATCATACTTGATACTTGTCTTAGATAAGTCCATACTTTCAAGCTCACCCTCAGAGCCGTCAGTGGTCGTTTCATCGGCAAATACACTCAGCGGAAAAATCGAAAATAAAAGCAAAACAGCGAAGAACAAACACAAAATTCTTTTCTTCATTTTTTCACCTTCCTTTTAAGAAAGAGGACAAAATTTTGCCCTCTTTCTGTTTGATTAATCGTTAAAAATACCGTATTGATAGTAATTACCGGGCTTGTCTCCCTTTACAAGAACAGGAGCAAATGTTGTATCAATTTCAACGCCGGGCTTTACCACGATATAAAGTGTATAGCTTGTTGGTTCGGTCACGGTAAATGTATCATCGGCAATAATCTCGCCGCCCTCAGTATCTCTTAAAACAAGATAGAATGTTGAGCTGCTTGTTTTCTTAGCACCGGATGAAATAGTATATTGACCCTTATCAAGAACTACAGAAATAATTGCCTTTTCAGCATTTTCTTCTGTACTGTTTTCACCCTTTACCTCAATCTGACCGTCATCCTTGACGTCAAACTTAATTTCGCCCGACTTATCGTCCGCGATATCATATGAATCAACGTTGATTAGATTATCTTCGTTGAGTTGCTTGAATTCCACACCTGTAAGCGTGGTAATAATTGTTGCACCGATAGCGAGAACCGCCACCGAAGCAAGAGCACAAATTAATATAAGCGCCCACTTAGGCATCTTTACTTTTCTCATTTTTTCACCTCAAAATTATTTAGATTTTTTAATTGCAAAATATGCTACGCTATTGTTATTACGTTTACCTTTTTCATTGTAAAAATGGCTCACAATTTGCTTTTTAGCAGTAATATTCAAATCGCTAACATCACCCTTATACGTAGGTTTCTGATTATCAGAAGCCGTAATGAGAAGGTTAGGTGTAGCAATTTTTAACTTGCCGACAAATTTGTAATTAGGATTTAATTTTGGTTTGCCATTTTTCCCTCTTACCCACGCTTCCTGTGAAGACAAAAGTCGCACATTTTTGCTTTTGAGTGAATAATTGACACTTGACATTTTATCACCCCCTATGCTATACTATTTTTGCCACCAGCCCTTGAAGGGAAGCAACAGCAATGCGTGTTGACAGAAAAGAACGTTTGGCTTTTATGCGTAGACTTTTCAAAAGATAACTGTCCTTCGGGGCAGTTATTTTTTTATGACAATCAAGTTACATCACACTCCTAAATTTTGAAAACTCCACTTTACTTGCTTATTAATCCTTAATTCCTTATTCCGGGCGGTTGATTTTTTGCAAGTAAAGTGGAGTGATTTTTTAATTACGCACGCTTAAGCTTTTTTAGATGATTTGACAAAACATCTTTATCGCTCTTACGTTGCGGATAGAGTGTTGATGTAATTTCGTCACCGTCCTCGTCGGTCACAAATACTTCAACTTCAATCGTTTCAATAGCAACCTTCGACTTTTCGGGAAGGAACGATGAAACCTTGATACGACCGTTACGAACGTTCTTATCACCATAGATAAGATTAAGCAACTGAAAGTTACCGTTATCCTTCGCCGCAAGCGACACTCTAAGATTGCCACCGAGCAATACTATATCAATGAAATAACTGTAAAGCGGTGTCACGCCATCCTCGGCGGTACCAAACTTTTCACGCTTGACCTCGACAAGACGCTCCTTCTTTACAACCTTTTCGACCTCTTGCTCAACTGTAACAGTTTCTTGCTCAACATCACTTGTCTTTACTTTTTCTTGACTTGCCATTTCATTTCTCACTTTCTGCCCGTAGGCACTTAAATTTATTTATGTAACAGCATAATGCTGCAACAAACTAATCAATCGGCGGCGCGAGCTTTACGATTGCTAAACAACCCTTGTTACAGTCACCCACAACTCGAAACTCGCAAATATAGTCAGTAGCAAAAATTCGATATAGATTTGATGCACAAAATTGCTTAACCGTTCCAACGAACTCGCACGGAACGTTATAGGTGCATAACTCAAACTTTATCATTGAAAACTTGTCGAGCACATTGACCAAATCGCACAACCGCGCCTTAACCATATCGCACCTCAAATAGATATAACGTTTTGCAACGCCTCTAATAAATCATCACAATATGTCATCGCCTCATCTAAATTAAATGTAGTTTCTTCAAATCTCGAAAATATTTCAGAGTTTCGTAAGTTTTCGGGAAAATTATTATATTTTTCCCATTCTTCATCATCTAAATTTTCTATTTCGTCCTTAATTATTTCAAGCCGTTCAATAATATCAGCAACTTTTTTTCTTCCAATAGTATTCATAACTTAACACAACCTTTAAAATTTACATTAACATTCAAAAATTTGTCACAGCGGAGTGAAGAACAATACAAAACAAAACGAACAAAAAGGACTTTATCATACATATTTTAAGGAGAGTATTTTAGGGGGGTACACTCCGCTGTGGCAGGCAACAAAAAATGCCTTGAATGAGGTCATTTCGCCCAAAACCTCTATTCAAGACAAATCTTAACATTTTTAGAATTTTTATTATAATGCGATTTTATTTGACATACGCGTGCAAATTTGTTATAATTATAAAAGATTATTCTTTAGGAGGCGTTATGGAGATTTTTTCGGGTCTAATTGGAAACGGCGATATAAAAGATACTCTCGGTAGCGCCATTTTGCGAGGCAACTTTTCTCACGCCTACATCATTGAGGGCAAGGAGGGCTCGGGCAAAAAAACGGTTGCCCGTATTGCCGCCGCGGCTATTATGTGTAAGAGCAAAAAGCCCTTGCCGTGTGGCGAGTGTGAGCTTTGCAAGAAGGTCCTTAACGATAGCTGCGTTGACGTAAGATTTTATAACGCCTTCAAGGTAGAGGACGTAAGAAAAATCAAGGAAGCAATCCACCAAAGCGCAACCGAGTGCGATTATCAGATTTTTATACTGAACGACACTCAAAAAATGACTATTCAGGCGCAAAACGCGCTACTTTTATCGCTTGAGGAGCCGCCGAAAAACGTGGTGTTTTTTCTGCTCACCACCGATGCGACAATGCTGCTTGAAACAATCCGCTCACGTGCGCAAATTTTAAGGACAACACCGATTGAGGCGGAGCAGCTAAAGGAATATGCACTTAAGGAAAATCCGTCGGTTGACGAGGACACGCTTGATAAGCTGGTGCAGCTATCGGGCGGCTCACTTGGCTACCTTTTGGGGCTTTTAGACAAGACACAGGCGGATGCGATAATTAAGCTACGCTCGGATGCACTTGAATTTATCCGCGGTGCGCTTTATCTTGACGCCGAGTCAGCAAGGCTGATTCACTCAATGTTTACCTGGCAAAGAGATAGGGTTAAGGAGCTTTTATCCCTTTCCCTGCTTGCACTGCGCGATTTAGCGGTGACAAAAAAGAACCGAGGTGCCACGCTCTGCTTCTTCACCTCATACGACGAGGCGCGTGCGTTTGCAGCCCGCTACCCCTTAAAAAAGCTGCTTGATTTGGTTGATGCTATAATGCGGGGAATTGATAATTTCACGGTTAACGCCTCGGTTCCTGCAGTTTTGACGTCAATTATATCATCGTGTAACTAAGAAAATTTTATGAAAGAGTATAAATATATGGCAGAAGAAATTAAGAATGAAAATATAAAAACAGTCGAGGTTATCGGCATTCGCTTCAAGGAAAGCGGAAAAACCTACTACTTTGCGCCCAACGGTGCTAAGGCAAAAATCACCGATTACGCAGTTGTGGAAACCTCACGCGGACTTGAGTTCGGCAAGGTTGCGTGCGAAAACAAGGAGGTGCCTGAGAGTGAGCTTGTGCCTCCCTTGCGCCCCGTTGTCAGAATTGCAACGCCAAACGATATGAAAACCTACGAGCTTCTTAAAACGAAGCAGGAGGAGGCAATTAAAATTTGCCAGGCGAAGGTTAACGCGCACGAGCTTGAAATGAAGCTTGTCGAGGCGGAATACACCTTTGATATGACTAAGCTCACCTTTTATTTTACAGCTGACGGCAGAATTGACTTCCGTGAGCTTGTAAAGGACCTTGCTTCAACCTTTAAGACAAGAATTGAGCTTCGCCAAATAGGCATCCGTGACGAAACAAAGTTTATGGGCGGTCTTGGTGTGTGCGGCAGACCCTTCTGCTGTGCGACCTTCTTGCCCGACTTCTGTCAGGTTTCAATAAAGATGGCTAAGGAGCAAAACCTCTCCTTGAATTCATCAAAGATTTCGGGTGCTTGCGGACGACTTATGTGCTGCTTGCGCTTTGAGCACGAAACCTACCAAGCGGAAATTAAAATCACACCGCCTGTCGGAGCAACCGTTAAAACAAGCGACGGTGTTGGCGAGGTTGTTGAGTCAGCGCCGCTTACAGGAAATTTGAAGGTGAAGATTGACGAAAATATTCGCACTCACCACAGAGATAGCGTAACGGTAATTTCCATGCCGAAGGGCAAGGGCAAAAAGGACGAGGATGAGGTAGAGGAATAATTACACCGTGCTTGAATATAATTTTACGGATGTGTTTTTCCACCGACATTTTTCGAGATATTTCGTCTTTATTTTGGTAAAACAAAAAATATAGTTGACAAATTATTTTTTTGTGATACAATAATATTGAAAAATTTTTATGGAGGTATTTATCATGGCTTATAAGATTACAGAAGATTGCATCGCTTGCGGCGCTTGCGCTGACGCTTGTCCTTGCGGCTGCATCACAGAGGGCGACGGCATCTATGTTATTAACGCTGACGAGTGCATTTCTTGCGGTGCTTGTGCAGGCACATGCCCTGTTAGTGCTCCTGTTGAGGAATAATTTCAGTACATACGGCAAATTGCCACAATAGTACAGTTAGCTAAGGACCTTTGCACAAAACGCAAGGGTCCTTTCTTTTAAGAATGAAAATACGGATTTTTTATGATAAACGATACTGAAAGAATAAATGAGATAAACGAAAATCTGCGACTGATTGAGAAAAAGGACTCTCTCACCTTTGGCACGGATGCCTACCTACTCAGTGCTTACCTGAAAGCGCGCCAAAGCAGCGTGGGTGTTGAGCTTGGCTGTGGCTCGGGTGTGGTTTCACTACTTGCTCTAACGAAGAAAAAGTGCCGACACGTGTACGGAATCGAGGTGCAAGAGGAGATTGCCGAGGTTGCAAGACGAAACTCCAAGCTAAACTCACTTGATGATAAATTCACGGTGATTTCACGCGATTTAAGAGAAATAAAGGCAAGCGATATAGGCGGTGAGGCTGACGTTGTATTCTCAAATCCGCCGTATATGAGGGCTGATTCGGGAAAATTAAACATAAACGAGCAGAAAAACATTTCACGCCACGAAATTTTTGGGGAAATAAATGACTTTTGCGCTTGTGCAAAGCGACTGCTCAAGCACGGCGGAGATTTTTACGTTGTTTACCGTCCCGACCGTATGGCGGAATTGATTTTTGCGCTGAAAAGCAACAATTTAGAGCCAAAAAGATTGACCTTTATACACAAAGATACAGACACTCCCCCCTCCCTTTTGCTAATTTCGGCAAAGCTTGGCGGCAAGAGTGGCATGACAACCTCTGCGCCCGTTTACATTTACAAAAAGGGCACGAATGAATACACAGAGGAGTATTCAAAAATTTACGAAAGCTGCACATTTGGAGGCGAAAATGAGAAATAAAGAGCCGCGTAATGCACAAAACGAGGACAAAAACAAAATAATCGGCGGTGTGCTTTATTTGGTGGCAACGCCTATCGGAAACCTGTCCGATATTTCAGAGCGCGCGCTCAAAACCCTTAGTGAGGTTGATTTTGTCGCCGCCGAGGACACAAGAAACACGGGAAAGCTCCTTGCTTACTTTGGAATTTCAAAGCCTATGGTGAGCTACTTTGAGCATAACAAGCGTGAGCGCGGCGAGGTTATTCTTGCACGCCTCTTGAATGGTGAAAGCTGTGCCTTGGTTACCGATGCGGGCACTCCCGCAATTTCCGACCCGGGTGAGGACTTGGTGGTATTATGTGCCGAAAACGGCGTTACCGTAACGAGCGTACCAGGCTGCTCCGCGGTTGTAAATGCGCTTGCGCTTTCCGCACTTCCCACAGGCAGATTTGCCTTTGAGGGCTTTTTGAGCACCAACAAAAACGAAAGAAGCGAGCGATTAAACGAGATTAAAAACGACACGCGCACCACTATTTTTTACGAAGCACCGCACAAGCTCCAAAAAACACTTGAGGATTTATACGGTGCATTCGGAGACCGAAGAGTTTCACTTTGCCGCGAGCTTACCAAGCTGAACGAGGAAATTATAAGAACGACTCTTTCGGGCGCGATTGAATATTACACGCAAAACGCACCGAGAGGTGAATACGTTTTGGTTGTCGAGGGCGCTTCCAAAGATGAGCTTGTAAGCGATGCGTTTTGGCACGATATGACGGTTGAAGAGCACGTTGACTACTACATTTCCCGGGAAATGAAAAAGATGGATGCCATAAAAGCAGTGGCAAAGGACCGTGGCGTTGCCAAAAGTGAAATTTATAAGGTTGTAAACGTCGAATAGCTTTAGCTTAGGATGCTTTCTATATGCTCAACGGGCAAGAACCAATATTGCTTATTGCAAAAGAGAACCTCAAAGCTCAGTTTTCGCTTTGAGGTTCTCTTGTAGAATAAAAAACAGAGCTTGCATAAAAGTCAAGCTCTGTTTTTTGTACTGATTTATAAATCATCCTTTACTTTGCCTTTTTACATAGTCCAAAAAATCAAATATGAAGCTCAGTGTAGTTAAATATAAAGATAACAATTCGACGAATATGTAAAACAATGTGCAATTGATAAATATTATTTATTATGTTATAATTTAGTTGGATTTTCTATATTCCATAGGAGACATAGATGCGTACATCTTGAACATCCGACTAAATCTATCAAGTGTAGTAAATCCTACCTTATATGCAATTTGCGAAATCGACATGTGTGTTTCACGCAAATATTTTTTCGCGTTTTCTATTCGCGTCTTGATAAGAAAATTATATGGAGAAATCCCTATTCTTTGAGTGAAAACCGTCGTGAAATAAGACCGCGAAATGCCTATTCCTTTAGCATATTCTCCAACATCAAAATGCTTGTAATATCTATTTTCAATATACAAAACTGCATTTTTTACAAAATCATTTTCATTCAGTTTTGCGCCATCTTTTATAGCGTTAAGAACCGTAAAAAGTGCTGTTAGTAAACCTATATCATCGCTAATCAAGTTATCAAGGAGCTCCCTTATTATTTCAATTCCGCTTTCCTTGTATTTTGGATATAGCTTTCGGGTGGTCGCATTCAGTATGTCTTTCGCACTTTTTCCGTTAAAAGCAATCCAATAATATTCAAACGGCTCGGCTGAATCTGATTTAATTATACTATTTTCATCAGGCGAGTTTATAAAGCAATCGCCTTTCGCAAGAAATTTTACAGTACCGTCATCTCTTTCAACAGTACCCTTGCCTTCCTTTATCAAGTGAATTAAATATCTCGGCCTGCCATTTGGTGACCAAGTGTGGCTTTGCTTTGTCATTTCCCATCCCACCTCACAAACGCTAACAGGCAAGGACTGGTTAAAGTTTATATAGTAAACACGTTTCCAATCATAATCCATTTTTGAAATAATCGACATAGTAATTTTCCCCACACACTATTCTAACTGTATATTAGATTTTATCACAAACAATTCGACAAATCAATATCAACTTGTTTATATGCAGATTATTCTGCTAAAATAAGATCAAAAAGGAGAACTTTATGAAAAAGAAAATTTTGTTCGTTATGCTTATAATGCTTGCTTTTATGCTTACTTTTGTAATAACAGCATTAGCAAAGGATGTTAACATCGGCATTACCGATATTGACGGCAATGATATTATCGTTCCAACCGTGGATGATGAAGGTGATTCGCTCACTTGGTACCGTATCACAGACGAACCGTCAGAAGGCACATATTACACATATCTTTCCGGCAATACAACCTACTATCTTGTAAGCGTAAAAACAAAGATTGCCGCATATGTCAATGATAACTATAGAGTCTGTTATTCATACTCAGGTCTCAAAGCCGGTGCATGGAGTGGCAACATTGTAGTTATGAATCTCAAAGGATTAACTCACACAGATGGAAAAGGCCCTGAGTTACTTAATTTTATTTGTGAGGGCACACCTATTGCCTATGCATATCTTCCTGCAAGCATTACCGAGCTCAAAGGAACAAGTGGCAACAAAATCGCATCCATATTCTATGGTTGCGGCAGCTTGGTAGGGCTGGATATTGAAGAAGGATCTCAAATTAAAACATTATATACAAACGGCTTATATAATTGCAAAAAGCTAACATCATTTAGATTGCCCGACAATCTCGAAACCATTCAAGCTAATGCACTTGTTGGTCTTACTGTAAGCATTACCGTTCCAAAATCGGTTACTACCTTCGAAGCATCACAATGGTCAAACCTTACCGTCACTTATACCGGCACAGCCACAGACATATCAAGTTGGACATATCAGCCAAGCTCTATTACCTATGCTAATCACTGTGACGTTTATTATGATTCAAATCACCAAATCGGCGAAGCAATTGGATATGAAACTTTTTGTGCTAAATGCGGTAGTATCGTTTATTGTGAAAACCCTGCACACAATCTTGAAGTATCAATTACATACGATAGCTATTTGGCAAACGGAATGAAGAAAACAAGGTGTCTTGACTGCGATTCCGAAGCCAAAGAGGTCGTTGCATCACCTCTTTTCACATTCCGTGGCTTTTCTGCCGCTGAGTACGCTGACGGCGGAATGTCAATCGGCTTCAACGTAAATAACGAGGCAATTTCGGAATATGAGCAGATAACGGGAAAGACCATTAATTACGGCGTGTTCGCGGTATTGAAGGATAAAATCGGCGATAGCGATATTTTTGACGGAGACGGAAATGCGGCTTTGGGAGTTATCGCTGCTGACATCACCGATTGCGGCTTTAATATACTCAATCTAAAGATAGTTGGTTTTACAAGTGAGCAAACGTACGTCAAGCTTGCTATGGGCGCGTATGCTAAGGTAACACAAAACGGCACTGCTGAGTATACATATATGCAGGGTGAAAATCCCGAAAACGGCGACAAATATTTCTTTGCTTCATATAATGACATTGCTGCAATAGTAAAATCCAAGGAAGAGGCAGCACAATGAAATGCGTTTCCATAATAGCTGTTATAGAATCAGAGGATATTTTGACCGGCTCCAAAGAATCAAATTATACCGTTGAGGAAAACAGCGACGGAAGCGGAAATATAATAATGAACGCTTTTGATTTATTCAACTAAATAGTGAAAAGCTATATAGAGAAATCTATATGGCTTTTTTGTTTGCAAAATAACTTTTACAAAATATAAATTTTATATAAATTTTATTTCAAATAAATATTGATATATTTGGTTTTTTCTGTTAAAATATATATTTGATAGTTATTCTGTACGGAGGTAATTTATTATGGCAAAAACGGCTTTTGTCGGTGCGAAGGTTTTTAGCACCGATACCGAGGAATTTTTTGACGCTTGCTTAGTTTCGGAAAACGGCTACATAACCTATATTGGAAATGATATTCCCGATGGGTGCGAGCGCGTTTATCTTGACGGAAAATATTTAATCCCCGGTCTTGTTGACGTGCACACGCACGGAATCGCGGGACACGATTTCAACACGGTAAACGAGGAAGATATTCCAAAAATGTGCCATAGATACGCCTCTCTTGGCACGACATCCGTTATGGCAACGCTTGCCTCGGACACGGTTTCTCACTATATAAATTCAATTTGCGCGATAAACCAAATCCGCTTGAATGACAAAAAGGGGATTGCAAACATTCTCGGCGTTCACTTAGAGGGCAGATACTTAAACCCTGATATGAAGGGTGCGCACGCCCCCGAGCTGCTTGCCCTGCCAAACGAGGAGGAAGCTGAGCAGCTTGCCTCGACAATGATGCCACCGCCTATGCATTTTTCACTCGCACCCGAGCTTGAAGGTGCGCACGGATTTATAAAAAAGGTGTGTGAGCTTGGCGCAACGGTGGGAATTGCACACACAAACGCAACCTACGAGGAGGCGCGAGAGGCAATTGAGCTTGGCGCACGCTCCTTTACACATACGTTTAACGCAATGACAAAGCTACATCACCGAATGCCGGGCGCAACCGCCTGCTCACTTGTTTCTGATGATGCTTACTCTGAAATCATTCCCGACGGACAGCACGTTCACCCCGCTATGGTGAAGCTTGCTTATAAATCCAAGCCGAAGGATAAGCTCGTTTTGATAACGGATTCCTTGGCGGCAACCGACCAACCCGACGGAGAATATAACGTTGCGGGCTCGCCGTTTTACGTAAAGGACGGGCTTGCGCGCTTAGCTGACGGCACAATTGCGGGCAGTACGCTCACAATGTTCGGTGCTCTTAAAAATATTATGAAATTTGCTGACATTTCATTAAATGAAGCAATAAAATACGTAACCGTCAACCCCGCATCAATGGTTAAGGCAAACGGTGTTGGACGCCTTGAAAAATGCTACCGTGCGGACTTTATCGTGCTTGATAATATCGACAATATTGAAATTGACACGGTTTACGTTGGTGGCGTTGAAGTTAAATAAAAGGAGAAAATACGATGAATAAGGAAAAATATTATATAACCACGGCTATTGCATATGCCTCGGGCAAGCCACACTTTGGAAACACATACGAGGCAATTGCAACTGATGCAATTGCACGCTACAAAAGACAAAGGGGCTACGACGTGCGCTTTATGACAGGCACTGACGAGCACGGACAAAAGGTGCAAAATCTTGCTGAGAAGGCGGGCGTAACTCCTCAAGCATACGTTGACAACGTGGCTGGGCAGATAAAGGATCTTTGGAAGCTGATGAACGTTTCCGAGGACTACTTTATCAGAACAACCGACTCATATCACAAGACTGCGGTTGAGCATATTTTCAAAAAGCTCTACGACCAGGGCGATATCTATAAGGGCTACTATGAGGGTCTTTACTGCACTCCCTGCGAATCCTTCTTTACAGAAACACAGCTCGTTGACGGCAAATGCCCAGACTGCGGACGCGAGGTAACAAAGACAAAGGAAGAGGCGTATTTCTTCAAGATGAGCAAGTATGCCGATCGCTTAATGAAGCATATTGAGGAAAATCCCGATTTCATTCAGCCCGAATCGAGAAAGAAGGAAATGATAAACAACTTCTTAAAGCCGGGACTTCAGGACCTTTGCGTTTCACGTACCTCATTTAACTGGGGCGTTAGCGTTACGTTTGACCCCAAGCACGTTATCTACGTTTGGATTGACGCGCTTTCAAACTACATCACAGGTCTTGGCTACGACCCGGACAACAAGGAGCAGCCCGAGCTGTTTAAGAAGTATTGGCCTGCCGACGTTCATATTATCGGTAAGGATATTGTCAGATTCCACACAATTTATTGGCCTATTATGCTTATGGCACTCGGTGTTGAGCTTCCTAAAAAGGTCTTCGGTCACCCTTGGTTCAACTTTGGCTTTGACAAAATGTCGAAATCAAAGGGCAATGTTGTTTACGCTGACAAGCTTGCAGAGCGCTTTGGCGTTGACGGCGTAAGATATTACGCTATTAGCGAAATGCCATATGCAAACGACGGCTCTATCACATACGAAAATATCATAAACAGATACAACACCGACCTTGCGAACAACCTTGGCAATCTCCTTAGCCGTACTATTGCTATGACTAAGAAGTATTTCGGCGGCGTAATCCCCGAAAACACTCCGTTTGATAACGAGTTTGACAACGACCTCAAAGCAAAAACAAGCGACACTGTGTCTAAATTTGCTACTTTGATGGACGAGTTTAGACTTAGCGAGGCAGCAGAGGTTGTGTTTGATATGCTTAGCCGCGCAAACAAGTATATTGACGAGACAACGCCTTGGATTTTAGCCAAGGACGAGAGCCAAAAATCACGCCTTGGCACTGTGCTTTATAACCTTCTTGAAACACTCAGATTCGGTGCGGTACTCCTTTACCCATTCATTCCCGCAACGTGCGAGGAAATTTTCAGAGAGCTTAACACAGAGCTTAACACATACGAATCACTTGAAAGCTTTGGAGGCTTAGCAAGCGGACGTGAGGTTGGCGAGCAGAAGGTGCTCTTCCAACGAATTGACGAAGCAAAGATGCTTGCAGAGATTGAAGCGGAAAGAGCAAAGCAGGCAGAGCTCGAGAAGAAAATCGAAAAGCCCGAGGGCTGCGCTATAATCGGCATTGACAAGTTTATGGAGGTTGAGCTCCGTACTGCCGAGGTGCTTGAATGTGAAGCCGTGCCAAAGGCAAAGAAGCTCCTTAAGCTTCAGCTTGACCTTGGCTATGAAAAGCGCCAGGTAGTGTCCGGAATTGCTAAATTCTACAAGCCCGAGGAGCTTGTTGGCAAAAAGGTAATTGTTGTTGCAAACCTATCTTCCGCAAAGCTTTGCGGAATTGAATCAAACGGTATGATTTTGGCATCAGGCGAGGACGACGTACGCGTTGTTTTCCTTGATAAGGATACACCGAATGGTGAAAGAGTTCGATAAAACAAAAGGGGTGGTTTTCACCCCTTTAGCTTTGAAAATAGCACACCCTGTGTAGATTTTTATATAAATACGAGGTAAAAATGACTTTATTTGATTCACACGCGCACTGCGACGATGCGCGCTACAACTCTGAATACGAGGGCGGAACAGACAAGCTCATCAAGGACTGCTTTGAAAGCGGTGTGGTTAATATAATCAACATCGGCACGTGCATTGAAAATTCACGCGCATCGATTGAGCTTGCGCACAAATACGAGGGAATTTATGCCTCGTGCGGCATTCATCCGTGCGAAGCACTCGGACGTGACGAGGTTGACGGTATAATTTGCGAGCTTGAAAAGCTACTTCGTGATGAAAAGGCAGTTGCCATTGGCGAAATCGGCCTTGACTACCATTGGCAGGACGTGCCAAGAGATATTCAGCTTTTGTATTTTGAAAAGCAAATGGAGCTTGCAAAAAAGCTAAATATGCCCGTTATAATTCACGACCGCGAGGCGCACGGTGACTGCCTTGAAATGATAAAGAAATTCCCTGAGGTTAAGGGCGTTTTTCACAGCTTTAGCGGTAGCTCCGAGATGGCGCGCGAGCTTGTAAAGCTTGGCTGGTACATTTCATTTTCGGGCACGGTTACGTTTAAGAATGCGCGCGTGCCAAAGGAAGCGTGCGTGGTTGTGCCGAGTGACCGACTGCTTATTGAGACGGACTCACCGTATCTTGCGCCGACACCGCACAGAGGCACAATAAATATGCCGTCATACGTGCGCTTAACCTGCGAGGAAATTGCACGCTTGCGTGGAGTAGAGCCCGAGGAAATTGCCAAAATTACTATGGAAAACGCGAAACAACTCTTTAAAATTAAATAGCCAATCCCTCCGTCGCCCTTTGGGCGACACCTCCCTTTACACAAAGGAGGCAAGAGGAAATCGCCAAAATCACAATGGAGAACGCTAAGCGGCTTTTCAATATTAAATAATACTTTTTTGTAAAAATCAGACACTTCCCTGCACTTTTTGCAAAATTCGACATTTTTTTAAGAATAAAAATAAAAACGCCTCATAGACTATCTATGAGGTGATTTTTTATGAATAACAAAGGTGCGCTTTCGTACGCGGTTAGATTTTTTATTATTTCTATTTTATCGGTAATTATCGTTTTGCTCCTTGGCATTGCTTTTATCAAGCTTGTTGAGCATCGCTCCCCTGCTCTGCCCTTGCCTACCTCGACACAAAACGACAAAATAACGCTTGTCATTGACGCGGGGCACGGTGGCGAGGATGCAGGCGCGGTCGCAGCCGACGGAACGCTTGAAAAGGATTTGAACCTTGAAATTGCCAACCTTGTCTATGCTCTTTCCATTTTAAACGGTATAGATGCAAAAATGACGAGGACCGAGGACACCCTGCTCTATGATTACTACGGCGACCTTGAAGACTACACGGGTCAGAAAAAGGTTTATGACCTGAAAAATCGGCTGAAAATTGCCGAGAGCGAGGAAAATCCCATCTATCTTGGTATACATATGAACAAGTTTTCAAGCGCGAAATATAGCGGGGCGCAGATATATTACTCCAAAAACACGAAGGAAAGCGAGCTTTTGGCATCAAATCTCGCCGCTAAGGTGAAAAGGTATTTGCAGCCGACAAACAACCGTCAAATCAAGGGCGCGGACTCCTCAATTTTCATATTAAACAAGATTGAAGCGCCTGCTGTTTTGGTGGAATGCGGCTTTCTTTCAAACGAAAACGAGCTTGCTTGCCTAAAGGACGAGGAGTACCGCGCGCGTTTGGCGCTGACTATATTTTCGTCGGTTTGTGAGTTTGCGTAATTGAAAACGGAAGGGAGAACCCCTCCGTTGCGTCAAGCTTGAAAATCAAATTGAAAAGACTGTCGCTTTGGCGACAGTCTTTTTCTTATTTTTTGAAGAGAGATAGTGCTTCGTAGATGGTTTCTATCGGAATTAGCGACACTCCGTCGGGGATTTTGATTTTTTCATCAAGGGAATTTTTCGGCACGGCTATGGTATCAAAGCCGAGGCGATACGACTCGTTTATTCTCTTTTGCAAATTGCCTATTGTGCGGATTTCACCCGACAAGCCGATTTCCCCCATTGCAAGCACGTTTTCGGGAATTGGCACGTCCTTTATTGAGGAAATTAACGAAAGGGCTATTGCAAGGTCAACGCTTGGCTCATCAAGGCGCAGGCCGCTGACAACATTTACGTATATATCGTTTTGTGAGAATTTAAGCCCGAGGCGCTTTTCAAGCACGGCAAGAATCAAACAAAGTCGGTTATAGTCAACGCCATTTGAGGTTCTGCGCGGTGCGGGATATGCAGTTGGGGTAACTAAAGACTGTATCTCGGCAATTATCGGGCGGGAGCCCTCCATAACGCACACGGCGCAGCTGCCCGAAACGCCCGTGGGTCTGCCCGAGAGAAGCATTTCCGATGGGTTTGGCACCTCGCAAAGGCCCTTGTCCGTCATTTCAAAAACGCCTATTTCATTCGTTGAGCCGAAGCGGTTTTTGATAGCGCGGATTATGCGATAGGACTGAATACGCTCGCCCTCGAAATACAAAACGGCATCAACCATATGCTCAAGGATTTTAGGTCCTGCTATTGTTCCCTCTTTATTTACGTGTCCGACCAAAATTATTGAAACGCCCTTGCTTTTCGCCTTGGCAATCAGCTTTGTGGCACACTCCTTGACTTGATTTATGCTGCCCGGAATTGAGGTGCAGGCAGGGTCAAGCATCGTTTGAATTGAGTCAATAATAACTATATCGCAAGAAAGCTTATCTATATAAGAAAGAACGGAATCCACGTTTGTTTCGGTTAAGAAATATACGTCCTCGCCGCTAATACCAAGGCGCTCGCCCCTTAATTTCAGCTGACCCTTTGATTCCTCACCCGAGACGTAGAGGACGCGCGCGCTAACCTGAGCGCAAATTTGCATAAGAAGCGTTGATTTGCCGATGCCCGGCTCACCTGCGAGCAAAACGACGGAGCCACTGACAATGCCGCCGCCAAGGACACGGTCAAGCTCACCTGTGCCTGTGGTGGTGCGAATATATTTTGGCATTTCCATATCCTTAAAAAGCACAGGCTCACTCTCGTCAGAAAGTGCGGCGACGCGTTGATTTTTAACCACGGGGGCGGGCTGATACGTTTCCTCAACGAAGGTATTCCATTTTTTGCACGAGGGACATTGTCCCATCCATTTTGGGCTTTGATAATCACACGCTTCGCAGACGTAAACCTTTTTTTCTTTCATTTTTTCTCTCCATTTATTTAATATAATTATTTTATCATAGCTATTTCAAGTTGTCAAGAGAACCCCAAGCCCTGCCTTCGATTTAAGGCTTACTTTTGAAATGAAGTCCTATTTTTGCGACTTGTGGTATTTTGCGCTCCCGTTTTTTGCGTCTTTGGTTCATTTCCTCAAAATGTGGCATATAATAGTAAAAGACTGCTGTTTTGGAGGTATTTATGTGCTCTATTTGTGGAGAAATTGATTTTAGCGGCGCGCCGTCCCCTTCACTTTTGCGTGAAATGAGCAGCACGCTCGTTCACCGCGGCCCCGATGCAAGCGGCGATTTTTGCGATAGCTGCGTAACGCTTTGCCACAACCGCTTGGCTGTGGTTGACGTGGAAAACGGCGCGCAACCAATGAGTGTAATTTACGGCAACAAAAAATATACAATTGTTTATAACGGTGAAATTTACAACACGCGGGAGCTGCGGTGTGAGCTTGAAAAATGCGGAATAGAGTTTAAGACAAATTGCGACACGGAGGTCGTTTTATATTCATATATCGTCTTTGGTGAAAACGCGCCCTCGCGACTGAACGGAATTTTTGCCTTCTGCGTATATGATGGCGAAAAAGCTTTTTTTGCGCGTGACCGATTTGGCGTAAAGCCGCTTTTTTACGCGATTATTGACAAAACACTTTACTTCGCATCCGAGATTAAGGCGCTTTTAAAATGCGACAAAATCACAAGAAACGTGACAAAAGAAGCGCTTTGGGAAATTTTGTATTTAAGCCCGAACTTTGTCGAGGGGCACAGCCATTTTAAGGATATTTTGGAATTAGGCGCCGCCCAGTGTATGACTTTTGACAAAAACGGGCTTAAAAAGTGGAAATATTGGCGTATTGAAGCACGCGAATATTACAGAGACAAAAAATACGCATACGAAAAAACAGAGTACTTAGTCAGCGACGCGATAAAAAGGCAGCTTGTCTCCGACGTGCCGCTTTGCACGCTACTTTCGGGCGGACTTGACTCAAGTG
This sequence comes from Clostridia bacterium, assembly GCA_017625935.1. GTDB lineage: Bacteria > Bacillota > Clostridia > Oscillospirales > CAG-272 > RGIG2000. The sequence continues at coordinate 20,322 of JAGALA010000024.1, forward strand.
TCGTTAGTGCGGTTGCAAGCGAGGAATACAAAAAAAGCGGAAGGACACTTTCAACCTACTCATTTGAATATGAAGGCAACAAGGAGAGCTTCAAAAGCGGCTTGTTCCAGCCCGAGAGCGACGATGAATATGCATTATATTTAGCGGATTACTTGGGCACAAAGCATACGGTTTTGACCTGTCCGCAAGAAAAGCTTGCCACTCTGCTCACCGAATCAACTCTTTACCGCGATATGGTAGGTCAAGGCGATATCGACTCATCTCTTTTATATTTTTGCAAGGAAATAAAAAAGGAGCATACCGTTTCCTTAAGCGGCGAATGCTCCGATGAGATTTTTGGCGGATACCCTTGGTTTTACCGTCCAGAGATGCTTTATTCCGACTTTTTCCCGTGGATACACGCGCCAAGGCTGCGCGCATCTCTTTTCAAGGATAAGCTTTCAAGAAGCGACGAGGGGTACGAATATATAAGCTCAATTTACAAAAAATCCCTCGGAGAGTGTCCGATTTTGGATTCAGACAGCGATGAAATGAAAATGTCGCGTATTGCCTCGCACTTATCCGTTAACTACTTTATGTCCTCACTTCTGCAAAGAAAGGATAGAATGAGCATGGCAAGTGGGCTTGAGGTGCGCGTACCTTTTGCAGACCACAGAATATACGAATTTGTATATAACGTGCCGTGGGAGATAAAGTTTGAGGGCGGTGTTGAAAAGGCGCTGCTCAGAAACGCGATGAGTCGCTATTTGCCCGACAAAATCCTTTGGCGAAAGAAAAGCCCGTACCCCAAAACCCACAATCCAAAATATATGGAGCTTGTTTCCAAAATGTTTTGGGCAAGATACGAAAAATCGCATTATCTTAAGGAAAACCTCGACAGGGTGGCGCTTGAAGCGGCCATTTCGGGAAAAGCTACCTGGTTCGGTCAATTGATGGCAGCACCGCAGCTGCTTGCTTGGCTGATTCAATTCGATTTTTGGTTGGAGCATTACAACGTAAATATCGTAGAGTGAGGCTCACGGCTCTTTGCTTCATATTTATAAAAAGGGGCTGGCTCATTAAGAATCCAGTAAAATCAATAGGTTTCGTCTAAATAATGACAAAAAGCAGAATTTCACCGTGAAATTCTGCTTTTTATTCTTAATGAGATGCCCAAAAAGGACTCGGGGGTTGACAGATTAAGAGCAGAAATCGTCGATTTTTAAGCCGAGGGGTTCCCCAAACCGAAGTATGAGGTTAGGGGGTTCGCTCGTGGGCGTACTTGTGTACGGAAGACCCATTCCCAAAAAATCTTGA
>JAGALA010000025.1 GCA_017625935.1 Clostridia bacterium
AACATGACGGAATGCCGATACTCAAGATGCTACTTCCAAGCAATATGCGAGAAACTGCCTAAAAAAGCAGTACACGGAAGGCAAAATGCCTTCCGTGTACATACCTCCCCAAATTCTCCGTTAAGAACACAACGGAAAAACGGTGCTTGGTTTTCTTTTTGGAGTAGTAACAGAACAGAAACGAGGCGAACTTGTCGCCTCGATGGATACCGTATAAACGGGAAGGTTCACTGCGTGAACTATTTCTGCCGAGCCGTCTCCTTGCAAGCAGAGAGCGCGTCTTTCGTCAGAAATGCGAACCCAATTTGTGCAAGCACAAAGACGTGTCTTTGCGCTTGTCTCAGCAAAACAAAAACGAGGCGAACTTGTCGCCTCGTTTTGTTTTGGTGCGAGAAACGGGAATCGAACCCGTATGGCATAACCACACGCCCCTCAAACGTGCGCGTCTACCAATTCCGCCACTCTCGCATATATAAGCAAAGGTGTTATCAAACCTTGCTCACATATTATACTAAAACATTTTGCGTTTGTCAATACCTTTTTCAAAATTTCTCAAAATAATTTTGTGATAAATTTTGAGAGGTAGTTTGGCTGATTTTCGTCGGTGCATTTTCGCTAAAATCTATGCACCGACGAAATCTAACCTTTTGTCACGTTTGGGAATTATTTCAATGCATCACAAGCAGAAATAACGCCTGTTGCGATAAGGGCAATTGAGCCTGCAACCATGAGCACACCGAGAACAATGCACATTACTTTTACAAAAGTCTTGTTATTCATATCTATATCTCCTTAATTAAATATCTATTTTAAGCTGTGGATCCTTGGGCTTTTTCTTGGAAATGAGCACCCCTGTGGCCGGAATTTTGATTTTTCTGTACATTTCCTTTGCCTCGGGATATTTCTTTTGATAGTCCAAAAGAACCTTCTTGATTTTTTGATTTTTCTTTAGATTCATCGCGAAAACAACGGTGCCTATTGACGTTCTTGTCGTCTTTATTGGGATAAGTGAGGGACGTATCAAAATTGCCTTGTTTTCGGAGTTGATCATCATAATATATTCATCGCTTGTTTCATAAACGATTTTAACGATCTTGGAAGCGTCGGAATATGCCTTTTTGAGCTTTTTTCGGGCACCCTGTGTCTGATATTGGCTCATTGGCACCCTTACTGCCTTGCCGTTTTCGTAGAAGAAAATCACGTTTTGATTTTCGTCGTAAGACGGATTTACGTGCATATATGCGACCTTTTCGTCATCGTCAAAGTTCAGCTTTTTCGGGACGTAAACGCCAAGCTCTGATGCCTTGGAAAGCTCGAAATCGGACATTTTGGCAAAATATAGCTGTGCCTTATCGGTAAAGAAGATGACCTCGTCCTTGTTGCTAATTTCCGCCTCGTAGATTATCTCGTCGTCCTCTTTTATCTTTTGCTCGCTGTTTCCGCGCAAGGATTGCTGAGTGATTTTCTTTAGGTAGCCATCCTTTGTAAAGAAAAGCCACGCTTGGTAATCCTCAATAAGTATTTCTTTGTTAAATTCCTTTACGTTTTCAGAGGAAATAACCTCTGTTTTTCTCGGCTTGCCGTATTTTTTCTTGATATCGCCAAGCTGCTTTATCATAAAGGATTTCATCTTGAGTTCGTCACCGAGGAGCGCCTTTATGTCTGCAATCTCGGCTTGAAGATTGTCTATATCAGCCAAGCGGTTCATAATATACTCGCGGTTTAGGTGACGGAGCTTGATGTCTGCAATATACTCTGCTTGATCCTTGTCCACGTTAAAGCCGACCATAAGGTTTGGCACAACCTCGTCATCGCGCTCTGTTTCGCGTACGATTTTAACCGCCTTGTCAATGTCAAGCAGGATTTTGCCAAGACCGAGGAGCAGGTGCAGTCTTCTCTGCTTTTTATCAAGGTCGAATGTAAACTCGCGCCTTAAGCACCCTGTTCTGAATTTAATCCACTCACAAAGAATGTCCTTAACGCCGAGCTGCTTTGGTGAGCCGTCAACCAAGACGTTGAAGTTGCAGGGGAAGTTATCCTCAAGCGGAGTGAACTTGTAAAGCTTTTGCATAAGCTGCTCGGGGTCTGTGCCCTTTCTTAAATCGATTGCAAGCTTAAAGCCGTCAAAGTCGATTTCGTCACGGAAGTCAACGACCTCCTTGAGCTTTCCCGCCTTGAACATATCCGACATTTCCTTCATTATAGCCTCAATGGTGGTGGAATACGGAATTTCAAGAATTTCGATGCAGTTTGCATCCTTATCGTATTTATATTTTGCGCGGAGCTTGATAGGTCCCTTGCCTGTTTCGTAAACCTTTTTCATTTGCTCCCTATCGTAAACAACGTAGCCGCCGCCCGGGAAGTCGGGCGCTTTTACGATATCGAGAATCTTTTCAATATCTGTTCTTGGGGAGCGAAGAAGGGCAATTGCAGCATCGCAAATTTCAATTAGGTTGAACGAGCAAATTGAGGATGCAAGTCCAACGGCAATGCCGAGGTTTGGTGAAACCAAGATATTCGGGAACGAGGTTGGAAGCAAGCGCGGCTCTTTCATTGTGCCGTCGTAGTTATCAACCATATCAACCGCGTTTTTATCAATGCCTGTGAAAATTTCTTGACAGAACGAGTCAAGCTTTGCCTCGGTATATCTTGATGCGGCAAATGCCATATCGCGGCTATACTGCTTACCGAAGCCGCCCTTTGAGTCAACAAATGGGTGAAGGAGTGACTCATTTCCCGTGGTCAAACGAACCATCGTTTCGTAAATTGCCATATCGCCGTGAGGATTTAGCTTCATCGTTTCACCGACGATATTGGCACTCTTGGTACGTCTGCCGTTTAAAAGTCCCATTTTATACATTGTGTAAAGGAGCTTACGGTGAGCGGGCTTGAAGCCGTCAATTTCGGGAATTGCACGAGATACCATAACGCTGACTGCGTATGGCATATAGTTTGTTTCGATGGTTTCAGTAATTGGCTGAATCATCGGCTCTCTTTCCACATATTTGATTTTCTCTTCCTGCTTTTTAGCCTTCGCCATTTCTACCTCCGATTACACGATGCGCACATGCGCGTATCATTCTGTTATAGATTGCCAAGGACTCACCGTCGTCGTTTGGTAGGTGAGCATAAACGGTATCAACCCTTAGGTTGTCCGCTTGACGCAAAAGCTCAAACAGCATTTTCGTTTGATGCTTTATGTCCTGCTTTTTACCAACCGGCAATAATTTTTTGTTTTCAAGATGGGGAATTTCCTCATCGTAACACATTACTGCACAATTTTCTGTTTTTTGCTTTTCCTTTGTAAATTCTACAAAGTTTATGTACTTATCATCTATTAAATATAGGCTCGCGTTAGGTGCGTAGTGCTTATATTTCATACCCGGGGAAAGCGCCTGCTCGTCCGCCCTTAATTCTTTTTTTACAGCCTCTGCAATTTCAACGGTTTCGCACACGTCCCTCAGCATCTCTGGCGTTACCGAGCCCGGACGAAGAACGATAATTTTACCGTCCTTTATGGTGATAACCGTTGATTCAACGCCGAATTTGCAAGCGCCGCCGTCTAAGATAAGCGGTATTTTGCCGTTTAGGTCGTTATAAACGTGGTCGGCTGAGGTTGGGGACGGCTTGCCCGATGCATTTGCGCTCGGTGCGGCAATCGGAATTTTCGATGATTTTATAAGCGCTCTTGCAATTTCGTTCTCGGGGCATCTAACCGCAACGGTATCAAGCCCTGCGGTAACCTCGGGCGGTATTACCTCCTTTTTCGGTAAAATAACCGTCAAGGGCCCCGGCATAAATTTGCTTGCAAGCTCGTAGTAAAGCGGGCACGTATATGCGATATTTTCCGCCTCGCTCGGCTCACTGACGTGAACTATAAGAGGGTTATCGCTCGGTCTGCCCTTTGCCTCGAAGATGCGCTTACATGCATCGGCATCAAACGCATTTGCGCCTAAGCCGTAAACTGTTTCGGTGGGGAACGCAACAAGCTCACCACTGCGCAAAAGCGCACCGGCTTCATTAAGTATATCTACGGTATCTTTACTTACCTTAGCTACTCTCGTCTGCATTTTTCCCTCTCCTTTTATACCACGCAAAGCGTGTATGAAATCACACGAAGTGTGTATGAAATCGCACGAAGTGTGTATGGAATCACGGTAACACCGTGAATGGAATCAAAACAAGGTATTGTATCTTACGCCTCACCCTTTAATTTTTCAGCGGCATCCGCGGTTGCGAGCTTATCAAGCATATCGCCGATATCGCCGTTTAAGAATGCTTCAAGCGAATAAATCGTATAGCCGATACGGTGGTCGGTAACTCTACCCTGTGGGTAGTTGTAGGTTCTGATTCTTTCGCTACGGTCACCTGTACCAACCTGGCTCTTACGCTCTGAGGCGATCTTGTCATTTTGCTCCTGCTGCTTAATATCGTAAAGCTTTGCGCGCAAAATTTTGAACGCCTTGTCCTTATTTTTAAATTGGCTTCTTTCGTCCTGACATTCAACGACAATGCCTGTCGGCTTGTGAATAAGACGGATCGCACTTTCTGTTTTATTTACGTGCTGACCGCCCGCGCCGCTCGATTTACAGGTTTCAACCGTGACGTCGCCCATATTAAGCTCAACCTCGACGTCCTCCGCCTCGGGAAGCACGGCAACGGTTGCGGTTGAGGTATGAATTCTACCCTGTGTTTCTGTTTCGGGCACTCTTTGAACGCGGTGAACGCCGCTTTCAAACTTGAAGCGAGAGTAAGCACCCTCACCCGAAATTAAGAAGGTAACCTCCTTAAATCCGCCGAGTCCCGTTTCATTAACGCCTGTAAGCTCCGTTTTGAAGCCGTTTGAGTCTGCATACATCGAATACATACGGTAAAGCACGGAGGCAAATAAAGCCGCCTCCTCGCCGCCTGCGCCTGCTCTTATTTCAACGACAACGTTTTTATCGTCGTTGGGGTCCTTTGGAATAAGAAGGAATTTGAGTTCCTCCTCGATAACGGCGATTCTTTCCTTGCAGTCCTTAAACTCCTCAACTGCAAGGTCATACATCTCTCCGCTTTCCTCGTCCATAATAAGGCGCGCGCCCTCAAGGCCATCCTGAGTTTTTTTGTATTCGCGGTATTTTTCTATAATAGGAGTTAAATTCTTATACTCCTTCATTGCTTTTGCAAATTCCGCTTGGTTGGAAGCGGTTTCGGGGTCGGCAAGCGCTGTCTCAATTTCGAGATAGCGCTTTTCTGCCTCGTTTAATCTGTTTAGCATAAATTATTTTTTCTCCACTATGTGAATTGCAAAGCCGCAAATTTCGTCCTTGAGGTAAATAACCTTTAAATTGCCCTTTTGGTCGTATTTTGCGGTTTCCTCGTTAAACTCAATGCCCTGCTTTTCAAGATACGCCTTAGCTCTTGACGCAAAGTTGGTTGAGATTGCGATGTGACCGTTTTTGCCAAGGTATGGCGCGTGCATAAGCTCAAAGTCGCCACCTGCAAACGTAGAGGAGTTACCCTCCTTATATTCAAGGCCGAAGAGTGTGCAAAGGAGCTTTGATGCCTTTGTTGCCTCGTCCTTGTTTTCGCAGTTGATGCCAACGTGTGCGAGCTTAAAGCCGAGCATTTTCATAACCGCGTTCTTTGTAAGTCTTGTAATCTCGTCAAAGTTGCCGCTTTCGATAAGTGAATCCTTAACCATAAAGCTGCCGCCGCAAGCGATAATCTTGCCGAATGCGAGGTAATCAAGCATATTCTCGTCATTGATACCGCCTGTTGGCATAAATTCAATTCCGCCGTAGGGTGCTGACATTGACTTAATCATATTAAGTCCGCCTGCTACCTCAGCCGGGAAGAATTTAACCGCCTTTAAGCCAAGCTCAATTGCCGCTTCAACCTCCGAAGGAGTTGCACAGCCCGGAAGCACGGGAATGCCCTTTTCAAGACAGTGCTTAACAACTCTTGGGTTAAAGCCCGGGCTGACGATAAACTTTGAGCCAGCCTCAATTGCCTTGTCTGCCTGCTCGGGTGTCAAAACCGTGCCTGCGCCAACGAGCATATCGGGCATTTCCTTTGTAATAACCGCAATTGCCTCAGCGGCGCACTCTGTACGGAACGTAATTTCCGCGCAGTTAAGACCGCCAGCCGCGAGTGCCTTTGCAAGCGGAAGCGCATTTTCAACCTTTGTAATTTTTATAACCGGAACAAGTCCGAAATCGCGTAATTCATTAATGATATTCATAAAAGTCCTCTATTTTTATGCAAATAATTATTTGCAGAATGCAGAAAGTGCCTTGTGTGTTTCGTAAAGGTCGTTCTTTGAAATAACCTCCATAGGCGCGTGCATTGAGAGCACAGGAACACCGAGGTCAACTGTGTTAATGTTGTGGTTTGCGATATACATAGCAACTGTTCCGCCGCCGCCAACGTCAATCTTACCAAGCTCGGCAGTTTGCCAGATAATGCCCGCGTCGTGGAAAATCCTTCTGATTTTGCCAACGTACTCTGCGCTTGCATCGTTTGTGGAGCTCTTTCCGCCGCCGCCTGTGTACTTGTTCATAACAACGCCGCAGTTTACAATTGCACTGTTTCTCTTTTCGTAAACCTCAGGATACATTGGGTCGTAGCCTGCGCTAACGTCAGCAGAGAGACACATTGAGTTTGCTCTAACTACGTTTGCGTTGCCGCCGAGCTCTCTTGCAAGCTCGTCAATTAAGTCAACGATAAGACGGCATCTCATACCGCTAACGCCCTCTGATCCAATTTCCTCTTTATCTGCAAGGATGCACATAATTGTATGCTCGCTATCCTTATTTTCAATAATTGCTGTGAGTGATGGGTAAGCGCAAACGCGGTCATCGTGGCCGTATGCGCCGATCATTGAACGGTCAAGACCGAGGTCTCTTGCCTTACCTGCAGGAACGGCTGTGAGCTCTGCGCTAACGAAATCATTTTCTGTAATGCCGTACTTCTCATTGAGAATCTTGAGCATATTGAATTTAACCTTTTCGTCGATATCGCCGTCGATCGGCTCTGAGCCGATAAGAAGGTTGAGCCCCTCACCCGTGATTGCGCTTGCAAGAGGCTTTTGTGATTGCTCTCTTGCCAAGTGCGGAAGAAGGTCGGTGATGCAGAAGATCGGGTCGCCCTCGTCCTCACCGATGGTAATTTCAACGTTTTGTCCGTCAAGAGTTGCAACTACACCGTGAAGTGCAAGCGGAATTGTAACCCATTGATATTTTCTTATACCGCCGTAGTAGTGTGTCTTAAGATATGCAAAGCCCTCGTTTTCAAAGAGTGGGTGTTGCTTTAAGTCAAGGCGTGGTGAGTCGATATGTGCGGCGCAAATTCTAACGCCGTTTTCAATATCCTCTGTACCTGCAACAAATGCGAAAAGTGATTTATCGCGGTTGTTGTAGTAATATTTGCCGCCCTTTACAATTTCGCCACCGAGTGTATAAGCAACAAAGCCGTTTGCCTCGAGCATTTTAATGCCCTCGCGTACTGCCTCGCGCTCGGTTTTTGCGTTGTCAAGGAATTGCATATATCCCTTAGCATACTTTTCAGTTGCCTTAGCGTCCTTTTTAGTTTGATTTTCAAAAACGTTTTCCTTTTTGTAGAAAAGCTTCTTTTTGAGCTCCTTAAGCTCCTCGTTTTTGTCAACTTTCTTTGTGTTCTTTGCCATTTTTATTGCTCCTTTATATGAATATTTTCTTTTTTAAGAATTTCTATAATCTGCGCTCTTACATCAGCGCCCGAATTATCAATTTTGTATTTTGTGCGTTTTATAAGCTCGCTATCGCTCATTTGAGTATTTAAGCGAGCAAGCGCCTTTTCCTTGGTGATTTTGTCGCGCTTTATTATGCGCTCAAGCTTTTCGTCAAGCGGTGCTACCATGCAAACGCAAAAATCACACATTTTATCAAAGCCGCTCTCGTATAAAACGGGGGCATCGACCACGACGGCTATTGCTCCCTTTTGCTTGTAGGATTCAATTAGCTCCTCGGTGTCGATTTTAATATATTTGTGGGTGATTTCGTTCAGCTTTTTCAACTTTCCACCTGTTTTATCGTCCTCGAAAACGATTTTTGCAAGTGCGCCTCTGTTTAGCTCACCCGCCGTATCAAGAATCGAGGAGCCGAACTCGGAAGCAAGCTCCTTTAAGCAAGGGGAATTGCCCCTTACAGTTTTTTCGCGGTAAAGACGGTCGGTATCTATTGAGGGAATGCCGAGCGCTTCAAAAACGCACGAGGCATAGCCCTTGCCTGAGCCGCTTGAACCGCAAAGACCGATAATTTTCATACTCATACATTCTCCCACGCGCGTTTTTCGTCTGATTTGTACGCACATTCAAGAACCTTTTGCACGTACGCGCCGTCGTCGAATGACGGAGAAAACTGCTTGTCACCCTCAACTGATGATAAAAATTCAAAATAGCTGCCGACGTGACCGCGAAGCCATCCGATTGGTGCCTTAATTCCCGGGAAAATGCCGCCCGGGCTTGGGTATCTGTTCACACACTCGATTTTGGTGTAGCCGCGTGTGCCGTACGTGCCCTCGCTTAGTGTTGCATCGTAAAATTCAAGGAAGTTTGGCTGCATTAAATCAAACGCTATCGAGCCGCGCTCACCGTGAATTTCAAGCCTTAAATCATCGTTTGCGCCCGTTGTCAGCTTTGAAACCTCAATTGTGCCGTGCGCTCCGTTTTTAAGTGTTGCAAGCATATAAAACGCCTCATCCGCATTTGTTTTCCATATTTGCCCGTCCATTCCCGTGCGCACAGGGTATGCAATTTGGCTCTTTCCAAGCACGGTATCAAACTCGCCAAGCAGGTAATAAATTAGGTCAACTGCGTGAGAGCCGAGGTCAAAAAGCACGCCTCCGCCGCAAACGTCCTTATTTTGCTTCCAGCCCGCCTTTTTTTCGGTGTCAAGTGCACTTGAATGAAGATATTTTATGCTAAATGAAAGCACCCTGCCAACCTTGCCCTCGGAGATGAGCGCTTTGGCTTTGAGAATTGGGGAAAGGAAGCGGTTGTTAAAGACAATACCGCATATAACGCCCTTTTGCTTTGCTAAGTCTGCAAGCTCCCTTGCCTGCCCGTAGGTTACGGCAAGAGGCTTTTCACAGTAAACGTGCTTGCCTGCAAGGATTGATTTTTTCGCCGTTTCGTAATGGTAAATATTCGGTGTGCAGATATCGACAACGTCTATTTCGTCATTGTAGATCACATCGTTTTCGTTGTCGGTATAATTAGGAATACCGTACTTCTCACTCGCAAATTTCGCGGTTTGAATTTTAGAGGTGCAAACGCAATCAACCTCAAAATTATGCTCACCGCTAAAAAAGAAAGGAATGTTTCTTACTGAATAAAGATGGGTTTTTCCCATTGAGCCGAAGCCGAGAATACCGATTTTCATAAGAACCTCCTTTACAAGATATAGTGGTAAAATGCACTATATATACATTTTTACACTTTATTATAGCACTAAATTTTGACAATTTCAATATATAAAATATAAATAATATTATTTAATGTAGAGTTTTTTGAGGAAAATGTGAAAAATGATACCTAAATATGTATAGTCCAAGCAAGGCAACACAAAATTTTGCTTCACCGCTTGTAAACTGTTACAGCTTCAAAAGTTGATTTTTGCGCATTGCGCACAATCATTCCTCTGTTTTTGGAAAAACATTGTATAACATGCAACTTTTTGTTGACGAAAAAGGGTGTTTTTGTTATAATAAAATTGAAAAACGAAGAAAGGGGGCACCTTATGTCAAGCTTGGAATATTACAGCGATTCGTGGGAGAATAAGTCTGCTCCCGAATACAAGGAATTCAAGGCGGAGCTTTACGAGAAAAAGAACGAATATTTTTCGGGCGCGCCCGAGATTAAGCGCTTTGACGTCGAAAGCTTTGACCACTCACCAATCGAGAAAAAAAGTGAGGACGAGGATAAGAAAAAGAAGATAAGCCAAGTCAAGCAAAAAGAGAAAACGCGCACGCGGCTGCAAAAAATCCTCGACAACGTGTCTAAAACTGCCACTAAGGTTGCCACAACCGTTGTCGGTGTGGCGGCGGTTGGCGTTGGCGCGGTTATCGCGCTTTCTCCTCTCTTTTCACCAAGCAAGCCGACGCCGATAGACGTTAGCTTAAACGACTTTGTGGTGGGCGGAAACTATGCCGCGTACGAGTTTGAAATATCAGAGCTTTCACCCGATATTGACTACGATATCGTTATATCGGACGGCAAGGACGAGTTTATAAACGAGGAGGTATTAAACGGAACCAACTCGGAGCTTGTTGTCGGGCTTGACACCGATACAAAATATACTCTTTCCGTAGTAAGCGAGGAAAACGGCGAGCGAGCCGTTCATTACGAAAAAGCTTTCAAAACCAACGGTACGCAAATCATTCACGATGAATACCAGGCGGTTTTTAAGGAGCCGCAGTTCAACGATGTAACCGTTGAATGGCTAAGCGAGGAAAACAAATTCACGATTCCTATTCATTTCGAGTCTCATTCAGACCCCAATTACAGATACAGGGTCAGCTTATTGGACGAAAATCAAGGTGTTATCAGCTCCTATATCGGAGCGGAATCAAGTGTTTCGCTGAGCGCCCCTTCATCCTGTGAGAAAGCATTCATACTTTACGAGCCAATATACTATGCGGACGGCTTTGAATACTCTTATTCAAGAAAGCGTTCACCCGAATTTTATCTTGCTCCGCCCGAGATTATTCTCGGCGACAAGCAGCTATCAGAGCCGAATAGCTACCGTATTAACTATAAAATATCAACCGAGCTACATAATGAGATTTACAACGATATATTCTTCACAGCAAACGGTAAGGATGCGGGGCAAGGCTACATTTGGAAGATAAACGAATATAATTCTCATGTTGTGAGCTTCACTGAGCCCACCTTGGAATTTGACCTTGAGGCAACGGTTACATATAAAGCACCGTACGGCGGTAATTTACGAACGGTCACAGCCAAGCGAAGCTATAAAAACGAGCTTGAATTTACTGATGAAGCGTATTATTCGTTTGAACACAGTGAGGCGGTGTTCAGCTTTAATTACAGCAACGTCGACGGATATGTTCTTTTAAGAAACGAGAGCAGCGCGACAGAGGAAAAGCTTGCCTTTGGCACTTATTACTATCCGCTAAGCTCCCAAACAGCATACACGTATGCATTATATAGTGGCGACGGTCAGCGGCTAAGCGAGGAAAAGACGGTATCCTTTACCCCGCTTTACACCAAACCAAGCTACAATTTCAACTATCTCAACCCAAGCGACCTTCTCATAACACACAACGATGACGGAACGATTAACATATATAACGATACAAAGTTCAGCTGCGACGATCCAAACGTTTACTATGAAATATATTACCGTTCGGTTTCGCACGAATACGTTTGTGAATCGCGGCGCCCGTTTGTAGGCTGTGAGAATTTAGAGTACGGCTCGTACAGCGTCGAATACAGAATAATTTATTCCGATGAAAGCGGCGCAAAATATGAGCTTCAGCGGATTGTGCCATCGGGCGATGTACATCCAAGTATTAACTCGCACGTCCGATTGAACATACCAAATTCAAGCACTGTTATTTTCGAGTTTAACGATTTAATTTACAACGGAGATATTATCGCAACCGTTGACGGAAAGGAATACGTCTTTACGGGCGATGATATAAAGCCAAGTGAGCATTCGGGCAGTATGCTTCCGTATTGCTACATAATCACCGTGGACGAGCTTATTGGCTCGGAACAGATGCTTAATATCAGCGCACGGTATAATTCATATACTCAAAACAAGATGCTCGAAAGCTACGAAAATGAAATTAAGGGCTCGCCCTTTGCAACTCAAACACTGTATTTTGGAGGATAAAATGAAAACGAAAAAGAAATTAAAAACAGCACTTCTCGCCATTGAGTTAACACTGATTTCATTGGTTATTATTGCTCTTTTGGCGTTTGCGATAACGAGCATTACGGTTATGTTTATAAATCCCGAGGCGGAGTATTCCGAGTGGTTTGGCGAGACGTTTTTCGGCGTTGAGCTCGAAAAGGAGCCTGAAATTGAAGAAGAAACAAAAAGCTTAACCCTTGTCGAGCAGGTGACGGAAAAATTAAAGACTCACGCGTTTGACATTGTAATTTGCCTTGTAAAGGTGGTTATCATTTATGCGATTTGCCGTATAATAAGGCTGATTTTTGCATCAATTATGAAGCGCAACAACCGCGCAAAGACAATTCTTGCTTTGCTTGACGGCTTTGTAAAGTACGGATGCGCAATTGCAATTATCTTCTTTGTTTTGAAGGCGGTAGGCGTCAACACAGGCGCGCTTATTGCCTCTGTCGGTGTGCTCACCCTTGTTGTCGGTCTTGGTGCAAACGCGCTCATTGCCGATATCATTGCAGGAATCTTCATTATATTTGAAAATGAATACAACGTGGGCGAGGTTATTTCAATTGACGATTTCCGCGGCACAGTGCTTGAAATCGGCATTCGCTCGACAAAGCTGCTCGATGCGGCAGGAAACATCAAGATTATAAATAACGGTAACATTGGCGATATTGTCAACCTCTCGCGTGAGCTATCCCTTGCGGTTGCTGACTGTGACTTCCCTTACGACGTGCCAATTGAATTTATCGAAAATATCATTATGAACAATCTTGACAGAATAAAGGAGCGAATCCCCGCTATTGTTGAAGGACCGTACTACAAGGGAGTTTGTATGTACAAGGATTCAAACGTGACTATCAAGTTAGTGGCTAAATGTAACGAGGATGACCGCTTCCAGGTGCAAAGAGATTTACTGCGCGAATACAGAATCCTCTTGACGGAAAATGATATCGATATCGCATTCCCACAGGTTGTTATCAATCAGCCAAATGCTAAAGAATATACTCTTACAAATAAGGAAAAGCGCGCAGCACAGGAGTTTGCACAGGAGCAAAAGGAGCTTTCAGCAAACCTTGAGGAGCAGCAAACTTAATCTCACCAAAAATCGGACAAAACCCACACACAGGCGGGAGGAAAAGCTCCTCCATACAGTGATATTTTGGGGTTTTCACGATGACAAAACATAAAAAGTCGCACACAGGGTGCGACTTTTTTGTTATATACTTGTTTTAGCGTCTGCTCTTTTTATTCGAGCGCGCGCTTTTTACTTTGAATGTAATCGTCAATTGCGTTTGCGGCAGTTTTGCCTGCACCCATTGCCAAAATAACGGTTGCAGCGCCTGTTACGGCATCGCCACCTGCATAGATTGCTTCCTTTGATGTAAGACCGTTTTCGTCAACGATAATGCCACCCCAATACTCTGTTTGAAGTCCTTCCGTGGTTGACTTAATAAGCGGATTCGGTGACGTACCAAGTGACATAATAACGCAGTCAACGTCAAGTATATGCTCGCTGCCCTCAACCACAATTGGGCGGCGTCTGCCGCTGTCGTCCGGCTCACCAAGTCCCATTTTAACGCATTTCATGCCGCTAACACTCATATTACCCGGGCTTCTTGGGTTTTCCTTGTCGATAAAAGGCAAAATTTCAACAGGATTTGTAAGGGTCTTAAATACAATTCCCTCCTCTATTGCGTGCTCTACCTCCTCACGGCGTGCAGGAAGCTCCTCCATACCGCGGCGGTAAACAACGTAAACCTCAGCGCCCATACGTCTTGCGCATCTTGCCGCGTCCATAGCAACGTTTCCGCCGCCAATAACCGCAACGCGCTTATATGACATAATAGGTGTGTCGCTTTCGGCTTTATACGCCTTCATAAGATTAATTCTTGTAAGATATTCGTTTGCAGAGTAAACACCCTTAAGGTTTTCACCCTTGATTCCCATAAACTTAGGTAATCCCGCGCCTGAGCCGATAAACACTGCCTCATAGTGATACTCGTGCAATAGCTCCTCAATCGAAAGGGTTTTACCAACGACAATATTAGTCTTTATTTCAACGCCAAGTGCTTTAAGCCCTTCAATTTCCTCTTTAACGACGGATTTGGGCAAGCGGAACTCGGGAATTCCATACACAAGCACGCCGCCGGGGGTGTGGAGCGCTTCAAAAATCGTGACGTTGTAGCCGCGCTTTGCAAGGTCCGACGCGCAGGAAAGGCCTGCAGGACCTGAGCCGATAACTGCGACCCTGTGTCCGTTTTTCGTGATTTTTGGTACAGTTTTATTCTTGTTTTGATTGTGATAATCTGCAACGAAGCGCTCAAGGCGACCTATTGCCACAGGCTCACCCTTGATTCCGCGCACACATCTGCCCTCGCATTGATTTTCCTGCGGGCAAACTCTGCCGCAAACGGCAGGCAAGGATGATGATTTCAAGATAATTTCATATGCTTCCTCAAACTTACCCTCTGCAACCTTTGCAATAAAATCGGGGATTGCAATTTTAACAGGGCAGCCCTGTATGCACATACGGTTTTTGCAGTTGAGACATCTTTTCGCCTCGTCAATTGCCTGCTCCTCGGTGTAGCCGAGCGCAACCTCGTTGAAATTTTTAATTCTTTCTTTGGGAGATTGGGTAGGCATTGGGTTTTTAACAAGTGACATATTCGGCATATTATTTTACCTCCCTGTCAGTTGCTTTTTTGAAGAGATTACAGCTTTCCTCGTACTTATGCTTTTCAAAATCACCATATACGTTTGAGCGCGACATTGCCTCATCAAAATCAATAAGGTGTCCGTCAAACTCGGGACCGTCAACGCAGGCGAAAACAGTTTTTCCGCCAACGCTTAAGCGACAGCCGCCGCACATTCCCGTACCGTCAATCATAATAGGGTTCATTGAAGCAACGGTTTTAATGCCGTATTCCTTGGTGAGCAGGCAAACAAATTTCATCATTGGAAGCGGACCTATTGTGATAACCTCGTCATATTTCTCGCCCGACTCGATAAGTGCGCGAAGAGCGTCGGTAACAAGACCCTTTTCTCCCGCTGAGCCATCGTCGCTCATTAAGATATATTTTGTTGATGATGCTTTAAATTCGTCCTCCAAAATAACTAAATCCTTGCTTCTGAAGCCGCAAATTGCGTGTACCTCACAACCAAGTGAATGGAGCTTTTTAGCCACAGGGTAGGCAATTGCACAGCCAACGCCACCGCCAACAACCGCAACCCTCTTGAGTCCGTCCGTGTGTGTTGCCTTGCCAAGAGGTCCGACAAAATCAGCAAGCGAGTCGCCCTTTTCCATTTTTGAAAGCTTTAGAGTTGTTGCGCCTGCAATTTGAAAAATTATAGTTACGCTTCCCTTTTTCCTGTCAAAATCGGCAACGGTAAGCGGAATTCTTTCACCGTTTTCGTCGGTGCGGAGAATGATAAACTGCCCCGGCTCCGCCTTTTTTGCAACCAATGGAGCATCTATTTCCATTAAAACAACCGTTGGGTTGAGTTCTTTTTTCTTTAAAATTTTATACATTTTCTGTTCCCTTTTGCGTAAATTTGCGACACGTGGTCGCGTTTTTCCCTTTTTATGTATTATCGTAAGTCGCCTTAGAAAGCTTCTTTCTCAAAACCTGATAAAAGCTTTGCTCGGTGATTTTTATTGTCCTTGCCATCTCGCCTCTATGCTCGATTTTTATAATATCGCCGTCGTTTAATTCAAATGCGTTGTCACCGTCGATTTGTAGCGCGGGGTTGCCTGTTTTGACAATACTGTCAACTATGATTTTAACCTCGATTTTATCATTTCCCGATGCAACTATCGATGAGTGCGGAAAATACTTCGGCGAAATAGGCGTTAAAACGATGTTTTTTGAATTTGGAGTTAAAACAGGGCCGCCCGCTGAAAGGTTATATGAGGTTGAGCCTGTCGGAGTTGCAACAATTAAGCCGTCACCGACAACCGTTTGCGTAAGCATACCGTTTATGTATAGCTCTGCGTTGAATGCCTTAAGTAAGGTTGAACGGTAGAAGGATGCCTCGTTCAAGGCAACGAAGGAGTAAACACTCTCGCCGTTTCTTACAACCTCGCCGCTTAGCATAATTCTGTTTTCAAGTGTGTATTCACCCTTTACTATTTTGTCTATTGCGCCGAGCGCGACGTCGGGGTTACATTCGGTAAGATAACCAAGATGGCCAAAATTAATGCCGAGCATCGGTATATCGAGTCGATACAGCTTCTTGCAAGCGCGAAGAAGTGTGCCGTCACCGCCGAGAACAATGGCAAAATCCACCTTTTCCGTCGGTTCATCGTGCTCCATCAAAATTTCAACGTCATAGCCGTGATTTGTTAATATTTTTTCAACCTCTTTTGAAAAGGAAACGCTTTCCTCTTTTAGGTTGTTTGGTATAATAATCGCCTTTTTCATAACGGTTACCTCCATAT
The DNA here is from genome assembly GCA_017625935.1 of Clostridia bacterium. Lineage (GTDB taxonomy): Bacteria > Bacillota > Clostridia > Oscillospirales > CAG-272 > RGIG2000. Next base: position 16,339 of record JAGALA010000025.1, read on the forward strand.
CGCGTAAAATATTCGCGCGTGTGATTAATATATTTTAGCACGCATTTTATATTTTGTCAATCGATAAATAGATATTATGGTGAATTTTTGCTTGCATTTTGTAGCTTTTTCACCCCAAAAGCATCAAAAAACGGACACAGGGTGGTCCGTTTTTTGAAAATGAATTTATTTTGGCTTTTCTTTTAAGAGTGTATTATTTGTCGAATGCGGGGTTGTAGCCGTAGAAATTCTTCTCGTTCATTTTCTCCTGCGCTATGCCAAGTGCATCGCAGAAGCGCTGATAGTGAACGACCTCACGGGCGCGAAGGAACTTAATTGCGTCGCAAACGTCGGGATCGTCAACCAATCTTAAAATGTTGTCATAGGTTACTCTCGCCTTCTGCTCTGCCGCTAAGTCCTCGTTGAGGTCGGCGAGCACGTCGCCCTTTGATTGGAACTGTGAAGCGGAATACGGGTAGCCGCTTGCGGCAACGGGGTAAATGCCTGTTGTGTGGTCAACGAAATAAGTGTCGAAGCCGCTCTTCTTTATTTCGTCGTAGCTTAAGTTTCTTGTGAGCTGATAAAGAATTGCCGATATCATTTCGAAGTGAGCGAGCTCCTCAACGCCTACATCCGTTAAAATTCCGACAACCTTATCGTATGGCATTGCTATTCTTTGTGTGAGGTAGCGGAGGGATGCGCCGATTTCGCCGTCGGGACCGCCAAGCTGGCTGACTATGATGCTTGCGTACTTGGGGTTCGGTGTTTTAATTTTTACGGGATATTGGAGCCGTTTTTCGTATTGAAACATTTATTTTCCCTCCTTATCTATTTGCCACGGCCAAGGGCCGTTTGTCCATTCCCAGCTTGCAGCCTCCTCGGGGGCGGTAAGCCAGCCGTACCTTGACTCATACTCTTTTCTTGCGCGGTTTTCAAGGCGCTTGTACTTGTTGTAGCATTCAAGCGCTTCCTTTGAATCGGGATACGCATCGAGGTACAAAAGCGTTTCGTATGCCATAAATGCGTATGCATCTACTGTGCGAAGAAGTCGCTCTTTTGCGCTTTCACGGTTGTTAAACATCTCAGCAGCCCTCCCCTTTATTTGCGCTGCTACGGCAGCTGCCCCTGTTAAAGGGCATAAAAAGCTCCTCGAACATTGTGCCGTTTACAAGCGCAATCTCGGGGTCATAAATTCTTATAAATTTTTGCTTCTCGGGGTAAACCATAGCAAGTGATTTTCCCCTTGGCGCTACTGTCTCGCTTGGCTTTTGATAGGTGGGCATATCGCCTCTTAAAAACCTCGAAAACTCCTCGTAGCCGCGTCCTTGCGCGCCATTTGAGCTATTGTTAAATCTCATATTGTTCTCCTTTTTTGAGCATTTTGCGCCGCGTGCGGTTGATTTTTTTCTTAGCGCATATGCTCATTACATAATATGACATTTTTCGCGCCTGTGATAATTTTTGCCCCCAAAAAGCATCTCTCACATCTAAAATATTTTATTTTTTATTAATTATTATTCCATTTTTGATATATTAGTGATATAATTACTACGTATAATTATCTTTTAGGAGATTTAAAATGAAAATTATTATCGTAGGAATGGGTACTATTGGAAAGACCATTCTTCACACACTCTCAAAGGACCACACGGTTACAATCATCGACGAGGACAAGGACAAGGTTGAGAGCTTAATTGAAAGATACGATATTTTCGGCGTTGTCGGAAACGGTGCATGCATCGATATTTTGAATGAGGCAAACGTCAAGGACGCTGACCTTGCAATTTTTCTCACCAACAGCGATGAGCTTAACGTTTTTGCTTGCCTTGTTGCAAAGCGCGGCGGTGTTACAAACACTATTGCACGTGTAAGAAACCCCGATTACACAAAGCAAATACGCGATATGAAGGATGAGCTTGGAATTTCAATGATTGTCAATCCCGAAAAGGAAACGGCAAAGGAAATTTTCAATCTTATCAACCTACCGTCCGTTTCTCATGTGGAGCATTTCGTAAAGGGAAAGGCAATTCTTGTTGAAATTGTTGCCGAGCGCGGCTGTAAGCTCCTTGGCGAAACGCTCTTCTCTCTCGGTAGAAAATTAAAGACGAGAGTGCTTGTTTGTGCGGTTTTGCGCAAGGACGAGGTCGTTATCCCCTCGGGTGGCTTCAGATTTGAGGAGGGCGACAAAATTTATTTTACAGCTGATGCAACCTCATTAAAAAGCTTTTTGTCCGAGATAAATCTTGAAAAATCACCCTTCAAGAACATTATGATTATCGGTGACGGACGAATCCCTTACTATCTTGCAAGTGAGCTTTGCGAGTCAAAGTACAATATTAAGCTTGTTGCAAACAATAAAAAAACCGCGGAGCTGCTTGCTGATGAGCTTCCGCGCGCAACTGTGCTTTGGGGCAATGGCACACAGCATGACATTCTCATCGAGGAGGGCATTGAGGCAATGGACGCCTTTGTTGCTCTTACCGATATTGACGAGGAAAATATGATAGTTTCCATGTTCGCAAACAAAATGGGCGTAAAGAAAACCATAACGAAAATCAAGAGTGACGAGCTTTACGATATGCTTGGCGAGCTTGGAATTGAAAATAACGTTTCACCAAAGAACGTCGTTGCTGACAGAATTGTCGGCTACGTGCGCGCTATGGCAAACAAGCGCGGCAGCAATATTGTTACGGTTTACCGCTTGGTTAAGGGACAGGTTGAGGCGCTTGAATTTGCGGCAAAGGGCAAGGAAAGCTTCTTTGGCAAGCCGCTCAAGGAGCTTAAAACCAAGGAAAACTGTCTTATTGCCTGCATCAGCCGTAACGGTGAGGTAATTATCCCAGACGGTAACACAACCATCTTAACGGGCGACAGTGTAATTGTTGTCACAACACACAAAAACTTTGACGACCTAAATGACATTTTTGAATAAGGAAATATAATATGAATTATAAGCTTCTTGGCAAAATTTTAGGCAAGATTATGATTCTTGAGGGAATCCTTATGATAGCGCCGCTTGTTGTGAGCTTGGTCTATAAGGAATTCCAAAAAAGCACCGTTGTTTCCCACGGAATTGGCGGTGTGGGGGCTGAATACGGCGGAATAAAGTACGTTTTGGCTTTTTTAATCCCTATCGTAATCTTGGTTGTTGTTGGATTTCTGCTTCAAATACCGAAGCCTAAAAGAACCTCGCTTTATCAAAAGGAGGGCTTTGCGCTCGTTGCGCTCGTATGGATTGTAATGGCGCTTTTCGGTGCTATCCCGTTTGTTATTAACGGCGACATACCTAACTATATCGATGCTTGCTTTGAGATTACCTCGGGCTTTACAACAACGGGCGCGAGTGTAATCGACGATATAACCGCGATATCTCACTCGTCGCTTTTCTGGCGCAGCTTTTCGCACTGGATTGGCGGTATGGGAATACTTGTTTTCGTGCTTATCTTCATTCCCGAAAGCAAGGACGGCTCGGCGATGCACTTACTCCGCGCGGAGTCTCCCGGTCCTCAGGTTGGTAAAATAGTTTCCAAAATGAGAGCAACTGCAAGAATTTTGTACCTTATTTATCTCGGCTTGTCCGTTATTGAATTTTTAGTCCTTGCAATCGGGCCTCTTATAAAATACAATGATCCAAACATTGCAGAAATTGTTTCGTCGAAGGATAAGCTGTTCCACGCGCTCCTTACAACCTTTGGCTCCGCAGGCACGGGAGGCTTTGGCTTCATTCCAAACAGTATGGAATATTTCACTCCCTTTGCTCAATATGCTATAGCGATTTTTCTTTTGCTGTTTGGATGCAACTTTTCTCTTTACTTCTTAATACTCATAGGCAAAATAAAAGATGTGCTGAGGAGCGAGGAGCTGAAAACCTATGTTGTTATGGTAGTCGTTGCCATTGGCATAGTTTTCACCTCACTCTTGGCAAACGGCACGCTTGTAACCTCACAGGATACCCCACTCACTTGGGAGGAGTCATTTAGGCACGCCCTTTTCCAGGTTGCATCTATTATAACCACTACGGGATTTTCAACGCAGGACTTCAACCTATGGCCGCAAATTGCCAAGGTTGTTCTTGTCATTCTTATGTTTACAGGAGCGATGGCAGGCTCAACAGCAGGCGGTATTAAAACATCAAGAATAGTAATAGCATTTAAGGGAATTTATATTAAAATAAGGAAGCTGCTAAATCCAAGATATGTTCCAAAATCAAAATTTGAGGGCAAATCACTCGAAGAAAAAACAACAAACGACGTCTTTGCCTTCATAACCCTATACTTATTTATTATTTTAGGTGTAATATTTGTGCTTTCTTTCGACGGACACGGATTTTTCAGTGATTTTTCTGCAACGCTTGCCTGTATTTCAAATATAGGTCCCGGCTTTGATGCGGTTGGTCCTTACTCAAGCTTTTCAGATTATAACTATCTTTCCAAGATCATTCTTACTCTTACTATGCTTGTGGGCAGACTTGAAATTTTGCCTGTGCTTATTCTGTTTAGCCCACGCACTTGGAAAAGAAGATAATTATCATCTTAAATCTAAAATCGATTTTATTTATTGTTTTTTACTTGACGAAAAATAACGAGCTTTTCAGAAAAATTTCGGCTAACGAATTAAAATCTTAGCGAATTGGGTAAACAATCAATAGAAAAAATTAAAACTCTACCTTGAAACTCGAAACGTTTCACTATTCTAAAATAAACCACAGGGGGTTATATGCTTTTCACCAGCTTAGAGTTTTTATTTCTATTCTTTCCTTTAACCATTGGCATTAATTTCTTACTTCCCAAAAAGTTCAGAAACTACTGGCTGCTTCTTACCAGCTTGTTTTTCTACGCTTGGGGTGAACCGACCTTTATTATAGTAATGCTCGGTTCTATTCTTGCAAACTATTTGTTCGCTTTACGCATAAGCGAGGAGAAAAAGCATAGGCGTTTAATTTTGGCTATCGCCATTGCATTCAATTTAAGCTTACTGTTTATCTTTAAGTATCTCGGCTTTACCTCTTCTCTCTTAAACGGTGTTTTCCCAAGCATTTCCGTTATAAAAGTTATGCTTCCTATTGGAATTTCCTTCTTTACGTTCCAATCGATAAGCTATATCATCGACGTATATCGCGGAGTGCCGGCTCAAAAAAATCTTTTCCATTTGGGACTTTATATTTCCCTGTTTCCACAGCTTGTCGCAGGTCCTATCGTTAGATACGGCACGGTTTGCGAGGAAATTGAAGAAAGAACGATTACAAGCGATGATTTTTGTCAAGGCATGCTCAGGTTTGTGCGTGGCTTTAACAAAAAGATTATTTTTTCAAATATGCTTGCACAGGTAGCGGATTTTGCATTTTCCGGCGAGGAGCTTACTGTTTTTCTTGCTTGGACAGGTGCAATTTGCTACGCCTTGCAAATTTACTTCGACTTTAGCGGATATTCCGATATGGCAATCGGTATCGGCCGTATGCTCGGCTTCCACTTCCTTGAAAACTTTAATTTCCCGTATATATCGAAAACCGTTACGGAGTTTTGGCGCAGATGGCACATCTCACTCAGCTCCTGGTTCAAGGACTATTTATATATTCCGCTCGGCGGCTCACACGTAAAGAGCAAATGGCGTTTAATTTTTAATCTTGCCGTAGTTTGGATAGCAACGGGAATTTGGCACGGTGCAAGCTGGAACTTTTTACTTTGGGGTATGCTTTACGGCGCACTTATAATTTTCGAAAAGCTGCTTTCAATCCCACAAAAGGTGGAAAAGCATTTAGGACTGAGAATTCCTTATCAAATTTTCTCGTTGCTTGTGATTTTATTTGCGTGGGTTCTTTTCCGTGCGCCAGACCTTAAATTCGCACTAACGTATTTTGCTTCAATGCTTGGCTTTGCAAGCGGAGGCTTTATAAATGCCGAATCATTAAGAAAATTCCTGAACTACAGTGTGATTATAGTTTTTGGCATCATTTGTGCAACACCGCTCTTCTCCTTCTTGAGAACGAAAATACAGTTAAAGGTAAAGCGCAGCGCGGGCGTTTTTGATGCAATTGCTTATTTTGCACAGATTATCCTTTTCTTCGTAAGCGTTTCTTATTTGATTATGGACGTGCATAACCCGTTTATCTACTTTAATTTTTAGGAGGACGTATGGAGAAAAAGAATTTACCTTTATTCTATTTTACGCTTTTGATTTGCACCTTTATTCTTTGTGTGTTCCTTTTGAATTTTAGGTTGATTTTTGCACCAATGAAGGCAGCCTTGGAGGACAAGGACATAAAATTCAGCGATTTTACAGAGCAAATTCATATTCAGTACATAAATAAATTTTCACCAAGAAGGCTTTTTGTCAACTTAAACGGCTTTATAACGCGCGGCATCGGCAAAAAGACGCTTGACTATGTTGATTTGATGAAAAACGGTATGCTTATTGACTATAACGTAACGCATACGGACACGTCAAGCTTGGCGCAAAGCATAAATAAGTTTAACAGCCATTTAAGTGAAAACGATATCAAGTTCGTTTACGTTCAGCTACCGATGAAGGTTGATAAAAACAACGAGCTTATATATAGCGGAAATATAAATTACGCCAACCAAAATTCCAACGAGCTTTTAGAAAAGCTTGACGATGACGTTACCTATATTGATATGCGTGATTATATTGCAAGCACGCCATCTGATATTGAAAAGTATTTTTACCGCACCGACCATCATTGGAATACGTACGGTGGCTTTGAGGCATTTAACGTTATTTTGAACCACTTAAATTCGGAATTTCCCGAGAAGAATATTGACGTTTCATACGCAGACATTGAAAACTGGAACGCTAAGGTTTACGAGGATTGGTTTTTAGGCAGCCTTGGCAAGCGCACGGGCTCTTACTTCGGCGGCTACGACGATATCACGATTTTAACGCCGAACTTTAACACAAATATGTCAATGTATATAAGCAATGAAAAATTATTTAACTGTGGCAAATTTGAGGATGTTGTGATTGATAGTAGCTATCTTGATAAGCCAAATTATTTCAATGAAAATCCTTATTGGTCATATATCGGCGGCGATTTTCCGCTTGTAAATCACATAAACCATAGCGCGACAAACGATTTAAAGGTTCTTATCATTAAGGACAGCTTTTCCTTGCCTGTTCAAGCGTTTTTGTCAACCGCGGTTAAGGAGCTTGACGTTATCGATGCGCGCATTTTCAGTGAAGCAACAATTGCCGAATACGTTGATATGACAAAGCCCGATATTGTAATTATGGCGATAAATCCCTCTGTTTTTGACGATACCGCATATCAAGATTTCGGTATTGACGAGGCGAATTTACATATTAGCGAATCAAACAAAAACGAGGTTTTGAAGCACGAAAGCTTCAAAATCAGCAATTCACTCGGTAAGGATGAGATTTACGAGGAAATTTTAGATAACCTTGATACTAATGCAAAATATACGGTTTCATTCGGTGATATAATCTCCAAATCCGATAACGCGCACACCGCCAGCGTTGCCATTTATAACGCAACGACCAAAAAGATAATTTCAAGCTACGTTTTCGATCTAAAATCGCACACGGAAAACGGCTACGAATGGACGTTTATAACTCCCGATATTAAAAATTCGCAATACTCTTTAATTATATATCCGGGACTGATTACCGACACCGAAAACGAGCTGATGGAATTTAAGCAGCTTGTTGTTTACAAATACGAATAAAGAAAAATACTTCGGATAAGGTGCTCTCACTCTGTTCCGAAGTATTTTTATAGAAAAAAGGACTGCGCAAGGCAGTCCTTTTGTTTGCAAAATAGTTAGACTAAATTAGATTTCAGCGAAGTACTTAATTGTACGAACCATTTGGCTTGTGTATGAGTTCTCGTTGTCATACCATGAAACAACCTGTACTTGGTATGTGTCGTCATCAATCTTAGCTACCATTGTTTGTGTAGCGTCGAAGAGTGAGCCGTAGCTCATACCGATAACGTCGCTTGAAACGATCTCATCTGTGTTGTAGCCGTATGAAGCTGAAGCTGCTGCCTTCATAGCTGCGTTGATTGAATCCTTTGTTACGTCTGTACCCTTAACAACTGCAACGAGGATTGTTGTTGAGCCTGTGCAGGTTGGAACTCTTTGTGCAGAACCGATAAGCTTGCCGTTGAGCTCAGGAATAACAAGGCCGATTGCCTTTGCAGCGCCTGTTGAGTTAGGAACGATGTTTTGTGCGCCTGCTCTTGCTCTTCTTAAGTCACCCTTTCTGTGAGGACCGTCGAGGATCATTTGGTCACCTGTGTAAGCGTGAACAGTTGTCATGATACCGCTTTGGATTGGGTATGCATCGTTAAGAGCCTTAGCCATTGGTGCTAAGCAGTTTGTTGTGCAGGATGCAGCAGAAATGATAACGTCATCCTTGTCAAGTGTATTTTCGTTAACGCCGAAAACGATTGTCTTAAGGTCGTTGCCAGCCGGAGCTGAGATAACTACCTTCTTTGCGCCTGCGTT
>JAGALA010000026.1 GCA_017625935.1 Clostridia bacterium
GCTTACCTCTTAAGATGTTAGCAGCAGCAACTGCTGTCTTACCGAGAGGCTTGTTTGCAGCGTCAATTACATACCATTTACGCTCGATTTTGTTGTTAGCCATAAATGTTGACATTTTTGTTTCCTCCGAATTATAATCGTTTGATTACCGAGCATATGCCCGTTCTTTATTTGCTCAACTATTATAACACCTGCCCCCCGCCTTGTCAATACTTTTTTGAAAGTTTTTTTGCGAATTTTAATACTACGGGGTATGTTCTCTTGTTTTCTCTCGTTTTCTCTTGTTTTCTCTCGTTTTCTCGAAAACTATTTTTGATTTTTGAAAATAAAAATCCACCGTTTTGGGCGCTTTTGCGTTTTGCGCTTAGTCGGTGGACTAATATTTACCTTTTCTCGGGCTTTAACGGCTTTATGCCCTTTTCGGTCACAAGCGCGTCACAATGCTTGTCAAATCTTCCCTTTGGAAGTGATGGGAGAATTTGGCTTGTGTAAGCAACGCCTATTGTTGAGCCGCGGAACACGTTCATAAATTTATCGTAGTAGCCCTTGCCGTAGCCCAAACGGTAGCCGTAAACGTCGAAGGCAAGACCCGGAACGAAGCAAACCGCAACGCCCGAGGTTGTCTCGGGGTCATAAATTGGCAAATTTTCTTTTGGCTCTCTTATTCCGTACGCGCCGATTTCAAGGTCGTCCATCGAAGAAACGAAATGGAACTTCATTGTGCGCTCCTCGGTGTTGCATTTTGGGAAAGCAACCTTTTTGCCTCGGCTTAAAGCAAGCTCAAAAATAGGCATAACGTCAATTTCCGATTTTATAGGTGCGTACAAAAGAATGATATCTGCGTGACGGAAGCTTATGAGCGAGCTTACCGTATTGATTATTTTAGTGTCATAATCAAGATGCTCGTCCGCGGGCATTGAGTCGCGAACGCTCGCACATTCACGTCTTATAGCATCCTTTTCTTTTTTTAACGGTGTCATATTATTTCCTTTCAATACAGCACGGATTTTGCAAGATTTTCTCTTACTTCCCTGCCGCATAATGCTTCGATAATTTCAAGTGCGAAATCGTGTGATTTGCCCATTGCACGCGCGGTTATAATCTTGCCGTCACGCACGCATCCGTCATCAACCACGGTAGCACCGATAAGCTCCTTTTCAAAGCCCGGATAGCAGCATGCGCGCTTACCGTTTAAGATACCGCGCTTACCAAGAATAAACGGGGCGGCGCAAATAGCGGCGATGAATTTGTCTTGGCTGACTGCCTTTTCGATGAATTTGTTTACAAGTGGGCTTTCGTCGAGGTTATTAGCACCGGGAAGTCCGCCCGGGAGAATAATCATATCAAAGTCCTCGTTGCCTGTCAAGCTACTTGCTTCTATATCACAGATAACAGGGATTTTGTGCGACCCTGTGGCTGTTTTTCCGCTTATACCAACCGTTTTGGTTTCAACTCCTGCGCGTCTTAAAAAATCAAGGACGCAAAGCGCCTCTATTTCCTCAAAGCCGTCTGCTAAAAATAAGTAAATCATATTTCTCCTTTATGTACGGACAGTCAAGGATGAATGTCCCTACAGGTTTATTTTGCGCGAACGAGCAATGCTCGCCCCTACATCATTTTAAATTAAGACGAGTGATAATTTCGTCAAAAATGTCCTCACGTGTACGAATTGTATCGCCATCGTAGCATTTGATTTGCTCCCAGCCGAGCTTTTTACAAGAATAGAGTGCGGCATCGTAGCATTTTGCCATATACTCCGTGTCTTTTTCGTGAATATCCATTTTTTGTCCCGTGCTTTGGCTTCGTGATTTTACAAGCGAAAGCGAGAGGCGCGGTGGTAATTCAAGATAAATTACCTTATCGGGCTTGGGCAGGGTGAGCTTTGTGAACTCAAAATCCCAAAGCCAGCTCAAAAATCCCTCCCATTCGTCCTCGGGGAGCTTTGAGAGCTGATGAACTGCGTTTGCGGTTGTGTATCTGTTTGCCACAACTATTGTATCGGGATTTTCAATGTCCCTTTTCCAATCTGTAACGTAGCTTATGTAGCGGTCACAGGCAAAAAACATCGATGCCGTGTATGCATTCGTATCACTCGGCTTATCTCCGAGCTTACCGTCAAGGTACATTTTGACAAACGCACTGCTTTCGTTTTCATACATAGGGAACGAAACAACGCGCACGCTTTTGCCCTGCTCCTTTAGATATTCTACAAGCTTTTCGCTTTGTGTGCCCTTTCCAGAGCCGTCAAGACCGTCTATTGCTATAAATAATCCCATTTTATTCTCCGTTTTGCCGTTTGGAGTGCCCAAAAACAGACACTCCTCGGCGTTTTTTATTTTAATCGTCACTTCTGCGCATCATAATTTCTTGGTAATCCTCTTTTGTAATGAGGACATCACGCGGCTTAGAGCCGTTTGCTTCGCCAATATAACCGCATTCCTCCATTTGGTCGATAATTCTTGCGGCACGTTGGAAGCCGAGGCGCAATTTTCTTTGTAGGAAGGAGGAAGAAATTTTGCCCATTTCAGTTGCAATCTCAAGCGCATCGTAGAATGCGGCGTCAAGATCGCCATCGTCCGAGCCGTCGCCTCCGTCGTCAAAGTCCTTGTCGTTCTTTGCGAGCTTGGCAGCATTGGAATCTATCTGGTGCATAACCTCCTCGTCATAAATGGCGGGAGTGTTCTCCTTCCAGAAGTTTATAACCTCTTCTATTTCGTCAGCAGACACGTAAGCGCCCTGCACACGCACGGGGCTGAGTGAGCCAACCAATTTTACGAGCATATCTCCGCGGCTGACAAGCTTTTCAGCACCAACCTCGTCAAGCACCGTACGTGAGTCAACCTGTGACGGAACTCTAAAGGAAATACGCGAAGGAATGTTACTCTTGATAAGACCTGTCAAAACGTCAACTGACGGACGCTGTGTACCGATAATAATATGAATACCTGCCGCACGTGCCTTCTGAGTAAGACGGGTGATGTGTCCCTCAATATCTGGCACCTGCATTTTAAGGTCGGCAAGCTCGTCAATTACTATAAGAATACGCGGCATTTTATCGGCATCGTAGCCCTTGTCAACCTTTTCGTTAAATTCGATAAGGTTTCTTACGCCTGCCGCCTCGATAATTTCAAAGCGGTTATCCATCTCGGTAACTGCCCATTGAAGCGCGCCGAGCGATTTTTTAGGCTCGCAAACAACGGGAACCAAAAGGTGCGGCACTCCGTTATAGTTTGAAAGCTCAACCTTTTTAGGGTCGATAAGGATAAGGCGGACGTCATCAGGCGTTGCCTTATAAAGTAAGCTGACAAGAAGCGAGTTAATGCAAACGGACTTACCCATACCTGTTGCACCCGCAACCAAGAGGTGAGGTGTTTTTTCGATATCAACGTATTGGTTTTCTCCCGAAATACTCTTACCAAGCGCGCAGAAAAGCTTGCCCTTGGCGGTTTTAAATTGCTTTGATTCAACAATTTCACGAAGGTAAACCATACTCGGCACGCGGTTTGGCACCTCAATGCCAACTGCGCTCTTACCAGGGATTGGGCACTCAATTCTTATGCCCTTAGCGGCAAGGTTAAGCTGAATATCGTCAACTAAGTTTGCAATTGAACGCACGCGCACGCCCGCCTCAGGTACAAGCTCGTATCTTGTTACCGTTGGTCCTCTTGTGATTGCGGAAATTGTTGTACGCGCGTTAAAGTTATTAAGTGTATCAACTATAATTCTTGCATTTTCGTTTAATTCTGCCTTTGCCTCCTCGGAATCGGAGTTGTCAACAGGCTCCTGCAAGAACTGAATCGGTGGGAATTTGTATGAGCGCTTTGGAAGCTTTTTCTTTGGTGGCACCTTGACTTCCTTTTTGGGCTTGTCGCTCACAGGAATGTAGCTTGCGGCGTCATCAAACATAACGCTTTCCTTTTTAGGTACATCGGGTGGCTTTGGTGCATTGATTGACTTTTCAATCAAATCGTCAAGATAGCCGTATTGGCTATCCGCCTTGGGTAGAGCCTCCTCTAAGGGTACGCTTGCTTTCTCTTCGTAGCTTGGAGCTGAATTTTCACAGCCCTGCTCTATGCTTTCATAGCTATCGAGGTTATTTTCGTCATCAACCAAATTAATTTCGGGGGCGTTGCTTGGCTCTTCCTTGGTGATTTTAACCTCGCCCGTGTGACCGAATGAGGAAATTGAAACAACCGTGCTTTCAAAGTCGAAGTCCAAATCCTCTTCAACCTCGGCTTGTGTTTTGTAGCCCCTTTCGGAGCGCACGTCTGCATTAAATTCAAACACAGGGGTCGGTCCTTTTCTTGTTTCCTGTGTATTTTCCATTGATTTTGGTGCTTCATACTCGCCGTCGTTATATGTGCTTGCTTCGCTATATGAATCGTCCTCGTCGAGATTTTCAAAGGAAGCATAGGGCTTTGTTTCTTGATAGATGCTTCCGTGCTCCTCTGTTACCCTTGACATAGGACGAAGCTGAGACATAGACGGCTCGTCCTCTTCTACAAATGAGCTTGTCACGTTAAGCTCACCGTTTTGTGCGGGAGTATATCTGTCGCTATACGGCTTTAGCTGACTTGATGCAGTACCGCGCGAGCGAGTTAAATGCTCGTCAAGACTGTTATACTTAATTTCAGACGTGCGTGCGACAACCTCTGTGTCGGCATTTATATATTTGCTGATATCAAGGTAAGCAGGCTTGTTCGCCTTTGCAGCTTCCTCAAGCTTGATTTCATCGGAATCGGCAGTATCGTCAAAAACTGCAACTCGCTTGCCCTTTTTGTGCTTTTCCTTCTTCTCCTTCTTTTCCTTGGGTGCTTTTTCCTTTTTGGCACCGTTTTTGCCAAAAATCGCTTTGAAAAGACCGAGAATCATTGAAAGCGGAGTGATATTGAAAAGCTGAAGGAGCATAAAGAGCATAACAATGAGCATAATTGCCGCCGCGCCGTAAACGGTAACCGCTTCAGCAAGGAAATAGGCAAGAATACCACCGACAAGACCGCCGCCATTGCCGTCAAGCGCTTGATTAAATAGCTCTATCGGGTCGCCTGTGTGGAATGCTTTATACTGCAAAAGATGTTGAAGAATAGAAACGGAAATCGTGGCAATAAAAGTGCAAATAACGCGGCGCAAGCAAATTTTGTGCTTACGGTCGTACTTCCAAACTATCGCGTGATAAAGAAGCATTATTGCAAAATACGCCGAGCCTGCAATTGAGAAAAGACCCAAAAACGGTGCGGAAATAATATCACCAAGTGTGCCGATAATGCCGAGAAGTGAAAACAGCAAAACCACAAATGACACCGACAAAATATACGGCATAAGGAAATTTATGACCTTGAAAAATCTTTTAAGGTCGGTAAGTGCTGACTTCTTTTTCTTGTTTTTTGCGTTTGTTTCTTTGCTCATCATTTTTCCTTTCCTATGTTTAATATAAACGATAAATGTTAATTACTATAATATATGATAACAGAAAAAAGATAAAAAAACAATACATTTTTTACAAAAGTAGAAAATATTTTTTCGGAGGTGATTTTAGGTATGCTAACGCTGAATTTAAGAGGCGAGCGGCGCGTATTATTTGCTTTTCTTTTCGTGCTTCTCTCTTTTTTTGGCGGTGCCCTGAACGGATTTTTAGGCACGGGCGGTGGAATTTTGATTTTATTCATGCTAAACCGTTTGACAAAAAACGAAAAAAGAGATAATTTTGTCACCTGCGCGCTCTCGATAATTCCAATCTCGCTTGTGGGCTCTTTTGCGTATTTCAGGGCGGGGAGTGTCGATTTTTCCACGTTGCAGACATCTTATTTACCTGCTATAACAGGTGGTATATTAGGTGCTTTTCTTTTTGAGAAGCTTAAGGTGAAATATCTTAATTTAATTTTCGGTGCGATTGTAATTTACTCGGGCGTAAGTATGCTATTTGGGTAATGCAAAGTAACAGTGGAAGGAGTTTTTTTGTGATTGATTTTATTTTAACTATGCTTATTTCCTGCGTTATGGGATTAGGAATTGGTGGGGGAGGACTGTACATCGTTTACCTCACGCTTTATAAAGGGATTGACTCATCTTATGCGCGCGGCACTAACCTTTTGTTTTTCGTAATGACAACTGCCGCCTCGCTTGCGGTGCATCTTAAAAAACGTAAAATTTTTCTGCTTCAGCTTGCTGTGGTTGTACTTTTCGGCTCACTCGGAAGCTTTATCTTTTCAAAGGTAGGAAACATAATAGACCCCGAAATTCCAAAAAAAGTGCTGGGGAGTGTCTTGATTTTGATGGGTGGGCTTAGCATTTGGTCGGTTTTTGGTCACCTTAAAAAATAAAAATTCCCCATATTTTCCATAAAAATATTGATTTTTTTACAAAAATGTATTATTATGTATTTGCATTATTTTGTATGGAGGTGGAAAAATGGAAGGATTAGGTACCATTGGCATTGCGCTCATTTTTGCGGCTATTGCTATAGTTGCCCTTATTGCAGCAATAGTAATCAGAATCGTTAAGAATGTTCTTAGAAAAAAAGCTAAAGCTGCTCTTGTAGGCGCCGTTGTTAAGGGCGTTGCTTCTAAGGCAAAGAAAAAGAAGAACGCAAAGAATGCCGAAGAAGCAGTTGAGGCTCAAGCAGAAGCTGAAGCTCAAGCAGAAGCTGAAGTTCAAGCAGACGCTGAAGTTCAAGCAGAAGCTCAGGTTGAAGCTGAAAACAAGGCTGAATAATCAAAAGACGTAATATCTAAGAATTTCTCAATAGTACATAAAGGAAAATTAAAAGGTTTGTAAGAATTTATAACCTAAAAAATAAATTTTTCAAAAAGTACTTTACAAAATGATTTTCTTATGCTATAATATTGCGCGTAGCACCCGATACCGAGTTTTCGGACAAAGAGTATTCCCTGAAGGGACGTACAGTTTCACCCACCGATTGCACAGTATATGGGGCTAAATAAATTTATGAGGTGAAAAAGATGAACAAGAATGAAATCATCGCGGCTTATGCCACACACGAGGGTGATACAGGCTCACCTGAAGTACAAATCGCACTTCTCACCAGCCGTATCAACAATCTTAACGAGCACTTAAAGAAGAACCAAAACGACCACCACAGCCGTCGCGGACTTCTTAAGATGGTTGGTCACAGACGTAACCTTCTTAACTACCTTGCTAATAACGACATTGAGCGTTACCGTGCAATCGTAGAAAAGCTTGGCTTAAGAAAATAATAGGCAAATTACCTTGGCTACCCCTCAAAGGTAGCCAAGGTTTTGTTACCTATTAGCAAAAATCACAAACTGCGTGAAGAGATAGCAGTTAACTAAGGGACAAAGCGGCACTATGTGCTTTGTCGCAATGAATTGAATTCGGTAAGCGAATTCATGAATTAGCCATAGGCTATGAATTGTTTTCTTTGAAAACATGAATTGCCTTTGGCATTAATTAATGTACGCAGTACAATTCATGACACGCAGTGTCAATTCATGTGTGCCAGCACAATTTATGTGCGTCAGCGCAATTCATTTGTCATTTAGTTAAATGCTATGTCCCTCACGCAAGCAAACATCGGGGCTTGCCCCACGGCGCTTTGTCGCCTAATTAATTAAAATGGAGGAAACAAAAATGACAAAAATGTTCACAGAAAAGGTTTTTAACAACTACAAAACCTACGAATACGAGCTTGCAGGCCGTAAGCTTGTTATCGAAAGCGGAAAAATGGCAGGTCTTGCAAACGGTAGCGTTCTTGTTCGCTACGGCGAGACTGTAATCTTGGCTTGCGCAACTGCATCTGCAGCACCGCGCGACGGCATCGACTTCTTACCACTCTCAGTTGACTACGAGGAGAGAATGTACTCAGTTGGCAGAATCCCGGGCGGCTACTTAAAGCGCGAGGGCAAGCCAAGCGAAAAGGCGGTTCTTACATCACGTGTTATCGACCGTCCAATCCGTCCTCTCTTCCCTAAGGATTTGAGAAACGACGTTAACATCTCCCTTACTGTTCTTTCAGTTGACCCAGACTGCTCACCTGAAATTGCAGCTATGCTTGGTGCTTCAATCGCACTTTCAATCTCCGACATTCCGTGGAACGGCCCTATCGGCGGTCTCTTCATCGGTATGGTTGACGGCAAGATCGTTATCAACCCAACGCTCGAGCAAAGAAAGGTAAGCACACTTGAGCTTACTGTTGCTGCTTCCGAGAAGAAGGTTGTTATGATTGAGGCAGGCGCAAAGGAAATTTCCGACGACGATATGTTCAACGCAATTATGCTTGCACACGAGGAAATTAAGAAGCTTATTAAGTTCATCAACCAAATCGTTGACGAAATCGGTAAGCCAAAGTTTGCTTATCCATCCTGCGAGCTTGACCACGATATGTTTGACGAAATCTTTGCTTACTGCGAAGAGCGCGTTATGGAAGCACTTGACACAGACGACAAAACTGTTCGTGATGCTAAGATGCAGCCAATTATCGAGGACATCGTTGCTAACTTTGAAGAAAAGTACGAGGACATCAAGACAATTATCGGCGAGCTTATCTACAAGATTCAAAAGAAGATTGTTCGTAGATGGTTACTTAACGACAAGAAGCGTGTTGACGGCCGTGGTATGAACGAAATCCGTCCGCTTACCGCTGAGGTTGGTATGTTCAAGAGAGTTCACGGCAGCGGTATGTTCACACGTGGACAAACTCAGGTTATGACTCTTGCAACCCTCGGCCCTATCTCTGACTCACAAATGCTCGACGGTATCGACGAGGAAACAGAAAAGAGATATATGCACCACTACAATATGCCCGGCTACTCAACAGGTGAGGCTAAGGCTCCAAGAACCCCTGGCAGACGTGAAATCGGTCACGGTGCGCTTGCTGAGCGTTCACTCGTTCCTGTTCTTCCTTCGGTTGAGGAATTCCCATATGCAATCCGTCTTGTTTCAGAGGTTATCTCCTCTAACGGTTCAACCTCACAGGCATCCGTTTGCGGTTCAACACTTGCTCTTATGGACGCAGGTGTTCCTATCAAGGCTCCTGTTGCAGGTATCTCCTGCGGTCTTATCACAGCTGAGGACGGCTCTTGGGACACAATGATCGACATTCAAGGTCTTGAGGACTTCTATGGCGATATGGACTTTAAGGTTGCAGGTACACACAAGGGTATTACATCTATCCAAATGGACCTTAAAATTGACGGCTTGACACCTGAAATTATTAAGCGTGCATTTGAGCAAACACACGTCGGTCGTGACCAAATTATTGACGAGGTTATCTTAAAGGCAATTGCTGCTCCACGCGCTGAGGTTTCAGAGTTTGCTCCTAAGATGATTTCAATGAAGATTAAGCCTGACAAGATCCGTGAGGTTATCGGTACAGGCGGTAAGGTTATTCAAAAGATTGTTGCTGACACAGGCGCTAAGATTGATATTGAGGACGACGGAAGCGTATTTATTTCTGCAGTTGACAAGAATGCAATCGAAGCTGCACGCGAAATCATCGCAGGCATCGTATTTGAGCCGGAGGTTGGCGCTATCTACAACGCAAAGGTAACAAGAATTATTCCTATCGGTGCATTTGTTGAATATGCTCCGGGACGTGAAGGTCTTGTTCACATCTCCAAGCTTGCAAAGGAAAGAACCGAAAAGGTTGAGGACGTTTGCAAGGAGGGCGATGAGTTCCCTGTTAAGTTCCTTGGAATTGACGAAAAGGGACGTGCTAATCTTTCAAGAAAAGACGCACTTTAATATGTTTAAAAGCACACCCGCGCAGGGTGTGCTTTTTGTTTTATTTAGTCTATAATGAAATCAAAAAGCAGAATTCCGTAACGAAATTCTGCTTTTATTATTAATGTGTCACCCTCTTTACATAAACAGCTCGAAGGCAGTAAACATAAGAGGAATTGTCAAAGCTGAGGCGAGGTGCGAAACTATTGCCATGCCTGATGCTTCGCTTGTGTCCTGTCCGTGGGCTTCGGGAATGACCACGCTGTTAAGTCCGAGCGGCATTGAGAGCACCGCCAAAACACAAAGAGCAACGCCGTAATCTATTTTAATAATCGATAATATAAATAAGAATATGGAAGGAATTAAGATAAGGCGGATGACTGATAAAGCATATATGCTTTTTATTTTAAGGACGCGCTTGATATCTATTTTGGCAACGCACATGCCTGTGAGCAGCATTGTGCTTGGGGACATGCATTTACTGAGGGCTTCTATTGAAACGTCTACGAATTGAGGGATTGGCAAGCGCGTCAGTCCTATAAACATACCGATTAGCATAGCAATAAATAAGGGGTTTAGAAGGTTTTTGAAGCTGAAGCCCCTTTTCTTTTCGCTTGGAATTAAGAGCGCGGGCACCGCCCAAGAATAATTGACAATCCACATCGGCGTACAAAGGATAAGATAGGACATAAACAGGTCAGGCATTAAGGTTGAAACAACCGCTGTGCCCATAATGCCGAAGTTTGAAAATGCAAGACAGTAGGTATGTATTTTGCGGTGGTAATCATCCTTGCCGCTTATGCGCGCGATTATTTTAGCAAGCACTATCGAAAGTGACACTACTATCACTCCCGCCAATGCGTATTGCCAAGCGGAGCTTAAGCGCGAAACCGTAAAGTTGTCCATAAAGTTGGTTAAGATAAGCGCCGGCATAAAGAGCGTTGTAACGAGCTTGGAAAGGACGTTTGTTGCATTTGGCGGCAGCTTGCAAAGCTTCATTACAAGGAAGCCCGCGCCGATTAACAAAAACAAGTATGAAATTTGACCAAGGGACGTAAAAAACGTTGTCATATTTGCTCCTTTCCGATGTTTTAGACTTCTCTTTTTCTCTTTCGCGAGTGATTATAGCACATTTTGAACACTAATTCAATAAATATTTCAAATTTATCACGCCTTTTTTCAATTTCCATTATTTTACATATTTGTATATTTTTTACAATTTTCAAGGTGAAATTTCGTAAATATTGACGAGTAAGTTTTTGTTGAAATAATTGGAAAAATATGGTAAAATTAAATCACAATTTACAATTTTTGGAAAAAGAGGTAAGAAAATGGAATTAAATGCTAAAATTTTAGTGGCTGACGAAAACGCAAGCACGCGTCACGCAACAAAGGAAGCTCTACTACGCCGCGGCTATCAAGTAGTGGACGAGGCACAGAACGGCGAGGAGGCACTAATCAAGATTAACAGAAATCACCCCGATATTGTTATTTGCGATATTTGGCTTTCTAAGCTTGACGGAATAGGCCTGCTTCGCAACTGCAAGGGCATTAACTTCTCCCCTGACAGAGAGCCGAGCTTTATTATGGCTTCCTTGGTTTCAAGCCAAAGCGTTTTTGTTGACGCAACACGCGCAGGCGCCGCCGTATGCTTAATGAAGCCGTTTGATATCAAGAGCTTATACGAGCATATTGACACCATATACCGTCAAAGAATGGAATCGACCACATCTGCAAAAGCCGCGGGCGAGGATATTGAAACACAGGTGACAAAAATTATCCACCAAATCGGCGTGCCTGCGCATATAAAGGGATATCAGTATCTACGTACGGCAATACTTATGACCATTTCTGACAATGAGATAATTAACTCGGTAACTAAAATTCTTTATCCGTCCGTTGCAAAGAAATATTCAACAACGACCTCACGCGTTGAGCGCGCAATCCGCCACGCCATCGAGGTTGCTTGGGACAGAGGTGACGTTGATACATTAAACTCATATTTTGGATACACAATTCAAAATAACAGAGGAAAGCCAACTAATAGCGAATTTATCGCGATGATTGCCGATAATATGCGACTTAAGTATAAAATATTGCGATAACGCATTATATATTTGAACATATGTAAATACTTTCATATATAATTAAATAAATAAAGCCACTATTTTAAAGCGTTTCTCTTTCGTTCGCTTTGATTTAGTGGCTTTTTTATTCAATATCAAAATTCGCTGCGGAAAACAACTCATCATCAATAAATTCAGCAGGAGTCATATCAAACCCCTTAGCAAGCATTATTATTGTTGTAAGAGTAACCGTTTTGTTTCTTCCGTTCATTATGCACTGCATGCTGCCGTGTACAATGCCTGATTTTTGTTCAAGCTTATACTGAGTCATTTTCTTTTCATCAAGCAGCTTTGTAATTCGTTTGGCAACCGCATCATTAACAGTCATATTAGTACCTCCGCAAAATTTATACTATTTATATATTACCAATAATTCTCAATAATTTTAAGAAGGTGTACCTACATATTTTACTTGTATTTTGTGTTTTGCAGTGGTATAATGAGTAGGTACACCTTCTTATGTTAGGAGATATATATGACAATTACATTTTGCGGTCATTCTGATTTTAAAATGACATCAAAATACGATCAGATTCTTATGACTCTTTTTGAGCGTCTTTTGAGTGGTGACAAGATTGAATTTTTTCTTGGCGGCTACGGGCAATTTGACAGCTTTGCATTTTCGTGCGCCAAAAAATTCAAGCAGGCTCACCCACTTGCTTCTTTAATTTTCGTTTCACCGTACTTAAAAATCAACCGCACAATCTGTGACTACGACGGTATTATTTATCCCGAGCTTGAAAATATACCTCGAAAATATGCAATTTTACAAAGAAACAGATATATGATCGAAAAGGCTGATTTAGTGTTCGCTTACATTAACAAATCTTACGGTGGAGCACATCAAGCTTTCATTTATGCCAAAAAGCTTGGAAAGAAAATTATAAATTTGGCGGATATATAATTGCAGAATTGGCAGTAGGGGATGACGTCCTCGGCATCCCGTTATGTTCGGTACGTAACGTTGGTGTATAAATTGCCATTAATCAAACGCGGTTTCGATTATTCTTTCGCAACAGCTTGGAGAGTAGCGCCACGAGGAGATATGCTTTATTTTAGTTGTGTCTATTTTATAATGCTTTTTTGTGTCAAGCGGCGGCAGCTCGTCGTAGGTATCGATAATGACGAGCTTGATTTTCATTTTTTCGGGAATTATGCTTTTTATGTAAACGGCACAGCTTTCGCCAACCTTAACGCCCTCCTTTAATTCCGCAAGACCTGCAAGGTTTGGAGCAAGCTCAACGAAAATGCCGTAGCTTTCTATGCTTCTTATAATGCCGAAAACGGTTTGCCCCGCTGAATATTCCCGTGCATTTTCCTCCCACGTGCCGAAAAGCTCCTTGGTGGAAACGTATATTCTGCCCGTTTCGTAGTCAATGCTTTTTACTATAACGTTTAATTCCTCGCGCTCCAAAAAGCGGTCCTTCGGGCTTGATATGCGAGAGACGGAAACGGAGTCAATGCTCATTAGAGAGGCAATGCCGCAGCCGATATCGAGGAATGCGCCAAACATCTCAAAGTGCGTAATTTTGGCAGGAATAATATCACCGGGGGTTAAATCCATAAGGTAATTATCCATACACTCGCGCTGAGCCGCGCGGCGAGAAAGAATTGCCTTGACCTCGCCGTCCTTTTTCTCAATTTGCATAACCTTAAAGGCAACCGCCTTGCCAACGCGCGTTATAATTGCGATGTCCTTTATCTCGTCACCGAGCAGGCATTCCTCCCTTTCAATTATACCCGTTATGCCGTACAAGTCTACGTACAGGCGCATTGAATTTGAGTCGCACTTGGTTACAATTCCTTCAAGGATTTTGCCCTCGCTCCTTGCGCGCTCAAGCCCCTGAAGGGAGGATATATATTCGCGGTTTTCGGGCGTGGAAATCAAGCTCCCTTCAGGCAAATATTTATTTAACATTGGAAATTTTCCTTTCAAATTTTGTTTTTTGCTTTATCCTTTTCAAGCTGAAAAGATGTGACACTATTTTTCTTACAGTATCGTACACCACCACGCTAAACGCGCAGAGGAAAACGCGCATAAGGTCAAATATATTCAAAGGCGAGGTTCTTAATGCTTCGCCACCGAAATATATAAACACAATTTGTACCAAAACAATAAGAATCATAATTAAGGTGAAGCATTTGTTTTTTAAAAGCCCCTTAAAAATGTTTATATGGTGCGTGCGCGAAATGAAGCAGACGAAAACGGCAAGAAAAACAAAGAGTGCAAAGAATGAGGAAAGAAGATATTTTTCCGTCCCTTTGGTAAGAAGAAGCGCACCTGTGTTGCTTTTCAAGAACCACACGCAAAGGATAAGAATATACGATGTGACCAAGGCAATTTGCTTTATCATTTTGCGGCTCAAAATTTGCTCGCTTCGCTTTTTGGGCTTTCTTTGCATATATTCCGAAAGTGGCGGCTCTGTGGCAAAGGCAAGTGCGCCTAATGTGTCCATAATGATATTGAGCCATAGCATTTGGGTGACCGTGACGGGAGTGTCAACGCCAATAAACGGGCCTATTAAGGAAATGCCGACGGCGGAAAAATTCATAATAAGCTGAAAGATAATAAACTTGCGAATTGACTCAAAAATAGTTCTGCCATACAAGACTGCCTTGACAATTGAGGCAAAATTATTGTCCTTTATGACAATATCGGCACATTCCTTGGCAACCTCGGTGCCGCTGCCCATTGCAAAGCCAACGTCCGCGCTTTTGAGCGATGAGGCGTCGTTTACTCCGTCACCCGTCATTCCAACGGTGTAGCCGTTTTCCTGCGAGATTTTAACAAGTCGGTGCTTGTCGCTCGGCAAGGCACGTGCAACCACCGCTAAGTGGGGGAGTGATGCTGCAATTTCGCTATCACTCATTTTTTGAAGGTCGCTTGATTCTAAAACAAGGCTTCTTTGGCTTGTCACCGAGATAATGCCGCACTCCCTGGCAACGCTTTGGGCGGTTAATTTTCCGTCACCCGTTATCATAACCACGCCAACGCCAGCGCCTTGTACCTCTTTTATTGCACCACGTGTTTCCTTTCTTAGCCTATCACGCAGGGAAATGAAGCACAAAAAGGTCATTTTATCGGGGGACGTGTCTGAATTTTCCGTTTTTATGCCAATGGCAATTACTCTGTTTCCTTGCTTTGCGTGTGATTCGTATTCTTCGTATAGCTCGCGAATTTTTTGCGCATTTATAGACACCTCATCGCCGTTTTCATCAAAATAACGAGTTGAGCCCGCAATGATTTTTTCGGGTGCGCCCTTGAAAATTGATATTTTGCCGTACTCCGAGAGAACGCTCACGCAGCTATATTTTTTTGTGCTGTCGAATGGAATTTTTTCAAGAACCTTGCATTTGGGCTTATAAAACGCGGCATAAGAGATTAGTGTGCGCTCGGTTGCGTCAGTTGTTATAATATTTGTGCCCTGCTTTGTCGCATTCGTGCAGAAATACGCACACAGGGTCAGGTATTCTTTAAATTTTTCCATTGCTTTTATTTCCTGCACGCTGAGTGATTTTCCGTTTGCTATAACCTCCTTGACCTTCAATTTTCCTTCGGTAAGAGTTCCTGTTTTGTCGGTAAATAGTAGGTCTATGTTTCCCGAGGTTTCAATTCCCACGAGCTTTTTTACAAGGACGTTATCTCTTGCCATTTTCTTCATATTAGACGAAAGCACAACGGTTATCATCATAGGAAGCCCCTCGGGGACTGCCACAACGGTAACGGAAACGGCAAGAGTTATCGCATTTATAAGGTGAGAAATTAAGAATTTTACATCAGTCAGCCTTGAGATAATTTCGCTTGGGTTAAATGAGGAATCAATTACAAAGGAGTTAAAAAGATACGAAACGGCAATAAGTGCGGCGCATGCGTAGCCAATACGGCTTATCGATTTGGCAAGTGATGTCAGTCGCGTTTTCAAGGGGCTGGGTCTTGTATCGGTTGTGAGCGCGCCTGCCTCCTTGCCAAGAAACGTGCTTTCGCCCACCGCGACAACGAGTGCTTCGCCGTAGCCCTGTGTGACGGTTGCACCCGAATATAAAATGCTTTCTCGCCTTGGCGACGTTGCTTTATTGTTATGCTTAGCGCTTCCTTCATTCAGCCTGCTATATATATCATCTTGAATTTTTGCAATTTCTCTTGCGTTTATAGGTGTTTTGTGCGCTTCCGCGCTCTCTCCCGTCAAGGCGGCTTCATCAACCATAAGGTTGCCGTCAAAAAGCACCGCGTCGGCCGCAATTTTTGCGCCCGCCTCTAATATAAGAATATCTCCGCAAACGACGTATTTTGGGTCAATTTCAACCACTCCCCCGTCTCTTTTTACAAAAACGGTGGTGTTTTCGCTGCTTTGACGTAGCCTTTCAAATGCGTTTTCACCGCTATACTCCGATATGGTGGAGACCAAGGTTGATACTAAGATTGACAGTGCAATTCCAAGCGATTCAAGATAATTTATTTTCGGCAAAGAGATTATCGTGCTGATAAAGAGAGCGGCTATTAAAATTTTTATTATCGGGTCGTTTAGGTTTTTTAAGTAGTATTTAAAAAAGCTTTTTTTCTTTCGCCTTTTCAGTTCGTTTGCACCGTAAACGGCGCGTGATTTTTCCACATTTTCCTTGGATATGGCTTTTATTTCATCGTTCATTTTTCGTTCCTTTCCCTTTTTTAGTAAATACTATTCATATTTATTTTATTTATGACCTTTGGGGTTGATTTTGCTTCGATTTTGGTATATAATTTATATGTAAATGACATCGAAGGGAGAATAAAATGAACGAAAACATTTTAAATGGCGCTAATATAAATGAAGGCGCATCAAAAGAGCTTCCATATAAGAAAAAAGGGATGCCCAAGGGATCAAAAATTGCACTTATAATCGTTTCTATCGTTTTGGTTGTTGCTTTGCTTTTCGGCGCGCTCCTTACCGCTGTGTTTATATTTTGCGGCGTTTTGATTTTTCTCATCGTGTATCTTGTAACGCCTGAGAATGACGGAACCTTTACCTATGAGGTTTACGGCGATACTGTCGAGATTGTCGGCTTGCTCGGCGGAGACCTTGAGGGAACGATGAAAATTCCCGAATATATTGACGGCAAGCCCGTTACAAGAATTCAAAGCTATGCATTTTCCAACACCGACAGCTTAGAGGAGGTTTACATCCCCGACACGGTAACAACCATCGGCTATTCTGCCTTTTACAACTGTAGCGCGCTACGCACGGTGCATATGGGAAACGGCGTTGAAATTGTCGAGGATTGGGCGTTTGAGAACTGCTGCGCGCTTGAAACGGTTGAAATGTCCTCTGCCCTTACCGAAATTTCGGGATACGCATTTTACGGTTGTGAAAGCATTATGTCTATTACCATACCCCGAAGCGTTACTTTAATTGAGCCGTACGCGTTTGACGAATGTGACAGCTTATTCGCGGTTATCTTTGAGGATCCTTACGGTTGGATCGTTTCCTCAGACAACGACGAAAAAATAATTGAGATTGCTTCCGATGAGATTGACAAGCCGGGCTGGAATGCAGCATTTTTACTCGGGCATGATTACACCGACTATTATTGGAAAAAGAACGCTGAATAAAAACTATGATAAAAACCGCACCCTGTGTGCGGTTTTTATCGTATTTTGTTAGATATTACCTTGTAATTTTTTTATGTCAGGACTTGACACAAGAAGATTTTCATTATATAATTATAGCAGAAATAAAATTTCGAAAGGAGATTTCAAAATGATAAATAACGAACATGACGTGCAAGATGAACCAACCGTCACATTTGAGGACACCTCAAGCTACAGGCAAAAAAGCGGTGGCGGATTTCCAACAGGCGCTAAGGTAGCATTATCAATTATTGCGGTTGCACTTGTTCTTACAATTATTTTTGCGGTATGTCTCCTTGCATTTATCGGAGTTTGCTGCTTCGTTGCCGCTATTTGCGGTCTTGCCTTTATTGCGGGTGCGGCTCTGGGAATTTATCTCTACATTGAGTATAAAAACGGAAACATCGAGCTTCCCTCTTGGCTTGACAGAAGCTTTGCTTAATAATCAACTTAAAGGGGATGGCTCATTAAGAATCCAGCAAAATCAATAGGTTTCGTCTAAATAATGACAAAAAGCAGAATTTCGCCGTGAAATTCTGCTTTTTATTCGTTAAGGGGTCCTCAAACCGAAGTATGAGGTTTGGGGTTCTCTTAGTGAGATGCCCCAAAAGGACTCGGGGGTTGACAGATTAAGAGCAGAAATCGTCGATTTTTAAGCCGAGGGGTTCCCCAAACCGAAGTATGAGGTTAGGGGGTTCGCTCGTGGGCGTACTTGTGTACGGAAGACCCATTCCCAAAAAATCTTGA
>JAGALA010000027.1 GCA_017625935.1 Clostridia bacterium
CCGCAGTCACTTGCATATCACGGTGAGGTTGCGACAAGAAAGACAATTTTTTCCCGTTAAAGTACACCTCGGGAATTTGTGAAAGCTCTTCAAACAACAATTTTAAAGTTGCCCTTTTTGCTTTCTTTACATTTTCCGCAACATATAGTCGCACTTCTTCGTCGTTTTCGATAACGCGAGGAAGCTGTCTATCCGCGTTTAAATTACCGTAGCCGATACCCCAAGGATATCCACCCTTTCTATCAATGACATAAGTTTTATTCTGCTTTTCCAAAAATTCTTTGTCATTTGCACCGGTAAAATCCTCGCTACCGAACTGCGCGTAATCCTCGTTTTTAGGATCCATCCCATAAAGATGCACATAATGCGCTACCATTTCCTTTTTCCCTTGCCCCGACCAGTTGAAATACTCTACTGCATCTGCACCACGCTGCAAATGGGAATACCAAATTCCGCGTAGTGTTTCAAGCGGTGGAGCAAAGTATCCGTCAACCGTGTGGTAGGGGTCATAACACGCATAGAGCTGCACATCTTTTGAAAGCTTCCTAAACTCTTCCACCTTAACATCAAATGAGCGTGAGCCAAGGGTTAGACAGTCCACCAAATCTTCTTTTATCCATTTTTCTACGTCTAAACCATCTTGATGGCATCCGTCCAAGCAATCGGGAACTCGTGCGGATAGCATTATAACCCTGTTTTGTTCCTTCCCAATTTTTAAAAGCTCCGTGCGTAATTCTCTCATAAATTCCGTCACGCATTCCCGCTTTTCCCATTGCTCGCCAACCGGTAAGATGGGAGTGTGCCGTTCAAAATCAATATCCAAACCGTCAAAAGCGTATTTTCTCATCACTTCTAAGGCTACCTTTAATTTATGCTCACGAATTTTTGGCACAGCCATATTGTTCATTGTGAATCCAAACGCCGGAATAAACCATTCGGGGTGTTCTTCCTTTATCGGTAAAGGATTTATATCCTCATCTACGTCAACCTCTGAAATTCTATATGACAGCCAACACTCTTTTTGCCTTCCGTGAACATGCTTTATCCATTCATCAAAAATGTCTATCCCCGCGTCACGAAAACGCGCCAACATAGGATTTTGGCGAAGCGGTAAAATTTCACTTTCGTACACAGAATACCAATCACCCGAGTACATACCGTCAATGATTACCTTATCCACTTCATCGGGAAATGAAAAACTAAAATCAAAATAATCCTTCACGCACATCTTCTGTTGCAATATAGTGCAAAAAATATCGTCTCTTAAAACAAAACGCTTTCTTTGCTTCCTTTTATCCAAATGTGCTTGACTCAATACGATTTTTTTCATTTCAATTCTCCTGGGACAAACCTATAAATATCGAATTTATCATAGCATATTTTATTTAACCTGTCAATTGCTTTCAGCCAATATTGTCTAAGTAGGGGAGGTGATTCCCCTGTGAGGGGAAATGTCGCTTGCGACAAAAGGGTTGCTGTCCTGCAAGGAATTGCTCCTCCCGTTCTCATAAAAAATTAATATTGTAGGGGAGGTGATTCCACTGTGAGGGGAAATGTCGCTTGCGACAAAAGGGTTGCTGTCCTGCAAGGAATTGCTCCTCCCGTTCTTTTTTGCAAAGCTCAAGCTTCGCTTGCCCCATGCTTGCTCCGACTATATGTAGGGGATGGCGCCCTCGACATCCCGTGAAAAAAAGCAAATCAAAACGCTGAAATAAACAAAAATCGGACACCCCGTGTCCGATTTTTGTTTGAAGGGTTCCCAAGCTCAAAAGGTGAGCTTGGGCTTTGGAGAGTATTTATTTGCAAATTAATGCAAGGATTGTGCTTTTATGCTACGTGCTCCTCAAACGAGAAGGTTATGGTAACCTCGCCAATCTCATTGGCTGTAATCACTATATCGATAAAATTGTATGAGTTGGCAACGTCACCCTCGGGGTATTCAACGGAAACGTCAATGCCCTCGCCATTAACTAAAACCTTGCAGGGGAACTTGTTCATGTTTGCAACCATGAAATGTTTTGTCTGACCCACGCCGTAGAATTTTATATTTTGTGTCAACTCAACTGCATTGTTTGAGTAAATCAAAATCGGATTTTCGATGGTGCCCTCGCAATATATATCAAGATCCTCGGTTGCATCAACCTTCGCCGTGATTTTTATGATAGCGTCCGCACCGTATTGAACGTCCGTAAACGTCAAGGAAATGATTCCGTCCTCGTCGGGTCCAATTTCCACGCCGTCATATTCCAAGCTGAATTTGCTTCCGTCTATTGTAACGGTCTTTTCAAGTGCCATCATCACGTTCAGGTAAACGGATTCACCTGCTGAAAATTCACGCTCGTAGCTATGAATGAAAGCATCGGCGCTATATGGCAAATCTGTAAGTGCAAGCGCAGGAAACGGATGCTCAGCGCTACTGCCCGCAATATCGCCTTTGTTTATAATAATATCTATATCCGTCGGGTCGTTTTTGTAGTATTTATGCGTAGCATAATTTCCGTCTTCGTCGATGGCAAAGACAAAGCAATCCATGTTTTTCATAACTGAAATAGCTTGGTTATTAGCGTTTACTCCCAAAAGATTGTCTATGCCCGAGCCGTCGCCATAGAACGTATAAACATCTATTGCACCCGGCTCCACAGCGGAACCGTCGCTATAGTAAATTGTAAAGGTCAGCGGCCCAAGCCCCGTGTTTTCCTCAAACGTTGCCTCGTAGGAATTGTTTTCGGTATTTAATGTGATAAATTCACTGCTTGATGTAAAAAATGAGCTCAGGTGTGAAATCTCAACTGTATATTCACCCTTTGGCAATAAAGCCAAAGCTGTGCCGCTTTCATCCGTTACAACATTATAAGTTACGTTGTAATCATTAGTTAATGTGAAGCTCGCGTTTTTAATCGGTGTGCCGTTTGTATCCTTCGCAGAAAGGGAAAATTCCATTGTCTTGGAAGCGTGCGCTGTGTAAGCGACGCCGCTATTTAGTTCAAAAACAGTATTTAGCTGTGTGTCGTATAACGCGTAGCCCTCGGGCATTGACGGAATATACGCACGCTGATCATTTTCGCCCATTTCCTTCTTAGGAACGACTAAGCGCGCAAGTCCGTTTTCATCAGTTCTAACCGATCTTGAGGGTCTTTTAAAGCTTACCTTAATATCGACAAGTGGGCTTTCGTTTTCGTCAAGCACGTAAACGTCGTATGTGTAAACCTCTGTTAATTCTATATTCAAGCTCGTTCCGTCAAAGGTAAATTCCGGGGAATCGCTTATAAATCCGTCGGGAAGTGTGTCGATAACCGCACGTACCTCGTCGAAATATACAAGCTCGCACGAAGCGTTGCCGTTTTCGTCCGTTGTCAAGGTAATTTCGTTATCGCCCGAAATTATCTTAACTGTCGCGCCCTTGGCGGGTAATTCGCAGTCACCAACCAAATTAACGGTGAATGAAGTAGGTGCTTTTACCGTGAAATTGCACGCATCGCAAAGTCCGTTTAGGTCCTCGTCCTTGTGCTCAAGTGCTTCGCCGTCTGTTATACCGCAGGTGCCGCAGGTCTTTGGTGCTTCACAGGTTGCGTCTATCCAAGCGTGTCCAAGTGCTTCGCCGTCTGTTATACCGCAGCTGCCGCAGGTCTTTGGCGCTTCACAGGTTGCGTCTATCCAAGCGTGCTCAAGCAACTCGCCGTATGCTTCGCCGCATTTTTCGCAAATTGCAAGCTCGTCACAGCTTGATTCACCGCCTGTATGCGCACATTCAATTGAAGAATCGGTTTCGCCGCCGCCTAAATCGTCATCGGACGTATCGCCGCCCCTTGCACCGCATGCGGCTAAAACAGCAACCGATGTTACTATTGATATAATCATTAAGATAGTAGATATAATTTTTTTCATTGTCAAATCCTCCGTTTTTCTTACATTAACAGTATAATGCTAATGTCATAAAAAAACTACCACCCAAAAGGCGAAATTTAGCGCAAACATTTATACATCTTTTGAAGCACCAAAGGGCTACCTTTTTCAGCCAAAATCAGCCAAAAGCACCGCGAACCTTTCGTTCAAACGAAGAAACAACACAGGCAAAGCTTCGTTCAAACGAAATCTATCTCATATCGGAGCGCAAAAGCTGCGAGAGGTGGGCGCAAAAAGATAATGAAGAATTAATAAAAATCATCTTGAAAACCGCGCGCCGAAATGATACTATATAAATAATGAACATTTTCTAAAAGGAGACTTTTATGACGGACATTATTTTTTCCTTTGACACGGAGGATTTTACCTCGTCGCGTGCGGCGGACGGTATTTTATATGAAGCGAATTTATTTCGCGAGGAGGGCGTGCGCGGTTGCTTCCAGCTTGTTGGGCTTCTTGCAAAGCAGTTAAAATCGTGGGGCAGAGGGGACGTTATTGAAGCGCTCTCGCATCACGAGATAGACACCCACACCTACGGTCACACGCTCCACCCGATGATAAACGAATATACCGACATCGAGGATTTTTATGCATCAAAGGCAGAGCTTATCCGTCAGGAGTCCTTGGGAATTGACTACATAAAGGACACCTTCGGCACGGAGCAGATTTATTCCGCCTGCCCACCGGGCAATCAAAAATCATACGTTGCGATGTATGGCTATCACGATATGGGTATTCCTATCTACGCCGACACCTTCTGCGACGTTAGCGAGGGCACAGGCGCGTTCTATTGCAATATGTTCCACGTTTATTACTATTTCGGCATCGAGTGGTTTTTGCGCACCGCCACCGACGAGGATATCAAAGCAAAGCTTGACGATTTAGCCACACGCGAGCGCGCTATAATATATACGCACCCGAATATGATAATAAAGGATGACTTTTGGGATCAGTTAAACTATCACAAGGAAAACTTAGTTCCGTTTGGTCAGTGGCGCGAGCCAAACGATTTACCCGCCGAGGTAACCCGAAAGGTGCTTGACGGAATGCGCAAGCTCATTCGCTATATAAAAGCAGACCCTCGCTTCAGGATCACCACCTATGAGGAGCTATCACGCGAATTAGAGGCGGACGGCGAAAGAATTATAGACGCTTCCTTTGTGCCAAAAATGAAGGAGCACCTTGAAAAAGGTCTTTTCCCAATGCAAGCGCCGATTTCCTTGTCACTTAGCGATATGATGCTTGCTTGCCGCGATTTTTTGATGGGCAAAAAAGAGCATAAGTGCGGTGACGTGTACGGATTTTTAGATAAACCGTACGAAATTGACAAGAAAATTACCGTTTCGCGCAAGGATATTGTCGCATCCTGTGATCAAATTAAAAACGGCGAATTTTTGCCAAACAAAATCAAGGTCGGAAGCGAGTATATAGGACCTGCCGACTGGCTTTATGGCGCTATCGATATCATTTTGGGCGCACCCTGTGTCGAGATTTTGCCAAAAAAGCAACTCCCGTGTCTAAACTGTATGCCCGAGGTGCGCGACTCCGACTTCAAGGGCACTTGGCAGCATAGCGACTCCTTTGAGGATAATTACCTCTCAAACCGCCTGCGCTACCAAAGCTGGACAATGCGCTTCCGCACAAAAAGCCCGCTCGTTGACCCGAAATTTGATGCAACCTGCGGTTGATTCCATACGCCGATGGCGATTCCATACAAGATGATGCTTGATTCCATACCGCTTGCGCGGATTCCATTGGGCGCTGCGCGTTGATTTACCCGTAGGGCGGGGGCTTGTCTCCCGCCGATTTCATGGTACGCACCCAACAACGCGGGTGAAGACCAATACAACCTTTGGTTGATGATATGCACGCAAATGCGTGGTGATATACACGGCACGCCGTGATGATATACAACGCTATGCGTTGATTAAACCGTAGGGGGCGACGTCCCCGACGCCCCGTTTGCGACGTCCCCGACGCCCCGTTTGCGACGTCCTCGACGTCCCGTTTCAATCGGTACGCGCCCAACAATGCGGGTAATTGCGAACCAATTCATGCACCGCGGTGCAATTTATGTCGCTTGCGGCAATTCATGAAAACCCGGTTTTCAATTCATGTGATTTATCACAATTCATTATATTTTAACAGCTCCCTCATATAGCTATCGGGGAAGTGCGCTTCGACGGCGGAATATTTTCCCCTTTGACCGATTTCTACCATATTGCCAACGTGAAAATACCCGAGTATAGCAGGCGGCACGTGCGTAACAATATCGTCAATATTTCTTATCACATTAAAGCGTGCCCACCTTTCACGGTGGCACGCATTTTTTATGCCCCAAGCAACGCGCGGACATCCAAAGCCGTACCCCTCAATCACCTCTCTTAAATCGGGGCGGTTGTACCATACGTATTCGTGGCACAAAACCGCGAGCGCCGCACCGTGGGAATAGCCCGAAATTACAATTTTAGTGTACCCTGTGTCTGAAATTTGATCTTTTAACATTCCCTCGGCAACGCGCCAAGCGGAAAGAAAGCCTCTGTGTGCAAGCCAAACACTGCCATACGGTGCGTCCTTGCACTTCATATGCTTATACGGCTTTGCGGGAAAATCAAAATTGTTCTTCCAATCCACTTTTCCCTGTGAGTGCTGGAAATAGATATAAAGCGTTTTGCCGACTGAGCGCGTGGCGTAGTCAACGTCGCCCTCGGCATGTATGTACGAAATGTGCATCAGGTTGTAAAATAAATTTGAAATTTTCATACTACATTTTATGTTAAACGTATTGAAAAGGCAACACCGAAATGGTAAAATGTAGGTAACTTAATTTTTAGAGGTAATTTTATGTATTCATTTTCCGATTTAGAAAAATATCTTGACACAATCCCCGAAAAGGAGAAAACCCCGGGTGGAAGCATTCGCGTTTTCCATCACGGCAAGGAGGTTTTTAGACACTCCTTCGGCTTTTCTGACCGTGAGGTGGGTGTAAAAATGACAGGCGATGAGTATTATTTTATGTACTCAGCGACAAAGCCCATCACCTGTGCAACAGCATTGCACGCGTGGGAAAGGGGCGCGTTTATCCTTTCCGAGCCTGTTTGGTGGTACCTGCCCGAGTTCAAAAACACGCAGGTAAAGGAGTATAAGCCCGACGGCTCATATACCCTCGTTCCACAGGACAGAGAGATGGTTATTCAAGACCTATTTACTATGAGCGCAGGCTTAAATTACGACACGTCAAGCACTGAAATCAAAAAAATAGTAGCGGAAACAAACGGCTACGCCCCCACGCGTGAGGTTATGAAGGGCATTGCGAAAATGCCCCTTGAATTCCAACCGCGCGAGCGTTGGAACTACAGTCTTTGCCACGATGTGCTTGCGGCTGTGGTTGAGGTTGCAACGGGCGTGCGCTTCTCCGAATATATGAAAAGGGAGATTTTTGAGCCACTCGGTATGACAAAAGCAACCTTCCGCATAAACGATGAAATTCTTTCAAAAATGGCTCAGCAGTATTGGTTTAACTATTCAACAGGTGAAGCCGAGGTGAAGGGCAAAACTAATGATTACATTTTTGGCGACGGCTACGATTCGGGCGGAGCAGGCATTATCACAACAATTGACGATTACGCAAAATTTGTTCAAGCGATGTCAATGGGCGGCGTTTCCCCGAACGGCGCGCGCATTTTGTCCCCCTCGACCGTTAAGCTGATGAGCACAAATATGCTTGACGAAAAGCGTATGGCACAGTTTTCCACTTGGCGCAACAACGCCGAATACGGATACGGTCTTGGAGTGCGCACAAAGATTTACGAGGGCTGGGGCGGCTCAATCTGCTCCCTCGGTGAGTTCGGCTGGGACGGCGCGGCAGGCACGCTTTGCTCAATAGACCCCGAGCGCCAAATTGGAATAGTCTATACACAGCATATGCTCAACCCCCACCATGAGCAAACCCACCCACGTATAAAAATGCTTGTCAACTTGGCACTCGGTTATTAAAAAACAGAGACCAATCCCCCACCCAACAACGCGGGAGTCTTTCCAAGACAGGAACCCTTTTGTCGCAAGCGACATTTCCCCTCGCAGGGAAATCACCCTTTGCACAAAGGAGCCGTTCCACGAGCAAATACACCCACGCAGTGACGATATGCACATCAAGATGTGATGATATACAATGCGTTGCATTGATGATATACAACGCGGTGCGTTGATTAAACCGTAGGGCGGGGGCTTGTCTCCCGCCGATTTCGACGATACGCGCTAAAGAAGAGGATGATGCAAATTACAACGATTTGCGTTAGTTAGGGCTTTCGTGATTTTCACCAAAAACAGCACGCCGTTTTTATGCAAAACACCATGTTGAAATATATGGCAATAATGTGTTATAATTATACTGTAAAATAATACTTTGACAAAAAGGAGAGAATTATGAAAAAGAAGCTTTTACTTATTCCACTTATGGTATCTCTTTTGATGTGTGCTTTTGTATTATGCGTTAGTGCGGAAGATAACATAATCAAGCTTAGCGAGCTTCCTACACTTGAAGAAATACACGCAAACAGAGGTGCGTACGTTTCGAGAGTTGACGCGCTCGAGGTTTTTGAGGAAGGAAAAACAAACTACAAGGAGCTTGACCCCGACTCCGTTGTTGTCCTTAGCGACCTTGCAGAAACACCAACGTATTACGTTTACCCCTGCTATTATTTTATAAGAAGCAGCTACTACAGCATATCGGGTAACGTTTCAAATTTTAACAGCGCAATTCAAGCGGCGGACTCAACTGCCTTTGCGTCATATTCCTCCGAAGGCTCCGGCAATAAATGGGCAAAGGGAGAATGCGACTACGTAATTAGAATTGAATTTCCAAAATACGTTACTCGAATCCACGGAGAGTATAAGTTTGAGGGAAGCGCAAACGTTAAAGAAATTTATTTCCCTGTTTACACAACCGTTGATGAGGAAACGGGACTTGAAAAAACCGTTCCGTACTGTGCAACTATTTCGGGACAAAACCTGTTCGGTGACTGTCCAAAGCTTGAGGTGATGCACAATCACGAGTATCTTCCTGCAAGCTTAGTGCAAGGAAATAACGGTGGCTTCTCTAAATGTACCAGCCTTAAGGAATTTATCATTCCTGAGGGTGTTACGCATATACCCGCCAGCTGCTTTTATATGTGCTCATCTTTGACAGAAATTAGAATGCCAAATACGGTTAAAAGCGTTGGAAAAATGGCATTTGCAAGCTGTGCAGGACTTAAATCCTTTAGCTTCGGCTCTAACTTTTCAACATTTTACAGCCCCAATAATGACTTTGAAACGTTTTTGAGCTCACCAAACGTTAAGTATTTTTATCTACCGAATAATGATTTTACTTTTAAGTATGATAACGGTAACGTATCAACAAAATACTATAACATTTTCAACTCCGGCACAAAGGTGACATATTTCTACACAGGCACAAAGGAAGAGGCGGAGGCAATGCAAGCTGAGTTTGCTTCATCCGGCGCTAACGCAACGATTGCGAGTGCAACTATTGTAGAGTATGACCCGACAGTAAACTACGATGGCTATGCCGATATGCTTGGATATTCAATCATTGTATACGGCTACAATACCTGCAAGGCATTTTATGGAGATAATCACGTAAATTCCACAAGCTATGATTTCGCAGGCGGTGCGTACGTTAGCGAATATTGCAGATTTGACGGCTGTGAGCGTTGCGGTGACATCAAAACCACAATCTACGGTAAGCTCCTTGTAAATAAGGGCTACTCAATTGATGAGAGTGGCGACGGCTTTACCTACGATATAAGATTTAATAAGGGCGTAATTGCAATTTACGAGGAAAACGAATGCACAACCTTTAGCTACGGCATCGTTGCAGGCAAAATCACCGAGGGTGATGGCGGCAAGATTGTAACCGAGGCAGGCGAAAAGGCAACAGACGGCGTGTTTACCTCTGTTTTCACCGAAACAAGCTATGAGCTGTTTAACGTAAAGGTGACGGGCGTTGACACCGCTGAATATAAGGCGAAGGACGTATATCTCAGTGCATTCATTATCGACGGTGAGGACGTTTACTACCTCGGTCAAGGCGTAACAAGCGAGGCAGTTGCAATTTCCTACGACAAGATTTTTGCACTTAATACCCCATCAAGCGACGAGGAATAATTTTAAATCAAAAGCCGCACCCTGTGAATGCCTCCCTTGTGTAAAGGGCGATTCCCCTGTGAGGGGAAATGTCGCAAAGCGACAAAAGGGTTGCCGCCTCGGCGAGAGGGGGGACCACGATAGTGGTGGAGGGATTGGTTTTTTAGATAAAACAGATTCGAAAAACAAACTCAAAAAGCCGCACCCTGTGTGCGGCTTTTGACATTTTACGGCGGCTGTTATACAACCTTTGGTTGATGACATGCACGCAAATTGCGTGGTGATATGCACATCAAGATGTGATGATATTCAATGCGTTGCATTGATGATATACAACGCGGTGCGTTGATTAAACCGTAGGGCGGGGGCTTGTCTCCCGCCGATTTCGACGATACGCGCTAAAGAAGATGATGATGCAAATTACAACGATCTGCGTTGGCTTGGGCTTTCGTGATTTTCACCAAAAACAGCACGCCGTTTTTTGTGCAAAAAGCCATATTGAAATATATGGTAATAATATGTTATAATTATATTGTAAAATAATACTTTGACAAAAAGGAGAAAAATATGAAAAAGAAAATTTTACTTGCGATAGCAATGGTATCGGTTTTCGTTTGCTTATTTGCATTAGCGGTAAGCGCGGCTTCTACTGAAACCATCGATGGCGTTACTTACTATCTCAATAACGGTTACGCATCTGTAACCAACGCAAACCAAAAATGCACTCTTGAAACGGTAATAATTCCTGACACCGTTGTGGGTGCGGATGGAAAGGAATATGTTGTTAACAATATAAACCAACAGGCGTTTTACGGCAACAAAAACATCAAATATGTTTCATTGCCATCTACAATGACAACCTTGAATGCTGCAGCATTCCGCGATTGCACAAACCTTGTTTTTGTTGATTTTAATGACAACCCAAACAAAATCACATCCAACGGCTACGGCATTTTCAGAAACTGCACAAGCTTAAAGGCGATTTGCTTGCCCGACGGAATGACAACCATTCCTGACCAATGCTTTACAAGCTGCACGAACTTAACAGCAGTTTACCTTCCTGCAAACCTTGAAATTTTAAAGGGTAATAAGTCTGCAAACGACGGCCCCGCATTTGGACATAGCCCGAGTCTTTTCTTTACAAACGATAAGTTTGAGGTTCGTGATGAGAACGGAAGCTTTTATACAGCGGAAACCTTTGCGGTTCCCGAAAGACCGACAATTTACTATATGCCTTCAACATTGAAAACCATAACTGCAAACCACAATGCAAGCTCTACGTTTTCGATGGATGAAAACGGTATGGTAACTAATACCGGTGCAGAGGACTGCGGTATTTACAATTGCCCGAACATAAATGATATTATCGTAATGCCTGAGGGCTATCAGGGCTATGACGACAGAACATTGACGTCAGGTTCTGCAACGTTTACCGAGCATAAAGGTGACACAATCCAAAGCGGCTTGTTCCAAAAGTGCGGTACCGCTGAAAAGCCACTTACAGTTATATGGCTTGGCGAGATAGACCGTCTTTCATTGTCGAGAAGAGATTCCTCGTCATATACCACATATGTGTTTGCTAACCCTGCTAACACAAGCTTTGAAAATACAAAAATCGGTACTTGGTACAATACATCAGACACAAATTACTCGGGTCAAAATGAAATGTACGTAGTATTTTGTCATGCAGAGGGCGGCGCGCAAAAGTACAAGGTTTCCTTCTCAGGCACCGCTAATAATGCACCGTATCCTGTATTGAATGCAGAGCTTCAAGATATCGAGTCAGATAAGCTTCATATGATCAGCCCGAGAGATAACAAGGTTATCGTATCGAGTTGTACGGATGACGGCTGCACGGAGCTTTATTGCTTCTGCGGTAAGCTTATTGACAGAATTGATGTTGTTCCTGCACTCGGACACGAGGCAAACGAGCTTCTTAACAAGTATTTTGCAACTGTAAACGGCACGCTTGACTATTATAGCGATATGATAACGGAGCATAGCTGCACACGTTGCGATGCAATAATCGAAGGCACAGAGGCGGGCACAGCACTCTTTACAAAGAAGGGCTATTCGTATTCTGAGGATGATGCAACAACATTCTCATATACAATCTATGTAAATGCGGATGCAATCAAAGCATACAATGAAGCACTCCTTTACGGTATCGTGGTTAGCGCAAACGCAAACGGCGCACCTATCTCATATGCAGATGGCAAGATTTCTCACGATAATAAGACAATCGCAATTGAGTTCCAAAACACAGACATTGTGTACTCAATTATCACCGCAAAATTAACGGGCGTAACTGCCACAACAGAGCTTCACCTCTCGGCTTACTGCGTTGACAACGGCGCTGTTTCCTACCTCGGACACAGCTCGGTTGACAAAATTGCCGAAACAATTTCTTACGAGGTTTTGATGGGCAAGTACCCCGACGGCAAGGAAGAATAATCAAATAAACAATACAAAAACCGCACCTTGTGTGCGGTTTTTTGTATTTATTAACTAAAAATCACACTTGCATTTTGTGCAAAAAGCCATATTGAAAGATACTAAATCAATATGATATAATTATATTGTAGAAAACACTTTTTGAAAAAAGGAGAAAATTATGAAAAAGAAATTGTTTCTTGCACTTATCTTATGTGCATTGCTAACTTGCCTGTTTGTAATCGGCGTTGGCGCTGAGGCAAAAATTGCCGACAAAACAGCAACGCTTTCAGACGGTACGGTGTTAGATCTTTTTGACGAAAACGGAGACGGACTTATTTGGTATATCTTCTCGACCGATGAAAACGGCGTTAATACCTACAAATCCGTTGCTGTAAACGACAACACAAAGGATGACGCAACAAGCTACGTTACCTACAACGTAAACAGCACCTACGGCACAAATCAAATGCACGATATTTACATCAACTATTGGGACGCGGAGAATTCAAAATACGTTAGCTATGGTGAGGGCACGATAGTTGTTGCTAACCTCAGTACACTCCAAAGAGAATATTGGTCGATGGGTACAGTGTTTGGCTCGGGCGTTGTGGAATACGTTTATCATTCCCCAACGTTGCAAGATTCGGGTAGCTTCAGGGGCTACACAAAAATTCAACTCGTTGATATGTCCTTATCAACCAATTTCGTTAGCTTCCCGGAGCAAGCGTTCAGAGGTGCAAAAGCCTTGCGCGAGGTTAGATTTGGTGATTCCGAGGCGGGCTACGCCTTAGAATGCAAAAACGGCAATCTCTTTGAGGCATGCACAAGTCTTACAACGCTTAAATTTGCCGATGACTCCGCTATTACGTCAATTGGCGCTTCGGCATTTAAAAACTGCACAGCGCTTACAGGCACGTATACGTTTTCGGGTGTTAAATCAATTAGCAACGAAGCGTTCAGATATTCCGCAACAAACGAGGGCACAAACCTTGTGCTTAGCTTCCCAAGCATCGAAACGTTGGGCACAAGCGGTGACACACACGTGTTCAGCAACTCGGGATTAAAGGAAATTTATCTCGGCAAGACGCTTACGGGCACAAAGTTCAACACGTTTACAAAATGCAACAAGCTTTGGAAGATTGAAATCGAAGAGGGCGTTCAAAACTTTTCGTTCAGCAGCTATACCTTTGAGCAATGCACTGCGCTTATGGCATTTAGTGTTCCGGAGGGCATAACCGCGCTTCCACAGCGTATGTTTAGCGGCTGCACAAGCCTAACTGCTGTGTATTTACCGTCAACCTTGACGAAAATTGATACCGGAAGTCAGGGTCATTCAACATTTTTTGACTGTCATAATATGTATTTTGTAAGCTCACCGTTTACATTTGATTCGGCTGACGATATTCCCGAAAAAGAGGATGTTTACTACTTCCCGTCAACCCTTACTACTATAACAGGCGGAGAACTGTTCAAGGTGTGCAAGAGCCTCAACAAAACTCTCGTTTTCCCTGTGGGCGTTACCTCAATTTCAAACGCATGGGCATTTGAGGCAACCATAAACAATCCAACGCTTGAAAATATCGTTTTCCTTGGAGACATGGAAAATATAAACACAACCACCTGGAAACTTACGGGAAAAATCTATTTTGCAAACAAAAACGATAAAAGCGCTTCTGATATCGCAACGTATACAAATTCAAAATCAACCGTGTTCTGTAATGCAGAGGGCAACACCGAGCATCTTTTCTTAGTAGAAGTAAATAAGCTTCCAACCTGCACAGAAGAGGGCGTAACGGGTTACAAGTGCTTCTGTGGTCTTGCAAGCACTGAGTCAACTGTTGTTCCTGCACTTGGACACGAGGCAAACGAGCTTCTTAACAAGTATTTTGCAACTGTAAACGGCACGCTTGATTATTATAGCGATATGATAACGGAGCATAGCTGCACACGTTGCGATGCAGTAATCGAAGGCAAAGAGGCGGGCACAGCGCTCTTTACAAAGAAGGGCTACTCATATTCTGAGAATGATGCAACAACGTTCTCATATACAATCTATGTAAATGCGGATGCAATCAAATCATACAATGAAGCACTCCTTTACGGTATCGTGGTTAGCGCAAACGCAAACGGCGCACCTATCTCATATGCAGATGGCAAGATTTCCCACGATAATAAGACAATCGCGATTGAGTTCCAAAACACAGACGTTGTGTACTCAATTATCACCGCAAAGCTAACGGGCGTAACTGCCACAACAGAGCTTCACCTCTCGGCTTACTGCGTTGACAACGGCGCTGTTTCCTACCTTGGACACAGCTCGGTTGACAAAATTGCCGAAACAATTTCTTATGAGGTTTTAATGGGCAAGTATCCCGACGGCAAGGAAGAATAATCAAATAAACAATACAAAAGCCGCACCATGTGTGCGGTCTTTGACATTTTACGGCGGCTGTTATGCAACCTTTGGTTGATGATATTTTGCACTGACGAAAATCCCTCAGTCACTTCGTGACAGCTCCCTTTACAAAGGAGCCGAGGTTTTCGAGTGTCAATGTGTCCCCTCAAGGGGAAGGTAAATTGCCCCTATGGAAAAACGTTGAATAATTTGTAGGGCGGGAGACAAGCCCCCGCCCTACATTTTTTATTTTTCCGTAGGGGATGGCGCCCTCGACATCCCGTTAATCAACGCACCGCGCATTGTATATCATCTGCCCTTGTCATTCCGTAGGGGCAACCATTGGTCGTGAACCCCCAAACCTCATACTTCGGTTCGGGGAACCCCGTGGTTGTCCGTCGTAAAATATTATACACCTTGTAGGGGAGGGGCTTGCTCCTCCCGCATTGTTGGGTGCATGCCGATTAAAACGGGACGTCGAGGCGCCGTCCCCTACACATCAATCAACGCGTAGCGTTGTATATCATCACGGCGTGCCGTGCATATCACCACGCAATTTGCGTGCATATCATCAACCGCAGGCTGCATATTCCCTCCCGCATTGTTGGGAGCGTACCGATGAAACGGGTCGTCGAGGACGTCGCAAACGGGTCGTCGAGGACGTCGCAAACGGGTCGTCGAGGACGTC
>JAGALA010000028.1 GCA_017625935.1 Clostridia bacterium
CCCCACTGGGGAAGGCTTTTAAGACCGGCGCCGTCCCCTACGAATTAATCAACGCATCGCGTTGTATATCATCACATCTTGATGTGCATATCACCGCACGAAGTGTGCATATCATCACGCAATATGCGTGCATTTCGGCGTGTATATCATCAACCGCAGGTTGCATTTTAACGCAAAAAGAGCATCCTTTACTCGGACGCCCTTTTACAAATATAAATATAATAAATGACAATTAATGTAGTATTGCAACAATTCATGTAACGAAGTTACAATTTATGCCAACAGGCAATTCATGTGTCCTTGACACGATTTATGCAACCTCGTTGCAATTCATGGCACAGCCTTAATCCTTATACCCGTTTAACGCCTTTTTCACGTATCTGCCCGTGTGTGAATTTGGGTTCTTTGCAACCTCCTCGGGTGTACCCGTGGCAACAACCGTGCCACCACCGTCGCCGCCCTCGGGGCCGAGGTCGATAATATAGTCTGCAGTCTTTATTATATCAAGGTTATGCTCGATAACTATAATGCTGTTGCCCGCATCGACAAGGCGCTCTAGCACGTAAATCAGCTTCTTTACGTCATCCGTGTGAAGTCCCGTTGTCGGCTCGTCAAGGATATAAATCGTTTTGCCCGTGGAGCGCTTTGAAAGCTCCGTTGCCAGCTTAACTCTTTGTGCCTCGCCGCCCGACAAGGTTGTTGAGGACTGACCTATTTTAACGTAGCCAAGACCAACGTCGCACATAGTTTGCAGCTTCTTTGAAATAGACGGTATCTCGGAGAAGAAGGAAACGCCCTCCTCCGCGGTCATTTCAAGCACGTCGGAGATGTTCTTCCCCTTGAATTTTACCTCCAAGGTGTCCTTGTTGTAGCGCTTGCCCTTACACACGTCGCACTTAACGTAAACGTCGGGCAAAAAGTGCATTTCTATCTTCTTAACGCCGTCACCCTCGCACGCTTCGCACCTGCCGCCTTTTACGTTAAAGGAGAAGCGGCCTGGACCGTACGAACGCATTTTTGCATCGGGTGTTTTTGCAAATAAATCGCGTATTTCCGTGAAAAGACCCGTATACGTGGCTGGATTTGAGCGTGGAGTTCTTCCAATCGGGGATTGGTCAATGGCTATTACCTTATCAAGATTTTCGTAGCCCTCAATCCTTTCGCACTTGCCCGGAAAGGTGATTGCGCGGTTCAATATTCTTGAAAGATTTTGCAAAAGTATTCTGTTTATAAGCGAGGATTTTCCCGAGCCCGAAACGCCCGTTACCGCCACAAAGCAGCCGAGCGGAATTTCAACGTCAATATTTTTTAGGTTGTTTTCCTGAGCGCCTATGATTTTTAGGCTCGCGCCGTTACCCTTGCGCCTTGTTTTCGGTATTTCGATAGTTTTTCTGCCGCTTAAGTATGCGCCCGTTATCGAGTTTTCATTCTGCATTATCTCCTCGGGCGTGCCTGAGGCAACAACCGTTCCGCCGTGAACGCCTGCCCCGGGGCCGATATCTATAATGTAGTCGGATTCAAGCATAGTTTCCTCGTCAT
The DNA here is from genome assembly GCA_017625935.1 of Clostridia bacterium. GTDB lineage: Bacteria > Bacillota > Clostridia > Oscillospirales > CAG-272 > RGIG2000. The sequence continues at coordinate 1,540 of JAGALA010000028.1, forward strand.
GCTCAACGACAATAACGCTGTTTCCAACGTCGCGCAGCTTCTTTAATGTTGCAATAAGCTTTGAATTGTCGCGCTGATGCAGACCTATCGACGGCTCGTCAAGAATATACAAAACGCCAACCAAGGATGAGCCTATCTGAGTTGCCAGTCTGATTCTTTGTGCCTCGCCGCCCGAGAGGGAAGCGCTCTTTCTTGCAAGCGTAAGATATTCAAGGCCAACGCTTTTTAAGAAGCCGAGTCGCGCACGGATTTCCTTTAATATATCGCGCGCAATATCTGCCTTGCCGCCCTCAAAGCTGAGATTTTCAAAAAACTCAAGAGATGCGCCAATTGACATACGGCAAAGCTCGTCAATGTTCTTGCCGCCAATCTTAACCGAGAGGGAAAGCTTGTTTAAGCGCGCGCCGCCGCACACAGGACAGGGCGTTTCCTCAATAAACTGCTCGTAGTACTCGTTGCCCATCATTGCCATTCGGGTTTCGATGGTTTTGATTACACCCTCAAATTTTACGGTTTGACGTCTGTGCTGCTTTGCAAAATAGCGGTCTATAGTGTAGTATTCGTCACCCGTGCCGTATAAAATCGCGTTTAGCTGCTCGGGCGTAAAATCCTTAATTGGTGTGTCAAGTGAAGCGCCGATATGCTTGCAAACGGCAGAGAAAAGAGGCCAAGTCCAGCTTTCCTCGTCAATTGTTTTAAATCCGTTTACCTGCACCGCACCCTCGGAAAGCGAAAGATTTTTGTCGGGAATAATTTTATCGGGTGAGATGTTGCGCATCTCGCCAATGCCAAGACAGTGCGGACACGCGCCAAAGGGATTGTTAAAGGAAAATGCACGCGGCTCAAGCTCGCCAAAGCTGATTCCGTGGTCGGGACAGGCGTAGCTCGTTGAAAACTCGTACATTACACCCTCGCCCTCGCGCGGCATAGTCAAAATATTAACCCTGCCCTCGCTTGCACGCAATGCACTCTCAACCGAGTCGGATAGGCGCGAGCGTATTCCGTCCTTCATCACAAGACGGTCAATAACTATATCGATATCGTGCTTTTTGGTCAGCTCAAGCTCAATATCCTCGCTAAGGTCGTAAACCACGCCGTCAACACGTATTCTTGCGTAGCCGCCTCTGCGCGCCTCGGCAAGCACCTTTTCGTGTCTGCCCTTTTTGCCGCGCACTATGGGAGAAAGCACCATAAAGCGCTCACCCTCGTTAAGCGAGAGGATTTGGTCTATAATCTGGTCAACGCTCTGCTGCTTGATTTCCTTGCCGCACTCAGGGCAGTAAACTGTGCCGAGGCGCGCGTAGAGCAGACGGAGATAGTCGTAAATCTCAGTCACCGTGCCAACAGTTGAGCGTGGGTTTTTCGAGGTGGTTTTTTGGTCTATCGAGATAGCGGGGGAAAGACCTTCAATGCTATCAATATCGGGCTTGTCGAGCTGTCCGAGGAACTGCCTTGCATAAGAGGACAGCGACTCAACAAAGCGCCTGTGTCCCTCGGCGTATATGGTGTCAAATGCCAAGGAGCTTTTGCCCGAGCCCGAAAGCCCCGTCAAAATAACGAGCTTGTCGCGCGGAATGGTGACGTCTATATTTTTTAGGTTGTGGACGCGTGCGCCCTTAATTTCAATTTTGTCCTTCATTTGTTTTCCTTTTGTGTAGGGGCGACCGTTGGCCGTCCGTTATGACGTCTTTGACGTCGTATATTGTTTTTTAGTAATTTTAAGTTCTTTAATTCTATCTCTTAAATATGATGCTTTTATTCCTGCCTTCCCCAGTGGGGGAAGGGGGACCGCGCCCGAAAAGCAACAAAGACGTTAAAATAAAATCAACGCGGTGGATGAGGTGTAAAACCCAAGCTTATTTTTTGGTTATTTTTAATTCCTTGATGCGGTCTCTCAGGTAAGCAGCTTTCATTCCTGCCTTCCCCTTGAGGGGAAGGTGTCAGCGGAGCTGACGGATGAGGTGTAAAACCTAAGCTTATTTTTTGGTTATTTTTAATTCTTTAATGCGGTCTCTCAAATATGCAGCTTTCTCAAATTCCAGCTTCGCTGAAGCGGAGCGCATTTCCTTTGTTAATTCGGCAATGAGCTTTTCCTTGTCGTGCGCGCTCATCTTTGCGCTTGCTTTCTTGTCTGATTTTTTGCCAAGGTCAATTACGTCGTGTACGCTCTTTATGATGGTTTGTGGCACAATTCCGTGCGCCTCGTTATATTCGGTTTGCACTCTGCGGCGGCGCTCCGTTTCGTCTATTGCATTTTTCATCGAGCGCGTAACGGTGTCCGCGTATAAGATAACCTTGCCGCTTGCGTTTCTTGCCGCACGGCCAATTGTCTGAATTAGTGAAGTTTCGGAGCGGAAAAGACCTTCCTTGTCGGCATCCAAAATCAAAACGAGCGACACCTCGGGGATGTCAAGACCCTCACGAAGCAGGTTGATGCCAACAAGCACGTCGAATTCGCCAAGGCGCAGGCTTCTTATTATCTCCATGCGCTCAAGCGTGTCAACGTTGTGGTGTATATATTTTGCCTTCAAGCCGTTTTCGTTAAGGTAGTCGGTTAAGTCCTCTGCCATTTTCGTTGTCAAGGTGGTGACAAGCACCCGCTCACCCTTTTCGGCACGAAGCTTGATTTCACCCATTGAGTCATCAACCTGGGCGGCGATGGGGCGAATTTCAACCTGCGGGTCAACAAGTCCTGTCGGACGGATTAACTGCTCGGCAACGACGGTGGAGTTCTTTTTCTCAAACTCGGCAGGGGTAGCCGACACAAAAACGGTCTGGTTTAATTTTGACAAAAATTCCTCAAAATAGAGAGGGCGGTTGTCGTAAGCCGATGGCAGTCGGAAGCCAAACTCAACGAGATTTTTCTTTCTTGCAAGGTCGCCGCCGCTCATTCCTCTGATCTGAGGCACCGACACGTGGCTCTCGTCAATGAACATAATGTAGTCATCGGGGAAATAGTCAAGCAAGGTGTACGGTGTTGAGCCGGGGGCACGACCCGAGAGAATGCGCGAATAGTTTTCAACGCCGGAGCAGAAGCCTATCTCACGTAGCATTTCAATGTCGTATTTGGTGCGCTCCTCAATTCTTTGCGCCTCAAGGAGCTTGTTTTGGGACTTGAAAAATTCCACGCGCTCGACCATTTCATCGTGTATTTGCTTCAGCGCCGCCTCGCGCTTGTCGTCTGACACAACGTAGTGGTTGGCGGGAAAAATTGCGGTGTAGGAAAGATTTCTTAAAATCTCACCCGTCAAGGTGTTTATCTCCGAGAGCGAGTCAACCTCGTCACCGAAAAAGTCAACGCGGATTGCTTTGTCGGACGATGATGAGGGGAAAATTTCAACCACGTCCCCGCGTATTCTGAATTTATTACGTACGAAATTGATGTCGTTTCTTTCGTAGCTCAATGCAACGAGCTTCCTTACCAAATCATCGCGCGAAAGCTCCATTCCTTGACGTAGGTCGATGAGCATATTGTGGTATTCGTTTGGATCACCGAGGGAGTAAATGCACGAAACGGACGCAACGATAATAACGTCGCGGCGCTCGAAAAGAGAGCTTGTCGCGCTATGGCGCAGCTTGTCTATCTCGTCATTGACAAGGGCATCCTTTTCAATATACATGTCCTTACCGGGAATGTACGCCTCGGGCTGATAGTAGTCATAGTAGGAAACAAAGTATTCAACGGCGGAGTCGGGAAAAAGCTCGCGCATTTCTGTGCAAACCTGTGCCGCCAAGGTCTTGTTAGGCTCTAAAATGATGGTCGGACGGTTGACGTTTTTAATTACGTTTGCCATTGTAAAGGTCTTGCCCGAGCCTGTTACGCCCAAAAGCGTCTGCATTTTCTCGCCGCGCAAAATTCCCTCGGTCAAGGTCTTTATCGCACTCGGCTGGTCGCCTGTCGGCTGATGTGGGCTTTTCAGCACAAATTCGTTCATTTCACTTCGCTCTCCTTTCTACATCTTAATGCGCTCACGCAATTTATGCAACTGTGTTGCAATTCATGTCCGCAGGACAATTTATGGTGTCAGCCAATTCATGACACTGCGTGTAAATTCATGTTGTAAAGCAACAATTCACGCAACTCTGTTTCAATTCATGTCCGCAGGACAATTTATGGTGTCAGTCAATTCATGACACTGCGTGTCAATTCATGAAGCAACGCTTCAATTCATGCAACTCCGTTGCAATTCATGCCCTTTGGGCAATTCATTTATTCGACTTGTCGAATAATCTATCTATATCGTTCTTGTCAAATTTGTATGTTTTGTCGCAAAAATGGCAAGAAAGCTCAAGGTAGTCAAAGCCCTTTTCCTTCTGCTCGTCAAGGATTTTGTACGCCTCATCCTTGCCAACCGAAACGAGCGCTCTTTCCGTGCGCGCCCTTTCACAGTCACACTTGTATGAAACGTCAAGCTCGTCAAAAATATCGTACTCAATGTTTGTGAGTGCAACCTTCAAAATCTCCTCGTTTGTCATGCCCTTATCGAACATTGAGGAAACATTGTTTAGTAGTGGGGCATTCTTTTCGAGTTGAGTGATAACCTCCTCGTCAGCAAACGGAAGAAGCTGAATAAACACGCCGCCACTCGCACGACAGCTCATATCGGTGTCAACCAAAACGCCAAGCGCACAAAGCGTCGGTGTCTGCTCGCTAAGTGCGTAATACTGTGCAATATCCTCGGCAACCTCACCCGAAACAAGCTCGATGTTTCCGTTAAAGGGAAGCTCCTCGTGCGTGTCCTTGGAAACTGAGAGAATACCGCCGCCGACAATGCCCGAAACGTCAAGCTTTCCGTTTGACTTCAGCGGCGCATCCGCCTGCGGATTTTGAATGTAGCCCTTTACGTTGCCCCAATAGTCGGCGGTGCAGAGGGTTGTCCCTGCAATACCGTTTCCTCGAATAGCAACGGTGAGTGAACAGCCGTCCTCGGGAAGCATAGTGCCCATTACGCTTGCGGCGGTCAAGAGCCTGCCGAAAAGCGCAGTCGCGGTCGGTGCGGTTTTGTGGTATTCAATACCCTTGTTTACAATATCGGTTGAGTTAATTACGTATGCGCGGGCACTTCCGTCCCTTGTCATAGCGCGTAGTATTTTAGACATATTTTCTCCTTTTGCACTTACGTACATTCTATTATTTTTTACATCTGCAAACAAAATACCATTTTTCGTCGGTATCCGTTGCCGCTTTTTTATTCAAGTCACCGTAAACGGAAATAACCTCGAACCCTGTTTCGCGAAGTAATGCTTCAATTTTTCTTTTTGAGTAGCATTTTTCCGTTTGTATTTCGTCGTATCGGTCATATTTGCCGTTTTCGTCCTCGCAGAAAATAGAGAGGTAGAATTTGCAAATTCCCGATTTTTCGTTAAAGGTGCTTTGCCAAGCGAGAAGCGCCTCGTCATTTTCCAAAATGAAATCATTTTTTGCGTAAATTTCACGGAAACGGTAAGGCGTATTTATATCAAAAACAAACACTCCCTCGGGGATAAGGTAGTTGTGGACAAGCGAAAAGCACTTTTTTACGTCCTCGGCTTTGGTGAGGTAATTTATACTGTCAAGAGTGCAAACGCACGCATCAACCGTGCCGTAAAGCTCAAACTCGCGCATATCCTGGCATAACAGCAAAACGTCGTCAATTCCGTTTTCATATGCATAATTATGTGCGCACGCAAGCATATTTTCGCTCATATCAATGCCCGTCATATCATATCCGCACTCGCGTAGCTTAAATGTCAATTTACCCGTGCCGCAAGCAAGGTCTAAAACAAGCGATGTTTTTGTGCGCTCGTTTTCTTTTATTGTGCTTGATAAAAAATCGGCAAGGGAATCGTAGTCACAACCGAAATTCAAGCTGTCGTAAAACTCCGCCAAAGAAGAATATTGCTCCATAAAAGCCCCCCATATTATGCGCCCTTGGCGCGTGATATTCGGCAAAGCCGAGTGATATTCACCCACGGTGAGTGAAATACTTGTAGGGGATGGTGTCCGAGAACCCCCAAACCTCATACTTCGGTTCGGGGAACCCCGTGCCTTCGACATCCCGTTTCCACCAAGCAATGTAATATTATATCATATACAGGCGAAAATGTAAAGAATATTAAAAATATTTTTTAAAGCAACCGATATCGCCCGCACCCATAAAAACAATGCAATCGTATGGCGAAGCTTTCAGTTCATTGCAAAGGGCGCACAGGCTTGGGGAGAAGGTTGCGCCGCATTTTTTGGCAAGTTCACGTGAGTCAGCGCCAAGGTCAACCGTCTCTCGCGCGGCGTAGGTCGGTAAAATGTAAACCGACTCACATCCGTCAAATATATCGTATTTGGTATCAAAAACATAGCGAGTGCGTGAAAAAGTATGCGGCTGAAACACACAGCATATTCTTTTGTAGCCCATCTCTAAAAGTGCGGAAATTGTTGCTTTAATTTCCGTCGGATGATGGGCGTAATCCTCGAAAATTTGCGCCCCTGTGTCTGTTTTTTTGATAAATTCAAGCCTGCGGCTCACACCCAATGCATCACTTAGTGCGGAGGCGACAACTCCGCTTGACACCCCCTCGCTAAGAGCGACAGATGCGGCACACATCGCATCGTAAACAAAATGAACACCGCGCGCCTTGAGCGACGCTTCAAACATCATCTTGCCCTTGCAGTAGCAAATAAACGAGTTCTTTTTCACCTCTCCAAAGTAGTCGGCATTCCTTGATTTTAGCGAAAAAGTGGTCAGACGTGGATGATTTTTGCGTTCAAGCAGCTTTTTTACGTTAGGGCAATCGATGTTAACCACGACTCTTTCGCTGCTTTCTAAAAAGCGGGAAAACGACTCGAGCAGTGCGTCCTCATTTGCAAAATAATCGGGGTGGTCGTATTCTATATTCAATATGCACCCAACACTCGGCTTGAATTCAAGAAATGAGTCCATATATTCGCACGCCTCAAAAATTGCAAGCTCACGCCCGCCAAAGATAGCACCGCCCAAATAATCCCTCAATGAAGCACCGCAGAAAACCGTGGGATTTTTCCCTGCGTAGTCAAAAATTTTGGCAAGGTATGCAGTTGTCGTGCTTTTTCCGTGTGTGCCGCTGACGGCGATGCTTTTTCTGTGCTTCCAAGCGACGTAGCCAAGGAAATTTGCGCGACTAAGTGTCGGTATTTTCAGCTTTTTTGCGGCTCTGTATTCAAAATTTTCCTCGCTTATCGCGTTTGTGTAAATAACCAAGTCCATTCCCTTTACGCTATCGGGTGTGGAGTAGTATTTTATCACCGCGTGCTTTTCAAGCTTGGCACTTTCATTTGTGCGTACGGCGTCATATCCGTATATCTCCTTGCCGAGAAAGCGGCAGTAGGCAGATATCGCGCTCATACTAACCCCGCCTATTCCAATAAAGAATATTTTTCGGGATTTATTGAGAAATACATCAATTTCCTCAAAGCTTAAATGTGTATTAGGTAAAGGCATACGACAGTTTTCTCCCCTTTTTTACAGTTTAGTACATAATTTCATATAAAAATTTTGAATTTTTAATAAATTTATTCCAATTTGTACTTGTTTTGTTCACAAAAGTCTGCTATACTTATGTTGATAATGAATTTTATCGATATAGCGGAGGAATTAAAAATGATGATTTCGGACATCAAAATTAGAAAATTTTTTAGCGAAGGACCGATGAAGGCAGTTGTTTCTGTTACCTTTGACGGTGCTTTGGCAGTTCACGACATTAAGGTTATCAATGCAAAGGACAAGTACTTTATCGTTATGCCAAGTCGTAAAAATCCCGACGGTACCTACAGAGATATCGTTCACCCAATCAATGCTGAATTCAGAGCAGAGCTTGAGGGCGCAGTTATCAAAGCATATTTCGACGGACTTGAAACCGCAGAATTTTCCGATGCAAAGGAAGCCCTTGAGGCATAATTTTAAAATTAACTATTGACTTCTTCGTTATACAGAATCAAACGGACGGAATTATTTCCGTCCTTTTTAATTTTATTTCCCAATATTATTGACACGCGCAAAAAAGATTGATATAATATATAAATAAATATACGTGCGGGTCTCCCCACGCTATATTTTATGCTTTATTAGACATTATGTGAGGTAAAAATGGCACAAAAAATTCAAAAGCCAAGAGGCACAATGGATATTTTCCCGCGTGAGGCGCTTCTTTGGCAAAAAATAGAAAACGAGGCAAAAAAGGTTGCCAAGCTTTACGGCTTTGGCGAGGTCAGAACTCCAACGTTTGAGGAGCTTGCGCTTTTCAAAAGAGGCGTTGGCGAGGTTACTGACGTTGTGCAAAAGGAAATGTACACCTTTGAGGACAGAGAAGGACGCACATTTGCACTCCGCCCCGAGGGTACTGCCTCTGTTGTTCGCGCAATTCTTGAAAACGGTAAAACAGGCGATGCAATGCCGCTTCGCTATTTCTACTTAATAAACTGCTTCCGTTACGAAAAGCCACAGGCGGGCAGAAGCCGTGAGTTCTTCCAATTCGGCACGGAAATGTTCGGCACGCAGGATGCAAGCGCGGATGCAACGGTCATCTCTCTTGCAAACAGCTTGATTAATTCTCTCGGCATTAAGGACACCACCCTTCATATTAACTCTATCGGCTGTCCCGCTTGCCGTCCGCAGTACAGAGCGGCGCTCGTTGAATATTTCAGCGCAAGACACGATGAGCTTTGCCCAACCTGTCAGGAGCGCTTAAAGACAAATCCGCTTCGCGTTCTCGACTGCAAGAGCCCAATCTGCTCGGAAATTGCAAAGGGCGCACCGAAAACAACGGAGCATCTTTGCCCTGAGTGTAGCGAGCACTTTGAGGACTTAAAGTCATATCTTAGCGCGCAAAATATCGATTTCGTGGTTGACCCACATATCGTGCGCGGTCTTGACTACTACACAAAAACAGTATTTGAATTTATCTGCACGTCAATAGGCGCGCAAAGCACAATCTGCGGCGGCGGTCGCTACGACGGACTTATGGAGCAGCTTGGCGGTCCTTCACTCCCGGGCATCGGCTTCGGTATGGGAATTACCCGTCTTATTCTTGCAATGCAGGCGTCGGGTGCTGACGCAGTTGACGAGAGCGCACCTGTTCTTTACATTGCACCGATGGGCAAGGCATCAAGAACAAAGTCGCTTGAAATTGTTTCACAGCTTCGCGCACGCGGTATTTACGCAGAGTGCGACATATGCGCGCGCAGCTTGAAGGCACAAATGAAATACGCCGATAAAATCGGTGCAAAATATACGCTTATTTTAGGCGACTCCGAGCTTGAGTCCGGCAAGGCACAGCTCAAAAATATGGCAGAAAGCTCACAAGAGGAAATTGAAATTAACAATATTTGCGACATCATTGCTTGCAAATAAGGAGGAAATATGGACATTTTTGAAAAGAACGATAAGCGCACAAATTATTGCGGAACGCTTTCAATGGATAACGTTGGCGAGCGCGTATGCGTGCTTGGCTGGGCACAAAAGCAAAGAGACCTCGGCTCACTCATTTTTATTGACCTTCGTGACCGTACAGGCATTGTTCAGCTCGCGTTTGACGAGAATACCGAGCGTGAAATTTTCGACAAGGCATTTTCTGTTCGCGCCGAGTTTGTGCTTATGGCAAAGGGCGTGGTGCGCGAAAGAGCAACAAAGAATAAGAACATTCCAACAGGCGATATTGAAATTGTGGTTGATGAGTTTAAGATTCTCAACAAGGCACAAACCCCACCGTTTGAAATTACCGACGGCGGCGATGTTAAGCCCGAGCTTCGTATGAAGCACAGATACCTCGACCTTCGCCGTCCCGAGATGCAAAAGAACATTATCGCGCGCTCAAAGATTACAAATCTTACAAGAAATTACTTTAACGAAAACGGCTTTATTGACGTAGAAACACCGAACCTCATTCGCCCAACACCTGAGGGCGCACGTGACTACCTCGTTCCGAGCCGCGTTCACAAGGGCAATTTCTACGCGCTTCCGCAATCTCCACAAATTTATAAGCAGCTTCTTATGTATTCGGGCTTTGACCGCTACATTCAAATCGCACGCTGCTTCCGTGACGAGGATTTGCGTGCAGACCGTCAGCCTGAATTTACACAGATAGATATGGAAATTTCCTTCACAGACGAGGAGGAAATTATGACGATAAACGAGGGCTTCCTCGCTTACGTGTTCAAAAACTTTATGGGTAAGGAGCTTAAAACTCCATTCCTTCGTATGACATGGCACGAGGCGATGGAGCGCTACGGCTCGGACAAGCCCGACATCCGCTTCGGCTTCGAGCTTAATAATATTTCCGATATCGTTGCAAACAGCGAGTTCAAGGTGTTCTCGGGAGCTGTTCAAAACGGCGGATCTGTTCGCGCAATCAACGTAAAGGGCGGCGCTAAGTTCTCAAGAAAGGAAATCGACCAGCTCACGGAGAAGGCAAAGCACTACCACGCAAAGGGACTTGCTTGGCTCAAAAATGCAAATGGCGAAATTTCCTCATCGTATGCTAAATTCTTAACCGAAGAGGAAAACAACGCAATTACTGCACGCCTCGGTGTTGAGGCGGGTGACCTTGTGCTTATCGTTGCCGATAAAAATAAGGTAGTGTTCGATACCCTCGGTGCGCTCCGTTGCGAGTGTGCAAAGCGCCTTGGACTTTGCGATCCGTTTGATTTCAAGTTCTTGTGGGTTACTGAGTTCCCGCTCTTTGAGTATAGCGAGGAGGACGGCAGATTTTACGCTATGCACCATCCTTTCACCGCACCTATGGTTGAGGACTACGAGTATATCGATTCCGACCCGGGCAGAGTAAGAGCAAGAGCTTACGACATTGTACTCAACGGTACAGAGCTCGGCGGCGGCTCGATAAGAATTAACACAACCGAAATGCAGGAGCATATGTTCTCCGTCCTTGGTATTTCCAAGGAGGACGCACAGGAAAAGTTCGGCTTCTTGCTTGACGCATTTAAGTATGGCGTGCCACCTCACGGCGGACTTGCATTCGGTCTTGACCGTCTTGTTACACTTCTTCTCGGACTTGAGGACATCCGTGACGTAATCGCATTCCCGAAGGCGCAAAACGCATCGGAAATTATGTCAAAATGCCCATCCTTTGCAAACCCCGACGATCTTAAGGAATTGGGAATTGCAATAGTTGCAGACGAGGAATAATATACACACTTACTAAACGGGATATACACCTTGTAGGGGAGGGGCTTGCTCCTCCCGCTTTTTTTAAGCAAAGGCAGAATATGAGGCTCTCGGGGGTGAACATGACAATAAGCGAAGCACTTGAAAAGCTTTCAAAATCGAAATTCAGAGGTCGCTTTCACCTAAAAAAGAAGGACCTTGAATATATAGACAGGGTAGGGCTTGAAAAGATACGTGAGCACGCGGTGGATTTTGTGAGCTCGCGCCTTGCCCCTGCGTATATCGAAAATGACGGAGCGCAAACACCAACGCACGGGCACCCTGTGTTTATCGCACAACATGCGTGCGCCTGCTGCTGTCGCGGGTGCTTAAATAAATGGTATAAAGTGCCGAAAAACATCGAAATATCGACACGCAGTCAAGAAAAAATTGTCAATCTTTTGATGGCTTGGATTGAAAAAGAGGTGGAGCTAAACCGCGCCATAGCGGCGGAGTGAGATTATGGAAAAGAAAAACTATACCTATATATTAAAATGCGCGGACGGCACGCTCTACTGCGGCTGGACAAACGACCTTGAAAAGCGGCTAAAATCGCACAATGACGGCAAGGGCGCAAAATACACGCGCAGTCGCCTGCCCGTATCTCTTGTTTATTTCCAAGAATTTGACACCGCGCAAGAGGCGCAAAAAAGAGAATACAGTATCAAGCAAATGACACGGCAAGAAAAGCTAAAGCTCATAGAAAAGCATCAAAAAACGGACACAGGGTCGTAAAAAACCGTGTCCGTTTTATATATTAGTGGTATTTCTTTAATCTTCTAAATAAAGCTTATAAAGCTCGGAGTAAATGCCGCCCTTGGAAAGCAATTCTTTGTGTGTGCCGCGTTCCTCGATCTTGGCTCCCTTGTGCAAAGGGAGCTGTCAGCTTTGCTGACTGAGGGATTGGCTTTTAATCCTCGGAATATAGCTTATACAATTCGGAGTAAATGCCGCCTTGTGCGAGTAACTCCTTGTGTGTGCCTTGCTCTTCAATTCCATTTTCGGTAAGCACCAAAATTCTGTCCGCGCCCTTAATGGTTGTTAGACGGTGTGCAACGATAAAGGTTGTGCGCCCCTTGGCAAGGAGCTCAAGCGATTTTTGCACAATTCTTTCACTTTCGTTGTCAAGCGCGCTCGTTGCCTCGTCAAGAATAAGAATAGGCGGGTTCTTTAAGAATACACGCGCGATGGAAATACGTTGCTTTTGTCCGCCCGAGAGCTTAACTCCGCGCTCGCCAACGTATGTGTCGTAGCCGTTTGGCAATGAGAGAATAAATTCGTGCGCGCCTGCTAATTTTGCCGCCTCCATAATTTCTTCGTCGCTTGCATCCGTTTTGCCGTATGCAATATTCTCCCTTACACTGCCCGAGAAAAGATAAACGTCCTGCGCAACAACGCCAATGCTTTGACGGAGTGAGGTCAATGTCACGTCCTTAATAGGCGTGCCATCAATTTTTATCTCACCGCTTGATACGTCATAAAAGCGGGGAATAAGCGAGCAGAGCGTTGTTTTACCGCCGCCGCTCGGACCGACAAGCGCAATGGTCTCGCCCGCGCAAACGTCAAGGTTTAATTTTGTTAAAACCTCGCCGCCGTCGTCGCTATATTTGAAGGTGACGTCAGAAAATTCGACACGTCCCTCGATGTTTTCAAGAATTTTTGCATTTTTTGCATTCTGAATTTCAGGCTCAATGTCCATAATCTCGGTGAAGCGTTCAATTCCCGTAATACCGCGCTGAAACTGCTCGGAAAACTCAACAATTCGTCTGATAGAGGTGAGCAATGTCGAGACGTACATTACGTATGCTATATAATCAGGGGCGGAAATCAGCTCCCACTTAACCGTAAAATTGCCAATAGTAAAGCCGTCCCAAACAAGGAAAAGACCGCCAACGACAACGACAATTATGTACATAATTCCGTCGAAAAGACGCGTTGATGATTGAAAGCCACCCATATAAAAGTAGCTTCTTTTCTTTATTTTAAGAAATTTTTCATTACCCTTGCCAAACTTTTTTTCCTCAACGCCCTCGTTTGCAAAGGACTTTACAACGCGCATACCAAGGAGCGAGTCCTCAATTTGCGAGTTGATGATGCCCGTTTGCTCGCGCCCGTCCTTAAACGCCTGCTTCATTCGTTTTCTGAAGAATGCAAGGCATAAAACGATAAGCGGAATTGAAGCAAATACAATCAAGGTAAGCGGCAGATTCATATTTGCCAAAATTATAAATGCGAAAATGATTTTAGTGCCCGAAATAAAGTATTCCTCGGGGCAATGGTGCGAAAACTCGGTGATGTCGAAAAGGTCCGAGGTTATGCGTGACATCAGCGTGCCTATTTTTGTGTTATCGTAATAGGAGAAGGAAAGCTTGTTAAGATGGGAGAACAAATCCCTGCGCATATCCGTCTCAATTTTAGCACCCATAATGTGACCGTGTGTCGCCATATAGTAGTTGGCGAGCGTGTCGATTAAGCGCAAAATTATGTAAAGAAGTCCGCAGCCGAGCACTAACTTTACAAAATCGGGCACGATAAAGCTCTCACCCGTCTTTTCGGTAACGTACGAGGTAATCGCGCGCACCAAAAGCGGCAAGGCAAGCTCGCAAAGCGTGGTCAGCGCCGCGCAGAAAAGGTCAAGGACCAAAATCCACTTGTATTTTTTGTAATAGGGCAGAAACCTTTTCAGCAGCCCTATCTTGCTTTTCTTTTTCTCTTTCTTCTTTTTTGTTTCTTCCATTTTTACCTCTATGTAATGCTTGGAAAGTGCCAAATTCAGACACTCCCCGTGTGATTTTGCTGATTTTGTATCATTTATTTGCTTAACTGCTTTAAGAAAAACTCCTTTACCGCGTGCTCGTATTTTTCGGCATCCTTGGCAAAAGAGAAGCCGTGTCCCGCGCCCGAGAAGGTGTAAATATACTTTTCCGACGCGCACGAGTCATAAATTTCGCCACTCATACGGCACGGCACAAAATCGTCCGCCTCTCCGTGCATAATAATTATCGGAGTTTTAGACTCCTTTACGGATTTTTTCGGTGAAAACTTGTTCAAATCAAATTTGCCAAAGAATTTTGCACCCGCAGAAACAAATGGGTAGATTAAGCGTACAGGCAAGCCGATATCGCCAAGAACCTTCCTTATTATATCTTTCGGTGATGAGTACGCGCAGTCGGCAATTATACCGCGTACGTTTTTTGGCAAATCAAGGTTTGACGCCATTAGTACTGATGATGCGCCCATTGAAATTCCCGCCAAAAATATGGGAATATTGCCAAAGCGTTCGTTTGCCCACTTAACCCAGGAAAGGCAATCAAACCGCTCCAAAATTCCAAAGGTTATCGTTGTGCCCTCGCTTTTTCCGTGTGCGCGTTGGTCAACAATTAAGGTGCTCGCTCCTAAGGACTTGAAAACCATATCCTCAGCACAAAGGTCGCGAAGCGCGTCCCCCTTGTAGCCGTGAAACTCTATGAAAAGCGGAGCACCCTCGTTTCCCTTATAGTACCGCCCGAAAAGGGACAGCCCGTCGAAGGATTTAATGTAAATCGGCTCGTAGCTTTGCGATTTTAAAAGATTTTCGCTTGCGTCAAGCCCCTTTAAAATTTCCTTTTCATCGTTGTCCCTTGCCTCAAACGGTAAAACAGGACGCGAAAGCGGAAAATAAAACGCACGGTTAAACGCGTATTTTGAAATTACGATAAATAATAGGCATAAAAGCACTATTATAAAAACCAAAGCACCGATTAAAGCTATAAAATTCACAGTAAACCTCATAAAAATTGAAATCATACGCAATTAAGCATTTGTAATTATTATGAGCAGAATTAAGCTTTTTAGGCGCGTAATTTTTTTTGGAAAAGATTTTTTGTAAAACTATACGGGGGGAATTTCCCCCGCTTTAAAATATTAATAAAAGTAGAAAATTACGGTAAAAATTGCGTGAAAGTTAAAAACAGGCGCACACGTGTCTGTTTTTCAAATTACAGAGACGTGTTGTCTAAGCTTGTAACACCCGCGGAAAAGCATTCGCTGCTTATTTCCTCTAAAGCGGGCATATCAACGGTCATTGTTGAAGCTTCGTCAAGCTCAATTCCTTCAGCTAAGGCAGGTGGCTTTTTCTCCTTTTCGTTATAGAAAAGGTCTATGCCGTCGCTCGAAATTGAAACTCCGTTTTCCGAGTCAAAGTCCATGATTTTATAAATCTTCGGCAAAATGCGTCCGCCGCATATAAAGGACTCCGCCTTGGTTTTATCAAGTGTGCCAAACTGAACGGGTACGGTATATTGCGCGTTTAATTCCTTGGCAAAGCGGCTTGCATCCAAAATGTTCATTGAGCCAAACGTGCCGCTAATCGGTATAAACGCGGCATATAAATCGGTAGGCAACGAAGCTATAAGCTCCTCGCTGTAAAGCGTATTTGACGCAACGTAGTATTTTTTGCATGTGTCATTGTCGGTAATTATAACGCCAAAGGCACTGCGGTCATCGGTTTTGGCATCCACCGCTTTGATTGTCATATCTCCAAGCGACCATTCAAGCCCCTTTTCAAACATCGTAATGTTTGCGCGCTTGAGCCCCCAGCTCTCGCCCGCCACGCGAAATGCGCTTTCGCAGGCAAGAATAGTCGGAGTATAGCCAATGCGTCTGCGTGCAAGCTTTTTGACAGTCTTTATATCACATCTGTCGGGATGTGAACTTGTAATCACCGTAACGTCAGGCTTTATATAAAACAGGCGGTGCGATATTCTAATTCTGCGCTTGAAAATTCTGTTCACCAAGCGGAGCGAATCGGAAAGATATGGGTCGATTAATACCTTGTGCTTGCCCGATATAAAAAGTAAGCCGCCGTGGCCAATCCACATAACCTTCATTTTTGGCACCTCCCTCTTAAATTTTCGCAAAAATGTAATGCTATACTGCGAATTTATTATATAATAACATAAATTGAAGACTTTGTGTTGAAATTTTATTAAAAAATCAAAAAAATGTTTCAATTGCGCGAAAAATATAGTATAATATACCTGTTCAAATTCTAACAGCGTGAAAAAGGAGGAAAAAATGCAGGTAATTGAGCTTAAAACAATATCAAAATTTGTCCTTGATGAGCCAACCTTTGTTGCACTCGGCACCTTTGACGGCTGTCATATGGCACACAAGCGCGTTTTGACCTCTGCATTTTACGGTGCAAAAAAGCAACGTGTCAAATCCCTTGCCTATATCTTTGATACCGTGCCGAAATCGTACATAAACGGCGAAATAAAAGTCGTTTACACGCTTGAGGAAAGAATAAAAGCTATCAAAGCACTCGGGATTGACTATCTTTGTATTGATTCCTTTGAGCGCGTAAAGGACTTGTCTCCGTCGGAGTTTTTTGAAAACGTGCTTAAAGGCGAGCTTTTTGCCGTTGGCGCATCGTGTGGCTATAACTATAAATTCGGTAAAAACGCGCAGGGCACGCCCGAGCTTTTAAAGGAACTGTTTTCCAAAAACGGCGGGGGGAGTGTCGATATTTGCGAGGAAATTACAAGCGGTGAACGCTTAGTCAGCTCAACGCTTTTGCGTGAGCTTATCGTAGGCGGCGAGGTTGAGGATCTTTTTTCACTCGGCTCGTGCTACTCGATATATTCTCGTGTTGAATTCGGTAAGCAGCTTGCTACAAAAATGGGGTTGCCGACAATAAATCAAAAAATACCCGAGGGGAAAATCGTCCCCAAAACGGGAGTTTACATTACGGAATGTGAAATCGGCGAGGACGTTTACCCCTCGATTACCAATGTCGGCGTGCGCCCAACAACCGACAGAAACGGAGAAATCAACGTAGAAACACACATCGTCGGCTATTCGGGATATCTTTACGGCTCATACATTCGTGTGAACTTTTATAAATATTTGCGCCCCGAGAAAAAATTTGAATCGAACGAGGAGCTGTTTTTGCAAATCGAACGCGACAAAAAGAGTGCCGTCGAGTATTTTAAATAATGATTTTTATTGCAGTCCTTGCGCCATATAAACAGTAAAAAGGTCTTAAAGCGAAGCGTGCCCCACGGGGTCAGCACGTAAAACGCCAAAAGACCTTTTTATCATTATATGCAAAGAAAGGCGTTATTATTCCGCCAAACAAAAAACAAAATAGTCAGTTTTTGTTCAATTTCTACAAAGCCGCCGTTGTTTTCTTAATTATTCAAACGGTTATTTATTAATATTATATAAATTAATGAAAAATTTACAAAAAATACTTGTTTTTATGCCCATAATATGTTAAAATACACAATAGAGAAAATTAATCTTGATTCTCAAGATATTTAAGGAGTACACAATGAAGAAAAGAATTTTAGCAACAATTTTGTGCATTTGCTTGCTCGTTCCTTGCTTCGCTTGCCTCGCATTTGCGGCTGACGGTGAAAGCACCTCGCCGTGGGGTGGCGAAATAATCAACGTTGCACCAAAGGGCAAAACGTATCAGTCGAGTATTTGGAATGCTGACTCTCCCGCAAGATACATCAACAACGGTCAGTATTACAGTTCTTGGCAGTTCTGGCGTCCCGGTGATGAACAGCGTGGTGCAGGCTACGAGGGCGTTGATAATACGCGTCAATGGTGCGGTCTTAGCTTTAACTATTACCAAACCATCAATTCCGTAACACTCTATACAGACAAGTACGGTGACTTTAACGGCGCATACTGCGGCGACTGTAACAAAAGACTTTACGACGGTGATTTCCGTATCAATTATAAGCTTGACGATTTCGGTCAGATTGTGTATGATAAGAATGGCAACAAGGTTATCGAGTCAAGAACCTGCTTGACCTGTCAGGGTAGCAGTCACGTTTACGCAGTCAGCGACCAAAACAACAACGCAAAGTACACAATTGAGGTTCTTATCCAGGGTCAATGGTACGTTGCGGGTCACGGCTATAATGACGATGCTACATATTTAATCAATAAGGACGGCTCAATCAGCGGTGACGCTAACTCAGTGCTTACAATTAATTTTGACAAGGTGTTCCCGCAATATGACAAAAACGGTGACGTTATCGTTGATGAAAACGGCGAGCCTGTGCTTACAAACTTTGCTACAACAAAGAATGTAAGAATTGTTTGTACAGAATACGGCGCTTGGGCACTTAAGGGCATTTCAAACGACGTAGTATTTACATATGATGCAAACGGCGAAATCACAAACGTAAACTACAAGGGCAGAAACTGGGAGGTTACACGTGACGAGTCCGATACAAGCGGCAGAGTATATGTAAGTAAGGATTTGTACGAAATTACCGATGTTCCGGGCGGCAACCATCCTATCAAGTTTGCTATCAGAGAAGACGTTGGCGGCTCTAAGTTCGACGTTGTTTACGTTGAATATCAAGAGGTTGTCAGACACGATACCGGTGCTCCTGTTTACAACGAGGACGGCTCTGTTAGAACAAAGACAATAGTTGACAACAGATATTTCTTTGAATATGATGAGGAAGGCAAGGTTAAGCTTGGAAACAAAACCGCCTCAACACACGACTGGTGGCTTATTCCTATCGTTCAAGAGGTTGAGCTTTGGGGTCACCAAGCGGTTACAATTCCTAAGTTTGACGTACCAGAAGGCGCAGAGGTTGTAACTGACGCGGCTCTCGGCGGTATGGCAAGCGCAACAACATCAGCTGATATGGCTTACCCACTTTTGGGTAATGACCGTAACAAGACAACTCAATGGGTAGCAAGAGATTACGAAAATCAAAGCTATTGGATTGACTTTGATAAGGATTACTTAATCAAGGACATTATTCTTAACTTCGGTAACGTGGGTGCAGACCGCGCAGGCGCTGAGTACACATACAACCTTTACGTTAAGAAAGACGGTGCTTGGTCACTCCTTAGTGGCAACAACAAGGCTGTTGCAGATTCACAGGACGTGCTTGCAACCTTTGATGTTAACGAAAAGATTGGCGGCTTCAAGGTAGAATACGTTTCTTCCGTTAAGGATGGCGAAAACATTGCTCCGTCAATCACCGATACAAACGCTGCAATTGCAAACGGTGAGCAATGTGTATTCCTCTCAGGTTATCTTAACACCTTCAGAGCTTCATCGATAGCTCAAGGTAACTTAGCACCTTACGGCACAGCTTATTGCTCTTCTTCATTTGACTATTCAAATATTTCCGACATTAACTTTATTAATGACGGTCAAACAGATACAAACGATGCATTCTCTTGGTACGCACAAACCTTCGAGAAGGGAACATACTGCGGTATTACTCTTAAGGAAAGCGAGGATGTAACAAAGGTTACACTTTATTTCAACGATATTATCGTTGGTGGCAAGCCTGAGGAGCACGTTATGAAATTTGATGTTTGCGCACTTGTTGACGGCGAATATAAGGTTATCAAATCGGCTACCTCATATGACCCGACGAGCAAAAGCTCCGTTATTACCGTTGAATTTGATGCACCTGTAAGAACAAACGATATAAGAATAGTATACCAAGCAAACGGACTTGTATTCCCGTACCTTAAGGAGCTTGAGATTTTCGCAGGCGAAAAGCTTTATAGCGCATTTGACGGCTATCAGCTTGACCCATCTGTAAGAACGCTCCACGGCCGTGCACCAACAACCTCATTTGCTTCAAAGACAGTTGTTAAGCGCGCCGCATTTATGGACGAAATCGCTCCTATCGAGTTCTTGGTGTTTGCTACAAAGTATAACATTCAATAATTCAAAAAGACCTTCGCTTTAGCGAAGGTCTTTTTTATGCAAGCTTTGGTTAATGATATGCAAGGCGCTGATTCGGTATATGCACGCTTCGCGTGATGATATGCACACATTCGTGTGGTAAACCGTGATGATATTCAATGCGGTGCATTGATGATATACAACGCGGTGCGTTGATTTATCCGTAGGGCGGGGGCTTGTCTCCCGCCGATTTCATGGTACGCGCCTAACAAGACGGACGACCAATGGTCGCCCCTACGGAAAACGATAAACAATTCGTAGGGGGCGACGTCCTCGACGCCCCGTTTTGCGACGTCCTCGACGCCCCGTTTTGCGACGTCCTCGACGCCCCGTTTGCAACGGCGCCCTCGACGTCCCGTTTCATCGGTGCGCGCCTGACAATGCGGGAGGAGCAAGCCCCTCCCCTACGTTAAAAGAAAGGGGCCGCCGCGTTTGAAGCGGCGCCCTTCTTTTAATATTCAAATTTAACAGGAGCACCAATCTCTGCTGATTTAAACGCACATTCCATAAGCTTCATATCTATGCGCATTTGGTCGTGTGTGACAAGCTGAGCTGTCTTGCCGTCAATTGCAGCGCAGAAGTTGCGATAGAAATCGTGAACGTCGCTCTTTGGGATTTCAAGCTCGTACTCGTCAAGCGTAACGCTATCGCGCGGAGCCATAGTCTTTGTAAGACCTGCCGCAGTTTGAACGGGCAACACGTCATTTTCGTGCCAGTATTTGCATTTTGCAACCTTTGTCTTTTCGCGCCAATCGGTGATAAGCGCTGAGCCCTTTTCCGCCTTCATATAAAATCTCGGAAGTGCGATAAAGTTATACGTGCCAACCTCACAGTATGCAACCTTGCCGCTTTTGAAGGTGATGGTGAGGTAAAAGCCATCGTCAACCTCTTTGTTTGTGATGTTGGTTGTTTCGCAATAAACGGTATCGATTACTTCATTTTTATATATAAGCATAAGCTGGTCGATTAAGTGAATGCCCCAGTCAAGAATCATGCCGCCGCCGTGCTCCTTTTCGCCTCTCCAGTCGGAAGGAATACCGCGTGAGCCGTGTATTCTTGATTCAACGCGAAGCGGTGCGCCAATCTCGCCCGAGTCAGCTAAGCTCTGCATAGCGAGATAGTCTACGTCCCAGCGTCTGTTCTGGTGAACGGTAAAAAGCTTGCCCGATTTTTTGGATGCGGAAATCATTTTCTCCAAATCCTCGCTTGAAAGGGCAACGGGCTTTTCGCAAATAACGTGCTTGCCACCCTCAAGACATCTGACAACCGTGTCAAGGTGAACGTCGTTAGGGATTGCAATTGTCACAAGCTCAACGCTTTTATCGTTTATTACCTCATCAAGCGAAGCGTATGAGTAAATGCCCATATCGCGCGCCTTTTGCTTTTTTGCTTCGTCAATATCATATATTCCGGCAAGCTCGATAACGTCGCTCTTTTGCGCGTGGTTTACGTGCCAAGAGCCCATACCGCCAAAGCCGATAACTGCAATTTTCTTTTTCATAATATAACCTCGGTTTGTGCTGAATAGTAAATAACGGTGCAATTGCACACTATAAACATTATAGCAAAAAATATAAAAAAGTCAATATATTTTATTAAAATGTAGGTAATATGAAGCAGGGCAATGAGAGACTTAAAAATACACCTAAGCTTTATCACATTTTGTACTTGATTAATAAAAAAGAACGGCTGATGCCGTTCTTTTAGTGTATTAGTGAATGATGTATCTTTGAGTTTCCTTATCGAAGAGGTGAATTCTTCCTGCCTCGATAGCAACCTGAATTTTGTCACCTGCGCGCGCTTGTGAACGTGAGGAAACCTTTGCAATTGCGTTTTGCTCGCCAATCTTGATGTAGAGATAAATCTCAGCACCCATAAGCTCGGTGATGTCAACGTCAACGTCAATAACGTTGTCCTTCATTGTTTCAAGATAGATTGGCTCGTCGTGGATGCACTCAGGACGGATACCTGCAACAACCTCTTTGCCTATGTAATCAGCGATAGCAGGGTCAGCAGCCTTTTCGTCAGGAAGACGAAGCGCATTGCCCTCGAAGCAGATATAAGTGCCATCATCCTTCTTTTCAAGTGTTGCATTGATGAAGTTCATTTGAGGTGTGCCGATGAATCCTGCAACGAACATATTAACAGGCTTATCATAAAGTGTTTGTGGTGAGTCAACCTGTTGGATAAGACCGTCCTTCATAACTACGATACGTGTAGCCATTGTCATAGCCTCAACCTGGTCGTGAGTTACGTATACGAAGGTTGTACCAACGCGCTGGTGAATCTTTGTAAGCTCGGTTCTCATTGTTGCACGGAGCTTAGCATCAAGGTTTGAAAGCGGCTCGTCAAGCAAGAAAACCTTAGGGTTACGAACGATAGCACGACCGAGCGCAACACGCTGCTTCTGACCACCTGACATTGCCTTTGGCTTTCTGTCAAGCAAGCCTGTGATACCGAGGATTTCAGCAGCCTCCTCAACGCGGCGCTTGATTTCCTCCTTTGGAGTTTTACGAAGCTTAAGACCGAATGCCATATTTTCATAAACAGTCATATGAGGATAAAGAGCGTAGTTCTGGAAAACCATCGCAATATCTCTGTCCTTAGGTGCAATATCGTTCATAAGCTTGTCGCCGATATATAATTCACCCTCGGTGATTTCCTCAAGACCTGCAATCATACGAAGTGTAGTTGACTTACCGCAGCCTGAAGGACCAACGAAAATAATAAATTCCTTGTCCTCGATATCAAGACAGAAGTCTGATACGGCGGTAACGCCACCCGGATATTTCTTGTAAATGTGTTTGAGAGATAAACCTGCCATTTTTTTATTTTCTCCTTACCGTTTCGGCACAAATTTTCTTGGATGCTATCTACGCAAAATCCGCCAAAAAAGTACGGTTTTTGCACATTTAGACATAGTTATAATATTTTACAATAACTATTATAACAGATAACTATAAAAATTTAAATATCTTTTTTTCACAAAATTTATAAAGCGGAATTGTGCAAAATCAACAAAAACAACCTGATTTACTTAATTTTGCACAAAAATCGAGATGCTAATTTGTATATATTGCTTAAAAGCGTGACTAAAATATTCTAAAATTGATTTTTATCAAAAATTACATTTTCATAGTCAAGCTGATGCGCTTTTTGTTAAGATCCACGCCCTTGATTTTAACCGTTACGATATCGCCAACGCTTAAAACCTCGCTTGGGTGCTTGATGTACTTTTCGGAGATTTCCGAAATGTGTACAAGACCGTCCTGGTGCACGCCGATATCAACGAAAGCGCCGAAGTCGATTACGTTACGAACTGTACCTGTCATAATCATTCCTTCCTTTAAGTCCTCCATACCGAGCACGTCGTCACGGAGAATAGGAAGTGGGAGTGAATCACGCACGTCACGGCCGGGCTTTTCAAGCTCGCCGATGATGTCAAGGAGTGTCGGCTCACCAATGCCAAGCTCCTCACTGAGCTTCTTTGTGCCGTATCTTGCACACTTAGCGCGTAAATCACCAAGACCTGAGCCAACCTTGTCCATATCGTATTCAAACTTGGCAAGAAGTGCTTTTGCCGCCTCGTAGGACTCGGGGTGAACGCCTGTGTTATCAAGAATTTCCTTTGAGTCGGGAACACGAAGGAAGCCTGCGCATTGCTCATACGCCTTTGCGCCAATCTTTGGAACCTTAAGGAGCTGGCTTCTCTTTGTAAATTCGCCGTTTTCCTCGCGGTATTTTACAATATTCTTTGCACTTGATGTGTTAATGCCCGAAATGTAGGAGAGAAGTGAGTAGGATGCGGTATTTACGTCAACGCCTATCTTGTTTACGCAGTCCTCGACAACACCGCCGAGTGCCTCGTCAAGGCGTGCCTGCTTCATATCGTGCTGATACTGACCGACACCGATTGACTTCGGGTCAATCTTAACAAGCTCTGCAAGTGGGTCCTGAAGACGTCTTGCGATTGAAACGGCGGAGCGCTGTGTAACGTCAAAATCGGGGAATTCCTCAGCACCGAGCTTTGATGCGGAGTAAACCGAAGCACCTGCCTCGCTAACCATAATGTATTTCTGCTCGCCTGCAAGCTCCTTAAGAACGCCCGCGATAAAGATTTCACTTTCCTTAGATGCCGTTCCGTTACCGATAGCAACAACGTCAACACCGTATTTCTTGATTAAGCGCGTTACAATCTTAGCCGAGCCCTCAATGTCCTCGCGTGGCTTTGTCGGGAAAATAACCGCGGTATCAATAACCTTGCCTGTTTTGTCAACAACTGCAAGCTTACAGCCCGTACGGTAGCCGGGGTCGTAGCCAAGGACTGTCTTGCCCTTAAGCGGCGCACCCATAAGAAGGTTCTTTAGGTTGTCGGAGAAGAGCTTGATTGCACCCTCGCTTGCGTTATCAAAGAGGTCGGCTCTTATCTCTCTTTCAACGGATGGCTGAATAAGACGTGCATATGAATCCTTGATTGCTTCCTCAATATAAGCCTTTGCAGGGCTTGGAGTTGAAACCAAGAGCTTTGAATATAAATAATTAAGGATAATTTCCTCGTTTATCTCAATTGAAACCTTTAAGAATTCTTCCTTTTCGCCGCGGTTGATGGCAAGCACACGGTGACCGGGGATTTTCTTTACCGCCTCGTTGTAGTCATAGTATGATGCGTAAACGGAATCCTCGTCCTTTGCGCCCTTGGAAACAACCAAGCCGTGCTCATTTGTGAGATTTCTTATCGCCTTACGGAAGTCTGCATTGTCGGAAATATCCTCGGCTATGATGTCCTTTGCACCGTCAATTGCATCCTCGGGAGTTTTAACGTGGAGCTTCTTGTCCTCGTTTTCCGTGGTAACGTATTCCTTTGCGACCTCGTAAATTTCGGGAGAGTAGGACTCTCTTTGCTCCATAATAAGATTAGCAAGCGGCTCAAGACCTCTTTTTCTTGCAAGGGATGCACGTGTTTCTCTCTTTGGTTTGTACGGACGGTAAATGTCCTCAACCTCGGTAATTGTCTGTGCCGCCTCAAGTGCTGCTACAATTTCCTCGGTGAGCTTGCCCTGACCCTCGATAAGAGAAGCAACCTCTTGTTTTCTCGTTTCCAAGTTCCTTAAATATTTAAGGCGGTCATCAAGATTACGAAGCACGGTATCGTCAAGCGAGCCCGTAACCTCTTTTCTGTAACGTGCGATAAATGGGATTGTGTTTCCGTCGTCGATAAGCGCAACGGTTGCTTCAACCTGGCTTACCTTAAGTGAAAATTCTTTTGCAAGTGTTTCAATAATGTTCATTTGTTATATTCCTTTTTTGTACATAAAATTTGTTGCGTAGGGTGGGGGCTTGCTCCCGCCGTTCTTATTTTTGAATAAAATCCTTAACGAAATAGTTTCTTGTATGTGCCACGTTTCCGTTTTCGTCACGCAATGTCACACGGAAATATACGTCGCTCTCACGCAAAGGAAATTCCGCGTGCGTTATAGGCTCGTAGCCGTCCTGTCTTGTTATATGCCTGTCGGCACGTCCGTAGCCGTTTAGAGAGATGTTTTCACAGGGGGTGCAGTCAATTTTTATTATATTGTCCTCAACGTAAAGTTCAAGGAATCTCGGCGGATTGTCGCGACCCGAGGCACAGTAAACGTCACCGCGCTCCATAGCCGCAATAATCTTATCATACCTTAATTCATCTGCGCCGATAAAGGTTGAGCCGCCGAATGACTCGCGGAAGCTTGCGTGGTTGTGGTTGTCATCACCCATAGTGCAACAGAGGTTATACATACCGTTTCGTGTCATATCGTCGTAGATGTAAGGGCAATACTCGCTTCCCGTTTCAAGCTCGGTTGCGTAGTTTAATATTTCAAGGCCCCAAAGACCCTCCATATTTATATAGTCCTCACGCTCGTTGAGCGACCAGTATGGGTGGTTTAATTGAACCAAGAAGCCTGCTTCGTTACAGAGCTTGATTATCTCGTTTATGCCGTCCCTGTCAAAATGGCGGATGTAGCCGTCGCACTTGGTGTCTGGGTATCTGTCCCTCAAAATCCACATTTGCTCAACAGAGGTTGCAGGCATAAAGGTGTTGTGCTGATCCTTTGCGAAAATGTTTAGATGCACGCACTTTTTGCGCACCCAATCGCTTGTTTCCACGTCGAATATTTTCGGGAACTTAGGCTGTGATTCATTCACCGCGTATTCACAGGAGGTGAGCGCCAAAAAGCCCTCATCGTTTAAGTCCGAATGGTCAAGCAAAACGTCGTGGTCGGTATATGCCACAATAGAGTAGCCGTGGTTTTTGTACGCTTCCTTTATCTCCTCGGGCGTTTTTGCTCCGTCGGAATGCTTTGTGTGGCAGTGAAAATTGGCTCTGTACCAATTAACGCCGCTTGGCAGAATGTCTTTTCTCATTTTTAATCCTCCCAATAATCGGATACCTTGTAGTAATGCGTGTGTGCATTGTTATTATATTTGTCACGTACGGTTATGCGGAACATAACGTCCTGCTTATCGAGCCTAAATTCCGCGTGGGTAATTTCACCGCCGTTTGTTTCGGCAAAGCGGAAGTTTCTGCCCATACCTGTTAAGAAAACATCTGTGGCAGGGGAGCAGTCAACCTTAAGGACGTTGTCCTCTACGTAAAGTGCGTTGATTTTTGGCGGATTTTTGCCGCTTGCACAGTAAAACTCGCCTGCTTCAAGTGCTGCCATTACCTGACCGTATTCAAGCTCCTTTGCGCCGATTATCGTTGAGCCGCCGAAGGAATGGTCGAAGGAGCCGCCGCGGTTATGGTTGTCATCACCCATATTGCAGAATAAACTACGGTTTTTTCCGCTTCTTACCATATGGTCGTAAATGTACGGGCAGTATTCAGCACCCGAAATGCGCTCCGTTGCGTAGTTTAATATTTCAAGTGACCAAAGCCCCTCAATATTCAGGTAGTCGTCCATATCGTTGAGCGACCAGTTCGGATGGTTTAGGGAAACCAAGAAGCCCGCATCGTTTAAGCGCTTGACGGTTTCGTTTAAGCTTTCAAGCGTGTATTTGCGCGAGTATCCGTCAACCTCTATCTCGCCGACGTCCTTGCCGTGTGCTTTCCACCAATCAAGAACGCTGTTGTCTGTTGCGGGGTGGAAGGTGTTGTTTTTGTCCTTCGCGTAAATGCCTAAGTGTATTACCTTTTTTGAACGCCACGCCTCCATATATTCACCCTCGAAAAGCTCAAAGCAGGGTCCCGAATCGTTTATCGAAAACTCGGACGAGGTTATTGCCAAAAAGCTCTCGTCGGTCAAATCGTTGTGCGTGCGGATTAACTCGTGGTCTGTATATGCCACAATAGAGTAGCCCATATTTTTATATGCTTCTTTAATTTCGGCGGGGGAGTAATGTCCGTCGGAAACGGTTGTGTGGCAGTGCATATTCGCACGGTACCAGTTTACACCGTTTTGTAAAAGATACTTTTTCATTTCGTATTTCCTTTCAAAATAATATCGTCATTAAATAGCTCGTCCTTTTCCCAATTAATAGGATTCTCATAAATATATCTTGAAATTTCTTCGTGATCCTGTCGGTTGCGTATAATATGGTCATAGAAAGAGCGCTGAAACAATTTGCCATCAAAGCCCAATTTTCTTAAATCACGTACACATTTTGATTTGAACGCACAAATAATATTAGATATTGTAGGGGAGGGGCTTGCTCCTCCCGCCTCATCAAGTAAAACAAATATAATGTGTATATGATTTGGCATTATTACGTAATTGTCAATTCGTAAGTTAGAATATTGACCTTCTAAGGACAATAAATTATCATTTACGATTTTTCCGTATTTAGATAACTTTATTTCGGGAGGAGCAAGCCCCTCCCCTACAATGGAGGATAATATTTTTCTTCTATGCTCCGTACATACGGTAATAAAATATCCTCTTGGAGTGCTATAATCAAATCCGTGGGCGCGCGTTGGCTTGCGCGTGGGAAATTTGTTTTCGTTATTCATATAATTAATTGAATAATTTCTCCTCGGTAGTCGTTAGATATCGCCACTCGCCGCGCCTAAGGCGTGGATCAAGCAATATATCGCCAAAGGAAATTCTTTCAAGATACGTTATTTTATTGTCAACTGCCTCAAGCATACGTTTAATTTGGTGGTATTTGCCCTCGGTCAAGGTTATTTCGCCGCGTTGCGCCTCGGTCATTTTTATCTTGCACGGCTTGGTGAAATATCCGCCGATGTCAACCCCGCCCTCAAGCAATTTCACTTCATCGTCAGAGAGGGGAAGCTTACATTCAAACCTATAAACCTTGGAAACGTGATGCTTTGGAGAAAGCACCCTGTGCGCACCCTCGCCGTCGTTGGTGAGAATAACAAGACCCAAGGTGTTCTTGTCAAGCCGTCCGCAGGGGAAAAGCCCCTTCTTTCTGTCCTCATCACTGACTAAATCAAGCACGGTTTTCTCGCTCTCGTCCTCAGTGGCGGAAACGTAGCCCTCGGGCTTATTTAACATAATGTAAGTAAATTTTTTGTAGGCTAAGACCTCACCGAGAAAAACTATAACGTCATTTTCGGGATCTACCTTAAAGTCGGGCTTTTTTGGGGAAGTGCCGTTTACTGTCACCTTGCCTGCGCGGATTAGCTTGCCCGCCTCAGAGCGCGAGGCCTTGCCCATTTCGGAAAGAAGCTTGTCAAGTCGCAAAGGAACACCTCCGTGTAATGAATTGCGTAAACGCATGAATTGACACCGTGTGTCATAAATTGGCTAACGCCATGAATTGTTGCGAAGCAACATGAAATGATTAGAGTCTGCGGTTGACAGAGATGGCTCCCTCCGTGAGGGGGCTCCGCACAGCGGTGGAGGAGAGTGCGCCCGCTTTGGAGCAATCAATTTACCTCGCACTTTACCATACTAAAATCAATCTATATTATAACATATATAATATAAAAAGTAAATATTATTTTATAAATATTAACTAAAAAATAAGGAAAAAACCTTGCATTTTGCATCACTGTCGCAAAAAATAAAAAATTTAATAAAAATGTTGATTTTACAAGTTAAATACGATATAATATATACGAAAAATTTTATTTCAAGGAGAAATACATATGATTTATTCACACGAAGTAGAACAGATGTGCTCCATTGCAAAGGGACCAAAGCACGGTCCTGCTCCTATTCCAGAGGAGGGCAAGTGGGTACAGGCAAAGCAAATCACCGACATTTCCGGTTACACACACGGTATTGGCTGGTGCGCACCACAGCAAGGCGCTTGCAAGCTTTCACTTAACGTTAAGGATGGCGTTATTGAAGAAGCACTTGTTGAAACAATCGGTTGCTCAGGTATGACACACTCTGCGGCTATGGCGGCAGAAATTCTTCCTGGCAAAACAATTTTGGAGGCTCTTAACACAGACCTCGTTTGCGACGCTATCAACACCGCAATGAGAGAGCTCTTCCTCCAAATCGTATACGGTAGAACACAGTCTGCTTTCTCCGAGGGCGGTCTTGTTATCGGTGCAGGTATGGAAGACCTCGGTAAGGGCGCACGCTCAATGGTTGGTACAATGTACGGTACAAAGGCAAAGGGCGTTAGATATCTTGAAATGACAGAGGGCTACTGCACAAGAATGGCTCTCGATGCTGATAACCAGGTTATCGGCTATGAGTTCGTTTCACTCGGCAAAATGACAGACTTCATTAAGAAGGGTATGGAGCCAAACGAAGCATACGAAAAATCAAAGGGCACATATGGTAGATTTGCAGATGCAGACCACTATATCGACCCAAGAAAGCAATAAGGAGGTAGAAAAAATGGCATTATTTGAAGGATACGAGCGCAGAGAAGCTAAAATTCTTGCTGCTCTTAAGGAATATGGTATTAATTCTATCGAGGAGTGTAAGGAAATCACACTCGCAAAGGGTATCGACTGCGATAAGATCGTAAGAGAAACCCAACCTATCTGCTTTGAAAACGCAATCTGGGCTTACACAGTAGGCGCAGCTATCGCAATTAAGAAGGGCTGCAAAAAGGCTGCTGATGCAGCTGCAGCTATCGGTATCGGTCTTCAGGCATTCTGTATCCCCGGCTCAGTTGCCGAGAACAGAAAGGTTGGTCTTGGCCACGGTAACCTTGGTAAGATGCTTCTTTCAGAGGAAACCGAGTGCTTCTGCTTCTTGGCAGGTCACGAGTCATTCGCTGCTGCTGAGGGCGCAATTAAGATTGCTCTTAACGCAAACAAGGTAAGAACAAAGCCACTTCGCGTTATTCTTAACGGTCTTGGCAAGGATGCCGCTATGATTATTTCAAGAATCAACGGCTTTACATACGTTGAAACAGAGTTCGACCCATATGCCGAAGAGGTAAAGGTTATTTACGAAAAGGCATATTCAAACGGCCCACGTGCTGACGTTAAGTGCTACGGAAGCGATAACGTACCCGAGGGTGTTGCTATTATGAAGCTTGAAAACGTTGGTGTATCTATCACAGGTAACTCAACTAACCCAACAAGATTCCAGCATCCCGTTGCAGGCACATACAAGAAATGGTGTGTTGAAAACGGCGTTAACTATTTCTCAGTTGCATCAGGCGGCGGCACAGGCCGTACCCTTCATCCCGATAACATGGCAGCAGGCCCTGCTTCCTACGG
>JAGALA010000029.1 GCA_017625935.1 Clostridia bacterium
GTCTGTTTTTTAGTAGGGGAGGGGCTTGCTCCTCCCGTCTCCTCAAGCAAAACAAATATTATGTGTATATGATTTGGCATTATCACATAATTATTAATTTGCAAGTTTGAATAGCGCGTTTTTAACGACAAAAAATTTTCATTTACTATTTCACCGTATTTTGTTAATTTTATTTTGGGAGGAGCAAGCCCCTCCCCTACAACAGAGGATAATATCTTTCTTCTATTTTCCGTACATACGGTTATAAAGTATCCCTTTGGTGTGCTATAATCAAATTCTTTTAACCTTATCGGTTTTCTTTTGGGTAATTCGCTTTCCGTTTTTAGAGTGCATTGACTATGGCGTTATAAAGGTCGTCGTACTCCTCGTATGCGCCGAGGCTTGGATTGTCCTTTTTAATTTGCTCGGTGCTTTTGAAGAGGAAGCCTGCCTTGCTTGCGTTTATCATTCCGAGGTCGTTATAGCTGTCGCCTGCGGCAATTGTTTCAAAGCCAACGGATTGAAGCGCCTTAACCGTTGAATATTTGGACTTCTCCACTCTCATTCTAAAGCCTGTAATTTCGCCGTTTTCAGCCACCTCTAAGGTGTTGCAGAAGATTGTCGGCCAGCCGAGCTTTTCCATAAGCGGCTTTGCAAACTGTGTAAAGGTATCGCTGATAATTATAACCTGTGTTTTTGCGCGGAGCTTGTCAAGGAACTCCTTTGCGCCCTTCATCGGCTCTATTTTTGCAATAGTTTCTTGAATTTCCTTCAAGCCAAGTCCGTGCTCCTTCAAGATTGCGATACGGTATGCCATAAGCTTGTTGTAATCAGGCTCGTCACGGGTGGTTCTTTTAAGCTCGGGAATGCCGCTTGCCTCCGCAAACGCAATCCAAATTTCAGGCACCAAAACGCCTTCAAGATCAAGACAAACTATATTCATTTCACTCATTTTTTCAAAATTCTCCTTGATATATAAAAAATTATATCTAATTATAGCACACCTTGCAACTCGTGTCAACTTTATTCCTCTAAAACGCTAAAATTTTGTTTATTTTTACTTTTAAAATATAGCTTGTTTCTATTGCATTTTGGCGTACGGTTCTGTTATAATATTAACATGTATAATTAAAGGAGGGAAACTTAAAATGAGATTGCTTTTCGGCTCGCTAAAGGAGTCGCTTTCATCTGTTTTGCCCATTTGTGCAATAGTTTTGGTGCTCACGGTTTCCCTTGCGCCTATTTTGCCCGGTGTTATGGTTATGTTCCTTTTCGGCTCTATTTTGATTATTGCGGGAATGAGCATATTCACAATAGGCTCGAATATTTCAATGCAGCCACTCGGCGAGGGCATGGGCGTTTTGATCGGTCATAGCAAAAAGAAATTAATTCCGCTTCTTGTTTGCTTTTCTGTTGGACTCCTTATCACTATTGCGGAGCCCGACCTTACCGTACTTGCCGACCAAATCAACATGAATTTCAAAAACGAATTTCTTAACAAGTGGCTCCTTGTGCTTTGTGTGGCGCTCGGAGTTGGAATTTTCTTGGCGTTTGCGCTTATAAGAACAAGAAAAAGAATTCCGCTTGCTTATATTTTAGTTCCGCTTTATGCGCTTGCACTCGTGCTTGCCACACTGCCTTACATAACGGGCGGCAAGGTTGGCTCCGTTGAGTTTATTCCGACGGCGTTTGACTCGGGCGGAGTTACAACGGGTCCTATCACGGTTCCGTTTATTATGGCACTTGGTGCGGGTATTGCATCAATGAGAAAGGACAAAAACTCGGTCGAAAACTCCTTCGGTCTTGTTTCGCTCTGCTCCATCGGTCCTATTTTGTCGGTGCTTGTTCTCGGTCTTTTAAGAAAGCCCGACGTAAAAAGCTCACCGTTCAATCCCGAGGATTATATGAATTTCACAACGCGCGATGCGTTCTTGGAATTTTTCAACCCAAGCGTTGCCGCACACGGTATTCTCACGTACGCAAAGGAGGTTGCGCTCGCATTCCTTCCCATTGTTGCGATGTTTATTGTATTCCAGCTTATTTTCAAACGCTTTAACAAGCGCCAGGTTTTAAGAATTTCAGTCGGATTTCTCTATACATACGTTGGACTCGTTCTTTTTCTAACGGGTGCAAACATCGGCTTTATGCCTGCGGGTCAGCTTATCGGCAAGGTGCTTGGCGGCGGTGGCTTCATAAAATGGCTGCTTATCCCTATCGGTATGATTCTTGGCTACTTCGTTGTTGCGGCAGAGCCTGCGGTGCATACCCTAAAGAAGCAGGTTGCCGAGGTTACTAACGGCGCAATTTCACAAAAATCAATTGGACTTGCGCTCTCTATCGGTGTTGCGGTTTCGGTTGGCATTGCAATGACACGTATTTTAACGGGGCTTCCGATTTTGCCCGTGCTTATTATCGGTTATATTATTCCGCTCGTTATCACGTTTTTCGTACCGCCGATTTACACAGGTATCGCGTTTGACTCGGGTGGTGTTGCATCGGGTCCTATGGCAACGACGTTTATTTTGCCGTTTGCGATAGGCGCTTGCTCAGCCATCAACGCAGGAAGCGAAAATCTATCGTCGAAGATTATGACGGACGCGTTTGGTATTGTCGCTATGATTGCGATGACACCGCTTATCACAATTCAAGTGCTCGGTCTTATCGGCAAGGTTAAGCAGGATAAGAAGATGTATAAAATTCATAAGGAAATCGAGCAAATTGACGACGGCATTTATTACTATGACGAGGAGGTGTGCTAAATGGCTATTGATTCACGCATGGTAATGCTGCTTGCGATTATTCGACGCGGCAAGGGCGGAACTTACATTAAGGCACTTCAAGAGGATAACGTAGTTATGCACTTTCAATGCGTCGGCGAGGGTACAGCACCATCTGAAATGATGGAATTTCTCGGTCTTGGTAACAGTGAAAAGGATATCGTCATCAGCTTTGCGACGAAAACCACCGCAGACCGTATCGTTGCCGACCTTGGCAAAAACGTCGGCAAAACATATGGCTATCAAGGGCTTTTTATGGTTATTCCGACAAGTGCATTCAGCCGTATTTCAGCAGAAATTATAAAGAAAAACAGTAACGATTTTGTAAAAGGAGGCGTAGACAATATGCAAAGCGAATTCAAATACAGCTTGGTTTTGATTGCGATTAACCGTGGCTTTACCGATAGCGTTATGCAAACTGCAAAGAAGGCAGGCGCAACGGGCGGTACAGTTATCAAGGCAAGACACGCCGAGGCAGATATTGTCGAAGCGTTTGCAAACGTAAAGCTCGAGGACGAAAAGGAAATCGTTGCAATCTTAGCGCCCGAAAACGTAAGAAATGAAATTTTAGAGAGCGTTAATACCGAGTTTGGCTTGAAGAGCGAGGCGCAGGGGGTTGTGTTGTCTGTGCCGGTTGAAAAAGTCTTCAAGATTTAGGTTGAGGGCGCATTAATACACATAGAACAAAAAGCACATATTTTTAGCATTCTAATCATTCAACATTTTACAAATCATAATGTAGAAAACAGGCACTTGCCTGTTTTCTTTTTATGTGCTTTTTTAATTACGAGTGATGTCTCTGCAGTACAAAGTACAGCGACGAGTCACCCCTCGCACTTTCTATGTGCACTACTGTCCCTCAAGGTGAAGATTGTACGTGCCGTTAAATTTGTGTTTACTCACTCGCAATTTTCTTTTCTCTATCTGTTCGCCAAATTATCATCTTATTTATTTTTAATATTTTGAAAATAGGCACTTGCCTGTTTTCTTTTTGTGGTGCGGCAGCACAATTTATGAAGCTATGCTTGAGTTTATGCATTTATGCAATTCATTGGTGACAGTGCACATACTGTCGCCAAATTTTGACAAATGGTGATTTTTTCGTTTTTGGTATTGACATTTTTGGGACTTGGTGCTATACTTAATGGGACGAAGTGTCCCGAAATGTGACGGTTTTTGTACCATTGGTTGTGCAAAAGTGTCCCATTTTGAAAAATTTACTTTTAAGGAGTATATTATGAGAAACGTTAGTGCAGACACAATTATTGCTATTAAGAGATGTGTGGAGAATTATTTTGACGATTTTACGCGCTCGCCGTCATTGCGCGAGATTTCCGCGCTTACGGGAATTAGCAAAAGCACGGTTCAAAGATACATAGAAATTATGGAGCGCGTTGGAATTATCACGCGCACCGAGGACGGAATTGAAACGCCTTATATTTCAAAGACCGAGAGAAACATGGTGACGGTTGCCAAGCTCGGCCGTATTCCCTGCGGACCGCTTGACGAGAAGGAGGAATACATTGAGGGCTACGTAAAGCTGCCCGAGTCCTTTGTTGGCAAGGGTAAGTTCTTTATTCTTACCGCCTCGGGCGACTCTATGATTGAGGCAGGAATTGACGACGGCGATATGATTATTATCAAGCAGCAAAACGCGGCGCACTATGGCGACATTGTTGTTGCATTGGCTGACGGACAAAGCACGCTTAAGCGCTATATGCCTGACCCGTCCATAAAAAAAATCCGTCTTCATCCCGAAAACTCCTCAATGGAGGATATAATCGTTGACAGGTGCGAAATTCAAGGCGTGGCGGTCAAGGTTATAAAATCTCTGTAATGGCAAAATTCACACGCACGCCGCTTTCTGTCGGAGTTATTTACCGCCAGGACGGCAAAATTTTGCCTGTTGTGATAATTTACGGAGAGAAAAAGTTCCCGATTGACAAAATTCTTGACTCGAAAAAGCGCGCACCGCGCACAGTTGGCTCAATCTCGCCGATAGAATTTACCGTTTTGGTTGCGGGCGAGACGAAACAAATTTATTTTGAGGAGGATACAGGCAAGTGGTTTGCCGTTAAGGAAGCGAGGTAAACGTGAAGGACAGAGTTATTTTGCATAGTGACGCAAACTGCTTTTATGCATCGTGCGAAATGGTTATGAATCCTTCCCTGCGTGGCAAAGCCGTTGCGGTTGGAGGGCACGAGGAGGACCGCCACGGCATTATTCTTGCTAAAAGCGAGCTTGCAAAAATAGCAGGGGTAAAGACGGGAATGCCGCTTTGGGAGGCAAGAAATCTCTGCCCGAATATAATTATCGTGCCGCCTCATTTTGAATGCTACTCTAAATTTTCAAAGCTACTGCACAAAATTTACGAGCGATATACCGACTATATTGAGCCGTTCGGACTTGACGAGTGCTGGCTTGACGTAACCGCTTGCGGTGTTGACGGCTACGTAATTGCCGAGGAGATACGAAACGCGGTGAAAAACGAGCTGGGGCTGACGGTGAGCATCGGTGTTTCCTTTAACAAGGTTTTTGCAAAGCTCGGCTCTGACCTGAAAAAGCCCGATGCGGTAACGGTTATTACGCGCGAGAATTTTAAGGAAAAGATTTGGAGCTTGCCCGTCTCGGAGCTGCTATACTGCGGCAGGCAAACGAGCAAGGCACTTGCAAGCTGCGGTATTCCTACAATTGGCACGCTTGCGCGCGCACAAAAAGAAATGATTGTAAGGCATCTTGGCAAAAACGGTGAGGCACTTTGGCTTTATGCAAATGGGCTTGACACCTCGCGCGTGGCACACAAGGATGACTACACACCGCCAAAGTCCGTAGGACACGGCATCACGTGTCGCGAAAATCTTGAAAATATGGACGAGGCAAGCAAGGTTATTGTTTCTCTCTCACTCGATATTGGCTACAAGCTACGCAAGGAAAAGCTTTGGGCAGGCGGCGTTTCGCTTGTTATAAAGGATGAGCATTTTATGCATAACTCCTACCAGGTTAAGCTCGATTTTCCAACACAGGATGAAAGAAAAATTGCAAAGGAAGCAATTGCGCTATTAAATAAGAACTTTGATTGGCGCACAAAAATAAGAGCCATTACCGTCACCGCCATTTCAATTGAACAGGACGGTGCGCCTGTGCAACAGGATATGTTTTTTGACCACGAAAAGGAAGATAAAAGCAAGCGCCTCGGGTCTGTTATAAACGATATTAAGGATACGTACGGTAAAGGCTCGATTTTGCCCGCCACCGTGCTTGATGAAAAGAAAATGCCGAAGAACCGACAAGAGGACACGGTGCTCCCGGGTATGATGCACAAGTAGCATTTATGCGTCAATTTGGAGCAATTTTGCTAAATTTCGGCGAGGGAGTGTCTGATTTTATCACTTTTCGCACTATTTTAATTTTGAGGTACTTATGGAAATAAAGGAAATTGGCTACCTGAAAACAGCGTTTCCAACAAAGTTTGGTGCGCCGAGGCAAAGCGGAGTTGCAAAAACCTCTCCTGCTACGCTTATTTTTAACGAGGAATACCGCGTGCCCGAAGCTTTATGTGGGCTTGAGGGCTACTCTCACGTTTGGGTGATATGGGGCTTTTCAGAATCAAAGCAAGAAAAATTTTCGCCAACCGTGCGTCCGCCGCGCTTGGGAGGAAACACGCGCGTTGGTGTTTTTGCATCTCGCTCTCCATTCAGACCAAACTCACTTGGGTTATCGGTTTTGAAGCTTGAAAAAATAGAAAAAGACCCGAAATACGGACACGTGCTCCGCCTTTCGGGTGCTGATATGATGGATGGGACTCCTGTTTACGATATAAAGCCGTATCTTCCCTTTGCGGACTCTGTACCAGAGGCAAGCGGTGGCTTTACAGACACGCTTGAGGACTTTTTGCTTGAGGTAAGTGTGCCGAGTGAGGTCAAAGAAAAGCTATCAAGTGAACTTTACGATTGCTTAATTGACGTGCTTAAAAACGACCCTCGCCCCTCTTATATAGACACTCCCTCGCGTGTTTTTGGATTTTTATTCGACAAATACGAGGTGAAATTCACCGTTGATGGCAAAAATCTAACCGTTTTGTCGGTTGATGAGGTTTGATTTTGGTGAGTGATGTCCCCTGCGAAAAAATATTAAAAAGCCGTGCTTCGTTTGAAGCACGGCTCGTTTATTTTTAGGTTTCAACAAAATGAATTATTGTGAAAAGCCACCGAGGAAAACGTAGGCGAGGAAGAAAACGACGGTTAAAACGCCCAAGGTAATAAACATTGGAACAAGCATGCTTTTTACAGCTGACCAATATGTTTTCCATTTATCCTTAAAGGTGCTCGGTGGGCGGACGAAGCCGTCCTTATCCCTTCTGCCGTTTGAAAACGCAGACATATCGGCAATGGTTCTGCCATCGTCAATATATTTTACCTTTTCTTTTTTCTTTTTCTTCTTATCGCTCATTTTTTCTCTCTTCCTTGGTTGATTTTGTGTGTAATCAAGCCTCGTTATCTAATAAGTGGCAGGCTGCAAAGTGACCGGGCTCGTGCTCCTTATACTCGGGAACGACGTGCTTGCAAATTTCCTTTGCGTATGGGCAACGCGTGTGGAAACGGCAGCCCTTTGGTGGGTTTGCAGGTGACGGAATGTCGCCTGTCAGTACAATGCGCTTCATCTTTACATCGGGATTTGGATTAGGAATTGCCGAGAAAAGCGCCTTTGTGTATGGGTGTAAGGGATTTCCGAAGATATCCTCTTTTTTACCGAACTCCATCATCGCACCGAGGTACATAACGCCGATTTTGTCGGAAATGTACTTAACAACCGAGAGGTCGTGCGAGATAAAGAGGTATGTAAGTCCCATTTTTTGTTGCAGGTCCTTAAGCAGGTTGATAATTTGCGCTTGAATTGATACGTCAAGTGCGGAAACCGGCTCGTCGCATACAACAAGCTTAGGGTTTACGGAAAGTGCTCTTGCAATACAAATTCTTTGGCGCTGTCCGCCCGAGAACTCGTGTGGGTATCTTTCATAATAATAATCACGAAGACCGCACTTATCCATAAGCTCAAGCACATATTCCTTTTCCTGTGACTTTGGCACAATCTTGTGAACCTGAACAGGCTCGGAGAGAATGCCGCCAACGGTGCTTCTTGGTGGAAGCGAGGAATATGGGTCTTGGAAAATTATCTGCATATCGCGGCGTATTTGACGCATTTGTGACGGCTTATAGTTAGTGATGTCCTTGCCGTCAAATATAATTTGACCGCCGTTTGATGGGTGAAGCTTCAAAATTGTTCTACCCATTGTGGTTTTACCGCAACCACTCTCACCAACTATACCGAGTGTTTCACCCTTTTTAAGAGTGAAGGAAATATCGTCAACGGCAACAAGCTCGGAGAGCACCTTGCCTGTGAGTGACTTTTTAAGAGGGAATGCTTTTCTTAGGTGTCTTACCTCAAGGAGCGCATCGGGGTCAAATGGCTTATTCTTATCTGCCTCGATAGCTGCTTGCTTTTTCTCTTGATATTTCTTTGCTTCAAGCTCGTCATCGTATTGTGGCTCGGCAGTATCTACTGCTTCCACACTTGATATTTCCTCGGAGGGTGCTACTTCTTCATTAGATATTTCTAACTTTTCGTCAGCCATTTTCCTTTCCCTCCTTCATATCGTTATATAAGTGACAGGCAACAAAGTGTGTGTCGCTCACCTGTACCATACCCGGGTATTCGCCTGAGCACTTGCCTATGCACTCGCCGCATCTTTCCTTGAAATAGCAGGTTTTTGGCATATTTATCGGGTTTGGCACGTTGCCCGGAATATTAAAGAGCTTATCCTCGTTTGAATCAAGCGTTGGCTTTGATTTTTGGAGTCCCTTTGTATATGGGTGCAGCGGATTATGGAAAATCTCCCCAACTGTGCCCTTTTCAATAACCTTGCCCGCGTACATAACAACCACGTAGTCTGCCATTTCGGCAACTATACCGAGGTCGTGGGTGATGAGCATAATTGAGCCGTCGATTTTTGTTTTAAGGTCGTTTAGTAGGTCAAGGATTTGCGCTTGAATTGTAACGTCAAGAGCAGTTGTCGGCTCGTCCGCGATAATAAGACGCGGATTGCAAGCAAGTGCCATTGAAATCATAACACGCTGACGCATACCTCCCGAAAGCTCGTGCGGATACGCTTTGTAAACGCGCTCGGGCATAGCTATACCAACAAGGTTGAGCATTTCAAGGGATTTTGCCTTTGCCTGCTCCTTCGTTGCGTCGGGCACGTGAATAAACGTAACCTCGTCAAGCTGCTGACCTATTGTAAATATAGGGTTGAGCGAGGTCATTGGCTCTTGGAAAATCATAGCAATCTGCTTGCCGCGGATTCTGTGAATTTCGTTCATTGGCATTTTTGCAATGTCGTAAACCTTTTCCTCGGTTCTATATTCCTTGCCTGTTACGTTGCCGTTTTCGTCCTTAATATCGAACTGAATCGGCTTTCCCTTCTTATTTCTTATATAATCCTTTGAGGTAAAGCGGATCTCGCCCGAGTAAATTTGTCCTGTCGGACCCTGCAAAAGACGCATAACTGACATACTCGTTACGCTCTTTCCGCATCCGCTTTCACCAACTATACCGACGGTTTTGTTCTTCGGCACGTCAAAGGAAACGCCGTTAACTGCCTTAACAACACCTTGGTCGGTAAAGAAATAAGTGTTTAAGTCGGAAATTTCGAGGATATTGTCCTCGCTTCTCATTTCTGTAATAAATTCGCTTTCGTCAGCCTTGCGCTTCTTGTATTTTTCCAAGCGGCGCATTTCCTTGGCGTTAGCCTTTGATATTGCCTTGATTTCCTTGCCACTAAGGTAAGAATTTGATTTCTTTTCTGCCATTTTTCTTACCTCCTTGATTTCGGGTCAAGTGCGTCACGCAAGCCGTCACCGACGAAGTTGAAGCCGAGCACCGCGATAACTATACAAAGTCCCGCAGGAACCCAGATAAGTGGATTTGCCATAGCAATTTCAAAGCCGTTTGCCTCCTCAAAGAGATTGAGGATTGTACCCCAAGCGGTGTTTGGCGCTTTAACGCCGAAGCCGAGGTATGAAAGCGTTGACTCATAAATGATCATTGAGCCAAGACCGAGCGTCATTTGAACTATAAGCTGTGGCATTACGTTTGGAATTAAGTGCTTAAAGATTTTTCTGAAGGTTGAATAACCCATTGCCTCTGCGGCAACCATATATTCCTGCTCACGGAGTGAGAGGATTTGTCCTCTTACAAGACGGGCAGTACCCGGCCATGAAATGCAGGAAATAAATATCATAAGGAAGTAAATTCTCGTTTCTCCCGTAATAAATGCATAGCCCTCGCTAATCCAACCGTTAAGCAATACGCCGACGATAAGAAGAATCGGAATACCCGGTAGGCACATAAGAATATCGCATATTCTCATTATGATATTATCAATTACGCCGCCGAAATATCCTGCCAAGCCACCTGCAATAATACCGAGGACGGTGATAATTGCAACCGCGAGGAAGGAAACGATAAGGGATACACGTCCACCGTACATAAGGCGTGAAAGCACGTCGTAGCCCGATTTATCGGTGCCGAGCGGGTGAGTGGCTGACGGCTTTGAAAGGGCACTGTCCTTTTCGTGTCTGTGAAGGAGCTGCTGAATAACAATCTCCTCACCGTCAACGGTGATTGTATAGTCACTTGGTGTATATTCCCATTTACCGCTTTCGTCCTTTTCATCCTGCTGCCAGCCGCGTGATTTTAGGTTCTTGTACCATTCATCAAAGTTTTCAATTGAAACGTTTGACTTATATCCGCTGCCCAAAACGTCGGTTGCGGGCACGAACAAATGGTACACGTAAGGACCGATAAATGAGAACACGAAGAGTCCCACTACCATAATAAGTCCTATAACGCTGAGCTTTGAACGGAAGAAACGGCGTACAACCATTCTTGTCGGTGACATAAGCTTGATGTTTTTATCAAGCGGCACCTCCTCAGCCACAGCGGCTGAGGAAATGTCATTGTTTTCGTTTAATTCTTCGTTTGAGGGAAGGATTTCATTTTTGATTTCTTCTGTCATAATGTCCTCCTTACTCAAGCTTAACTCTCGGGTCAACTATTGCATACATAATATCGGAGAGCAAAATTCCAAGGATTGAAAGAACCGCCAAGAACATATTGTAGCCCATAATGAACGGAATGTTACCTGTGTTTGTTAAGGTAAGTGCCGTTGTACCGATACCGTCAAGACCGAAGATTTTCTCTGTAATAATAGCACCCGAGAAAAGTGACGGAATAAGACCTGCAAGTGTTGTAACGAGTGGAATCAGTGTGTTTCTGAATGCGTGCTTGTATATTACCTTACTTTCCTTAAGACCCTTTGCTCTGGCTGTACGAATATAGTCGGAGTTAAGAACCTCAAGCATATTAGTTCTGGTCATTCTCATTCTGCCGCCCAAGCTGAGTATCGTAATTGTAAATATCGGCAGTACGTAATACTTAAAGTTACTTAAAATACCGATAATACCTGTCGTGCTCTGCGAGGCGTCCGTTGCGCCCGAGGTTGGGAACCAACCGAGCAGCTCCGCGAAAACTGCCTTGAAAACGTTGCCGAAGAAGAATGATGGAAGTGAGATACCAACCATAACGAGAACGGTGATAACATAGTCACGTACGGAATATTGATGAGTTGCCGCTGTAATTCCAAGCGGAATTGCAATCAAGAACTCAAATATTGTAGCGACGAATGCAACAACGAATGAGGTTGGAAGTCCTTGTACGATAACCTGTGAAACAGGCTTTTCGTTACCGAAAAGACGGCCAAGGGTGATGTAACCGTTTTCAAACTCGAAAAGGTTACCAATCCATTTGAAATAGCCCTTTATAATTCCAAAGAAGCTATTATCCTGAAGACCGAGCTGCTCACGGATTTTGTCAAGCGTTTCGGGCTCGGAGTTCATGCCTGCGTTTGAAGCAACGAAGTCAAGTGGCATTAGACGAACTAAAAAGTAAATGATAAGAGATACAGCAACTAATATAAGTATGGAAAGTCCTACTCTTTTTAGTATATATTTAAACATTGTATCACTCCAAATTAGTCTTTGAATTCAACTTCCCAAATTCTGTCAAGCGGTGAGGAGTATGGGTTAGAATCCTGTGGTAATGAGCTTTCGTCTATGATGTTTGAATTGTATGCGTAAACTACGCTTCTCTGGTAAACAGGAAGCTCAATTGCAAGGTCAAGGAGGTAGCCCATTGCTTCCTTATAGATAGCTGCGCGCTCCTCTTGGTCAAGAGTTTCTCTTGCCTCGTCAATCTTTTCGCTGAGTGCGTTCAAGATTGCCTTTTCAGTTGTCGAGCCGTTTGTCTTTAAGTGTGAGTAGCCCCAAGCTCTTGTACTTGATGCAGTTGAGTTCTTGTGGTAAACCTGATACATATCAGGGTCAAGTGTTGAGCCCCAAGCCGCTGCCCATACTGCAAGGCCGCCTGTTGAGAGCTTTGTAAGTGCTGTTGCATCAGGAACGACCGTTACGCTCCAGCCCATATCGTTAAGAAGCTTAGCTGCGTCAATAAAGGTTTGGAAGGTTGGGTGGTCTGTTGATGCGCCTGCAATTGTAAATTCAATCTTAAGGCGTGAGTCGCCTGCTGATGCGCCTGCCTGCTGCATAAGGTCTGCAATCTTTGTTCTTGCAGCGTCCTCACCGTCGTAAATGCCGTTGCCGTCAAGGTCAACTGTCCAGTTACCAACGTATGGGTAGTCCTTACCGTTGTCGTTGTCGAGTGAGCCATCCTCATTCTTCGGATATGCCCAGCTTACTGTTGACATAGGCCAGAAGATTTGGCTTGCTGTACCGGGACGGTAGTAGTTAAGTGATGTTGCTGTATTCATAGCACACATAATAGCTTGACGGATTTCTATGTCTTGAATCTTTGATGCGTTGATACCAACGTAACCGTAGCCGAGCTGATCCTCAAGAATGTACTCGTAGCCGCCGTTACCCTTCAAGCCCTCGAGCTTGTCGTAGTTTTCCTGTGTAAGCTGTGGTGAAATGTAGTGAACTGAGCCGCTTTCAAGAAGTGAAATAGCGTCAGCTGCAGGGAGCGCTTGATAACGAACCTTTTCGATCTTTGCGTTTTCAATTTGCGCGCCTACTGTTTCAAAATAGTCGTTTCTCTTGAAGTAAACAACGTTGTTTGCAAGGAATTCCGCACCTGCGGGGTTGTCACCGTTTGAACGGTTTGTTGCCTTATATGCGCCTGCGCCAACAGGAACGTTTGTCTTTGTTGACTTTTGAATTACAGTTTGCATAAAGCTAAACTTACCGTAGTCAACACCGAACTTGTGGTTTTCAATGTCAACTGCGTATGCGGAGTCACCGTAGTAGTGCTGTGGAGCAACTGCGAATGAGAAGTTCCATTGAGCCTTAGGGTCTTGTCCGTCGATTGTGATTTGGAGCACGTCGTATTCATCTGCGTTTACAGGTGTACCGTCTGAGTTATGCTCCTGTGCGATTTTATATGTAGTACCGTTAACGGTAATTTCTGTCATTTCTGTGTTGTGGCCAAGTGATACGATACCCTCGATGTGGTCGTAAACAAGTGTGCCGTCTGCGTTCTTCTTTTCGTCAAGAATAACGCCCTTTGCCTCAGCTGTGTATTCTGTCATAAGCTGAGCAGCTGTTGCCCAAGCTGAAAGAATGATGTGAAGCTCTGTATTGATTTTTGAGCTGTAAACGTAGTCGATTGCTGCTTCCTTTGAGTTAACAACGTCTTGGTTGTATTGTGGAGTTGCAGAAACAATTACGCTCTTGTCGTCTGTTTGCTTGCCGTTTACAATCTTTTTGCCCCATTCAATTTTAACGAAGCCCTCGTGATACATAAAGCGAGCGATATCGTCAGCCTCTGTTGACTTGTCATCCTTAAAGAGCGGGTATGACTTATATGGCTCTGTGTCTGAATATGCGCTTTGAGCCGCAACGTAGTCGTCGCCAAGCTCCTCCTTGAAGAGCTTAAGAGCGTACTCGTAGTCCTTAAGAAGCTGGTCGTTTGTTCCCATATTTGAAGGAACAGAGGAAAGATATCCGCTTGAAAGCTTCTTCGCAAGGATAGCTTCTCTCATTTCCTCATAGGTTGTTTCGTATTGACCTGCGTTTGCGGTCTTACCGATTGAGGTAAAGAGGTTGATAAGCTCATTGATACGGGCTTGAGCGCGCACGCCTGCTTGCTCTGTGATGATTTCATCCTGGCTTGCGTTGCCCGAGGTCTTTTGCTGAGTCTTGTACTCCT
Source organism: Clostridia bacterium (assembly GCA_017625935.1). Taxonomy (GTDB): domain Bacteria; phylum Bacillota; class Clostridia; order Oscillospirales; family CAG-272; genus RGIG2000. The sequence continues at coordinate 14,037 of JAGALA010000029.1, forward strand.
CAAGACCCTTAATCTTTGTTGAGTAGATTGTTGCTGAGCCTGTGTATGCAGGGTCAAGATATACGTAGAGGTTGAAAAGAACGTCCTCCATTGTAAGTGGGTGACCGTCGGAATACTTAATTCCGTTTTTAAGAACGAAGGTATATACTGTTTCGTCCTTTACTGCGTCGTACTCTGAAATTTCAAAGTCCTTTGTTACTGTTGCTTGGTCCTCACCGTAAGCAACCTTTACAACACCGTCAACATACTTTGATGAAAGCATACCGATCTGTGTCATAGAAACTATTGTGCTGTCCGCACCTGTGGTTGAGAAGAACGGGTTAAAGTTACCGTCGAAGTCCTCAGACATAATTACGAAGGCGTCGGGCTTTTCTGTATTGCCGCCGTTATCGCCGCCGCAGCTTGAGAACAACACAACTGTGCCGAGGCACATTGCCACACAAAGCATAAGTGCCAAAATTCTCTTTTTCATTTTGTTTTCTCCTTTTTATATGTATGAAATTTTAATAAGCTATTTATTCCTGTGCCTTTGGTGGAAATTCGAGCTTTAAGCTGTTGCCGTTTTGTGTAATTACAAGCGTGGTTAAGTCAGCTGCTCCTTCTACAACCTCGGCGCTGAAGCCATCAAGCGAAATACCGAGATTATCCGAGTAGCCCTCTGCACATACAAAGCCAACCTCGTATTCAGGCGAGTGCTGAATTGCAGATGATGCAGAGATTTTTAATACTGCATTCTTAAATTCCACGTTTTCAAAGCTGAAGCCGTCCTCAATTGTCGAAGCTACAATTGCATATCTTGCACCCGGTGTTCTGTCCGCCCTGTCAATCAAGGCATTAACTCCGTCAAATACCACGTTTTTGATAGATGCGCTTGACGAAATGGACTTAAACATACCAAAATGCTTTGACGCGGTGCTTTCAATATTCACGCCCGAAATCTTATGTCCGTTGCCTGAAATTGAGCCGCTGAAATCATTGTTTCTGAATGCGTTTGGCCACGGAGTAAGAGCGGTAAACTCAATGTCCGCCATAATTTCGTAGTTGCCGCTTGGCTTTGCGTTGTTTGCAAGCTGAGCTGCTGAATAAATTCTGTAGCAGTCGCCCTTTTGCTCATCGTAATTAACGTAGAGCTTCAAAACATTGTTGCTGATAGCTGCCGTTTCCGCATCAAAAATGAATGGGTGGGTGTAACTCTCAGGCATTTTTTCGCTCATATTCTTGTCAAGATACAAGCCGTCAAAGAAGTATGTATATACCTCACCGCCGTTATCGCTAACGTATCTCTCCTGCCACGAATATGCGTTTTTAAGTGTACCGAAATTGTATTCGCCCTTCTTTAAATCAAGATACGGTGCGGTAATCACGCTGTTCTTGCCGAGAGTTGGGTTCTTAATTTCGTACGTACCGAGAAGCTTTTCGTTCTCGTCGTAGATTTCAACAGACGGGTTCTTCACCCAACCTGCATAAAGTGTAATTACAGGCTCGGACGCTGTGTAGTCCTTATTTGGGTCAATTTCAAGCTTCTTTGAAAAATCCCATTTGCCGCTGTACTTATAAATTACGTTGTTCTTGTCGTCCTTTACCACGTTGTTGTTTTCATCAACAACTGCTTCTCTGCTTGTGTACCATCCAACGAAGGAGTATCCCGGAACGGCTGTACGCTCAATCATATGAACGTTACCGTCGCCGCGCACGGATGATTCCGGGTCAACAAGCAAAATTTCCTTGTTTCCGCTTGCATTGGTCTTTAAGCCACTAATGTTATACGAGTCTGAAAGGAAAAGCTGGCCTGCGCTCTTAAAATAGCTTCCGTTAGCATCGTATTTTACAGTAACGTTATATCCGTCCTTATCATACTGATCATAGTTTGAATTAGATGAACAAGCCGCCACTGTCAGGCACAAAAGAAGGAGCATACAAGTGATAATTAAAAATTTAATTTTCTTGTTCATTATTTCCTCTTTATCTTAGCCACGCCAAGCGCCGCTTGGGCGCTTTGACGTTAGCATTTAATTACTATCCTTATTTATTTTCCTCGGTGTCGGTGATTGCGTCCTCATTCTCGCTGATTTCCGCTTCCGCCTTGGTTGGTTCAGCTTCCTCTGCTTTTTCCTCACAGATTGGCTCGGATGCAGAAGCCAAAGATGCATTACGCATTGAGAAGATCTTAACAAGCAAAACAGCAACGCCTGCAACTGCCACGCAAGCAACCGCTAAGTTGAGAACGGTTGTTATTGCAAGTGCAACAATGGCAATTACGTATCCCGTGTTTGACTTGTCCTTCACGTCTGTGTCGCCGCCCTGAACGTTATCGTCCGGCTCGTTTGGTGTATCCGGAGTCATATTCTGGCTCTTGAGTGCCAAAATTCTGTTCTCTGCTGAAACGAGTGAGGAATAGTTATCAACAAGTGCCTGCTGTTCCTTTGTCGCAATTCTGTTATATGCTTCTCTTGCGGCAATAACGAGTGATTCGTGGCTGAGCTGAACCTTTTCAGGCAGACTGTTAATCGCCTCGATTGCTTCAAGAGTGATATCGTCCATTGCAACCGCACCGTCGATAATCATTGTGAAATATTGTGAATAAATAAAGGTTTCGTAATACTGACCGTTTGAAGGTCTAACCATAATAAGCTCGGGGTTGCCGTGGCCTATACGGTTTACAAAGTTTGCGCCGTAGTAAACGTTTGAATACTTACCGTCGGAAACGTTCCACATATAGAACGGAACAATTCCAAGACCTGTGTGAGTAATTACGTTACCCTCATAGTCTGTAAAGTCGTATTCGCCCGTTGCGGGAAGGTTTTCAAATGACTCGTAGTAGGTCGTATCGAATTCTTCCTCTAATATTGGTGCCTCATAGCTCTTGAATACAACTGTCACGAGCTTGTCGCAATCGTAGAACGCCTTATGACCTATTGCATCGAGTGAGTGTGGAAGAGTTACTCTAACCACGTCGCTGCCTGCAAATGCCATAGCGGTAATTCTGACTGTACCCTCGGCAACAGTTGCCATTTTTGCACCCATATCACAGTAGGTTATAAGCTCGTAGCCGCTTGGAACTACTGCGTAGAGTGAACCGTCAATTACTTTAACTGTGTCGCTGATATCGTATGTATAAACCGTTTCTACGTATGAAACGCCGTTGAACTCCTCTGTTACCTCGCTTGAGAAAGGAGCAATCTTACACATTGCAAATGGGTTGTCACCAAGCACTGAAATGCTCTCGCCGAGTGTAAGCTCAAAGTCGGTAACGTTTTCCTTCATAAAGGCAAAGTCGCCGATTTCTATTGCACCCGAAAGGTCTGCCTTGTTTATACCTGTGTATGCAAATGCGTATGCATCAATCTTTTCCGTTACGTCAAGATTTACTACCTTGCCAAGTCCCTCACAGTAAGCAAATGCGCCCTCTCCAATGTCGGTGCCCTCAGAATTCAAGGTAACAAGGATAAGGTTGTAGTTGTTTACAAATGCGTAGCTGTCAATGTAGATTGCATCGCTTAAGTCTACTGTCACAAGTGCTGCCTCAGCAAACGCTTGAGCGCCGATAACCTCAACGTTTTCAAGGTTGATGAATGTGAGCTTCTTACAGCCCTCAAATGCACGCTCGGAGATTTCCTTCAAGGACTCACCGAGAGTAACCGTGCCAAGCTCGAAGCAGTTGATAAATGCTTCCTTGCCGAGATATTCAAGGGATGAGAGGTCAATTTTCTCAATTTTCGGTGTGTAGTAACGGTAAACGTAGTAGTTGTCCTCAACAAGAGGTGAGTTTCCGTTTGCGTCTGTATAAGTGTAAAGGATATCGCCGCCGAATGCGCTATCACCGATTGAAATAACGCCGGAGAGGTCAATTTCCTTCAAGCTGCAAGCGCTGAAGAATGCTTGAGCGCCGAGCTTTATGTTTTTGCCCATTGTAACCTTTTCAAGTGCAGCCGCACCCATAAATGCGCTGTCGCCAACCGTTACACCGTCGCCGATTGTAAGCTCGGTCAAGCTTGAGAGGTACTTGTAATAATATACCTTTTTGTCGGTAACCGTTTCGTCACGAACAAGCTCGCTGTTTTCGTTTCTTGAGAGCATAAATGCGCCCATACCGAGCTCTACGTTTTCACCTATCACTACCTCCTCGAGGTACTTACACTCGCAGAATGCACCCTCGCCGACCTTCATGCCCGCAGGAATTTCCACGGAAACAAGGTCAGTGTATGCAAACGCGTATGCGCCGATTTCTTTTATATTATTTAATGTAGGCAATTCGTTTATTGACGTCTTGAAGAATGCGTACTTGCCGATTTTTTCAAGAGTGCCGAGGTTTATCTTATCAAGCCTTGTGCAGTTTTCAAACGCGTTATCCTCAACTACCGTTACGCTTGGAATGTTAACCTCTGTAATTTCCGTGCTGTATGCAAATGCACCGATGCCTATCGTCTTTACGTTTGCATCGTTCAAGGTGAAGGAGCCCTTCACGGTTGGAGCAACCATAATAAGAGTTTTGCCGTCGCTTGAAAGAATGTAGTCGCCGTCCTTTGAAAGCTTATATGATGTATTTTCACTGTCAAGCTTGAACTGTGAAATCTTTGTTCTTGCAAATGCAACTGCGCCTATCGCGTTTACGTCCTTACCGATTGTTACGTCAGTCAGGTTGGAGCAGCCGTAGAATGCGCCCTCGGGGATAACGTCCGCGTTCATTGAAATTGATTCAAGCGCGCGACAGCCCGAGAATACGTACGGGCCGTACTTAACCTTCTCTGCCTTTACGGTTACTTCCTTAAGCTCGGTATTACCCGAGAATGCGTAAGCACCGATTGACTGAAGCTTTTCGGGAAGAATAACGCCCTCAAGATTGCATTTTCTTGTGTCAGGGGTGCCGTCGCCGTTTGAGTCAACCAGCTGACCGTTGTTTGCAAATGCGTAGTCACCTATCGCGCAAGCGTTATCAAGCGAGATTGTACCCTTAAGGTTACAGCCGTGGAATGCTTCCTTATTGATGAGCTGAACATATTCAAGTCCCTCTACCCTTGAAAGACGTGAGCAGCCGTAGAACGCGCCGTACTCAATTGCCTCAAGTGTTGATGGAAGAACTACTGTTTCAAGAGCGGTAAGGTTTGCAAATGCGTATGCATTAATCTTCTTTACGCCCTCGGGGATTACTACCTTTGTGATTGCGTTGTCACCTATGTACCAGAGCTTTGAGGTGCTTGGGTCATCAGGGTCAAGCTCCCACGGCTCCTTTGGAATATATTCACTGTTTGAGAATGCGAACTGAGCAATTTCAACGAGCAAAAGCTCCTCGGGAATTTCTACAACGCCGCCCTTACCGTAATAGTGTGTAAGGTTTGGTGACTGTGTAACGAATGGGTCCTTAACCTCAATTGAAACGGTTTGTGAGTAATATGTGCTCTTTCCGTCGAGCAACACTCTTACCGTAACTGAGGAATAGCCCTCTGCCTCTGCAACGATGACGCCGTTTTGGTCAATCTTTACAATGCTGTCGTCACTTGATTCAAATTCTACCGTTGTACCGTCGAAGTAAGCATCGAGCTTATATTTAAGCTGAACAGATTCCGATGGGTACATTGATAAGAAGTAGTTGCCGTTTGCAAATACGCGGCGGTCGCCATCGGCACCGATGTCGCGCTCGGAGCTATCTACCATATAGTAAGCTCTTATAGTATCGTAGCCTGTCAGAACGAAGCTGTCAACAACAGGCTTATCGAAGTACTGGAAGCCCTCATCATTCTCTGAAAGAACCGTAACGGCAAATGAGGTTTGCTTGCCTGTTTCGGGGTCCTGCGCCCAGATAAGTGCCTTACCCGGAGCTACTGCAACGAGCTTGTTGTTTACAACTCTTACAACCTTTTGGTTGGTTGAGAAGTATGTAAGGAGCTCACCCCACTCGGTGCCCGGACGAACAAGCGGCTTGATGTTATAAAGCTCGTTAGGGCTGAGGGTAACGCTTGTTTCCTCGAAGTAGAAGTCCTTATACTGGTCCGGTAAATCAACCTCATAGGTTGCGTCGTTAAGCGCGTAGTCATACGTTGCAACAACTATTGAGTTTGGATTTGCCGCATTGTTTTTAATTTCGTAAACGTAGTCGGTAAGCTCATATTCGATATATGAAATGCCGTTTCTAACCGAGTAGATAGGTGTCATATATTGGTTGAACGCAACGAACTCGTAGCTTGCTTTGTCAACGTAGCCGAGCTGAGCCGCCATTGAGTAGTGGTTATCGTAAATCGCCATTCTGATGTAGAGGCGGTCGCGCTCAAGCTCCTTGTCGTACTCTGTGTAGTACTCACACTCGGTCAAGGTCGGTGCCTCAAAGTCTGTAACGAATGGGAATTCAAAGGTGTTATTCAGGTTATCCTCGATGCCGTCGTTTTCGTAGTCAAGGTAACCAACGCATTTTACGTAGTATTCTGTGTTGTTTTTGAGGTTATGCTCGTTTACATCGAACTCAACGTCAACGTTTGCGGGATAGAGGTACGAGCCGCCGTCACCGTAGGACTTACGAACGAGCTTTTCTGTCGTTTCGTAAACAACCTCGCCTGTTGTTGAATCGGTAATTGTAACCTTTATTTCGCTCGCGTTACGGAGCATACCCATCCAGATAAATCTGATTGAGTGAATTGTGCCGTCCATATTGGAAAGGGCAATATAATCGCGGCTTGCCGCAATAATTCTGTCTCTTGGATTTTGAACGAAGTAGTATGAGCCGAGATAGCTAACATAGTCCTCCTCAATTCCGCCGATAGGACGTGATGCATATGCATCGGGAAGTGTTTTGTCAAGTGTTGGGATTGTATCGTCAAGCTCGTCACGGTTTGTTTCGAAATAGTCCATATCGAAGAGTGGAGCTTGTGCCCAGTTGCCGTAGAATGCAAGGTAAGGAACGCTTAAATCAACTGCGTTGCCTGTTGTGTCAAGAAGTGTAACAAAGCCCTCGATGTACATACCGTTTTCAAAGGACTTGTCAAGATATGCTTTGTTCTCGTCGGTAAGCTTGATTGTAACTGTAACCTTAGCGGTTGAATTCGGGTCAACCTTAACCTCGTCGCCAACCTTTTTGCCGCCGCCCGAAACTGTAAATTCAACGGTTGCACCCTCGAGAAGGTAGCCCTCCTCGGTAACCGTTGTTTCACCCTGGTGGGTCAAAACGTCGCTCACGCCCTCGGTCATAACCGATGCGTCAAGGATGTATGAAAGTGAGCTGTCACCGAAGTTTACAACGTCGAAGCTTAAAGTATATACGCCTGTTTTCTTTGCATCGTCGCCGAGCTCAAGCTTGGTTTTATCCATAACCGAGCCGTCCTTGTTGTAGGTGCGGATGTATGCTTCTGTTTCTGACGCTGCGATAAGGTTTGCAAGACCTGCGCCCTGCTTTCTAACCGCATACGGTAAGCCGTTTTTGTTGTAAATGATATCGGCGGTTGACATCATAAGGCGGTTAACCATTGCGTTAACGTTTACCGAACGCTTATATTCGTTTGTTTCGCCGTCGCCGATAATTCTATCGTAGTTAACCTCTACGTATTGACGAAGAAGGATTGTAAAGCCCGCAAGGTTCGGACAAGCCATTGAGGTGCCCGAAAGACGGTCATAACCGCCGCCCGTTACGGATGAGAGAATGTTGCCGCCGTGAGCGGTAATCTCGGGCTTAATGCCGAGTGTCGGTGAGGGTCCCCACGAGGAGAAGTCGGACATAAACGGTCCTGACTTTTGTGCACGGCTGATTTTTATCGTGCCCTTGCCTGCCGCCGCAAGCTCCTTACCGTCGTTTTGTGAGATTGAGCAAACCGCAACGGTTGTAAGACCAACGTTCATTTTGATATCACCCGATACGTTATTAAAGATGATGATACCTGCCGCGCCCTTCTTTTGCGCTACGTTTGCTTTTTCCTCAAAGGTGTTTGAGCCACGCTCAACGAGAACAATTTTACCTGCAACGTCCATACCCGTATAGTCGGCATCACGGCCCGCACCGGGGATTAAAACGTATTCGTATTCCTGCTCGTCAACGCCGTCGGGAAGCAAATCCTCAACGAAATCTCTTTCCTCAGCGCCTGCGTTGTTTGATTCAACAAAATAAATGATTTTGCCGTTGTGGAGAATATAAGGTGTTTTAACACCGTTGATTGATGCAACGGACATAGCGCCCTCGTAGGTTGAGGGTGAGCCTACTGTTGATGTGTCGGGGTTTGAGGTAAGACCTAAGTTACCGTTCTTCTCCGAGCCGTATGCCGAGGAGAAGCTGTTTGATGCGGCAACAATCATACTAATGCCCTGCTCACGAATGCTATCGTAAACACCGCTCATCACTTCCTTGTCACTTTCACGGCTGAAGCCGCAGGCAGTACCAAGGGACATATTAATAACGTCAACGTTGAGAACCACGCAATCCTCAAGTGCGTCAAGAATCCAAGATGCCTTAGCGGAATCCTGAATATCGGAGAAAATCTTCATTGAAACGAGCTGTGCATTCGGTGCAACGCCCGTTATAGTATCGTCCTTACCGACGATAACGCCCGAAACGTGCGTACCGTGGTTATTATGTAAGGAATAAACGTCCGCGTCTCTGTCCGCGTAGTCAAACGAGAAAGGAACCTTGTCGTTTAGATAAACGTCGTTAACGGTCAAGCCGTTTACCATTGTATTAGCCTTTGTTCTTGCAAGGCAGGCTGATACCATTTCTCTTGTAAGACCGAGCTTTGCTCTGTCCGCGGTGAAGTTATTCACAGAAAATGCGGAGTGTGTGTAGTCAAGACCTGTGTCAAGAACCGCAACAACCATTCCCGTGCCGTCATAGTCATAGCCTGCGCTATTAAAGATACCCGTTGTCTCGTCAACGTTAACCTTGTTTTCAACAAGCTTTGTTTCGCTGACGTTGTAAACCTCACTTACAACAGCGGTTGCGTAGCTTGGGAAGGATTTTGCGGTTGACTCAAAGTCACGCGCGTTAATTACAACCTCAAAGCCGGCAAGAAGCACTGTGTAGTCAGCACCCAATTCGTAGCTGATGCCCTTTTTGTCAAGCTTGGATGTGATTTCTCGCTTTGCGTATTCAATGCCTGCTGTGATGTCAGATGCCTCGTCTGTCAAAATAAAGTCCGCAAAGGAAACGTCTCTCTCCTCCTCGTTGTATGCATCAAGGAGTGATTTTACGTTAAGCTGAACGATAACGGAAATTTCGTCGTTATCCTTAACTGTGGAGGGGAGCTTTTGAATAGCCGTGCCTGCGTAGTATTGAGTCTTATCAATCTTGAGGTCGGAAAGCTCTCTGAAAAAGCCCTCAATTGCTCCGTCACCTACTACATCTTGCGCATTTGCAATTGTGCAGGAGGTCAAGGAAAGAGCTGTCGAGAGTAACAGTATAACCGATACTACCAAGACTGCTATTCTTGCTAAATTCTTTCTTTTCATTGTTTTTTGCCTTTCTTTATTATTGCGTGATAATATATAATAGAAAATATATACGGTAGTATTTTAGCACAATATGAGAAAAAATGCAAGTAAAAATTATAGATTATATATATAAGAATAGAAATTCCAAATAAAAAACGAAGAAATCCGTTTCACCGTGGTAAAGAGAAAAAGTGCTAAAATGCTAAACGGTTAAAGGGCTGAGGGGTAATTTTTGAAAAGGAATTTTCTTATAAAAATTGTTTTACCGACATTATTATTTCAAAAAAAATTTACAATTGGAATTGTCCCATCGGGCATGAATTGAAGAAGAGCTTCATAAATTGACGCATTGTGCAACCACTACTTTTTCAGGACGTCGAGGGCACGGGGTTCCCCGAACCGAAGTATGAGGTTTGGGGGTTCTCGGACACCGTCGCAAACGGATTGTCGAGGACGTCGTCGCAAACGGGTCGTCGAGGACGTCGCAAAACGGGGCGTCGAGGACGTCGCCCCCTACGGATAAATCAACGCGAGCGTTGTATATCATCAATGCACCGCATTGCATATCATCACACGAGAGTGTGTATATCATCAACCGCAGGTTGTATGAAATCACGCCCTGCGTGCATAAAAATCCTCGGGGGAGTGTCTGTTTTTGGCACTTTTCCCTTCAAAATCGCATCTTTGTTTTTTGCACAATGCAATTAGCGTGCCGCATCTTTTTATGGCGCTTTTTTGATTGGCTTTCGATGCCACTTACGCGCGTGCCCATTTTTTTCTTGACATATTATTTTTTATATGATACAATTATGGGTGAGAAAAATATTTATCAAGGAGTATATATGCAAGAGAAAAAAACGAAAATTTTGCACCTTATATACGGGATTGTGCTTTCCGTTTTGATCTTTGCGGTTGGCATTTGCTTTATTGTCAGCTGTGTTGATATAAACAACGCGGGAAAGTTCACCGTTGATGCTATAAAAACGCACTTTTTGTGGATCCTTGCCCCTGTGCTTCTCTGTATTTTTTCTATCATAGGCGGCGCGGTATTGCACGCAGTTTTCCCACCGTCCGAGGAAAAAATCAAAGCATCGATGTCAAATAAGGACCTCATCAAAAATCTTTACAAAAAAATCGACCTTGACGCAGCACCTGCGGAGTTAAAGGCGGTTATTAAAAGCCAACGCGGCTTCAGACTCGCATTTTTTATCGTAATGATTGTAAACGCGGTTATCAATTTTGTTTCCGCATTTGTTTTCATTTTTACAAAAAGTAATCTCGGCGATGTTGACCCAGGCAAGCTGAATGAAATTTTGCCCGTTATCGGCAAGATTTTGGCTTACGCCATTATTCCGTTCTTCGTTGCTGTAATTTATGATATCTTTTCAAGCTACACCTACGAAAGAGAGCTTGAGGCGGTAAGAGCCATTATGGAAAGCCAAACGAAGAAGCGTAAAAAGGGTGAGCTTAATTTGCCCGAGGAGAAAAAGGTGTGCTTCTTTAAAAGACATTCAAAGAAATTTATTTTAGCGCTTCAAATTACACTCGGTGTTGTCGCCGCCGCGTTTATTATCGTAGGTATAATAACGGGCGACATCAAAAATGTTCTCACATATGCAAATAACATTTGCACAGGCTGTATCGGTCTTGGTTAAGGAGGTAGTATGGAAAATAAAGAGCTTTTAGAAAACACCTCACTTAACGAAGCGACAGAAAGCGTTGACGCGCCAAAAGAAGCTACTCTTGCCGACTTAATCGGCGGTGAGGATGAGTCATTTAACGCCAAATTTGCGACACAGGGTGAGCAAAAACCCGAAAATGACGGTAAAAATGTACCGACTGATGAGCCTAAGAAAAAACGCTCCTTCAAGTCTTGGCTTTACAGTATAATTCCGACGAAAAGGCGCATAGTTCAGCTATACTCCGCGCTTCTTTTCAATGCAAACCTAAAGGGCTACATTCAGGGCAATATGTTTGTTGGACAGTCAAAGTTTATTTGCTCCCCGGGCATTAACTGTTACTCCTGTCCCGGTGCTATCGGCACGTGTCCGCTCGGTGCACTTCAAAACGAGCTTGGCAACAAGCGCATGCCGTTTTATATTCTCGGAATTTTGTTCCTTTACGGCTTGATGCTTGGCAGAACGATTTGCGGCTGGCTTTGCCCGTTCGGTCTTTTCCAGGATTTGATTTACAAAATCAAGACTCCGAAATTAAAAAAGAACGGTGTTACCCGTGCTTTATCGTATCTTAAATATGTAATTTTAGCAGTTTTTGTCTTTGTGCTTGCCGGCTTCGGCGTTTTCCCCGCATTTTGTAAATACATATGCCCCGCAGGCATTTTAGAGGGTGCGTTTGGAATCTTGCCACTCGACACCGACCTGCTCAGCGGCATCGGCTCGCTCTTCACCTGGAAATTCGTTTTGTTCGTTTCCATTGTTGTTTTTTGTATTTTTGCATACCGTGCATTCTGCCGTTTCATTTGCCCACTCGGTGCAATTTACTCGCTTTTCAACCGCTTTTCATTCTTTGGAATCAAATTAAACCGCGACAAGTGTACGAAATGCGGCAAATGTATCACAAAATGTAAGCTTGATATCAAGCACGTTGGTGACCAGGAGTGTATCAGCTGCGGCGAATGTATCGACGTTTGTCCGACAAAGGCAATTTCATTCAAGGGACCTAAGATTTTCTTAGCACCTAACGAAATCAGCATCCCCAAGGACGCAAGCGACGAGGAGCGCGCAGAGCTGAGGGCAACGCAGGAGCGCGAAAACGCAATAATCAAGAAAAAGAACCGCACAAGAAAAATTATCATTGGCTCGGTTATGGGCGCTGTGCTTCTTTCTGTGCTTCTCTACTTTAACGTAATTAAAAACGAGCAGCTTTGGAACAACCTTTTAGGCGATAAGCCACCTGTAACAACTGATACAAACACAGACGGCGAAAATAACGTAACCGTTGGCACAAGCGTCGGCAACAAGCTGCCAAGTGCATCACTTGAAATCTTTGACGAAAACGGTCCTTCGGGTGAGTTCGTTGACCCATTGGTTGGCGGAAGCGGCAAGGTAACCGTTATTAACTTCTGGGGCACCTGGTGTCCACCCTGTGTCGCTGAATTGCCACACTTTGGTGAGGTTGCAAGCGAATACAAGGACTCGGTTGTGATTTATGCAGTCCACTCGGTTGACGGCTTTGAAACCGCACCGCAGCACGTAAATGATAATCACAAGGATTCCGCGCTTATTTTCTTAAAGGATACCCGTCCAAGCGACGATGCCCCCGTAGATGACTACTTCAAGCTGACCACGGGCAAGGGCTTCCCTATGTATCCTTGGACTATAGTGCTTGACGAAAACGGCGTTATCACATATTCAACCTATGCCGCAATCGAAAAGGACGTATTAATTGCGGAAATTCAAAAGGCGATGAATAATTAAACAAATTTGAGAGAGCAAAATTGCTCTCTCTTTTTTTGCAAAATATGATGTTTTTTAGACACGTATAGGCACAAAATGGATTAAAAAGGCACTCAAGCGAGTGCCTTTTTGTATTGATTTTATTCTTCAATTTGCGGTGCAACGTAAGTAAGATTTACAGTTCCGCCGCCTTGGCAGGTAACCTTAATCAAAACTCTTGTCGTTGTGCCGTAGTCGGAAGCAAGAACGTATGAAAGGTTATCACCTGTTAAGGTTGCTTGAAGTGTTGGCTCGCCGTCGCCCGATCTTGTATAAATTTCAACAGCTGCGCTTGCGTTATCAACCGTGATGGTCGCGCCTGTTAAGTAGAACAAGGTGTACCAAACCTCTTTTCCGTCCTCAACTCTTACCTCGGTTGTATTGTTTTCACTATCCGCGTCAACGAGGAACGGGTAAAGTGCGCTACCGTCGCGCTTGTGTGTTACGTAAACAACGGCTGTTGTTTCATCACCGAACGGTGTGTACTCGTTCACGGTTTCGTACTCCTCGCCGTAGCTTGCCTTAATGAAATATTTTGCGGTTTCGGTAAGCTCACCGAAGTTAACCGCGCCGTTTTCGTCACTTGTGTACGTACCCTTAAGCTCATATTCGTTGCCGTTTAGGTAGTAAAGCTCAACTGTAACGCCTGCTTTGCTCTCATTTTCAACCTTTACGGTTGCGGAATACTCTGCCTTGGACTCACCAAAGGTAAGTGAGGCTGAAATTTCCGCCTCGGGATTTGTCACGCTTTCGCCCGAAAGCTTTTCGGTGAAGAAGCAAATTACAACCACGTCACCAGCCTCAACGGACTTCTTAAATCTAACGCCGTTAATTGAAATTACCGCATTTTCGGTATCTGTTGTTACCTTAACTGTGCCTGCCTTGTCTGCAACGAAGGAGTAATAATATCTTTCACCCTCGCCAAGCTTAACGCCCTCAAAGGTATAGTCCTTGTCAACCTCAATCTCCTCGGGAGTTTTGAGTGAGCCGAGCTTGTAAATTTCGCCTGTAACATTAACCTCGGACTCGGACTTAACGTCAATTCTGAACACAGCCTCGCCCTTTTCCTTAAGCTCAAAGAGGATAACGCCGTTTTGTGGCTTGCGCTTAACGCCATTATAGAACGCTTCAACCGCATCGCTTGTTATCTCAACGGTCTTTCCCTGCGCGTTTGGCACGCTGTACCAAAGCTGAGCGCCGCCCGCTTGTGTAATATCAATATTGCCCGCGATCATAATCGGGTGATCCTTGTCGGAGCCCGGGACAACGTCCTCGCAAAGCATTTCGGCTTCTACCGCGCCGTTTTTCTCAACGCTCACTGCTTTTACGTATTTGCCGTCAACCGATGCTACGATATAGTAGGTTCCGTTCTTAAGTGAAGCGGTTGCACTTCCGTTTTCGTCTGTTTCAGCCTCGCCCACAACTAAAAAGTCTTCATTATAAAACATAACGGTAGCGCCCGAAACGGCTGCGCCGCTTGCGTCCTTAATTACCGCTGTGTAATCAATTGATGTATCAAGAACAACGAACTGAATTTGTGCGTTTTTGCTGTTTTCAAATGAAACAACGTCTGTGTCGTTAACAAGTGTAAACGCGCCGTTTCCGTACGCGTGGCTAACTTTCGCGTAGTATTTGTCGGGATTTACAATAAAGGTAACTCGTCCGTTTGCTTCGGTAACTGCGCTTTCTACAAGCTCGTCACCCTCCTCCTTGTAAAGCTCAACCAAGATGTTTGCAAGGCGGTTGCCGTGAAGATCCGATGCGGTAACCGTATAGGTTTCGTTTTGCTGGATTGTAACAACGCGTGAGGTTTTTCCTTCGGGGAATGGAATGTAGCCCTCGGGCTTAATAAATCCGCTCGGAACCGAGTTTACTTGTATCTCAAGTGCGGCAATTTCCGTGTATTGGAACTTGCAAACGCCCTCTGCATCCGAGGTTTTCGGAGGTAAGCAGAAGCCGCCGGGGAGGCAAACCTGCGCGTTTATGCCCTCGATTGGTTGTCCGTTTTGGTTTTGGAAGTAAACTGTGTAGATAACAGGATCGTTTTCCGTGTTGCCTGTATCCGTGCTTGTGTCGCTACTGCCCGTATCTGTATTTGTGTTTGTATTGGTATTAGTGTCTGTGCCACCGTCATTTCCGCAGGAAGCGAAAGCAAGCGTGCAGGCAAGCACCGTAACAAGCACAAGGGCAAGAACTAAAATTTTTCTTGTGAGTTTCATATTTTCTCCTTGTTATAAATGTGGTTTGATATTAGATATTCCGTCTTATTTAAGCCCTCATTTATTCAATAAAGGTTGTGTATGTGATTTTTGCATCCACCCTCGTCTCGCCTGTGTTAACAAGCTCAAACTCTATAAGTGAAATGCCGTCAAAGCTGATTTCGATAACGCCTTTTTCGTTCGATGTATATTCCACGCCGTTAAAAATAACCTTGAGTCCGTCAGCCTCGCTGATTGTAAGCGTCGTTCTTGTCAAGCGTGCACCCTTGAAATAAAGCGTTGCGCCGCCGTCAAGTGCAGCAAGCATTTCCTTTGGCTCGGTTGTATCGGTTAAGGTAATGCGCTTGTCGGCTGATGTGCCGCTATTGTTTGCTTCAAGATAGCAGCAAGCAAAGTACGGTGCGTT
The DNA here is from genome assembly GCA_017625935.1 of Clostridia bacterium. GTDB lineage: Bacteria > Bacillota > Clostridia > Oscillospirales > CAG-272 > RGIG2000. Next base: position 29,516 of record JAGALA010000029.1, read on the forward strand.
TTCAATTGGCACCTCAAGTTTTGTACCCTCGATAACCGTGCCGTCATCCTCGCTGCCCGCGCCAACCGTAAATATTGTGCGATCGCCCTCGAACCAGCCGCTGTGCTTGCCTATATTTGTTACCGCATAAAGAAGCTCGCGAGTTAGCGGAACGACGCCCGTGTCGTCGCATTTTTCCGCATAGGTGAGGAACATATTATTGTAAATCTCGGTGCGCAAAAGCTTTCCGTCTTCACCGTAAATTGAGCCGTAGAGTGCCGCAGTTTCGCAAATTTCGGAGAACGGAGCTATATATTTGCTTGCACTTGTGATTCGCATAAGCACAACGGGACCGTTTTCATCTCCCAAATGGAAGAAGCCGTCCTGCGCGCTATACACAATAGATAAGTCCTTATCCGTTATATCAACGTCAACGAGGTTGGCGTTTAGGTATGAATAAACGCATTTTTCGCTTGGATACTCAATAGGTAAATAATCGATTTTAGGTGTTTCCGCCGTCGGATCGGATACGCGCTCGACGGTTAAAATACAGGAGTCAACGACGAGTGAGCGCACACCGATAATAATTCGTGTAGTACCCGTAAAGCCGCTTGAAACGCCCGAATCCTTAACCTCAATTTCAAATGCTCTGTCCTTAATTTCTACGCTGCTTTGTTCAAAAACGTAATGCTCGCTTCCGCCAAAGTAGCCAATTGTCAAGGCAACGTCGGAGATGTAGCTGAATTTATATACGCCGCCGCGTGTAGGCTCGAAAACGTAGTAGGTCATACCGTCAATATCTACAAGGGTTGCGCCCTCTTCGACAAATTTAGCGCGGTATTCGTATCTCTCTCCGCTTTCACTATCGTACGGATACATTGTGAATTCGCGATCGCCAAGCTCGGAATAAAGCATAATTTCCTTCGTGGGATTTTTCTCCGTAAGAACACAGCTTTCCTTGTCGTAGGTAACCGTTTCGTCGGTCAAAACAAGCTCGAAGGTGTATTCACCCTTTTCAAGTTTGAAGCTTGCCTCACCGTCCTTATTTGACTTTTTCATTGAGCCAAGCTCCTCTCCGTCCTTATAAAGCTGAACGAAAAGTCCTGAGGAAACAGGTGCGCCCGTGTAGTCCACAACCTTTACGGTATAGACAATTTCACTTGACCCCGTGTCCGTATTTGTGTCGCTGTTTGTGTTTGTTTCAGTACCGCCGCCGTTTCCCGAGCAGGAGGCAAAAAGCATACACAGGGTGAGCAAAAGCACTGCTATAAGTGCTGTAAATATTTTATTTTTCATCTTTTTTCTCTATTTTTCAAAAGGAGCGCCGCGTGTGCGACGGCTCCCTTGAATGCTTTTCAAATTTTTTCGGTAATGCTTAAATTACTGTCCGAGATACTCGTAGTAGTAGCAAAGCTTTGTCCAAGAATGCTCAACACCCTCAAAGGTGAACTTATCCATAAGCATCTGAAGTGCCTCTGCAAGCTCCTTGGTAACTGCGACACAGCCCTGACGCTCAACGTCTTCGGTATCGCTGTTGTGCACAAGCTCCGCATATTTCTTGATAAGCGCGGTATAGTCCGGTGCGGGAACTGCGTTCTTCGGAATTTCCTGAAGCACCATTGTTGTCTCGCCTGTCAATTCGTCAGTTACGTACTCGTAGCCGAAGGACTTATAAACGCCGTCAACGTAGTAGCCGTGGTATTTTTCCTCAAGAATATCGTCAATTTGATAATACTTGTAGTTATGCTCGTAGTCAGCGCCCCACGCATCCTTGAGTCCGTCCAAGCCGTATCTGTCAAGATAAGCTATTGCCATTTGGTCAACCTCGGTAATTGCGAAGTTGAATGCGCCAATGTCGCAAAGCATCTTGATTGACTGTGTGGTGAAGATTGACGTTGTCTGATAGAAGTCGGCATAAACGATTGAGCCAAGCTCGCCGTTTGCCTTTAAGTGGTGGTAGTAGCCGTCCTCGCCGAGTTTAACGTCGATACCGCCCGCGATGGTGTCACCCATTGCGCCGCCAACGCCCTCCTCGTAGGTAAATACTCCCGGAGATGCCGCGATGAAGTTGTCATACGTTTCGCCAAGGTATTTTACGTCAAAGGTGAATTTACCGTATTGATATTGGTCATAGTAAGCAAAGTCGATATAGTATTCCTCGCCCGCCTTCATATAAGCAACCATAGATGCGTTTGTAAAGTCACGCTCGTACGTGCCGTCTCCGTCGGGGTCGATAAGAAGCTCTGTGCAGAAGCGCTCGCCTGTGTCGGAGTGCGTATAAAGAATTCTGTCGCCTGTTTCTATCCAGCTATCGTGGCCACCGATGAAGATCCAGCCGTTTACCTCATAATCACTGTTTGTTGTGAAGCGGTAAACGCCGTCCTTTGTTGGAACGAACTTATAAAGAAGACCTCTTGGCATAATTACTCTGTTGTATTCAACGAGGTTCGGTGCGTCCTCCTTTACCTCGTATGCGCTGAATGATGCAAGTCCCTTAATTGGGTCGATGAGCTGTGCGCCGTTTGTGCCGTATGCATCGTAGTATGAGCAGAGCGTGAGCCATTGGTTAGGGTTACCCTCGCCAACGCCGATGTATTGGTCAACGAATGCTTCGAGATATTTTCTAAGTGTAGGAGTAACGGAGCAAAGATTGTAGATTTGTGAGTTGGATGCGTAGTTACAGTACTTAATTAAGTCGCTGTAATAGTTAACGCCGTCTATGAAAAACTCCTTGGTTTCGCTGATTTCAAGAGTAATGCTGTAATCATTTGAGAAGTTTGTATAGCCGATGAGGTTTGCAAGAAGGATTGGACCTGTCTCGGAGCCAACGTGATAATAGCCGTCTGCGCCCAAGAAAACCTCAACGTAATTTTCGTAGTCACTGCCGTACTCGTTTAGGTTGGTTGCGGCATCACGCGGAATAAAGGTTTCAACGTCAACCGCTTCCTTGTCAACAACGCGGAAGTTGGAGAGGTAAACAGCATCGTCTCCGTCATAGTCTGCGTAGTCCTTGTTGTAAACGAATGCAACGTCATACAAGCCGTCCTCGGTTGCAACCCATGGGCAGCAGCCCTGCCAATTGTTGTCCTCACCTGAAATTGTGTAAATATCCTGTCCGTTAACCAAAACGTAAAGCACGTCGTAGCCGTACTGCGTTGAGGTTAAGTAATCGAACATAATTGCCTCGCCAGCCTTAAGCTCTACCTTTGCGTGAAGCGTTGCAAATGAGGTGTCCTGGTCGTAGTTTGATGGCTTAACGCACACTACGCCGTTCTTTTCGGTGATAACGAAGGGCCAAGAATAATCCCAGTCTGATGTTTCGGTTTCGGGCAAGAACTCAATGCTTGCGCCGTCCTTATTAAGAGCCTCGTTATATTCCTCGTTTGAGGGCGCCTCCTCGGTCGGCTTAACGGTCGGAGTCAATTCGCCAATGCCGTTAAAGAGGTTTTGTGTATAATCCTTAACCGAGTAGTAGTTAAAGAGTGCATCGAAATACTTTTCGTTTGGAATACCGCCCTGGTGCATAAAGGAAATCATACCGTAACGGTCGATAACTATCGTTACAGGGTTACCTGTAATGCCGAAGCAGGACTCGATGTCGTTTTCGTCCTTAATCATAGGAAGATTGAGTGCAAATGCTTTATAAAGGTCGTCCTTTGCGTTTGCAAAAACAGCATTAAGCGCTGTTTCGTCTGTTACGTCAACCGATTTGAGCGCTTCCGCAAATGAAGCAAGCGCACGCTTTACGTTTGAGTCGTCCTCTTGCAAAATAGCAGCTTCGATAGCGCTTGCTACTGCCTGTGCCTGCGCTGCTACGTCATCTGCCTCCAAAATGAGAACCAAGGTGCTATCAAAGCCCTCGTCAATCTTTTGTTGGCTGAGAACCTCGTAGGAAATGCCCTTACCTATTGCATTTGTCAGCTCGTTTCCGACAAGTGATGCGCGCAATGTTGTGAAATCGTTATATGCGTAGTGGAAGCTGTTCTTAAATCTTTCAACGTCAGAAATTGAGTCACCGCCGAGCTTGCCGTTCAAGGCAAAGAGCGCGATAACGTCCGAATACTTAGCGTATGAAGCCTCCATATCGGGGAATTCCTCGATACAGTAGTTACAGGTTGTGAACCAGAAGTTAAGAACAATTGCCTTCTTCTCCTCTAAAAGCTCGGAGAAGGAAACGGTTTGTCCGTTATAGTTAATCTTGTAGTCGTGAATGATATCACCAAGCTCGTATCGAGCGCCGCCTGAGCTGCCGCTTATCGGTGCGGAGGTGAGAGTAATTGTCGCGCCTGTTGTACCCATTGGGTAAGAATCCTCAACTATGTAGCCCTCGGGATAGTCCTCAAGAGAGATTGTATAGCCGTCTGCACGTGGAAGGGTGAGCGTAACGCTACCTTGATAGTTGGTAGTGCCGATGCCTTCCTTTTTGATGTTACCCTCAGCGTCGGCAACGTAAACCTTAACGCCCTCGAGTGCCATACCGCCGATCGATTTAACGTTTACCGTATAACCAACCTTATCGGCGTTTTGGTTGCCTGTATTGGTATCAGACGAACCTGTGTCGGTGTTGGTATTTGTGTTGGTGCTTGTGTCGGTGTTATCGGGTCCGCAAGCAACGAGCTGCATAACAACCGTTAAAACCATAACAAGAGCCAAAACAAAGGATAAAATTCTTTTTTTGTTTGCCATAATTTATTACTCCTATATAATAATTAAGAATTTATTGCGCTAATATTATATCATAAGCGTATGCTTTTGTCAACTAAAGTGATAAATTGATGAAGAGGAAAGCTCACCTTTTTTAAAAAAAGTGGCGGGGAGTGTCTGATTTTCGAGGTTTATTTCATTGAAATTCATTAAAAATTAACAAAATACCAATCGTTTATAATTGGTTTTTCTTTCGTTTTACATTAGTAGAAAGAGAAATATAATATGATATTTTCGCAATGCAGCCCTGAAAACAAAAAGAGGACCTTTTTCGGAAGTCCTCTTTATTTATTAGAGATAAGTCAAAGCTTTTTCTTTAAATAAGCGCGGATTTTTGAGCCCTTTTTGAAAACAAAAAGTCCGAGCAGATAAGCAGGCCTTGTGTAAACGATTTTGTGTCTTGCCTTGATTTTGCGCTTGGGGACAATGACAATTTTCTTTGCACTCTTATCAATTACGGCGCCCTCGTATTTCTGAAGATATTCAAGGGTCTTGACAACGTACGCGTCGCGTGGGCTGTAAACTACGTTTAACGGCTCCTTGGCATTATAGACACGGCGAAGCTCTCTGTCTATATCAAGGAAGTTTTCGCCCAAAAGAATGGTGCTGATATACGCGGTTGAATCCTTCACACGGGAAAGCTCCAGCTTATCCTGCTTGTATTTTTCCCTTACGTAGTCAATCATATCGAAATATTTTTGGTTTTTCGCATATGAATAATGCTTTCTTGCCATGAGTGAGCGCCAGCTTAGTATGCCCTCTTTGATTTTCTCGCCGTATTCTCCGCTCGGTAAATTTTCAAGCATTATATCAAAGGTAAGTGCCATTTGGTCTATCTCTTTTTTTAGACCCTCCTTGCCGTTCGTTGATACGCTTTGGTCATCGTGAACTCTGTAAAAGTAGTACCCTGTGTGCGTATTTACGAGCTTTTTGGCATTTTTCATAACAAAATAGTTTGAGAGCGCATCCTCTGAAAAGGTGAATTTTTTAGCCAAAACCGCCTCTGTTTTTTCAATCTCCGCTTTTGCCTTAAGAAGCAAGGATTTTTTAAAAAGCTTATTCCATTGCACAAAATACGAGTGCAACCTACCCTCACCCGAGGCGTAAAAGGACAAAATGTCCTTGCCCTCAAATTCAAGGTTTTCGGTTACGGTAATATCCCCGTCGCAGGCGTGCTTTGTGGTTTGCGAGTCAAATGCCCAATCGTTAATAACAATATCAGCGCCCGTTTCCTCTGCTTTTTTGAGCATCGGTGCATAATAGTTAAAGGACACGGTATCGTCTGAGTCACAAAACGCAATATAGTCGCCCTTGGCTATCATAATAGCGTAAAGGCGCGTTGCCAAAAGACCTCTGTTTTCCGTTTTTACGTACACAGGGTCGTGCTTTTTTAAAATTTCATCATATTTTTTGCTTGAGCCGTCATCGACAACCAAAAGCTCGTAATCCTCTTTTTTCAAGGTGCTTTTCCTTATCGAATCAAGGCAAGCGTCAAGATATTCCTCTTTTGTATTATATAGACAAACAACAATACTCAGCTTCATTTTTCTTCTCTTTTCTTCTTTTTTTGCCAAATATATTATACAGGCAACTACTCATTTTGTCAACGAAAAAATATAACAAAAAATATCGATATACAATTGACTTTTTGCTTCATTTATATTATACTATGAACAGTGCATTTTTTCATTTTATTTTATATAAAATGCACAAAAGTATTTTGTTTCTGACCAAGGAGAGAAAAAATGAACAAAACACAAAAAATCAGGGTCACCCCCGATATGCTCATCAACGATATGGGCATTGAAAAAATCGAGAACTTCTTTTGCGAATTTGATAATGACGGCGACCCGCTAAACGGTATCGAGGGAGCTGTCCCACAGGTTCATCCAAGACATGACCATTGGTGGATCGGTATGACCGATTTGGCATTTACCGTTGATTTGGGCGCTATTTATCAAATTACCAACATGTATATTTATAACGACTACGACGCATATAAGCCCGATCAGGATAAGCACGACTATGGCGTACGCAAGGTTAAGGTTAAGATGGGCACTCCGTTTGCTTGGGAATATAATGAGGAGCTTGCCCCCGAGCAAAGAAAATGGACGGGCTTTGAAACAAGCTACAAGACGCGTTATATAAATTTCTCCTTTAACAACAACCAAGCACCGAGCGAAATTTTGATTTACGGCTACAAGGTTGAGGACGTTGACCTTTCAATCCCTGAAAGAAAGGAGCACAAGCGTAGCGACCTTTCAAAATTCGTAGGTATGAACGGCTTTATTAACGACGGCGACGATATTTTGCGCGCTTGCTCATATATCCGTGAATATCACCCATGGCTTTGGACCTGTGAGCCCGACGGCATCAACACCGCAATCAAGGTGAACCCAAGCTATGCGGGTCAGTGGGATTTCGACGGCTACTACAAAAAGCTTCACGAGTGGGGCATTGACGTAGCCCCCACAATCTCAACGCACTCAAAGCGTTGTCCAAAGGACCATACGCACGATTCCTGTGATCCTGCAAACTATACCTCATATGCATCTATGCTCTTCCAATTTGTTGCGCGCTACGGCAGCAACAAGAATATTGACCCTGACCTTATCAAGGTTGCAGAGGGCGAGGAAAAGAAGATCGGTCTTGGCTACTTAACTGCGATTGAGCCGCTTAACGAGCCTGACGGCACTTGGCTTGGCCGTGACCCGTACTTCACTCCGTTTGAGATGGCTGCCTTCCTCAGCATGTGCTACGACGGACACGAGGGCAGATACAAAAACGTCGGCGTTAAGCAAGCTGACCCGAACTTTATTATGTCAATGTCGGGCGGCGCAGGCTTGCACCTTGGCAGACTTAAGGCAATGCAGTTCTGGTGCGAATACAACCGTACCGACAAGAAATTGCCGTTTGACGTAATCAACGCACACAGATACTGCGGTAAGCGCATCAACCTAAAGACAGGTAAGACAAAGAACGTTGACGTTAATATTGCCGACCGCGGCGATCAAAAGCAAATGGCTTACGTTGGTATTTCTCCCGACGAGGGCGATATTGTCGGAGCATTTTCAACTATCATAGATTGGCGCGACAGATACTACCCCGATATGGAAATTTGGCTCACAGAGTTTGGCTGGGACACTAACCAATCATACGAGACCTCAACGTCCTCACACGCATATGGCGAGTTTACGGGCAGACAGGTTCAAGGTATGTGGCTCGTTCGTGAATACCTCCTTCTCTCCTCAATAGGCGTTGAGCGCGCGGCGATGTATATGTCACGTGACTGCGGTCCTGAGGAAACAGCGGTTGGTAAGTACGGCTCCTCGGGTCTTGTTCGCTTCCCGATTGAAATCAATGCAAGAAACGTAATCCAAGGCAACAAGAAGGACTCCTTCTACTACGTATATACCACGAAGGAAATTTTGCAGGATACCTCATTTGTTTGTGAGGTTGAATCTTCAAATCCGAAGGTGAGAGTATTCAAGTACGAAACCAAGGAGGGCAAGGCAAGGTACGCCGTTTGGTGTCCATCCTCCAACTCCACGCAGGTTAAGCGCTTTAAGCTCAACGTGGGCGAGGGCGAATTTATCCTTGCGGAGCTTGCATTTGAAAAGTATAACGGCAAAAGAAGCGATTTGAAAAACAAAGAAGGTGTTGTTACCTTCTGCGCTTCAGAGATGCCTGTATTTATTATTGAAAAGTAAGATATACACACCTCATCCACCGCTTGCAAAGCTGTTTCTTTACCGCAGCATTTACTTTGCGGTCCCCCTTCCCCTCAAGGGGAAGGCTGTTTGACGGTAATGTTACCTTCTATGCTTCGGAGATGCCTGTATTTGTTATTGAAAAGTAATATAAAATATGGCTACGGGCAAGCCCGTAGCCATAATATTTTGACCTTTAATTAAGTCATGCGTAGTAGCCGTCCAAGAAAAACAGGAAGTCCTCAAGCACGTATGCGACGTCCATCATATCGATGTCGAGAAACATTGTTACCCCGGGGAACAATAATGCTATCGCGCCGAGCGCAAACAAGGTCGTTAAGATAAGCGCAAGTATCACCGCGCCTAATATGATAGCAATTTTTGCACCTGTTGGCATTTTCCTTTTGGCTGGTTTTGCAAATACGTTTATAACATTTGACATATTTTTACCTCCTTATAAAGTGATTTGCAATCTAACGGTAGTGGAGGTCTTGACAGATTTGGTTAAGTAGAATTTTTTCATCAACCCTTCCGCCACCGTCACCTAAATTATACAAATTTTGGGTGTAAAATTCAAGTCTTGAAATTTCAAAAATATGGTGCTATAATAGTAATGTTGGTGCAAAATCGGGGTTTCAGACACCATTCACCGCGCCTTCAAATTACCGTCACAAAAGGGGGTAAAATATGAATTTTTCGGGCTTTCAAAGGCTAACATTGCTTGACTATCCCGGTAAGGTGGCTTGCACGCTTTTTACAAGCGGCTGCAATTTAAGATGCCCATTTTGCCACAACGCAAGCTTGGTTACGCACATAGATAACACCAATATATATAAAGAGGAAGAAATTCTTTCGTACCTAAAGAAGCGCCAAGGAATTTTGGAGGGCGTTTGCATCTCGGGTGGCGAGCCGCTGCTTCACGCAAAAATTGAGGACTTTATTTCCAAGGTCAAGGCGCTTGGCTACTCGGTTAAATTGGACACAAACGGTTTCTTTCCCGATAAGCTGATTTCGTTAGTCAACAAGGGGCTTATTGACTACGTTGCGGTGGACTTCAAAAACTGCTACGAAAAATATGCTCTCACCGCGGGAGTTGAGAATTTGGACATTGCGCCTTTTATGAAAACAGTTGAATTTTTGCTTTCGGGCGCAGTTGATTACGAGTTTAGAACAACCGTTGTAGACGGACTGCACCAAACACAAGATATTGTAAATATCGCAAAAACCATCTCTGGCGCGCCGAGATACTTTTTACAGTCGTTTGTTGACTCGGGTGATTTAATTGCGAGCGGCTTTTGTGCAATTTCACCCGAAAATATGAAAAAAATGGCGGATTTGGCAAGGGCTTTTGTGCCAAATACCGAAATTCGCGGAATTTAACAAAAAACACAATATATTGTAAAAAATATATTGACATAGCACTATATATGTGATATAATTGATTTCGACACCGGAATTGATTATATCACATTTTGTCTTTTATGGGCGTGAGTGCCTGTAAATAAAGGACTTATGCGCCCGCGTCAATTCGTTGGGTGTTTTTTTGCGCCCTAAACGCATTTTTTGCAAATATGGGCAATACTACATATTGTGTTGAAAAAATATATGAAATTAAGAAAAGGAGAGAAAAATATGTATACTGTAATTAAACGTGACGGCAAGGTTGTTGATTTTAACATTAAGAAAATCAGCGACGCAATCAAGCAGGCGTTTGATGCTTGCCAAAAGAATTTTAACGATGATGTTATTGACTTCCTCGCACTCAAGGTTACTGCCGAGTTCGAGCCTAAAATAGAAAACGGAAAGATTTCCGTTGAAAATATTCAGGACGCGGTTGAGTCCGTTCTTATCAAGGCGGGCTACGACGACGTTGCAAAGGCGTACATCATTTACCGCCGCCAAAGAGAAAAGATCCGTAACATCGGTGCGACAATGGTTGACTACAAGGCTATCATTGACAACTACCTCAACATTAACGACTGGCGCGTTAAGGAAAACTCAACCGTTACCTATTCCGTTGGCGGTCTTATCCTTTCAAACTCGGGCGCGGTAACGGCAAACTACTGGCTCTCTGAAATTTACGATGACGAAATCGGCAATGCACACCGTAACGCCGATATTCATATTCACGACCTTTCAATGCTCACAGGCTACTGCGCGGGCTGGTCACTTAAGCAGCTTATCAAGGAGGGTCTTGGCGGCGTTGTAGGTAAGATTACCTCATCACCTGCATCACACCTTTCAACGCTTTGCAACCAGATGGTTAACTTCCTCGGAATTATGCAAAACGAGTGGGCAGGCGCACAGGCGTTCTCCTCATTCGACACATACCTTGCTCCGTTTGTTAAGATTGATAACCTTTCATATAAAGAGGTTAAGCAGTGCATCCAATCCTTCGTTTACGGTGTAAACACACCTTCACGCTGGGGTACACAGGCGCCGTTCTCAAACATCACACTTGACTGGACTGTTCCTAATGATCTTGCCGAGCTTAACTGTATCGTTGGCGGCAAGGAGGTTGACTTCAAGTACAAGGATTGTAAGCTTGAGATGGATATGGTAAACAAGGCGTTTATCGAAATTATGATTGAGGGTGACGCAAACGGACGCGGCTTCCAATACCCAATCCCAACCTACTCAATTACAAGCGACTTTGACTGGAGCGAGACTGAAAACAACAAGCTCCTCTTTGAAATGACCGCTAAATACGGTACCCCATACTTCTCTAACTACATCAACAGCGATATGGAGCCGAGCGACGTTCGTTCAATGTGCTGCAGACTCCGTCTTGACCTCCGTGAGCTTCGCAAGAAGTCGGGCGGCTTCTTCGGCAGCGGTGAGTCAACAGGCTCAGTCGGCGTTGTTACAATTAATATGCCGAGAATTGCCTACCTTGCAACAGATGAAGAAGATTTCTATGCGCGTCTTGACAGACTTATGGATATCTCCGCGCGCTCGCTTAAGGTTAAGCGTACAGTTATTACACGTCTTCTTGACAACGGTCTTTACCCATATACAAAGAGATACCTCGGCACGTTTGCAAACCACTTCTCAACCATCGGTCTTGTTGGTATGAACGAGGCTTGCTTGAACGCCAAGTGGATAAGACAGGACCTCACCGGTGAAAAGGCACAACAGTTTACAAAGGACGTACTCAACCATATGAGAGAAAAGCTCTCTGACTACCAAGAAAAGTACGGCGACCTTTACAACCTCGAGGCAACTCCTGCAGAGTCCACCTCATTCCGTCTTGCAAAGCACGACAAGAAGCATTACCCGGACATCATCACAGCCGCAAAGAGCGAGGACGACACACCGTACTATACAAACTCCTCACACCTCCCTGTTGGCTATACAGAGGACATCTTCACCGCGCTTGATATTCAAGACGAGCTTCAAACACTTTACACCTCAGGTACGGTATTCCACGCGTTCCTCGGAGAGAAGCTGCCAAGCTGGAAGGCGGCGGCTAACTTGGTAAGAAAGATTGCTGAAAACTACAAGCTTCCTTACTACACAATGTCCCCAACCTACTCTGTTTGTAAGAACCACGGCTACATCGCAGGCGAGCATTTCACCTGTCCCGAATGTAAGTCAAGAACAGAGGTTTACAGCCGTATCACAGGCTACTACCGCCCTGTTCAAAACTGGAACGACGGCAAGAGCCAGGAATACAAGGACCGTCTTGTTTACAACATTGAAAATTCACAGCTTAAAAAAGCGGACAAGCCCGTAGCCGAGGAAAAAGCCACCGATTGCAGCACAGGTCTTGAAAACGGTGCTTACCTCTTTACAACAGCTACCTGTCCTAACTGCAAAATAGCTTGCTCATTCCTTGACAAGGCAGGCATTAGCTATAATAAGCTTTTAGCCAACGAGAACAAGGAGCTTGTTGAGTCACTCGGCATCAAAGCCGCACCGACTCTCGTTATTTCTGAAAACGGCAACCTTTCCAAATACACAGGTGTTTCTGATATTAAGAAATACATCGGTGCATAATAAAGAGAGTCACATTAGTTCAAAACTCTACAAAATAAGCCTTCTCCGGTGGGAGAAGGTGGCACGCCAAGCGTGACGGATGAGGTGTTTTTCTACTCATCCACCGCTAATGCGGTCCCCCTTCCCTGCTAGGGAAGGCTTAATTATTCGTTTTGCTCAATTACGCCATTAAGTGTGTAGATCTTAAAGGAGATTTTTATGTTATACGATATTATCATCATCGGCGGCGGCCCTGCGGGTCTTACTGCCGCAGTTTATGCGCGCCGCGCAAATAAAACAGCCTTGGTAATCGAAAAGGGTACGTTTGGCGGACAAATCACATATTCGCCAAAGGTTGAAAATATCCCCGGCTTCCTTGCCCTCTCGGGTAATGAATTTGCCGAAAAAATGGTTGAACAGGCAATGGAGCAGGGTGCTGATATTGAGTGCGCCGAGGTTACAGAGGTTATCGATGGCGAGATTAAGACAGTTAAAACCGATTCGGGCGATTTTGAGGGAAAAAGCGTAATCGTGGCAACGGGTGCTAAGCACCGTATGCTCGGGCTTGAAAGGGAGGAGGAGTTTGTCGGCGAGGGCATTTCCTTCTGTGCCGTTTGTGACGGTGCGTTCTACGCAGGCAAAACGGTTGCCGTTATCGGTGGCGGAAACTCCGCGCTTCAAGAGGCGATTATGCTTTCCGACCTATGCAAGAAGGTTTACGTTGTTCAAAACCTTGAGCGCTTAACGGGCGAACAAAGACTTCAAGAAATGCTTATGCAAAAGAGCAACGTTGAAATTATTCTCGGCACGACGGTTGAGTCCTTAATGGGCGAGGACTCGCTGAACGGAATTGTAATCAAAAAAGGCGAAAACCGCCAAACACTTTTAATTGACGGAATGTTTGTGGCTATTGGTCTAATTCCTCAAAACGAGATTGTCGAGGATTTAATCACACTTAACCAATGGGGCTACGTTGATGCGGGCGAAAGCTGCATAACGAGCAAATCGGGCATTTTTGCCGCAGGTGACTGCCGCTCCAAGCGCATCCGCCAGGTTGCAACCGCATGTAGCGACGGCGCGGTTGCCGCTATCGCCGCTTGCGACTACGTTGATTCTCTTAAACAATAGCAAAAAAACAACCACTCTTTGCCGAAAAAGCATTGAGTGGTTATTTTATTCTAATATGTCAAGCTCCGAAGCATCTATATTTTGAAGATGCGTATTTCATTATGCGTTTTTCTCGTCGCTTGGGGTTAGTGCAACAATATCGTTATATGAAGCGAAGAAGTATTTTTGTCCCTCGCTCGGCTTCTCTATTTGCAAATAAGTATAATTGGTTGCACCGTCCTTGGTTGTGCCAACGTACGCGCCCATTGCAAGCGAAATTTTCTTTTGCGCATCGGTAAAGCCCGTTATCTTGAGGTTAAAGAGCGTAAAGCCGCTGTCCGTGATATCTGCGGCAATAACACCCGCGAGTGCTTTGCCCTCGGAATCAAGAATATCGTTAGTTCCTATTTTCTCCGCCATAACCGCAAATACACCGTAATTAAGCTTTTTGCCTGTTGCGTTCTCGTATTCTTTAACCGCTTGCGCATTCACCTTATAGTTAACGGACATCATATTTCCGTACTGCGCCGCTGAGAAGCCCTTGTTTGTAAAGAGCGCAGGCGCTTCCGCCTTCACATCCTCATTATCGCATCTTGAACACGAGCACGTATATACTCCCACGCGGTCAAAGCCGTCTTGATACGCAACATCAAGAATATTATTGAGATCCGCCGCGTGTCCCTTGGCAGGATTATCAATTGCATATTGCTCAACTACATTTGAAAAATCTTCAAAGCTTGTCAGTGTTTTGCCTGCATTTCTTGCTGCTTCAGCATATGCCTGTCTTCCTGCATTTTCGCAATCTGCGGTTTCGGTGATTGTAAATCTGGTTGTACCCTGTGAGTCTCCTGATATATAAATGCTCATAGATTTTTTAAACGTACAGTCAATCATATTTACAAAAATTGCACCTGTATAGAGCCCGAGATTATCTTCAAAAATTACATTTTGAAGTATTGCTTCATTTCCCTCTCTTGCGTAGCTATCTCTCATGTAGCTGTCAATCTTAAGATAATAATCTGCAATTCTCGTATCCTTGATATATGAATTTGCGCTCATTGAAAGCCATTCGTGTTCGCCTGTTCCGTAAATAACGCAGTCCTCTATTGCAACATATGACTCTTTAAGAATTGAATTTCCTTGTCTCGTACCAAGAGCGCCGTATCTTCCTGCATGAACTCTTACTATTGAATTTTTCGCAATTATATTGTTTCTAACGTCAATATCTGTACCAACAGAAGGGGAAAAGAAGATTCCCCATTCTCCCGTGTTGTATTGGTTAAGATACAAATCATTTAATTCAACTGTACCGCTATACACAACCACCGCAGGACCGTTTGATGCAAAATCCGGGGACTTTATTCCCTTTTCCTTGTTTGGATTTACAATTGCACCGTTCGATACCGTAATTGTTTCATCGGTCGGCTCGGTGTAATTAAACGGGTCAACGCTTGACGTGCCGTTTAGCACAAGCTTAGCATTATACGATTTCAATAAAAATCCGTACGCTTGACCCGCGCTACCGCCACCGCTGTTGTTCATAAGCACGTAGCCGTTAAAGTTAATTGTAAGCGTGATGTCCTTATCAATTATAACCGCGGATGCTTGATTTGGAATTAAAATATCCCCTGCTAAATCCACCGTGATTTCATCACCCGGCATTGAATTGGAAATCGCCGCTTTAATGTCGCTTAGGTCATCTGCTTCAATTGTTGTGTTTGCCGCACTTGCACCAACTGCAAAAATGCAAACAAGCATAACAACCGTTGAAGCTAACAATAAAAGCTTCTTTTTCATAATCTCTCCTCCATATTTTCGTATTATTTGCTTGTAAACTGTTATATAATTATTATATATCATACAAGCTTATAAAGTCAAGGGGGATTTCACAGCCATTTGCCACCGCTTCATTTTTTCTCTGTTTTTTGAATAAATATTTCTTAGTTTATTGAAATGCCGAATTATATGTGATATAATTTAATAAATCGAATTTTGTCAAAGAAGGGGGTTGCTTTTATGTTACCTAACGACTTAAAGAAAAATCAAACACGCACGATAATTGTTTCCTGCATCACTCTTGTTATCGGAGTTTTGTTCTGCTGCTCTCTTACGTTTGCTGACGGGCTCAGCTGGCTCATTGGCGGTTCTCTCTGCTTTGCAGGTGTTTTGTGCGTTATCAATTCTATAATTCAAGCAAAATCGCTCCTTACCCTCGACGGTATTTTGGGCGCGGTTTCTACTGCTTTCGGCATTATGTTTATTATAAAGCAGCTTGCGCAGGTGCTCCTTGATTTTGTGCCGTACCTTATGATTGCAATCGGTCTTATTATGATTGTTGAGGCATTCCTTGCAAGGTTTGCAAGATACAACTCGCTTGCGGTTTTCATAATCGCGCTTATCGTTGGCACATCATTTACCGCGCTTGGCTTCTGCCTTATGTTTATCAAATCCTGGGCAAGAGTTGCCGCACTTATTTTCGGCGTTATTTTAATTGTGGTTTCGCTTTACGCCATTATCACAACATTGCTTGCAAAGAAAAACGCACGCAACGAAAGACGCCCAAGCGACCATCCAATGTTAAAGTAAAAACAAAGCACCCTGTGTCTGAAATTGACACAGGGTTTTCTTTTAAAAAGGATTTATTTCGCAATCTTTGAAACGGGACGTCGTGGGCGCCGTCGCAAACGGGTCGTCGAGGACACGGGGTTCCCCGAACCGAAGTATGAGGTTTGGGGGTTCTCGGACACCGACCCCTACAATTATTTATCGTTTGCCCGTAGGGGCAACCATTGGTCGTCCGTCGTGAAATAATATACACCTTGTAGGGGAGGGGCTTGCTCCTCCCGCTTTGTTGAGTGCGTACCATGAAATCGGCGGGAGACAAGCCCCCGCCCTACGGATAAATCAATGTGCGGCGTTGTATATCATCAACGCATAGTGTTGTATGGATTCAACCGAATGAGGGGGGACGTGTCTGTTTTTACATCTTTTAGCCCTTGATGCGGTGTCCTCTTTTTGCTTTGATTTTTGAATATACTATCGGATTTGCCGCTATACTTACCGCGCCTATTACAATAAAGATAATTCCCGATATCTCGTGTGGGATAAAAAGCATAAGTACGCCAAGTGCTAACGGAACTATCAAAACGGGGTTAACTGTCATTATTCCAAAGGCGATGCTCAAGCAAATTATCGCAATTCCAATGCCTATTGATACTCCCTTTGGCAAAATCACCATACAAATTCCAAGAAGAATCAGCGCGAAAAATACTCCGCCGACTATCCAAGCTATTAGTTTTTTAATTTTCATTTTATCCTCCTTTAATTTTATTAAAGCAACACTTGTTCTTTTAATGCATTTATAGTATAATATATTTAAGGATAAAAAACAACCATCAATAACGCCACACGTGTTGGAATAAAGGAGAAAAATGAACACAAAGAACAATAAACGACGTCAGGCATCGCAGGAAAAAATACGCTCCGTCTTTTTCGACCTGCTTGGAAAAAAGGAGCTTGTGAAAATTAAGGTTTCCGAAATTTGCTCGCTTGCCGGCATAAACCGCAGCACGTTCTACGCAAATTATTTAGACATTTACGACCTTGCGGACAAGATTTGTATTGATTTGCAAAACGAGGTTACAGATATTTTCGGATTACATCCCGACCTTGCAGACAGCGAAGCAAGCTTTTTGGAGCTGTTTCATCATATCAAGGAAAACAGGCAGTATTATTCCCTTTGCTTCAAGCTCGGCTTTGAGGGGCGCGCGTTAAGAACCAATGCAATTGACATATCAAACTCGCGCGAATATGCTTTTGTTGATTACCGCTTGATATTTTTCCAAAGCGGCTTCAACGCAATTGTCAAGGCGTGGCTCGAAAACGGATGCAAGGAAACGCCCGAGGAGATGTGCGCTGTTCTCTTGCACGAATACAGGGGCAGACGTGCAAAGCCGATTTCAAAATAACAAACATCTTGTAGGGGAGGATATTATCCTCCCACTTTGTTGGGTGCGTGCCGATCGAAACGGGACGTCGTGGGCGCGTCGCAAACGGGTCGTCGAGGACGTCGACCCCTACAATTATTTGTCGTTTGCCCGTAGGGTAAAATCAACGTGCGGTGTTGTATATCATCAACCGTGGGTTATATCAAAAAGGGACACTAAACTTGTTAGCGTCCCTATTTTTTGGTTGTGGTTATGCCTTAATGTGTCAGCCCTACGCTTCTATTTTTTCAAAATCGGCATACCCATGCTTGCAAAGCGGACAGATGAAGCTCTCGTCAATTTCGCCCTCGTGAACGTAGCCGCAGATTTTGCACACGTAGCCAACCTTGCCCTCGGTTTCGGGCTTTGGCTTTACGTTTTCAAAATAGTAGGTATAGGTCATTGTTTCCTTATCGGAAATCACACGCGCCTCGGTTACTGTGCAGATGAACAAGCCGTGTGTGTCGCAGTCGATATAGCTTTCAACCTGCAAGGACATAAATGAATTTATATATCTTGGCAGGAAAACAAGTCCGTTATCGGAACGAAGCGGCTCACAGCCCTCAAACTTATTTACGTTTCTGCCGCTTCTGAAGCCAAAGGACTCAAACACCGCAAACGGCGCGTCGGTTGTCAGGCAGTTGACGTTCATTTTTCCTGTTTGCTTTATAACGTGGTGGGAATAGTTTTCCTTGTTTATTGCTACTGCCACTCTGTTTGGCGAGTTTGTAATTTGCGTAACGGTGTTTACAATCAAGCCGTTGTCCTTTTTGCCGTCATTTGAGGTAACAACGTAAAGACCGTAGCCGATATTAAAGAGCGCGGAAAGGTCGTTTTTGTTTGCAAGCTCATCGTTTTGCGCAAGGTACTCGCGGCAAAGCTCTGCGGCAAGCGCGTCAAGCTGAGATAAGCTTTCCTCGTTAAGCGCGGACATAATTTTAACCGTTGTTTCGGTAAAGGTGATATTCTTGCTCTTTTCAAAAAGCTCTCTCATTACCTTAGCGGCAAGCGGCGCCCAGCTTCCGTTTTCGATAAGAGCAACGGTTCTCTGCTGATAGTTTCTTTCGGTCAAGTGGTTGATAAAATGGCGCATAAACGGGAAAATTTCCGCATTATAGGTTGTGGTTGCCAAAACGAGCTTGTTGTATCTGAACGCGTCCTCAACCGCCTCGGCAATATCAGTTCTTGCAAGGTCGTGCAAAACAACCTTCGGGCAGCCCGCCGCGCGGAGCTTTTCTGCAAGGATGAGTACCGCCTTTTTGGTGTTGCCGTAAACGGAGGTATATGCAATCACAACACCCTCGCTCTCGGGCTGATAGCTTGACCAGGTGTTATATAAATCAAGATAATAGCCAAGGTTTTCAGTTAACACAGGGCCGTGAAGCGGACAAATTTTTTCAATTTCCAATCCGCTTGCCTTCTTAAGAAGCGCCTGCACCTGCGCGCCGTATTTTCCGACGATGCCGAAGTAGTATCTGCGTGCCTCGCAAGCCCAATCCTCATTTGCATCAAGCGCGCCGAACTTGCCGAAGCCGTCTGCCGAAAAAAGCACCTTATCGTAGGAATCGTACGTTACGATAACCTCGGGCCAATGCACCATAGGAGCGGTAACAAATGTGAGCGTATGCTTGCCGAGCAAAAGCGCCCCGCCCTCGGAAACAACGATTTGCTTGTCTGCAAAATCAATGCCGAAGAACTGCTTCATCATATTAAAAGCCTTTTGCGAGGAAACGATTTTGGCATTTGGATACGTCTTTACAAAATTTGCAATGTTTGCGGAGTGGTCGGGCTCCATATGCTGAACAATAAGGTAGTCGGGTGAGCGACCCTCAAGCGCAGACTCCAAATTGTCAAGCCACTCGTGCGTGAAGGCGGCGTCAACCGTGTCCATAACGGCGATTTTTTCATCAACGATAAGATAGGAGTTGTATGCCATACCGTTCGGCACAACGTACTGCCCCTCAAATAAATCTATTCTGTGGTCGTTTACTCCAACGTATTTAATATCCTTTGTAACGTTCATAATATACCTCATAAAAATAATATTTGCATTTTTCAAAGCTTTATGCGTTTCGTTATATTTTAACATATCGCGAAGAAAAAATCAACTGTTTTGCTTTCGAGAATTAACAAAAGCAATACTTGTCAAAAAAGAGACAAAGAGCTTAATGCACTCTCCGTCCCTTTTTGTCGGTAGGTATGGTAGTTTCTTGTTTAATTATTTGTATAATTTATATACCCATTTTTGAAAAACAGCTTAACAATCCATTTTTTGAACCTATGCGGATTTCTGCCTACAATTATTGTTCCCAAAACCCAAAAAAGGTAAAAAGCTCCCATAATAATCGGTAAAATAATCAGATTGCCATATTCCAAGCGGTGTGCTTCGTTACTTTCGTCGAAGCTGAAAATTTCCGTGATGCCCGCGCTCATTGATTTTATACAATAAAAATCATCTCCACCCCTCGGTGTTGCCTTGACGGAATATACAGTCGCCTTCTCGCCCGAGCTTACAAGCTCGGCTATTTTTTCTTCATATATATCGGGGTCAATAAATCTGATTTTATAAAGCTCTTTATCGGTTGAGTGCATAATGATTTCGCTCTTGCCAACCTCGTATGACGAAAATTGCACCTCGCTTGCTTCCGTGTTTTTCTCGCCATACGGGTTAAGATATGCATAATACAGTATGAAGCCGAAAAATGCAATCAAAGCTATGCCAAGAATAATGAACACTATTAAGAAGCTCGTCGGCTCCTTTACGTTTCCCTTGAAAATATCAAGCTTGCTTTTCTTAATTTCGGGAATCGGTGCACCGCCGTGACACTTTGAATATTCCTTTTTAACGCGCTTCAAAAAATCACCGCTTTGCAAGGAAATTTTGTCAACCATTACGCGCTTTTTGCCCACGTAGATAAAGTATTCACCCATATTTTCCTTGTATGCGCTAACCTCGCCGTAGGAAAAGTGTCTTTTTACACCAAAAAAGCTTTTAGCGCAAAATCCGCTCTCGTCATATGTTATTCGAGAGTTTATATAAGCAACAATCAGTACAACGCCGAGAAGTGAAATTAAAAGAAAAAGTGTTGGAAGAAGCACGGGCTGGTCGGTGTATGCACAAATAAATGTCGGAACAAGGAAAAATGTGCACTCGATAGCACCTAAAAGCGCCATAAACCGCGGTAAGCAAACCACGTTCTTGTCCTTTTTTGGCTTTATAAAAAACATAATTATTCCTAAAATCACAACAGGAACAAGCAAAAAGCCAAATGCTTTGACAGCGTATACCATACAACCACCCTCTTTCTCATTAAATTTTATCATAATCAAAAATCAAAATCAATATAATTACCGCCAAAACGATGTTATTTCGTCTGTTTTTTGCTGGCTTTTTAGTGCGCCCTCGGTATCAAACGTATATCTGAACACGTAGCACGTTCCCGCGACGGTATATGCGTTGGTGTACGGTGAAAAGAAGGATGAGGTTATGCTCTCTACGTCCCAAACAAGCTCGCCTGCTTCGCTCACGTCAAGCTCACCACCCAAGGAGCCGCTAACGGAATAAAACTCCTTTGGTGTTCCTGTCGTTGAGTCACACACCAGCAAAAGCGCGGTATAATTTTTGCGAAGCAATGGGGTGAGCTTCTCACTTGATATGCCAATTATGTTATTTTCAAAGATATGTTCAAGCACAGGTCCAATTTCGTTTTTTGATTCGTGCTTTGGCACGGCATATGTGGAAAGATAGATTTTTCCGTCATACTCAACCATATCGGTAATATAATAATCAACGTTTTCTTCTCCGTAAACAAACGCTTCCTTAACGTTTCCGTCCTCATCAAGCTTCAAAATTTTCGCATGCTCGCTTGTCATATGGCTGCCAAGCTGAACTATATAGCCGCTTGTCGAGCGCACCACACTGAAAATCCCGTAATTGCCTATTTTTGTTTTGTTAAAGCTCTCTCTTTTTCCACTTGCTGTAAATTTGCTCAAGCAAATGTACTCGTAGTCACCTCGGCTGATTACCGAATACCCACCCGTTTCGGTTTCGATAATTGCGGAAACCAATTCGTCCTCAAAGCCGCTATTTAAGGCTTGCTTCCACACAACATTTCCGTTTGTATCGACCTTCATAAGCCACGCGTAGCTCGGCTGATCGGTTGACCATCTGTATGTGTTTCCGTAAGCAATAACGCCGTCCGAAACCGCTTCATAGCCGTATATTGCAAACTCGGATATCTCTGTGCGCCACACAAGCTCCTCTCCGTCATATTTTTCCAAATAGCTTTTGTCGTGGACGTCAAAGCCGAGAGAGTCATCTCTTTTATACTCCGAGTAATAGCTGTAGCTGACGCCCTTTTTGGCGGACGTGTCGGCGCCGCTGTAATTTTTGTAATTCCAAAGGTTTTCTATATATTCCGAGGTTATATTTTCTTGAAGTATCTCATATCCCGAGAGCTGCTCCGATGACATACTGTTTATTATCACCTCTGAGGTTTTGGAATAAGAAAATGATTTTGTAATTATATCGCGGTAAACCCTTTTAATTTCCGCGCGAGAAAGCCCGTCGGTCTTTAAGTCATAATCATCGAAAAACGCTACCGCATCGTTGTATCTTTTTGTTTCCTTGGCAAAGGCATACGCGCCGAGCGTTGCTGAAATAAGCAAGACAAGGCACGCAGAGATTGCCACCCACGCCTTTAGCGTGTTGAATCTCTTTTTCCTCGGAGCAACGGACGCCGCCTCTATATAAGCGGAGTCGATAAGCTCCATTTTTTCTAAAAGCTCTTTTCCATTCATATAATGTAGCCCTCCTTTTCAAGATGCTTTTTTAGCTTAATGCGAGAGCGAAAAAGCACCGCCTTCACCTTGCTCTCGGATATGCCAAAGCGCTTGGAAATATCGTCTATGGAGTCAAAAAACCAATAGCGCCGAATGAAAATGCTGCGCTTTTCCTCGTCCAGCTTGCCCAAAAAGCCGTTTAGTGCTTCGCCAAGCAAAAAATCGTCAATAAAGCCATCTCCGCTGCTTGAAGCGGGAATACACTCCTCCATCTCGGAGCTTAGCTCGCATATTAGTGCGCTGCGCTTCAAGCGCGCTCTGTCTCGACAGCAGTTGAGCGAAATATGACGGGTAATTCGGGCAAGAAATGCGTATAAATAATCTCTTGGCTCGTTGGGCGGAATGGATTTCCACGCTTCCAAATATGTATCGTTTTCACATTCCTCGGCTGTTTGCATATCACCTACAATTCCGTAAGACAAAAGACGCAAGCGGTGTCCGTATTTTTCCGCAGCCATTTTGATTGACGCCTCGTCCCGCGCCAAAAACAGCTCGACAATTTTTATGTCATCCATAGAATTTTCTCCTTTCCTTAGATTAACGCCCTCACTTAAATAAGCACCGTTTGAGGCGAAAGGGTTACACTTTTATTTCATTATATCATAAAATTGCACGTTTTTTATTTTGTAAATGAAAACTTGTTATAATATTGTGGGCTTGGAACCCGCCTCCGCACCAACTCAACGAAAAAAGGACACCAAATGGTGTCCTTTGTTGTGGGATGTGGTGGGGGAGTCGAATCTTTATATCAGCATAATTTCTATGATATAATATTATTATAAATTTTCTTTAATATTAAGTTTGCATTTTGCTTGTATTCAAATATATCTATAATACCAACTATTTTTTTCTCAGCATATTTAATAAGTATTTTCGGATTGGTGTTCTTTATTTTCTTCTCCGTCAAGCAATCTTTTTTGCCATTTATAGTAAATTCTTTTAAATCATTTATATTTATTTCAACGATTGTTTTTTCGTCAATTCCGTTGTATTTGAAAAAATTTTTTACTTTAAAAATAAAAAGTTTTTCTTGATAAATTGACAAATAATATCTACTACTTGCTTCTACAATGCTAGATCCTAAACTACCTAAAAAACCACTCCAAGTTGAATTTTTCACAAATGAAACAACTAAATTAACATCTTCTGCCATTTTGTTTTCTACTAACTCGTTTCTTAATTTTTCATCAATTATATCCATTTAATATTTGCCTAATCCTTTCTATAGATGATTTGATTATTATTTTTTGTAGTGAAATTAGAATTATCTATACTAATTATATCATTTTATTATGAAAAATTCAATAATAAAAGTGAAATTGTAAATCTAAACTGCAAATATTAAAACAATGCACTAAAAAGAAGTTGTATTATAAAGCATTGACAATAATAAAAAATAAATATATAATGTAATCAATAACTAGAAGGAAATTAAGTATGAATGAAAAAGTAGTTTTATCTGATTCTGTTGGAGAAGGATATTATTTTGAAAATTTTACGGAATTTGCTTTGTATGTTAAAGTAAACAAACCCAAGACAGAAGTTGTTTATTTATCTGGTAATAATTATAAAGATATGTTTATGTCAGGAATTGAACTTTTCGAGCAAAAAAAATTTGAAAAGGCAATTGAAACTTTAAATGAATGTTTAAAGTTGAATCCTGTAGGAATAAGTGCTCGCTTTGAATTGGTTGAGTGTTATATTTGTACTAAACAATTTGAATTAGCCAAAAAAACACTATTGGATATGAAAGAATATTTAGAATCCCATACTAATAAAGCAAGATTCTATCGCAGACTAGGATTCATCTCAATTGAAGAAAAGGACTATAAAACAGCGTACTGTTGTTATAAATATAGTTTAAATTATGAAAATCATTATACAGTGCCTCAAGAGTTAAAGTACATAAAATCAAGCAGTAATTCAAGCTTTTTATTTGTATCCATAAAAAACACTTTAAAGAATAAATCTATACCTTTATTGTGAAAATTGGAGGTGAGATTTTTCGTTGCCCTTCCTAAAATATGGTCGTCCTGTGTCGCAATTACAAATTGCTTCGGGGACTTCCTATTTTAGTTACACGCTTCTAAAAACGATACTCAATCGTTTTTAGTGCGCTCACCCCCGACCTCCTCCGTCGGTCGCGCGTACAAATTCCGAGCACCCATACTCGAAATAAAAGAAGAAACGCACCTCCAATGGGTGCGTTTCTTTTATTTGTGTTGTGCTTCCTTAATAGATGCCATTGTTGTTTTCGGTGTCACCGCATTTGAACAATTTTGTAGACTCCGGTCACAACAGATTTTGAGCGTTCTCCGTTTTCAAAGCAGAAATGAGATTCCATTTCTGCCGTTGCAGTGATACCATGCGGAATTTCTAAATCGAGAATAATACACTCGTTTTCCCGTCTCCACGACACTGATATTTTGCCACGCGGTGTGATATGATAAGCCGACGCGTGATCAAGGGCGGTCACAAAGGACGGGGCAATCATGATTTCGTTTGCGTCGTTTTTGTTGGGATTGAGCTGAATACCTGTGATACACTTGATAAACCAAGCGCTGATATCTCCCCAGAAATGATGATTCATGGAATCAACACTGTCAGGAATAAAGTTCTCCCAAAGTGTAGTTGCACCACGTTTAAGCCATTCGCCGTAAGACGGAAAATCCTCACGTGTGATCATTTTATATGCAAGATCGCTATATCCAAATTGCGTGAGTACATGGAAAATAACTCTTCCGCCCAACACACCAACGTCCATATGATCATCACAATCGTGGATCATCTTTAAGAGATTTTCAAATGCGCCGTTTTTCTCGGCTTCATCAAAAACACCGTAATTAAGAGCCATTGCTTGACTGCTTTGGCAGTCGCCCCTAACAAGCATCGTTGTGAAATCGACAAGCTCTTTGCGGATAGCCTCTCGGTATTTTTGCGCCTCGCCCCGGGCATAGTCCGCTTCATTTGGCATATGTATTGCATCAAGCATAATTGCAATTTTTGATGCGATATCCATTGACATTATCGTATCAGTAACCGTTAAGGGTGCCTTAGGAGGATTGACCCCTCCAACATGACACCAGTCGCCAAGCCCGATGCTCAACAAACCGTTTTCGTCGCAACGAGTCCTCAAATACCGCAGATAAGCCAGAAAGGACGGCGCGGACTCGGTAATCATATCCGTCTCACCGCGATAGAGATAGGTGTAGTACGGAAGATATGCCAGAACACAGTCCCATGCAGGACCGTTGCCCCAATGGAAGCCCCAACCTCCCGTGGGAACGATACCCGGAAGTGCGCCGTCTTCTCGTTGTGCCTTACAGATATTCCGCATCCATTCGCGATAGTTCCTTTCGGGATCGAAATTCAACAGCACTGCTTCGCAGGAAAGCGCTGCATCTGCCGTCCAACCGTTTTTCTCGCGTTGCGGACAATCGGTTGGAAAATGGTGGAAATTTGATACGATACTGCGTCTTGTTATTTCCTGAAGAGTAGTTGCTACAGGATCGGAGCAGTTAAAATCTCCCCGTGTATGCAACTCGGTATGATAAACAAGATACGTAAGAAGCTCTTTTGTAGCCTGCTCCTCCGTAATTCCGCTCACCTTTACATAACGGAAGCCGTGATAGGTGAACGTGGGCTGATATATCTCCGTACCAATCCCTTTGCAAATATAAGTGTCTTTGTGCACAATGTTTTTATCACGTTCCCACATATCGCGAACGAACCAGACCTGCGCAAGATTGAGCTCTCCGTCCTTCAAGGAATCGGCGTATCTTAATTCAATTTTTTGCCCCTGAGCTCCGTTAATGCTCAAACGGCATATACCGGCATGAGATATGCCAAAATCGTAAATATAACCGTCCTCGCACTTGATAATTTGGACAGGCTCGATCTCACGCTCTTTCGTGATGGGAGCGATATCCGCCAAACGCAGCTCACCCTTTGGCGCTGCTGCGGGCATAGCGTTTTTCCAATCGGAATCGTCAAATCCTACTCTATTCCAACCCTCAATCTCAAAATTAGCGTCATAAAACTCTCCGAAACGGTAATCATCACTCAGGATCGGCGACGGAGCGATTTTAAAGGATTCGTCACTGTGGAGCAAAACCTGTTGTCCCTGCGTTACAGTCATAGCAAACATGGGAGCGCTTCTGAAATCTGCCTTGTCGAAATCCCAGATATATCCGCCGGGATTGTTCTGAAAACCGTTACCAAGCAGAACACCAAACACATTTTCGCCTGCATTGAGCACTACGTCATATTCATCCTAATATATATAGTCGTTTGTGTTGCTGATATATGGAGACAAAAAACCTCTTGTAATATGCTTCCCATTAAAATAAAACTCATAAAATCCACATGCTGCCACGGTGATCTTGGCTTTGACAGAATGATCTGAATGAAACGCCCGTCTGAAATAGTAAGCCGGCACGCTCTTTTCAAATGTATTATATTCCTCGGTTGCTTTTATGAAGTCTTTTTGTGAAATCATTTTTTCTTCCTTATTTTTCATTAAAAATCAAGCGTCTGAATTATACCATAGAATTCCTGACAAATCAATAACATACACAAAAATCTGCTCAAAAGTCGATCCGTTAAGTTCAAATCCCGAGCACCCATACTCGAAATAAAAGAAACGCACCCATTACGCAGTTTCTCATAAGGATATTAACTGCGTATAGGCGGTACTCGGTATGTAGGACGGACAGTTTCGGCTGTCCGTCCTATTCCGTTTTGTGTGTTTAGGCGACTTGTTCGGGTGCGAGTTTTCCGATATAGCGGAAGTAGATGTCGATCTGCTGCGTTGCGGTTTTGCTATGCTTTGCCGTTCTTTCGTGGATAATGATTCGCTCTATGAATGTGCGAAGCACTTCGGGAGTCAGCTCCCTTAAATCTGTGTACTTGTTTGCAATATCCACAAATCTCTCGACATTGGTTGCCGCTGCTTTCAGATCCTCTATCTCTTGCTTGACTATCGGAAGTCGCTCAGTGATCTCTCGTTGCTCGGTGTTGTAACCGTCGGAGAGCATACGGAACTGCTCATTGGTGACCTTGCCGAGAACATTGTCCTCATAGAGTCGCCTGAACAGAGCGTTCAACTCGTTGTTGCGTTTTTCAAGACTCGCCAGCTCTACCATTCTTGCATGCAGTTCTCTGCGATTTTCCGCAGAGCTTTTTTGATTTATAAAGCTGACGAACTCACGAGTTTGGGCGCGTGCGTAGTAGGTGACCTTGCGTATTTCTTCAAGGATTATCTCATCAAGCACCTTTGCTCTGATGGAGTGCGGTGTGCATTGAGCTTCGCCCATGTGCTTTCTGTATCGGCTGCAAATAAATCCGTAGGCGTCGGGCTTGAGCGTTGTTCCTCGAATGAAGTATAGCTTGGAGTTGCAATCGGCACAGTATAACAGACCGCTGTACTTATCAATGCCACCCATTGCAGTTCTTCTGCGTTTACCTTGACGAACTGCTTGAGCAAGCTCCCAAGTCGTTTTGTCAATGATGGCTTCGTGAGTATTCTCAACACGATACCATTCACTTTCGGGACGCTCTTTCTTACGCTTATCCTTGTAGGATACCACCGTAGTGCGACAGTTAATGGTATGACCGAGATATATCTCGTTTTTGAGAATGCCGGCAACCGTAGTTGAAGTCCATCCGTAAGGAGCATCTGTATCTGTTACTGTTCCATAGATGCCTTGTGAGTTGTAACGGTACATCGTTGGCTTGAGTATCTTTTTCTCACGTAGGATGTTCGCAATATTCCTCGGTCCAGTTCCTTTCGCACACAGTGAGAATATCATTCTGACTATGGGTGCTGTTTCCTCGTTGATGAGGAGATGACCTTTGCGTTCGGGATCACGCTTGTATCCGTAAGGCACAACCGTTCCGACACGCTCACCTCGTTCTGCTTTTGCTTTCACCACAGCTCTGATCTTCTTGCTTGTATCTCTTGCGTACCATTCGTTGAACAGGTTCTTGAACGGAGCAAGCTCGTTGCCTTCCGAGTAGAGTGAATCGAAGTTATCGTTGATGGCGATATAGCGAACATCAAGGCGTGGGAATATCAGCTCGGTGTACTGACCGACCTCAATATAGTTTCTGCCAAGTCTGGAGAGGTCTTTTGTGATGAGCGTTGCCACCTCGCCACGCTCCATCATCTCGATAAGACTTTGGAACGCCGGGCGGTTGAAGCTCACGCCTGAGTAACCGTCATCCACGAAGAACTGTGTGTTCTCGAAGCCGTTATCCTTTGCATACTTTTCAAGGATGGCTCTTTGATTCTGTATGCTGTTGCTGTCGCCCTTGAGTTCATCCTCTTGGGAGAGACGGCAATAGAGTGCTGTTATTTTCTTTTGATTTTGGTTTGACATATCTTTTCCTCCTTCTGTGTCAAACCGATTGAGAGTGTAGGCGGATAGAGATTTCCGCACCTACAACATATCATCAATCGGTTTCAAAGTCCAGCGTTTTTCTGTAAGTTCAAGAATTGTTTTCAATCTCTTGTTGCATCAAACGCTTTAGTCCTTCGTTTGCCGAGGGACACCTTGACGGGCAGAAGAAAGAATTTACAAGATAGGTCATACCGCCTATGCTGTAATTTCTTCTCGTAAGCACAACGCCGTCACGAGAAAAATACTTCGTTCTCCGTGCGATTGCGATGTGGTCATCTCTTGAATACTCATTGCCGTTAGGTGTGTTGATTGCTTTTTCAATCATGAATTCGTTTTCTTTCATTTCTGAATCCTCCATAAATTTTAATGTACAGATAGAGGCAATGAGTGTTGTTTTTTGCCGTTATACGGCTATGTCGCCTTGCTTGTGCAGGCAAATCTCCTTATTTCATCGGCACTTTCGGGTTTTCGTGCGCAACCATGTCCCCACGGGTCTTAAATTTGCGCAACAATGTCGCCATAGAAAATAGCTCTGAATTTGGACAAAAGAGGCTCAAATCGCCCGAAAAAGCCCCAAAATCGCTCATTTTTGCTCGGCGTTGCCGTGCAAAGTGATCTGCGTGGTCGGCATTTGTCGCCGCGCTTATTCCTGCAACAAAATCGGGCGTGGTTAATCTTTCTCAACCTTCTTCGATTTAGCCCGATTTTTGCGTTGTCATGGGGGATTGGCGTACTTGGCCGTTCTCCTTCTCAAACCGTCACACAGGGCTTTCTTGGGGCTTACACGGGCAGAAAAGAAGAATATATACGAGTCGGCTGTGATTCGCTCTTTCTTTGATTATGCGTATCAATTATTGCGTTCTGTTATGACAGCTCTTTATATCTTTTTCTTTTCTGTTAGTAAATCTCTTGCTCTCTTTAATCTTCTTATGGATAAGAATTTCCGAAGCCACCCCGAAGGAATTTTTACACTATTCCAAGAGAGAAACAAGATGATACATATTGCTTGTCCTCGAACCGTTTTCTCGGTAGCGATGATCCTTTTTGATAAGACCTTTCGATTCTAATCCTTTGAGTGCGGAGTCAACCGTTTTCTTATCCATGCTGCACTCGGTTGCAATGAGTCGGCGCGAAGGGAAACAGTTGTCGGTGTTCTTATCGCTATGACGAAGCAAACAGCAATACACGAAGAACTCTTTTGGCTTCAATTTGAAATCGAATATTTGATTGGACACGATGAAGAAATTTTTGCGTTTCATTTTTACCTCCTGATGACAAAACAAAAAGACTCGTATTTACACACAGGCTTTTACGGAAACACCAATAAGCGAACGGCACTCGTTCGCTAAAACTATAATGCTCCGTGCCGATATGTAAGTACGAGTCTTTTGACTCAAATCAGTTTGCGAGGTCATCGCTCGACCTCTTATGTTATGCTCCGAAGAGTTAATTTGGCACTTGATACATCTATTCGATTTTGAAGCTCACATCTCTGTGAGGGGCTTTATTCTAACATAAGATTTTTAGTTTGTCAATACCTTTTTGAATAATTTTTTCGCTTTTTGGAAATAATATTTCTTTTGGCACAATCGGTCTAAAACACCGTTATTTCGCTTCCCGGATTGTCACGGATTTTTCGAATTTACATAAACCTTACACGCACCGAACGAAAGTATGGTAGTTAGGATTTTTCATCTGCGGTATAATGATGGTGCAAAACACGAAAAGGAGATTTTGAACAATGAAAAAGATTTTTGCACTCATACTTACATTCGCACTCACACTCTGCACTCTTGGTGCGCTGACCTCTTGCGGTGGCGCAAAGTTTGATGAAAACAAGAACATCAGCGTTGTCACCCGTGAGGACGGTAGCGGAACGAAATCCGCATTTATGGAGATTATCGGACTCAAAGGTAAAACCGATGTTTCGGGCGTTATCGTTGCAACAGGCACAGCCGCCGTTCTCCAAGAAGTCAAAGGCAATCCTCTTGCCATCGGCTACGATAGCCTTGGTTACATTACCGACGAGGTAAAGGTTCTCAAGGTTGACGGTGTCGAGCCTACTCTTGAGAACATCAAGAACGGTTCTTATAAGATTTCCCGTCCACTTAACGTAGTTTATCAAGAGAGCAAGGTGGCAAGTGAGGTCAACACCGCATTCCTTACCTTCCTTCAAAGCTCTGATGCACAGACCATCATTTCCGACAACGGTTACGTTTCCACCAAGGAAGGCGCGGTTGCTTATACCGTAGTTCCCGGTCTAACCGGTGAGATCGCAATTTCGGGAA
Source organism: Clostridia bacterium (assembly GCA_017625935.1). Taxonomy (GTDB): domain Bacteria; phylum Bacillota; class Clostridia; order Oscillospirales; family CAG-272; genus RGIG2000. The sequence continues at coordinate 60,511 of JAGALA010000029.1, forward strand.
GCACCTCACTCAAGCCCCTTATGGAGAAGCTCGCAGCTAAATTTGAGGAAATGCAGAGCGGTGTCAGCGTTACCGTCGGTGGCGGTGGAAGCGGCACGGGATATAACGATGCCAAGAACGGCGTGTCCGATTTCGGTATGATCTCCGAAGCCTTCAATTCTTCTAAAGCGGACAACTGCACCTACTACGAGGTTGCCAAGGACGGTATTGCTGTAATCGTTAATAAGGCAAACACCTTTGACAACATTTCTCTTGAAGATCTTAAGAACATCTACAACGTAGAGGCAGGCGATTCTGCTATCAAGACTTGGGCAGGCGTTTCAAAGTAATATGAGAAATCTGTACGGATTTATTAACGCGAGAGAAAAGGTAATGCGCGGAGTATTCCTTTTCTCCGCGATCTTTTCAATTCTCGCGCTTGCGACGATAACGATATTTTTGTTAGTAAGCGGTGTGCCGTTTATCGCAAAGACAGGATTTGCAAAGTTTCTCTTTGGAAGCGATTGGGCGCCGCTTGCCGACACACCAAGCTATGGGATATTCCCGATGATCGTAGCTTCTCTTTACGTTACGGCACTTTCTGTTATCATCGGTATAGGCATAGGACTTCTTACGGCGATAGCACTTTACAAGTTCTGCCCGAAGAAGCTCGTCGCTCCCATCAGACAGATGATCAATCTGCTCGCAGGCATTCCTTCGGTCATTTTCGGTCTGTTCGGTATGACGATTATTGTTCCTTTCATCAGAGATTACATTTCGCCTACAGGCGTTGGTTACGGTATTCTTTCGGCTTCGCTCGTCCTTGGAATTATGATATTACCGACCATCGTAAGCGTAAGCCTTGATTCTCTGAATAGTGTTTCAAACACCTACTACGAAGGTGCGCTCGCTCTCGGCGCAACTAAGGAGCAAGCAACCTTTAAGATTATGCTGCCTGCCGCAAAAAGCGGTATTCTCGCCGGTGTCGTTCTCGCTATCGGACGAGCGATCGGTGAAACAATGGCTGTTATTATGGTCATAGGCGGAAGCCCTGAGATGCCCGAAAGTCTATTCCAAAGCGTAAGAACAATGACCGCAAACATTGCTATGGGTGCTTTGGAGCTGAACGGAGATGCGCTTTCTGCTCTTATCGCAACGGGCGTTGTACTGTTCGTATTCACCCTGATACTCAACGTCAGCTTCTCGTTGCTCAAAAAAGACAATAGCGACAAGGTCGCCGACAAGATTGCCGGCAAAATCACCGGCAAGGAAAGACGAGGTGCAAAGAAATGAGAAAATTTTATTCTGCACTGAAATACGTTTGCATCGTCGCTCTTATTATTTCGCTCGTTGCATTGGTCGCCGTTATCGCTTACGTGCTTATCAACGGCATGGATAAGCTTTCGATAGACCTTCTTTTTGGAGATTATAAGGATTCTCCCTCTATTCTTCCTGCGTTTATCGGTACACTTCAGCTCGTCGGAATAGCTGCTATTATTGCAGTTCCGATCGGCGTGGCAAGTGCTATCTTCCTTGTCGAATATACGGGCAACAAGGGCAAGTTCGTCAAGATCGTTCAAGTCGCTACCGAAACTCTCGCAGGCATTCCGAGTATCGTTTACGGTCTTTTCGGTTATCTGATCTTCGTGGTCGCTTTCGGTTGGGGCTATTCGATGCTTGCAGGCGGTATCACACTTGCGATTATGATTCTGCCTACCATTGTCAGATCCACACAAGAGAGCCTGCTTTCGGTGCAAGGCGGACTTCGTGAAGGCGCGTATGCGCTTGGTACAAGCAAGGTCAGAACCATATTCAAGATCGTCCTTCCTTCTGCCGCAGGCGGTATCGTAACCGCAATTATCCTTGCAATCGGTCGAGTCGTTTCGGAGAGTGCGGTTCTGATTCTTACCATTGGTATGGTTGTCAATAAGGTTCCCGAAAGTCTTATGTCACCGGGCACAAGCCTTGCTCTTGACATTTACTATTTCGCAAGCCACGGTTATCCCGATGAAGCGGCTGCTACGGCTGTCGTTCTTCTTGTCTTTGTTATGCTACTGAACCTGCTCGCAGGTTGGATTGGCAATCTAATCAGAAAATCAACATATGGAGATTAGCGCGAAGATAACATTTATTCGAAACCGCAACAAAACTGCTTCGCACATGAGTTTTCGCAAGCGAAAACTCTCAAGCATATATAAAGGAGTAAAGCATGAATGAATTTATAGGCAGGATGGATATCACCGCCAAGGGTTGTAACCTTTACTACGGTGATTTTCACGCTTTGAAAGATATAAACATAGAGATTCCTGAAAAACAGGTTACGGCTCTTATAGGGCCTTCGGGATGCGGAAAATCCACTTTTCTTAAAATATTCAACAGAATGAATGACCTTGTGGAAGGCTGCCGTATTGAAGGCGAATACCGCATCGGTGGAGTCGACATCTTCGATAAGGAAACCGACGTGAACGTTCTTCGCAAGAACGTTGGTATGGTGTTTCAAAAGCCCAATCCGTTCCCGATGAGCATTTACGATAATATCGCATTCGCTCCGAGAACCTTCGGTATTACCAAAAAGAGCGAGCTTGACGAGATCGTTGAGCAGTCGTTGCGCCGTGCAAGCATTTGGGACGAGGTCAAGGATCGACTTCGTAAAAACGCTCTCGGTATGAGCGGCGGTCAGCAGCAAAGACTCTGCATTGCACGCTCTCTTGCGGCAAGCCCCAAGGTGCTTCTGATGGACGAGCCTACCTCGGCTCTTGACCCAATCTCCACGGGCAAGATCGAGGAGCTGATGGAGGAACTGAAAAAGGACTTGACCATCGTGATCGTAACGCATAATATGCAGCAGGCAACGAGAATTGCTGATAAGACCGCCTTCTTCCTTCTCGGTGAGCTTGTTGAGTACGGCAACACCGACGATATTTTCACTTCTCCGAGAGATGAGCGCACAGAGCGTTATATTACGGGAAGATTCGGTTGATTTTGTAACAAATTTATGGTATAATATTAAGGAGATAGTGATATGTCTATCAGAAAAATATTTGAAGAAGAGCTTGCCGACTTAAAAACACAGCTTGTCGAGATGTGTCGCCTTACCGAGCAGATGATCTCGGATGCCATCACCGCGCTTGTAAACCGTGACCGTGAGCTTGGCAAAAGCATCGGTATTATGGATAAGCGTGTGGACGAGTACGAGATGGCGATTGAGAAGAAGTGTATGCGTATTCTCTTAAAGCAACAGCCTGTTGCAAAGGATTTTCGTGAGGTTTCCACTGCGCTTAAGATGATAACCGACATTGAACGCTTCGGCGACCAAGCCGCTGATATTGGCGACCTTGTTTACACAATGCCGGGCGACGCTTATATTAAGAAGCTCACGCACATTACCGCTATGGGCAATCTTGCGGTCAAGATGGTCAGAGAGAGCGTAAGCTCCTTTATTAACAACGACGAGGCTCTTGCCGACGAGGTGATCGCACTTGACGATCAAATGGACGATATGTTCCTCGCTGTCAAGACCGACCTCATCGAGCTGATCAAAAAGGACGGCAGAAACGGCGACCAAGCCATTGAGCTGATGATGGTCGCAAAATACTTGGAACGAATCGGCGACCACGCCGTGAACGTTGCCGAGTGGACAAAATATAACGAAACGGGGGTACATCAAAAGTTTTAATGGATGAGATGATTTATATCGTCGAAGACGACGAAGGCATAAGAGAATTATACGAAGGAGCTTTTGAAGGAGTATTCCTTACCAAAATGTTTGAGAACGGTAAGGACTTTTTTCGGTGCTTTGAAAAGACTCGCCCAAGCCTAATAATTCTTGACATTATGCTCCCCGATATGGACGGCTATACGATTCTAACAAAGATAAGAGAAATGGACGAGAAGATTCCTGTTATTATCGTAAGTGCAAAGTCCGATGAGATAAGTGCTGTAAAAGGATTGAACAAGGGCGCTGACGATTATATGACAAAGCCCTTCTCGGTGCTTGAGTTGATCGCCCGTGTCAAGACAAACATTCGCCGCGCTAACCTTTACGTGACAAGTCAGAAAGGCTTTGTCATTGACAATAACGTTTATAAGATCTTTTACGAAGGACACGACCTTGGGCTTACCTTGAAGGAATTCAAGCTTCTCAAAATCCTGATCGCACGAGCAGGTGTTACCATCGAGCGCGAGGAGCTTTTCCGTGAGGTTTGGGGCGAGAGCTATATGGGCGAAACGAGAACGCTTGATATACATATCTCTCAGCTACGTGACAAGATTACCGAATGTGGTGGAGGCGATGTGATCGTTACCGTGCGCGGTATCGGCTATCGCTTTGTGGGGCAATAGCTTATGAAAAAGAAGATATTTTATAAGGTGTTTGCCTCAACGCTTGCCTGCGTTCTTCTGATGTTCGTGTTCGGCATCATTGCCGTTAATATGAATACGAATAAGATCGTAAGCGAACGCTTGAAGGATGAAACCGAGCTTGCCGCTACGCTGATGAATGAGCAGAGCGATTTTGCAGTCTTTAATAAGTACTCTGATAACCCCGAGCTTCGTATTACGATTTTCGATACAGACGGTAATGTTCTTTACGAGAGCGACACGAAAGCTCCCCTCGAAAATCACAGAGACCGTGAGGAAATAAAAAACGCCCTTGAAGGCAAGCCCGATACCGTAGAAAGATATTCGGAAACCTTCAAGTGTGATATGACCTATTACGCAACAAAAACCGCCCTTTCGGACGGTACGGAGGTGATTCTTCGACTTGCGGTAAGAAGTAGCCAAGTGACACCTTACTTTACCGCCATCATTCCGCTTTTCATCCTCGTTCTTGCGGTATCACTTATTCTTTCCTTTGTTCTCTCAACCTTTATATCCCGTAACGTTTCATCCAAGGTAACCGAGATTGGCGATAGCTTAAAGAGCCTAAACGAAGGACAGTATGCACCGATCAAGACCGATATGAGCGAGCCTGAGCTGTTCGGAGTTTTGAATCAGATAAACGAGCTGAATGCAAACATTCATAGTCATATCCGCGTTGCAGACGGCGAAAGAGTGAAGCTGAACGCCGTGCTTGATAACGTATCGCAAAGCATTATTGCGCTTGATAGCTCGAAGCGCATCGTGTTCGCAAATAAGCGAGCTTTTGAAATGTTTAACGGAACGCATCACGATATTGGCAGAGATCTTGTTTTCCTGATTGAAAAGCTTCCTGTCTACGAGCAGATCACCGAGCATCTCGGAGAGGACTTTGCTTTCAACTGTGTTTATGACGATAAGCATCTGTCGGTAGTCATTACCAAAGTAGCAAACGAGGTCATCTGCGACGATATCTCCGCTATCATTATCGTTACGGATATTACGAATGAAAAGATGATTGAGAAGCAAAAGAGTGATTTCTTTGCCAACGCTTCTCACGAGTTAAAAACACCTATTACGGTTATGCAAGGCTTTGCCGAGGTTTTGATGAACAAGGAAGGTATGGACGATACCTCCAAAAAACAGCTTGGACGGATCTATAAAGAATGCCTCCGCCTCGGCTCTCTGATCTCGGATATGCTGATGCTTTCCAAGATCGAAAGCGGAGATGCTCCCGTAAGAGCGTTATCCGAAGTGGCTCTTGAGGATATCGCAAAAGAGGTTCTCGACGGACTTTCCGAGAAGGCACAAAGCAGAAATATTACCTCTAATATCGTAGGTTCTGCAAAGATTTGCGCCGATCAGACAATGATTTTTGAGCTTGTCGAAAATCTTGTTTCTAACGCCATCAAATACAATAAGGACGGTGGCTCGGTAACGGTTTCCATTGCAGAAACGGATACAGGCGTTTGCCTCAAGGTCGAAGATACGGGCATCGGTATCGAAAAAGAGCATCTGCCTCGCCTTTGCGAACGCTTCTACCGAGTGGATAAATCCCACTCCAAGCGTATCGGCGGTACGGGACTCGGTCTTGCAATCGTTAAGCACATATGCGCCATTTCGGATGCAGAGCTTTCCATCGAAAGCGAATTCGGTGTCGGTACGACCGTCACGGTTGTTTTCAGCAAATAATAATTTTGCGGCAAGGAGTTTTTGCTCCTTGCCGCCGTGCTTTATTCAGTATCTTGTAGCGTTTCCATCACCAACCTCGCTCCGAGGCGGAAGGCATACTCGAAGATGGCTGCTTCGGCGAGGCTCATGTACTCGCTCCAGCAATCGTGGAACTTTTCGAAGCTCTCTTTCTGCTCATCTGTTAGGCTCTTTTCTAAGTCCTCATGATGCCTTGCCATATAACCGAGCAGTTCCTTCATCTCCTTTGAGTTTGTTCGGCTGTCCTCTTGCGGAATGATATTTCCATGCCATAGCTCTTTTATCATACTTTTCATGTACTTGTCCTCCTTTTCTGTCAGCACAACAACATACCACAGAAGAGAGAGAAAGTCCAGCACTTTTTCGAAAATAAATCCAACTTTTGCGCCGGGCTTATTCTTTGTTTATTGCGGCGCAAATTTTGGGGGAGCGGAGGCATAAAGAAAACTGCAACACAGACTTTTGTCCATGTTGCAGTTTTCTTGGTTTAGCCACTCTCAATCGGCATTTCTCATGGTTTTAACTTAATATCCTTATGAGAACCTGCCTTTGGAGGTGCGTTTCTTTTATTTGTATGTGTGGTACTAAAAGTAGTTTTTATAAATTAAATATAATTTTTGATTTTACCATGATAATTACTTAAAAACCTTTCCAGGTCTTTTTCTGTAATTCCAACAAAATAAAAGGTGTTTTTGATATTTAATTCTTTGCATTTTTTGACATATTCAAGATAATTTCTACAATTGCAATTAATTTCCGTTTCTAAATTACAAATTACACTATACCCCTTAATTAAATCATACTCTATAAATATTTCTTTAATATCTTCATAACTTATAGTTGCTTTTCGGTATATAAAATTAAATCTTACGATTTTTTCATCGTAAAATACTCTGTTTATCAGCATAAATAAGGACAAAGTGAATAATCCCAAAGAAACCCACAATAAATTAAATAAACTCTTATCCCTTAATCCACCTAAAATACCTAACAAAGCAAATAAGATTACAAAAAAATTCATAAAAAAGAACATTCTCTTTTGAACGTAAATTCTCTTCATACTATATCCTTAAAGATTTAATAAATTAATTATAACACATTA